>PFXG01000062.1:0-37084 GCA_002791545.1 Zetaproteobacteria bacterium CG_4_9_14_3_um_filter_49_83
GATTAGGGAGATGAGCTTACATTTTAGATGATTTGGCGAGAGGGAGGGTATTTGAGTGCGTGAATTCTTTTTCTCCGCGATAGCGGGTTCGTCCAACGACTCATACAACACGTTGATATCGCGGATCGGCCTGAACTGCACGCGCTGCCCTTTCGCCATCACGCCGGAAATCTCTGGCGCCAGCGGTTCGATCTTCAATCCGTCCACAGCAATAATGCTGTGCCCACCTTGCATCAACTGATGCGCCAGCGTGAAACCAGCCGGGCCAAGACCGGCGATAAGCACCTTGTAACCCGATGGCTGCTGCGGCAAAGGCCTGACCAGATTCAGCGGATTCCAGCGCGTCAGCAGGCTGTACACCTCGAAACCCCACGGCAGATGTAAGACCTCTTTGAGTATACGCGATTCCACTTCAGGAATATTGACCGCTTGCTGCTTCTGATAAATACAGGCCTTCATACAATCGTTACAAATGCGATGACCGGTCGCTGCGAGCAGTGGATTGTTGACGCAGGCCACAGCCAGCGCGCCGAGCAGATGTCCATCGGCAGCCAGCAGATTGAGCTCGGATATTTTCTCTTCCAGCGGACAACCGGCTTGCTGCACACCAAAGCCGGTCTGTTTGAACTGCGCTTGCTCCTTATCTTTCAGGCCGATGGAGCAGGAGTCCCGCCCCTGATGGTGGCACCAGACGCAATAGTGCGCCTGTTCAAGTGCACCGCTCAGATCACATCCACCATCGGTGAGCTTAAAACCCTCACGATGACGCAGCGATGCACGGGGGCCCTGCAATGCTTCTGCGCCGGAAACCTGCACCCGCTCAAGCGGTACCAGCTGCATCGGATCAACCGGCACAGGCAAATGAAACAGCACTCCGCCTGCATATTGCTGGCGTCCGCTCTGGCTGTGCACTGCCCATTCGGCAAAATCAGCAGCCAGCGCCAACATCTCGGCATGGACCTGACTGTCTGCCAACCAATCCATTACATGGCGGGCAAACGCCATCTCACTGAATGGCTCGCCAAACATGGTGGTAAGCCTGTCGACAACAGACTGTGCCGCCTCATCGCTGATGGTCTGCACACCGACCTTCTTGGCCACACGCTGCACAAACTTTTTCTTACATGAATACAGTGGATTCAGCGCCGCAGCACGTGCCGACAATGCATACAAATGTTCGTCGATACCAAACAACTCACCGATAAAGGTTTCGACATGCGGAGCCAGCTCGATCAACAATTCCGATTCCCTGTTTTTATCCAGTGCGGCCGGATTGGCACGCGCCGCTATCAATCGCTGGCAAAGCGATGCATCCGCAGATGCCAGAGAATCGGTGAAAATTCTATCGAGTTGAAGCAGTCCTTCGTAGCAATACAGGTCGGTAAATACCAGAGCATATTTCAGTGCCAGTTTGTTTGCATCGTTATGGTCAGGATTTATCTTGCTCATCGTCTGTCTCCCTACCGCACCCTTACTGGTCTACTATAGCATCCTTCACCACAAACTGAACCGCGCCATGACCACGCCACGTGTCCTGCTGCAACAGGCCGATCAATGAAACAAGCTGTCCGGCCTGTATGCAATCATCCAGCGCCTTTGCACCAAACACAATCGCATCCATATGGCGAACCCCGTCGCTGATTTTTAAGCGAACCACGCCCCCCTTCAGCTCACGCCGATCTATAATACGCACCTGTCGAATCAACCATTGGCAAGGCGGATTGGCCCGGCCAATCGGCTCAAATCGTTCAAGCCTCTCCGCCAGCCCGGCATGCATCGCCCCCAACCCGAGGATACCATCAACCTCCTGAATCAGTGCATCACCTACCGATTTGGCCTGCTCTTCGACTGCTTCACCAAAAGCGCTGACAAACGCATCCCACGCCCCTGTACAAACCGTGCCGCCTCCAGCGCCGGCATGCCCGCCAAAACCTTCCAGGTGTGCTGAGCATTGCTGCAAAAGATCACCCACATGGAATCCCGGCCGACCACGCAATGAGACGCGAATCTGCTCATCCGGGGTGATAAAACCAACCGCCGCCGGACGGTGGTGCTGCCGCGACAAACGCCCCGCCGCCAGCCCCACCACACCCGCATGCCACGCTGCATCGTAAACAGCCAGAATATGAGAACCATTCAATTTAGCTTCAGCTTGCTTGAACACATCAGCCTCGATCTGACGCCGATGCGTGTTGGCCTGATCCAGCTCCAGTGCCAGTGACAATGCTTCATGTTCATCATCGGTGCTGAGCATCTGCATAGCGGCATCGCCGTGCTGCATCCGCCCCGCCGCATTGATGCGCGGCGCCAGATAAAAGCCGATGGTTTCAGCATCCACCATCTTGTTGACGCGTGCTATCTGCATCAGGGCTTTAACACCCACCGATGGCTGCTGGTTGATTTGTTTTAATCCGTGATAGACCAGAATACGATTGACCCCGACCAGATCCATAACATCGGCCACCGTGGCAATCGCCACGCGATCCAGCAGCGACTTCAAATCAAATGACGGCTGCATACCTGCCTCGCGTAAGCATCGCCAAACCGCCATCAACAAAAAAAATGCCACGCCGGTACCGCAAAGTTGTCGCTCAGCAAAACCGCAATCAACTCTGGCCGGATTCAACAAGGCAAATGCCTCGGGCAGGGTGTGATCCGGCAGATGATGATCAGACACAATCAGATCGAAACCATTGGCCCTGGCCTCGGCACACGCTTCGAAACAGGTCGTGCCGGTATCGACGCTGATACCCAGTGTAATTCCTCTGGCTATAGCTTCACGCACCGGCTCAATACCAATGCCATGACCATCGTCAGCGCGATGCGGAATACTTGACGATACTCTGGCTCCCGCCCCCCGCAATGCCTGCAACAGAATCGCCGTGCCATTGACGCCATCAGCATCAAAATCGCCAAAGATATGTATTGCCTCATCGGACAGAATGGCCTTTGCCACCCGCTCGGCGGCCTTAGGCATATCCTGCATTTCGCCCGGATCGGGAAGATCGGACAGGCGCGGTGAAAAAAACGGATCGGCCTCACTTAGCCCGCGCCCTTGCAGAAGCTTTGTCCAGGCTGTCAGCGGATCATCGGCCTGTAATGGCTGATACTTCCAGCTCAACCTTAATCCACGCGCTGTTCGTTGTTCAGGCAGCATGCCAACCCCTTAGCAGCGACAATAATTGCACTTCATCTTTCATTGATTTAGCTGTCCATTTTGTTTTACCCCAGGAAGGCAGCAGCCCACGCGTCAGCAACACCGCCACCCCGTCACCAGCCAGAATCACGCGTTTAGGTATTGCGTTATTACGATTAGCTAAGGTATGCCAGCGTTCCGCTTCCGTGATCATCAAACGAGCATCCTTAGCATCTGCAAGAGACTGCAAAGCCGGATTCCGCGTCGCCAACGGGCAAGTTTGAGGTGCATTCGATGACGCCGTTGGGCATGCGCAGCCACCCCATAGCCAGATGCCTGTTACATCAGCTTCCCTGCGCTGGCGACGCGCTGGCAGAGGCTGTTGATGTAACAACATCTGTATTTCCGAAAGCAGCCGGTTCAATCGGCCACCGTCTGCACCGGCATGGTGATGTGCCGGTAGTTTCCCGCCGGAAATCTGAGCAAAACCCTGCGGGTTTACCTGCCAGATATCTTGACTGGCCAGCAGCAAAGCAGCACCGACATGTAACAACTGCATACCCTCCTCCTGCAACCACGGATTAAGCAAACCACACAAGCTTTCGACATCTTCAGCCGTCCAGGGAAATTCTCCTTCCGCCATCACATACACCGAATCGCGCATCAGGCGGGCATGATAGGGCGTCACCACCCACAGCTGCTTATATGATTCATCCACAACAGACAGGCGGGCTGCAATCAATGCCGCAGGGGCAAAATCAAGAAGTGCGGCGTACCAGTCGAGTGGTGATTTTGCTGTGCATTGAAACCAATCCTTTGATCTGGCCGTCAATTCTTTTTCCCATAAAAAAACATCAGGATGAAGCGAAACCTCATCCTGATGTTGAATCAGAGCCTGACTGACTATCAGCGTGTCGATACTCACCCGTGTTTATGAATCCAGCACCTTGCGCACAGCATCCTCAGTAGCATCGATGGTCACCGGTGCTGCAACACCCTTCATCGCAGTGTCCGGATCTTTCAGGCCATTGCCGGTCAAGGTACAAACAATGGTTGCTCCCGGTTGAAAATAACCGGCCTTATTCAGCTTGATTACGCCTGCCACGGATGCCGCTGAAGCAGGTTCACAGAACACACCTTCCATACATGCCAGCATGTTGTAGGCCTCAAGAATCTCTTCATCCGTCACTGCTTCGATACAACCACCGGACTCGTCGCGGGCCGCTTCGGCCTGCTTCCATGATGCCGGTTTACCGATACGAATCGCCGTGGCAATAGTTTCCGGATTTTCAATCGGATGACCCATCACAATCGGTGCAGAACCAGCGGCCTGAAAACCAATCATTTTCGGCAGGCTCTTACTGATCCGTTTATCGAAATATTCTTTATAACCCATCCAGTACGCCGTGATATTGCCTGCATTACCAACGGGTAAGGCGTGATAGTCAGGGGCAAACCCAAGTTCATCGATAATTTCGAACGATGCCGTTTTCTGCCCCTGAATGCGGTACGGATTCACCGAGTTAACCAGTGAAATAGAACCATCGGCAGAAATCTCGCGCACCAGTTCAAGTGCATCGTCAAAGTTCCCACGAATCTGTATCACCTTGGCACCGTAACGCATGCCCTGTGACATTTTACCCAGCGCGATTTTCCCATCAGGTATCAGCACATAAGCTTCCATACCGCAATTGGCCGCATACGCTGCGGCTGAGGCAGAAGTATTGCCGGTCGAAGCACAGATAATCTTGCGACTGCCGGAATTGTACGCCTGTGTCACAGCCATGGTCATGCCACGATCTTTGAACGAACCGGTTGGATTCAAGCCTTCAAATTTGAGAAAAATATTCAGCTCGGGGTTAATGGCATTACGCAAATTCATCGATTCGTGTAATGGTGTGTCTCCCTCATACAGGGTGATCACCGCATCATCTTTGCCGATAGGCAAGAAGGCGCGGTAGCGGTTAATAATTCCTTCGTAACGAGGCATAATCTTCTTCCTTATGCGACTGCCGATTCTTTACGCAAAATCAGCACATCTTCTTCAACAGCATCAAGGCTGGTAATACGACTGATAGCAGCCTGCAAATTTCCTTCGGTGGTTTCGTGAGTCATCATCATGATCGGCACATGGTTGCTGACATGGCGTTCCTTCTGCACCAAAGCCTCCAGACTGATACGATGATCGGCCAGAATTGAGGTTACAGCAGCAATCACGCCCGGTTGATCCTTCACCATCAGACGGATGTAGTACTCACACACCGTGTCAGCCATCGGCATCGTGGCAATCTCACGCCGTGAGGATTCTACAAACCCCATGGGCGGTGCCAGATGCGCGATACCATCGGGGAAGCCGCTGGTGATATCCATGATATCGGCAACAACGGCCGAAGCGGTAGGACGCTCGCCGGCTCCGCGACCGAAATACATCGTGTGCTCAACAAAATCACCGGATATCTGAACAGCATTATACGAATCGGACACTTGTGCAATCTGTGAGGTAAGTGGCACCAGCGTTGGATGCACACGCATCTCGATCTGTTCCTGATCGTCGGCAAAATGAGGCTTGGCGATACCCAACAGTTTAATCCTGTAGCCCATTTCATGGGTAGAAGCGATATCGGTTGCCGTAATCCTGCTGATTCCCTCGGTGTACACCTCATCAAACTTGATCTTCGAGCCAAAAGCCATGGCTGCCAGAATAGAAAGCTTATGCGCCGTATCAATACCCTCGACATCAAAGGTCGGATCGGCCTCGGCATATCCGAGCTGCTGCGCCTCTTTGAGTACATCAGCGTAATCTGCACCGGCATTTTCCATCTTGGTAAGAATGAAATTACACGTGCCATTCAAAATACCATATACCGATTCGATAGCATTAGCAGCCAGTCCTTCGCGCAAGGCTTTCATGCAGGGAATACCGCCACCAACGGCCGCTTCAAAGCCTATCTGTAAGCCCTTCGATGCCGCCAGTGGGAACAGTTCCTCACCATGCTTGGCGATCAGGGCTTTGTTGGCCGTCACCACATGTTTTCCATGCTCCAGCGCCTGAACCACAAAGCTGCGTGCCGGTTCATAACCACCGATCAGTTCAACCACCAGATCAATATCATCGGCCGTGACAATATCCTGCGCATCATCGGTTAAGCGAACACCTGAAAAATCCAGACCTCGATCTCGTTCAAGTTCCCGGTCAGCCGCTGCCACAAGGCGCACAGTTTTGCCTAATCTGCGCGACATTAAATCCTGCTGCTCAATCAGAATACGCGCGACACCGGTTCCAATCGTACCCAGTCCCAATAAACCTACTCGAATTTCAGTCATGTTCTGTTAACTCCTTCAGGCACCGGCATTTAAAAACTGGCGAATGCCGCGCAGTGCCTGACGCGTTCTGTGTTCATTTTCGATCAGCGCAATACGTACATAGTGATCGCCGTAATCACCAAAGCCGATACCCGGCGATACCGCAACGCCAGCCTCTTTAAGCATCAACTTGGAAAATTCAAGTGAACCCAGTTTTTTGAATTCATCCGGAATTTCAGCCCAGACAAACATCGTTGCTTTGGGTGATTCCGCCATCCATCCGATGTTATGCAAGCCTGAAATCAGTGTATCGCGTCTGGCCTGATACATCAGGCGAATCTCTTCAACGCAATCCTGCGGACCATTGAGTGCCGCACATGATGCAATTTGCAGTGGCTGGAATGTACCGTAATCGAGATAAGACTTAATTTTTGCCAGCGCTCCGACAATTTCCCTGTTGCCCACCATGAAGCCCATACGCCATCCCGGCATATTGTAGCTTTTGGACAAAGAATAAAATTCAACAGCAACTTCTTTTGCACCGGGCACCTGCAAAATGGACGGACATTTATAACCATCGAAAGTAATTTCGGCATAAGCAATATCGGAAATAACGATCAGATTATTCTCGCGAGCAAAATCGACCACTTTAACGTAGAAGTCGAGATCAACAACCTCAGCCGTCGGATTCGATGGAAAGTTAACCACCAGAATCTTCGGCTTGGGCCAGGAATCTTTTACTGCCTTTTGAACTTCTTCAAAATAGTCGAAGCCGGGACCCATCGGCACATGACGGATATCCGCACCAGCGAGAATAAATCCATAGGGATGAATCGGATAAGCCGGGTTCGGCGTCAGAATAAGGTCACCCGGTGAAGTGATGGCCACGGCCAGATGTGCCAGACCTTCCTTGGAGCCTATCGTCGCAATTGCCTCAGTCTCAGGATCGAGATCGACATCGAATTTACGCTTATACCAGCCGCAAATCGCTTTACGAAGACCCGGTATGCCACGGGAAACCGAGTATCGATGGTTCCGACCATCCTGCGCCGCTTCGCATAGCTTATCGATAATATGCTGCGGCGTTGGTTGATCGGGGTTACCCATACCCAGATCGATGATGTCTTCACCGGCATGGCGAAGCTCCATCTTTAGCTGATTGACTACAGCAAATACATAGGGTGGAAGACGTTTAATTTTTTCAAATTCGCGCATGGATTGTATTCAGCAACCTCATAGATTCAGATATCATTGCATAACAAAAAACACATTCTCAAACATGCTCTCTGCCTACGCTGCAAAAGCTACACGCTTTGTTTAAACGAGCCACAAAAAAAGGCCTGCAAATGCAGGCCTTTTTTCAACTTACTGAAAGTCACTCAATCAATGCTTGACGTCTTTCCACACTTCAACTTTCAAACGCCACAAGACAAGTGTCAGCAGAATCAGAAAACCAACCACCCATTTACCGATAGCCTGACGTTCATTCTGATGCGGATCACTGATGAATGCCAAAAACGCTGCCACGTCAGCTGCATCCTGCTCCAACTGCTTGGTGTCAGCTTCATCATGACCCAACCATGAAAATGGGTCAGGCATAGCAATTCGCTTACCCGGGAAATATTCATTGAAATTTCCATCAGGAACTTTTCCGGAGTCATCGTGCTCAAAACCGGTCATCAGGGAATACACATAGCTTGCACCACCACGACGACCGTTCACAATCAACGAAAGATCAGGCGGAACCTTACCATAAGACACTTTTGCATCTTCCGGTGTCAATTCAGTGATCAGGCCTGCTGTCAGCGGGTTGGAACCACGCAGTTCATCCACCTGTTCACGTGTAATACCGATTTCCGGATAATCCATCAGCCCTTTATAGGTAACATATTTAGCCGAGTGACACCCCATGCATACATCAGTAAACACGGTCAAACCACGACGAATCTGCTCCTGGTCTGTCAGATCAATCTCGGCATGCTTCAGAGCAGGGCCATGTTCTTCGTTAGCTGAAGCGAAGCCAGGCATAGCCAAGGCCAGAAACATACCTGCAGCGATTAATGAATACTTTTTCATATCAAATCCCCTCCGGTTCTGGCTTCGTTTTTTCCACCATCGGCAAGAAAGGCAACAGCAGGAAAAATGCAAAGTAATACGCTGTTGCAATCTGTCCAACCAGCTTCAATGTTTCCGAAGGCGCTGAGTGTCCACAGTAACCCAGCACGATCACATCCACGAAGAACATCACAACCATCAGACGGAACATTGGACGATACCTTCCCGAACGAACTTTTGAACGATCCAGGAATGGTAACACGAACAAAATTGCCAGTGATCCACCCATGGCTATCACACCCAGCAATTTACTTTCAAATGAACGCAAAATGGTATACCAGGGTGTCAGATACCAGACGGGTGCAATATGTGCCGGCGTCTGCAGATTATTGGCTGGCACATAGTTATCCACCTCAATAAAATAACCAGCCATCTGAGGATTAAAGAATACCACGTAGCAATAAATGGTCAGGAATACACCAACACCGAATGCATCTTTAATCGTATAATACGGGTGGAAGTTGATCTTTTGATCATCACTATGTACATCAATTCCCTCAGGGTTATTTGAATGAACCACATGCAAAGCATGAACATGGCCACCAACAATCGCCGCCAACAGCAGTGGGAACAGATAATGCAGTGAAAAGAAACGGTTCAGCGTTGGGTCACCAACGGCAAAACCACCGCGCAACAATTGTTGCAGATACTCACCGATAATTGGTAACGCTCCGAACAGTTCGGTAATTACAGTCGCGCCCCAGAATGACATCTGACCCCATGGCAGAAGATAACCAAAGAACGCAGAGCCCTGCATAATCAGCAGAATGACCACGCCGATAATCCACAGCAATTCACGTGGTTCTTTATATGAACCGTAGTATAAACCGCGGCCAATATGCATATACACAACGACAAAGAATGCCGAAGCGCCGACAGCATGCATATAACGAATCAGCCAGCCAAAGTTCACATCACGCATGATGCGTTCAACTGAATCAAAAGCGACTGTATATCCACCATACGTCAAAGCAGCTGATGGTTTGTAGTACATAGCCAGAAAAATACCCGTGACAATTTGCAAAACCAGAACCAGCAAAGCCAGTGAACCGAAGTTCCACATATAGTTCAGATTCTTAGGTACAGGATATTCAGTCAACTGCGACTTGATGATATCCGCAGCTCCGGTGCGGCGATCAACCCAGGCAAACAGCTTTGTTTGCATAATTGTATCTAACATAATCGTTCTCCCCCCTTACCCGATCACGACTTTAGTGTCTGAAGTGTACTTATATGGCATCAAGTGAAGATTATGTGGTGCCGGAGAGCCATTGATTACACGCGCAGACAAATCATACAATGAGCCATGGCATGGGCAATGCCAGCCACCCGGCCAGTCTTCAGGAACAGCTGTACCCCACTCCTTTCTTCCTGCACTCGGCTTATATAACGGAATACAGCCCAGATGCGTACAACTGGCTACAGCAATGAAGTATTCAGGTTTAATCGAACGATACTTGCGATTCTCTGCAGTCATCCACTCAGCCGACACCTCTTCAATGGCCTCTGAATTCGGATCTTTCAGCATATCGTCATGACCATCCAACTGCGCAAGCAGCTCAGGCGTACGGTTACTCACAAAAACAGGTTTACCCTGCCATTGAATCACGACCAATTGGCCTTCCTCAACTGTTGCCACGTCAAATTCTGTCTTCGCTGCTGCCAGTGTATCTGCAGCAGGAAACATACTACCAATAAATGGCACAGCCGCTGCACCAGCAGCCACAGCACCCAAGCCACCGGCAGCGATGTACAGAAAATTTCGCCGGGACTGATCAGCTTGATCTGTCATAATACCCTCCCTCTGAATAATAAAAAATAATTATGAAAATTAATTCACAAATTTTTCATACGCCGCATAGCTAACAGCCGATGCCAATAACGTCAACTTGCCAGCGAATGAAAAAACCTTATGCGTTTTGTGCCAACTGACGCAACTCGGCAATGGCGGCTGCATAATCCGGTGTGTTGTACACAGCAGAGCCTGCCACAATGGCATCTGCACCAGCGCCTGCAACTTCTGCGATGGTTGCTTTATTCACGCCACCATCCACTTCCAGCCATGCATCACAACCCGCATCGTCGAGCATCTTGCGAGCCTGACGAATTTTTGGTGTTACCGCATGAATATAGGATTGCCCGCCGTAACCCGGATTCACACTCATCAACAGCACCAGATCAACACAGTGAAGTACATTCTCAATGGTAGAAACAGGCGTAGCCGGATTCAAACTAACGCCAGCTTTCTTACCCAAAGATCGAATCAACTGCAATGTCCGCTCAAGGTGCGTACAAGCTTCCTGATGCACAGTGATGATGTCAGCACCAGCTTTAGCAAACGCTTCAACCTGAGTGTCCGGATGATTAACCATCAGGTGAACATCGATAATTTTATCTGAATGCGAACGGATTGCCTTGCAAACGTTATCGCCAATGGTAATTGGCGGAACAAATGAACCATCCATGACATCAAAATGAATCCAGTCGCACCCACCTTCATCAATGGCACGAATCTCTGCACCCAGATCAGCAAAATCTGCCGATAAAATTGATGGTGCAATCACAATATCTTTTTTCATGAAATGTAGCCTCCGTTAAAGTTAGCGATTTATAGCCTTATTCACCCTTATCGTCCAGCGATATCAACCAATCTACCAATGATTTCAATTGCTTTTCATCCAACGGGCCACCTTTATCCTGAGCGAATCCGGGCATATGCTGACTACCTGTTCCCTGGGCAATCAAAGAAGATAAAACTTCCGCATCCCTGATATCAGTCAGGGCCGGTGCATAAGCTCCTTCAGCGGCAATACCGTGACACATCGCACACACGGCTTGGTATATCTCCCTGCCCTGCGATTTATGCAAAGCCGGAGTAACATGGCAGGCAGCGCACTTGCCATCAAAAATACTGCGCTCTGACTGATTCATATGTTTATTTTCCAGCACCCGGATATTAATCCACGCCGTGATAGTTCGGCCATATTGATCTTTGATAGAAACTGATTTTCTGACCTGCCCTAATTTCCCGAAGGTATCCACATCAACCTTAAGCTGCGTAAAAGCCCCGGCATCCAGCACTCTTATACCCGGCTCTGCCGTTGTACATCCGCAGGGCGCAACGATATCAGCGAGATTTAAAAACATATCACTGTTATTTCGCACCAGAAATACGGCAGATGCGTGCTTACCTTCCATCACCTCACCCAAATCCACTTCAGCCGGATCAAACACCAAGCCTCCGGCCAGATCGGATGAGTGTGACTTTTCTTTTTCCGGAGGCTGCCCCTGACTGCAAGAAACAAACAAAACGACCGATAACATCATGACAAACACACGCATCATCGCATCACACCCAGACAAGGCCTTAAAACATCCGGAACATCCTTTTCACCGTGCATCATTGCCAACAATTCCGGCAAATCCAATGCCAGCAATTCCAAAACAGCCTGTCTGATTTCATAGCCACACAAATCGACCGCAAGCAGCGGCTCCAGCCAGGCTTCAATTTCCAGCATACCCTGCCTTTTTAATCTGAATTGTAATTGTCGAATCTGATTTTCCATACGGTAAGCGTAACATGCAGCAAACGATGAACAAGCCCTGAGCCACAACGTCACATTATATTTGTGCCATGGTTGTCGCTTCAGGATTGTCGCTTCAGGATTGTCGTTTCAACATTGAACGCTTGATGTGATTAATTGCGGCCGTGGGATTCAACTGTTTAGGACAGGCTTCCATACAATTCATAATCTGATGACAACGATAAAGGCGGAAAGCATCTTCCAACTGGTCAAATCGCTCACCCGTGGCCTCATCTCTGGAATCAACAATCCAGCGATTAGCCTGCAATAATGCCGCCGGTCCAAGAAAGCGGTCGCCATTCCACCACCATGAAGGACATGATGTTGTACAACATCCACATAAAATACATTCGTACTGCCCATCCAGCTTAGCTCTATCCTGTGGCGCTTGCAGGCGTTCATGCTCCGGCACTGGCGTGGATGTTTGCATCCACGGCTTAATCTGACGGTACTGATCAAAAAAATGATCCATATCAACAACCAGATCGCGAATCACCAGCATACTCGGTAATGGCCGCACATGAATCGGTTGTTTCAAGCCAGCGATTTCAGTAATACATGCAAGACCATTAACACCATTGATATTTAATCCATCCGATCCACATACACCTTCACCGCATGACCTGCGATATGTCAGCGTGCCATCGATATGCCATTTAATATAATTCAAAGCATCTAGCAGCTTCATACCCGGCTTGGTTACCGGCACTTCAAAAGCTTGCATAAAAGGCTTATCGCCTGCTTCAGGGTCAAAACGAAATACTGATAAGCGAATCATCTTGTCCATCAATAGACTCTCTTTCTGGGCGGAAACGATTCCACGCTCATCGGTTTTGTCCTGACCGGCTTGTAGTCCAGCCTAACCTCATCATCCAATATACTGGCCAGCGTGTGCTTCATCCAGTGAACATCATCCCGATCAGGATAATCATCTCTGGCGTGAGCACCACGTGATTCCTGCCTGGCCAGAGCTCCGGCCGCAGTGACGCGCGATAACGCCATTAAATTCTCCAGCTCCAGTGCTTCAACCAGTTCAGTGTTAAAAACCCGATTGGAATCACTGATCGACATATCTTTCAATTCTCCGGCCAACGCCTCAATACGCGCAACACCGTCAGCCATCACAGCTTCGTTGCGATAAACACTGAAATGCTCCTGCATGATCGTTTGCATACGATTGCGAATATCTGAGACACGAAAAGCCTGATCGTTATTTTTATGCGCAGGCAAAAGTTTTTCCACACGATCCACGCCGCGCTGCCAGCAATCCGCAGCCAGCGTAGGGTGATAATTACGTTGTTCCAGATACTCCAGAACCCGCTTCCCGCAAGCATAGCCAAACACGATAATTTCAAGCAGAGAATTGCCGCCCAATCGGTTAGCACCATGCACAGATACACAAGCCGCCTCGCCCACCGCATACAGTCCGGGCATCACCACCTCATCACCCTGCTCGGCGCGATACACCACTTCGCCAAAACGATTTGTCGGAATGCCACCCATGGTATAATGCATGGTGGGCTGCACCGGAATGGGTTCTCTGGTGCAGTCGACACCGGCAAAACGAAATGCCAACTCATGGATATTCGGCAATTTCGACAGAATCAATGCTTCGCCCAGATGATCAAGCTTAAGCAATGCGTGATCCTTATTCGGGCCACAGCCTCTGCCTTCGCGGATTTCCAGAGCAATCGCCCGCGACACCACATCCCGACTGGCCAGATCTTTGGCTGTAGGAGCATAGCGCTCCATAAAACGCTCACCCTCGCTATTAAGCAAATAACCGCCTTCGCCGCGCACGCCTTCGGTAATCAGCGGTCCGACATCGGCAATACCAGTCGGATGAAACTGGAAAAACTCCATATCCTCCATGGGCAGACCAGCAGCCAGCGTTAATGCCCCGCCATCGCCCGTACAAATATGAGCGTTGGTGGTCACTTTAAAAACCCTTCCAGCCCCACCCGTTGCTAAAATCACCGCTTTTGCCTGAAACAGATGATATTTACCCTTGGCAATATCCCATGCCATCAATCCCTGACAGCCTTCATTATCGGTGATCAGATCAAGTGCAAAAAACTCCTGATAGAACAGCGTTCCCGCCTTCAGATTCTGCTGATACAGGGTATGCAAGATAGCATGACCGGTCCGATCTGCTGCTGCACATGTTCGGGAAGCTTGCCCACCTGCTCCGAAATCCAGCGACTGCCCGCCAAAAGGGCGCTGATAGATCGTACCATTGTCCTGCCTGGAAAAAGGCACACCGAAATGCTCCAGCTCCCGAATCAGTCGCGGCGCAGCTCTACACATATATTCTATGGCATCCTGATCACCCAGATAATCCGAGCCCTTGACCGTGTCATACATATGCCAGTGCCAATGATCTGCATTAACATTACCCAAGGCCGCATTGATGCCACCCTGAGCCGCCACAGTATGTGAACGCGTTGCCAGCACCTTGGTTACGACGGCCACACGGTAACCCGCATCAGCCAACTGAAGGGCGCAACGCATGCCAGCCCCACCGGAGCCGACAATCAGCACATCATGGTAATGATGCTCTACTCGATCCGTAGAAAGATATGTCGACATTAGGCCCACCCCCAGATCAAAGCCAGCCAGGCAATACCAAAAACAGCCAGCAAACTGGTAATCAGAAACATCAAACTGACACGAATTCCGGTAATATGCAGATAGTCTTCGATAACCACCTTGATACCCAGATAGGCGTGCAACAATAGCGCCATCAACAACAAACTGTGCAGAACCCTTACCCAGGGCATTTGCACAATTCTGAGTACATCACTCTGCTGCCAGACGCCAGCATAAACCATACCCAATACATAAAAAGCACAGGGTAACAAAAACATCAACAATACAGCCGAAGCTCGCTGCCAATACCACTCACCAACACCATGATGACTGACGCCCTGATCATGTTTCATAGCAGCGCCACCGCCGCTCCTGCAGCCATCAACAGCGTGACGGCCAACACCATGCGGGCAGAGAGCCTCATCGCATAGCGCGATTCCCCATACCCGGCATCCAGCAATAAAAAACGAATCCCATTGAGGAAATGATAAACAAATGATGCAAATCCCAGCCACAGCAGTACGCGACCATACAGCGAATGCATCAGCGACAAGCTGAGATCAAACTGCTCGGGCGCACCAGTCATAAGACTCAGCAAAATAAAATAAAATACCATGAACACAATCAAAAATAAGCCGCTGGCACGATGCGCCAGACTGGCGACCATGGTCAGATGCCATCTGTATACAGATAACCTTGGCGACAGAGGTTGTTGTCGGTTTGATATCATTCCGAGGTTTCCATCAAGATACTTACTCCTTTACAGACTGCTTCATAGCAAGCTTTCTGACGCTAAAGCCAACCTGATGCCAGCAATCTGATCGACAAGTTGTCCTGCTCGATACCAATCCCCGGTATCACCAGCCTGACCATGCAGCGCCACAGCAGCGATCACTGCATCTCTGACTACAGCATTATCCAAAGCAGTTGACGAATCAACCCCTTCAGATGCATCAGCATGCCTGCAACAGCGAGCCAGACTTGCCGCAATCACACCCACCAGCACATCACCACTACCTGCTGTCGCCAGTCGGGCCGTGCCAAACGGATTAAGTACAACACATCCATCCGGTGAAGCAATCAGTGAATAATGGCCTTTTAACACCACCCATCCATGCAATAGTTGTGACAATTTCAAAGCAGCTTTTTTACGATCTTTTTGAATTTCCTGTGCACTCACCCCGAGCAGACGAGCAGCTTCGCCCGGATGAGGCGTCAGCACAGTAATACCCCTTCTTGCCAGCACCGCTTTTTGCAACGCCATATCAGCAGCCACCATATTCAGGGCATCCGCATCGAGCACCAGAGGCTGGGGTAAGGCAATAAGTTCAACCAATTCAGACTGACGCATTTTTCCCCAACCCGGACCGGCAACCAGCACATCAGCACGCCAGTGTGTATCGCGATGAATTTGCTGACTGACGGGATGCACCATAGCCTCCAAACTCGACGAGGCCACAACCGGCCATACATCATCCGGACATACCACGCTGACCAGCCCGGCTCCGGCAGCCAGCGCGCCATGTGCTGTTAATATCGGCGCACCCGTAAAACCAACTGAGCCGCCAAAAACCCAGACATGACCAAAATCATTTTTATGCGCATCGATTGATCTTGGAGGAAATCCCTGGCGAACCACATCCCGATGCGAAACAAAAGCACATTCATCGCCATCGCCCGACTCGGCCATGGCATGCAGCATCGTCTGTTGAGTGATACCGATTGAAGCCGGTTCAAGCAGCGTTCCACTCATCTTAGCACCGGCCTGTTTCCAGTGTCCCCACTTATAAGCAGCAATCGGCAGTGTGAAATCAGCCCGCACAGCACATCCCTGCATCTCTCCCGTATCGGCGCTGATACCGCTTGCAATATCCACCGCCAAAACTGTCCGGCCCGAGCCATTGATACAGGCAATTGCATCGGCCATGTGGCCCTCAACCTGCCGGGCCAGACCGGTGCCAAAAATAGCATCCACGACCACCACGCTACGCGGCAACCAGCGCTGCAACTCCAACAAGCATTCCGACGTTACAGCCTGCCTTATCTTTACTCCTTCCTGCTCAGCCAGTTTAGCGTGCTTTGCGGCATCACCGCGATATTCAGACAGAGGAATCAAAGGAATCAGCGTAACAGGAATATTTTTTTGTCTCAGAACTCGCGCTGCGGCAAAACCATCACCACCATTATTACCCGGCCCGGCGATGATAACCACCCTGCCGGAATCAGGTGCGTAACATGTTGCAGCACGGGCAACGGCTGCACCAGCACGCGCCATTAATTCAAAGCCGCTAAGCTGACCAACATCTGTAGTGCGCTGATCACAACTCTGCATTTGACGAGCTGTTAGTAATGGTCTGTATATTTTTAGTCGATTCATTATTCCTCCCCTAGAACAATGTTTCAGAAACTTATCCTGTTATTCACCGGACGTCACCCAATGCGGTATCCATCTGTAAGCATCGCGCATCTGCTGCCGATGCAAAGTGCAATCTGCATCCATCTTTGCTACACAGGCCCAAAATTGCGGCGAATGATTCGGATGTTGCAAATGCGCCAGTTCATGCAGCATCACATGATGCACCAATGCTTGCGGCAGCAACAGCAATTTAGCATTAAGCTGAACATGTCCGGCTCCGGAACAACTACCCCAGCGGCGCTTTTGCATCCGGACGCCGATCCTGCGCACAAAAAATCCATACTCTTCCGCCAACACTTCCAGCATCTTCGGCAACACCTGCTTAGCGCGTTGCTTGAGCCAGCACTGAAGTGCATCATGAACAAGCGCAGTTTCCTGTATATTGCCACGCAAACACAAACTCTGGCCTTGCTGAAAACATTGGACACCATGAAACGAAGTAGCCTGATAACTTACATCAAACACATCGCCACAACATTCCAAAGTTATTTTTTCTGGTAATATTTGATCCGTATCGGCAAGCACTGAATTCTGTGAAAAACGTTGTCGTACTTGCTCTACCCACCCGCGCTTCTCAATGAAAAATGTCTGAGCATACGCCTGTGGCACACCACGCGGCAGCACAATCTCAACAGCGCCATTTGGCCGGACGATAATTCTTGGCCTGCGTGCCCGCTGTGAGATTCGCACCTCGTACGCTGACAACGCCATTCCCGAGGCAGATTTCACGGTTTCAAATATCTGGCCATGACATTCAGGGCAAGACTGCGCGGTACGGCCTTTTGCAACAGCCAAAGCAAGCGGTGCCGGATACCCGGCACACAATAACCACCGCCATTCTTCAGCGTTTCCAGGGCCGCTGACACAACCGTTTGCGCTGTCGATCTGAAGCGGCCACCTTTACCCGTCGGCGCACCGGATATTTTACGAAAGCCAGTCGGAGAAGGGCCGGGCGCCAGTGTCACCACCCGAATTTTACCTTTTAACTCAGCCCGTAATGCTTCACTCCAGTAAGTCAAGCCGGCTTTAGCCGCAGCATAAGTACTCATATAAGGTAAGGGTGACTCACCCGCCAATGAAGATACATTGATAATAAAGCCATGATGCCGAATCAACTGCGGAATCAAGGCATGTGTTATAGCAACCGGTGCCAATAAATCTGTTCGTATCACATCCAGTTGAGGCACTGATTCACTGCGCTCAAAACCACCCCAAAGCCCGAATCCGGCATTATTAATCAGCCCCACCAGATGCTGCTCTTGTTTAACCTCTTCAATAAGGTCTTCCATGAATTTTCGACTGGAAAGCTCTGCCATGATGAGCTTATGATCCTGAGGTCGTTTCAAAACATTTAACGTCATCTGTAAACGCGCCCGGTCTCGCCCGTGCAATAGTAAACGATATCCCAACTGCTCCAACTGCACGGCAAACTCTATACCAAAACCACCTGAAGCCCCGGTGAGGAGCACGGTATCTTTTCTCAAAGTACTCATATTATGAAACAGCTTGAATCAGCACATCACGGCGTTGCCGTTGCTGAAATGCCACCACGGATTGCACACCTGCCTGAACCAGCATGGTCAGGCACTCATCCATACCATGCCCAACCTCGCCCGGTGCATGGGCATCAGAACCAAAAGCAAACGGAATACCGAGCTTTGCAGCTTTGTGCACTATTCTTGCTTGCGGATAAATCTCACCTACCGGCTTTCTCAATCCGGCCGAACTGATTTCCAGCGCGGCTCCGGAAGCCAAAACTGATTCAAGCATGGCATTCTCTGCCATTTCAACCCGAATACTTCCTTCGGGTGGGCGTTGGCCAAATTTCTTAATCAAGTCCGGGTGTCCGATAACATCAAACATACCACTGAGCGCTGACTGGCCCACCAACTCAAAGTAGTCACAGTAAGCCTGCTCAACATCCATATCTTTCCATCGGGCCAGCTCATCAGGATTATCAAAGGCCCAGTCACCGATATAATGTACCGAACCGATCACATAATCCCATGCATAAGCCTGAATCATACCCGACACGGCATTCTCAGTGCCGGGGTGAAAATCCGCCTCTATACCGATTCGTACATCAAGCCTGCCTGCCAGAGTATCTCTGGCATTTTCCACCTCAGCCAGATAATCAGGCAATTCATTATTCGCCATCCGCCATGCTGCATCAAAGCCGCCCGGCATCGGCGAATGATCAGACATGCCGATTTCTTTCAATCCGACGTTCAAGGCAGCCTGGCAATAATCCATGACATTGCCCGTGGCATGATTGCAGCGTGGTGTGTGCATGTGATAATCGGGTACAGATTCAAATCGCATGGGCATAGCATAGCACACTGTTTTTTTTGCGTCAGCCCACTATTCATATGGATATATCTGAACCAGCAACTCAGGCGAAACGACTCTGTTTCTTACTTCGCACAGCTTGTTGAAAACGTTTCTTCCTACTGAATAGATGGTAGCATTCTGATTATATTTACTCATTTCACTTTCTTAACTAAGCTTGCTCTAAATCCACCTACTAATCATGGTTATACTGGAGTTCATTATGAAACCAAAAAATGCACAGATAGCAATTCTGGGCTCAATTTGTCTCGCATTACTTATTGCACAGTCCGCTATGGCTGAAAATCAAAAAATTGCAGCACCTTCAGCGATTGAGTCTGGCAACGCGACAAGCGGAGAAGAATCATCTCCAGCGCTTGCATCCGGTGATGTGAAAAATGGTGAACACTTATTTTCAACGATTTGCGCCCATTGTCATCAGGCAAGCGCAAACGAAAGCAATACCGGTGCTCCGGGCTTAAAAGACGTACTTACCAGACATGATGAAGCATGGATTAACCGATGGATAGAATCTCCGGAAACTTTGATTGAAACAGATCATAAAGCCATGAAACTCGTAAAATCAAGCCGTTTCGGATTAACCATGCCCACCCTTCCGGCGATGCAGGAAGAGCAAAACAGACGGGACATCATCGAATATTTAAGAACTCTTTAACCCGGACCATTCGTGAATAATCTGGAACCAGAATAAAAAAGATGCCAGAAATTACTGGCATCAACTTTATTATGCAGAAACGATTATTCTACAGTTACGGACTTTGCCAGATTTCTTGGTCGATCAACGTCAGTCCCACGCAAAACGGCGACATGATAAGCCAATAATTGCAGAGCCACAGAAAAAACAACCGGTCGCATTAATTTCGGCACTGTTCCTATATTTAGCACGGTCGTGTACTCATCTTCTTCAAGGTGATCATGATCCGTCAACACAAGCAGCCTTCCACCTCTAGCTCTGACTTCGGATAAATTCGACTGGACCTTATCTAACAAATCATCATCCGGCATCACTGCAATCACCGGCATATCTTCATCCACAAGAGCCAAAGGCCCATGTTTGAGCTCTCCGGCCGCATAAGCCTCTGCATGAATATATGAAATTTCTTTCAACTTCAGCGCAGCCTCCATCGCGACCGGATAACCGGGACCACGACCAAGGAATAATGCGTGATGTTTATGCACCAGTGTTTGCGCCAAAATACTAATCCGCCCATCCAAAGCCAGCACCTGCGAAACTGCCGAAGGCAATTGTTTAAGTTGATTCACAACATTTTCTTCGAAATCTGAAGTCAGTTCAAAGCGACGCCCCAAACTTACCGCCAACATTGCCAGCACAACCAATTGAGTCGTAAATGCCTTGGTAGAAGCAACTCCGACTTCCGGACCAGCACGCGTCAAAAGTGACACATCAGCTCCCCGAACCATTGAACTTTCCGGCACATTGCATATAGCCATGGAATGAACATACCCCATTGACTTTGCCTCATTTAATACAGCCAGTGTATCCGCAGTTTCTCCCGACTGCGATATTACGACTAACAACGTGCCATCTGAGACTACCGGTTTTCGATAACGAAGCTCGCTGGCAATATCCACTTCACATGGAATTCTTGCCCATTGCTCAAACCAGTATTTGGCCGTTAACCCGGCATGGTAACTGGTGCCACAAGCAACAATCTGAACTCTCTTGGTCAGTTCAATTATTTTAGTCCCGGAAGCGCCAAGAAGCATCGGATCCAATACTTTGATGTTGCTCAAACGCCCTTCCAGTGCTTCACCGATCACAACGGGTTGCTCAAAAATTTCCTTGAGCATAAAATGACGATATTCGCCCCGTGTCGTACAACCAACCTCGAGTGTACTTTCCTTCACTTCCCTATCAACCTTCTGCCCTTCAGCATTAACAATCTCGATTGAATGCGTTGAAATACGAGCCACATCACCGTCTTCCAGATAAATAAAACGAGAAGTAACAGGCAGCAGTGCCAAAACGTCGGATGCGATAAAATTTTCACCAACACCAAGACCGATCACCAAAGGGCTACCATGTCTCGCTACCACAACTGAGTCTGATTCTGTCGTTCTCATAACAGCCAGTGCATACGAGCCTTGCAACTTCTGAATTCCCTTTTGAACCAAATCGAATAAATCTCCATCACATTGGCCGGATAAATCATTCAACAGATGAACTATGACCTCAGAATCAGTTTCTGACTCAAAGTGGTGCTGACTCTGATCCCGCTTCAAAAGTTGATGATTTTCAATAATACCATTGTGAACCAGCACAAAATCACCACAAGCATGTGGATGCGCATTATTAACGGAAGGCACTCCATGCGTTGCCCACCGGGTATGCCCGATACCCATAGGCGATTCGCAAGAACCTTTAGCGAGCTCCTCTTCCAAAGCAACCAGTTTCCCCTTGGCTCTGACACGTCGAACTTCACCTTTCTCAATTATGGCGATGCCAGCAGAGTCATAGCCACGGTATTCCAGCGCTTTCAACCCCTCAATTAAAATAGGGACTACATTTCTTTGTGCTATAGCACCGATTATCCCACACATAATATACGCTCCATCATAAGAGTATCAGCCCAGAAGTTGGTATTCTCTTGCTTGTCGAACAATTCTTCGCGCTAACACAAAGTACAGCACTATAAATGGCACAAAAAACCATAACCTGAGTTCACCGGGACTTTGCACCATCCACACTGCGGCAAAACCCTGAATGATTGCCATTAAGCCGTAAAGCAATGTCACACGAGCATGTGTTAGTCCCATCCGAACCAGCAGTTGGTATAAATGCGTTCGATGAGCTTGCGTAACATTTTCCCCTGCCATAGCCCGCCGACTCAACGTAAATGTCGTATCGAAGATGAAATGGAACAACAACATTGGAATCACAAGAAATGTTGTGTGCGACACATCATAACGAGCTGCAATAATCGCCATACAGGCAAACACAAAGCCTAAAAATGCGCTTCCGGTATCTCCCATAAAAATTTTTGCTGGAGACCAGTTCCAAAAGAGAAACCCGGCCGCGCCAGCCAAAATCGTATAACTCAGAATATAGACAAAATAACTACCCAGATGAAAACTTATCCAGGCAAAGAAAGAGCAAGCAATAATCGCAGTTAATGCAGCCATGCCATCCACACCATCCATAAAGTTGTATGCATTGGTTAGCCCCAGCAACCATACAAATGTAATCGCATAACCAACCCAGCCCAATACAACATTTCCCACTAAAGGTAAGGCCAATTGATCCAACACAATACCTGTAACAAGAACTACGACTATCGCCACAAGGTGAGTAATTAATTTAATTTTGAATGTATATGCCTTAAGATCATCATAAAATGAAATCAGTGCTATCAACATGGCAGAAAGCAAGAAACCCCAAAAATATTCCTGATGAATCTGAGCCTTATCTGCAAGCATAAAAATCACCATGATGCCGATAATAAACGTCACCACAATAGCCACACCGCCAGCCCTTGGGGTAGGCATTTTATGTGAGGAACGAGCATTCGGAATATCCATAATCACCACCCGATATAACATCCACCAGGTAATAAGCCATGAAATAAAAGTAAGACCACAAGCAAAAAAAAGATGAACAACAAAAGCTGCCAGAGTCATAAAAACACTAGCCTTATCTTGATGACTGCAAATCTCATATGATCATCTCACTTATCCAGAAGCGGCACATAAGGATAAGTTAAATCTTTAATATCGCATTGCGGCTTGTAACCAACTTCTGACCGGAGAAGTATTTTCCGGATAGTATCAACATTAAATTCTCTGCATGCCTGATCCAACTGATCCAAAATTTCCTCTAGCTCATGCATTGGCAGCATTTCTTCGTCAGCAGTCATGATTAACGGATGTTTACTGCCAATCACGTTATCTCCTATCAGAAGCTCTTCATAAAGCTTCTCTCCCGGACGCAAGCCGGTAAATTTTATTTCAATATCACCTTCTGGATTAGCTTCATCTTTTACACTCAAGCCACTGAGATGAATCATTTTTTTCGCCAGGTCATCAATCTTAACTGGCTCCCCCATATCCAGAACAAATACATCACCACCTTTAGCCATTGCGCCAGCCTGAATCACCAACTGCGCCGCTTCCGGTATCGTCATAAAGTAGCGTGTGATCTCCGGATGTGTGACCGTAACGGGCCCACCATCTTTAATTTGCTTCTGGAACAGGGGAATAACCGAACCGGAAGAGCCTAAAACGTTGCCAAAGCGCACCATACAAAAACATGTGGAATCTGTTTCCTGAGCCATAGCTTGAAGTACCAACTCGGCCAAGCGTTTAGATGCCCCCATCACATTGGTAGGCCGAACCGCCTTATCTGTAGAAATCAAAACAAACCGTTCAACGGTGGAATCTACTGCTGCTCTTGCTGCATGATAAGTTCCAAAAACATTATTCTGTATGCCTTCTATCGGATTGAACTCAACCAGCGGCACATGTTTGTAAGCAGCTGCATGATAAAGCGTCTGGATGCCAAACACATCACACACCTGCTTCATACGACGATGATCAACCACTGAACCAAGTATCGGAACAAGTTCAATCTCCAAATCTGAATCAAAGATTTTAGTAGAAAGCTCCTGTTCGATCTTATACAAAGAAAACTCACTTCGTTCAAAAAGCACCAGACGCGATGGCTTCAGCTTTAAAGCCTGTCGGCATAATTCAGCACCAATGGATCCACCAGCCCCGGTAACCATCACGTTCTTTCCACAAACATTTTCTTCAAGCAGCGCCGCGTCGGGAGAAACGGAACTTCGCCCCAACAGATCTTCGACTTTCACATCCCTAACATCACTGATTTGCACCTTACCATGCGCAATTTCAGACACGCTGGGCAGTATTCGAACCTGTACCGGGTAAGACTCTAACCTGTCAACCAGAATGCGTTTACGCCCCTGATCTAATGAAGGAATAGCCAGCAAAACCTGACGGATATCATAACCCTGAATTAAGGAGTCCATATCCTCAACCCGATAGACGTGCAACCCGGCCACTTCGCGGCCCACTTTATTAACATCATCATCGATGAAAGCCACAGGAAAAAAATCTAGTGAATGCCTGAAAATATCGAGTAATTGCACGCCTGCTTCACCAGCACCGTAAATAACAACATTAGTGGATCGCCCTTTCCGAACGTTTGGTGACAATACCCAACGCAACCATAGTCGCCCCCCTCCGACAAACACATTCAAAGCCAACCAGAAGATAATAATGGATGAACGCGGAACGCCGTAAGGGTTAACAAAAAGAAGTAATACTCCAAAAAAAACTGTCGCCAATGATACGGACAAAAAAACCGTCCAAAGTGCTTTTATTTCAATGTAATGGATAACTGCGCGGTACATCCCCATTTTAGCAAACGATAAAATAACAATGGCTGGTGCGGCAAAGAATATCCACACACGTTCCAAATCAGGGACGTAAACTTCTCCCAGCCGCAATGAAATCGATGCCCATAACATTACTACCACCACGACGGTGTCGATAGCCATCATAACGCCTGATTTTCTAGCAGTAGTTAAATGCAAAATTTGTTTTAGCAGAAAGGGCACCAATCCTTCAGCCTAACAATCCACGACTGGTCAATATTATCAAGAGCCCGGAAAAACATAACATTAATACGGTATTCCTGTGCGGTTGCCTTCTAATAATAATTTTCAAAGCAAAAAGCCAAACAAATGACTCAACGGCCACGGACAGATACAAACCCAGAAACTCAACAGGAATCATTTCCACTTGCTCAGCCAGCCAAGGCAGAATAGCAACCATTGTGATGACCATAATTTCGAAACCAGATGTCAAAAAGATGCGCCCATGCCTTTTGAAAGCAAGTTTAAAAATAACCCACAGCAGTAATAACAAAGTTCCATATTTAAGATAATCCGGAACCCAGCCATGAGCAGAAACATTTAATGCCAAGAACAAAACAAAACAAAGTAAATAAAAAATACCATGGCACCAACCCGTTCGCTCCGCACTGGATCCCCACGGATAAAGCATCAAACAAAAGATGACAACAAGCACTGTTGAACCTAATAACTTTCCAGAGGGGGGATCGACAAGTAGAACCAAAGGCACAAAAAAAAGTGGTATAAGCCAGGTCACAACCGGAATCGATTTCCCACTCAATTCGGTTAACTTGCTGTAAATTCCTTTCCCGTCATCTTTTCCCTGACGAGGCTCCCATTTAACTGTGACCTTCAAACCAGCACGCTGTTGCGCAACAATCATCCCATACACCAGACTCAGACCTGTAAGCCCCAGCAACAACTGGGCCCAATCCGGTTGCAGGCGAAACTCAACGGAAAAAATACCCATAGCAATCATAACAGCATATAAAACGCCAACGACGCCTGGGTGCGGGATCCCAATATTCAAAAGGCGGTGATGTAAATGCGTTTTATCCGGAAGAAACGGACTCTCCCCATGCGCTATGCGCCTACCCATCACTAAAAGGGTATCCATGATGGGTACCGCCAATATTAAAGCCATGCTAACTGGAGATACAGGTCTGATGATTGTATCTCCAGACTGAACTAACAACACGGCAAGTGCGGCCAGCAGGAATCCAAGCGACAAACTACCTGAATCACCCATAAATATTTTTGCTGGATGATGATTATGGAAGAGAAATCCAATCAAGGCAAAAAATAACGTAATGGTAATTAGAAAACAATCCTCGTAGCCGGCCTTGAATGCAAAAAAACCAAAGAACAATAATGCAATCGTAGCCAATCCCGAAGCCAAACCATCCAGGCCATCCGAAAGATTAAGGGCATTTATCACCCCAACCATAGCTACAATGGTCAATGGTATTGCCAGCCATCCTGTTTCAATGACACCAAACCCAAAAATATTTCCCAAATTGGTAAGCGAAGCTCCTGAAATCCAAACAAAAAGAGAAACACCAATAATTTCACCGATAAATTTTAGCTTAGGACTGATTTGCCAAACATCGTCAGCCAAGCCCGTTAAGAATACTACGATCAAACCAGCCAGAACACCTTGAATTGCCGGAGTGATTTCAACGAACCACGTAAGCGTTATCAACAACGATCCAACGATAGACAGTCCACCCAACCGGGGCATTGCTTTACTATGAACCTTACGCGAATCTGGCCTATCCACAGCACCAACCAGAAATGATAATTTGATTGCTAAAGGCATAAGTAAAAGCGAAACCATACTGGAGAAAATCCCCACAACCATCAAATCATTCACTTGGATTTCTCCTTCCTCATATCATAAATAATACTACAACTCTACATCACCACAAACATTCTTCAAAATATACCATCCATATCTGTAACTGAACTTTAAGTAATCATGAAGTAATAGCATGCTTCTAACTCACAAAATTCCACCGACAGCTAATCGAGAGCTCAACATTCTATAGCCACAACTATACCCTGGCGAGATTTAGACATTACGCGATAGACTAAAAAGATTCACTTAACCATCCGTTTGAATCACTGAACACAGACATTATAACTTTCCTGCCAGAAAACACTTACCAGGGAGTTCTCACCCATAAGCGCATTCATTCACTTAACATGATTAGAAACCTTAAGCAGAAGTCCAGATTAAGACGCTCAATAGAACACTCATTAAACAAAATAATGCAATGATGAAATCAATGTAGTCAGACTCGATTGAGTTGAAGAAGTTTAAAATATTGTTCCGCCACAATTGCCCAGGTGTAGCGCCGCATGGCTATCTCCTTCATTGCAGCCCCTACAATTTCTTTCTCAGCCATATTCGGCGTGCGCAGCAATTCCTGCAACGCATACATAGAATCGAAATAAATAGCCCGATCTTCCGTTGTTGCCCTGTTGAAACTACAATCAAAAGCGATAACAGGCCGCCCGAAGTGCATGGCCTCCACCAGAGATGGATTAGTTCCGCCTGCCGAGTGACCGTGCACATAAATACTTGCGTGGGATCTTAGCGTTTTAAGTTTCCCGATATCGTAAATAGGATCCAGCAAATGCAAATGCCCTAAATCCTGATATTGTACTTGCAAGCTTCTGCCATAATCACTGCCTTTCCAGTTACCAACCATCACCAGCGGCCACCTACTCTGACTTGCAAAGGCTTCCACAATCAGATGCACATTATTTTCGGGCTCAATACGGCAAACCGAAAAAGCATATTCCTCAGGCAACGGATAACCATCAACAGGCACAGCATCCATATTTACCGCATGATCGCCACCATAGGCAATGACATGACTATCAACACCATAGGTTTGTTTTATATAATCAGCAATCGCCGCATTATCGGCAATCACTTCATGCGAAAAGCGAACAGCCAGCTTTTCTGAAAAACGCAAAAACCATTTCGCAAATGGGCTCCACTTATCTCTGCGCCACTCAATGCCATCAATGTTACTGATAACCTTTGCCCTTGAAATCAGCCGCACCAGAGGCAAAGCAATGGCTCCTGAAACCCCAAGTTGCAGTATCACATCGGCACGATGCCACATCGCGGACAATAAACCCCAAATATCATAAGGAATGCTTTGCGCACCATTGGCATGCAGCGCAACATACTTGAGCTTGGCCGACATATAGTTTTCTTGCCGTTGAGAGTAACTTTTACTACTGCAGTAAACCGTCAGATCATCGGGCAATGAGCGCTCATCGTGATAACGAACCAGATTTTCAACCAGTGTTTCAAACCCACCATAATTTGCAGGAACACCCACGGTCCCCAAAATTGCAACTTTTTTATTTTTCATCTGGGAAGTCTCTTAAAAATGTTTCACCGGAGAATTGAATGATTCGGTTAACCTTATCCCATTCTTTTCTCTGCACAAAATACCAAGTCGTAGCCATCATACCAATGGCCCCATGACGTTTTGCATAGTGACTAAAATTTGTAATTGTTTTCTCTTTTATAAATGTCGAACCGACCACTCTGAAGCCCTCATCATGAAAAACCTTCAATGAAGGAAAGTCACGCTGTTCATCTCCATAGTGCCAGTCACAAATAACGATATCCTTTGGCAACTTATGACGCAAAATGCCACCATAACCAGGTGCGATTTCGCCATGCAAATCTCTCGCCATCATATGAGGAAACTCCTCATCGGATATCAGCATATCCCCCCACATCCATGTTTCAACATGACGCTTTTTTAAAAAATCATGCACTTTAAGAACATCATCGAGGAATAACTCAGCCGGAAAAACTTCTTCACCTTTACCTAAACCAATTCGCCTATCTTTTTTATAAAAAGTAGTGGCAGGAAGAATCCACCCAGCAACCTCATCATGTCCAATATGAATGGCCTTCGGGTGAAAAATATCAATCACCTCTTGAAGAACGGCGAAAACTTTGACATAAGTCTGCTCATTACGAGGATCATAAATCCCCTTACTATACATAAGCTCGGGGTAGTTATTTTGAAAAAATTTTTGCTGATGAGTCAAAAGTGCCAACTGGGGAATAACCTCCATCCCCAAAGAATTCGCCAAATTTGACCATTCAATCAACTGGGATTTCGTCCAGGCATCTCTCTGAGCTTTCCAGGGAGCGTGCTTTAAGCGAACTCCATCACTTAAGGTAAGCTGGATAGTATTGAAGCCTGAACTATGAGCCTGAACAAGCATTTTTTTAGCCGAATCAAAGTCCACATTCCTCAATACAAAGTGGAAAATTCGATATATTTTGTTTATTCCCCCTCCTGTTGATGTAGATGCAGCATCAACAGAAGGAACATAAAAGAAACAAAACATCAGTAGAAGAACCGTTCGGGCAACTACATAGTTTATCATCTGTATCCGAGTTCCTTCATGGTCTGAATAAATGGTTCCTTGATGAACTCATGAAGTTCAAAGGGTTTGACTGATTTTGCTGCACTCAAAGTATGCGCTCCAAAATTGAGATAAGTTTGATCAAATTCAAAATTGGCAAAGGAAACTATATCCGTCAGAATTTTCCGTGGATGACAACACAAATCTTCATAGTCAACCCTCAACACATCCTTCGGGTACTCTTTTATCAGCTTCATTCCCTCTCTCATAGTAACTATCCACTCTACCGCCGCCATATCCGTTTGATTGAGCCATTTGCGCATGTCTTCAGCATGCAAAGCCAGATCATTGTATTCAGGGACAATTTCGTCTAGCAACAAATTCCACTTACGCTTATCTCTCCCCCACCAATCATGAACTTCTGAATTATTGGATTCCCCCAGACGGGATGACCAAGCATCAATAGAGTGACAAGTATCCCAGCCATTACGCACTAAGAAAATAAATTTCGCATCTGGAAAAATTTCGCGCACGAAAGGCACTCGGAAAATGAGCTCAGGATATTTGTCTACCAATCGGGGGGAAAAGACAGTGGCAAGATATGCCCCAAAGAGCTTATGTGCATTTTTCTTCACCTCATCATTCGCATCAGCAGCAGCAAGCCTGTAGTGGGCAGCCCCACGACTATAGCTACCAATCACATCTTCTTCCGGGAAAATCGCATGCCACATAGCCTTGGGCTCATTAAGAAACCCTACTTCTCTGTGCATCGAAAGCACTACGCCTAAAATCGTAGTGCCGCTGCGACCGGTACCTAAGATAGAAATTGGCGTTTGGACCTTCTTTAATTGAGGAAGCTTTTTTTCTAGTGCGAAATGCGCAAAAAGAAACGGGTTAATCCACTGCCCACGAGTCGTCAAAGGGCGACCTTCAAACAGTGCATAACTAGCCAAGCGAGACACTAGCTTGCTTGGCCTAGTTTTAATATATCGAAAGTCTACCTGTGCTACCATTTCACAACCTATTTCCCCAAATTAAACCGACGCTTAAGCGTGTCACTCAAGTTCTTTGTTCTTCCTAAATTCATGAGAAGAGCCATACCCCCCTTAAGTATTAGCATTGCCATAACTCCCATATACTTAAGATTGGGCTTCTTAATATACTCTACATCATACCCAAGCCTTCGCATTTCAGCTCCAGCGACTTGTTGACATATATATATTTCCACCCGGGAAAGCGCGCCTTTTTTCCATGCTTGGAATCGACTAACGTCTATTCCCTTTTGATCTGGCTTATCCTGCCCAGTCGATGATCCAATTTGTGGTATACTTAACATCTCAACCTCAAATGGAACATCAATATATTCGCATAAATGTCTTACAGTCTTTTCAGGCATTTGAACCAGATCTTCAAACTTAATAGATAAAAACCGCTCGTGACCGTCAAGTTGTCTTGCTGCACGAACAGAGGACAACCACAGACGACTAATTATCCAGGGATGATAATTTCCCCAAGCTCGAATAGCTTCTTTGAAAGGAATATTTTTTGCACCCAAGAACCTACGACGCCATTTATTTTTTTGCGAAAGCAAAACATCCCGAGGATCTCGTGCCATATTTACAACTATCGCATCCGGAAAAATCTCTAAAATTTCCTTTGCAAAGAAGAGGTATCTAGGTGTTTGTTCGCACGGAATGCTTTTCCCGTGCTGTTTCGCCTCGTAGTGCAAAAACTGCTCATAACAGGCAATGGCATTTTTTGTCTTAACGGCACGATCTATTTCCTGAGCCACATGTCGATATTTTCTTGGGATAACCTTAGAAAAGAAACCGCTCCTAGAAGAAGTTAGCAATCTTTCCAGTAACGCGAAGCGCCGCTCTTCATCCCAGACAGGCTTATCCAGCGTATCTCGCGCACTAATCTGGTGCTCGAAAAAATGTAACTCTTCGAAGGTATGTACTTGTGAATTTTGACCCAAAATACGCCCCAGCATTGTGGTTCCACTTCGGCTATTACCAACAATAAATATCAACTTATTCAATGAACTCATGTAAGCACAACCTTTTGAAAGGACATTACCCTAATAACCAATAAACACACCATCAAGCGCCTTCAAGCCATGACCAAGAAACATCTAGACCTTCTCCAAAACACGTTAGTGGTCGCCAGTTAAATGCAGCTTCCGATTTCTTAATATTCAGCACAACTTCAGGCACATCGTAAGCACGACCAACTTTAAAGGTTGGCTCGATTGAAACATTAGCTGCTTGAATCACCGCATCAAAAACCTGCCGCACAGATTGCCCCTCACCAGCGCCAGCATTAAATATTCCTGTTTCAGCACTATTTCCAGCACAGACGCAAAGTTCAGCCAGGTCTTTTACGTAAATATAATCACGCACCACACTGCCATCGCCCCAAATCTCGATATCCTGCCCTGCCTTGATTTTACCCATAAAGGTGCCAATGACACCCTGCACACCGGCATGCCCTTGTCTTTCACCGTATGGGTTTGATGCTCGAAGAATAACCGCATCAATGCCGTATAAGGCTTGATACATTTGCAGATAATTTTCTATCGCAACCTTGACCACGCCATATGAGCAAATCGGTCTTAGTGGGTGCGTTTCAGGAATCGGGGAAACCTCTGGCACACCGTAAACCGTTCCCCCAGAGGACAGATAAATAATGCGTCGCACGCCTGAATCCCGCATAAGATTCAGTAAACGTACTGTGCCTTTCAGATTGCTTTCAATGTCGTATATAGGATCTTTGTTGGATGTGCTCGGCACGGTGGTACTAATCAAATGATACACCACATCAATATCTTCAAGTGCCTCGCTTAATGCGGGTGTGTCATCGAAAGCAGACAAACGATAGTCGACTTTTTGCAAAGGCGACCTGAATTTTTCAGGGGCACGGTCAAACACGCGAACACTATGACCCTCAGCCAACAAGGCATCCACCACATGTGATCCGATAAAACCATTACCTCCCAGTACCAAAGCTTTCACGACAGCACCTCGGTATAAATCTCTTTCAGCGTTCGGTATAAGTTTTCATCATTAAATTCCCTATCGGAGAATTCTTTGGCTCGTTTACCAATAGCTTCTACTCGCGCTGGCTCCATCCAGAGTTCGCGAACGGCTTCTGCAAGAGCAGCAGAATCTGTTGCTTCATAAATCAACCCCCGCTCACCATGTTGAACCAATTCAGTTATTCCGCCTCGATTAGACCCTATAACTGGCTTTCCAAAAGCAAATGATTGGTTGATTACATACGGAAAATTCTCATGCCAAATTGAAGGAACCACAACAAACGAACAGGCTTTTAGCTCTGCATCCATCTCATTCCCCCACTTAGACCCAGTAAATACGACATTGTTACACCCTAAATCTTTTGCCAGCTGTTTCAACTTTCCAAAATCAGGGCCATCACCAACAATTCGAAACGGAACTTCTGGGAGTTTCGATGCTGCTTGCATAAGAATATCTACTCCCTTTTCATCTATCAATCGGCCAAAAAACAGCACTGAGCCACCAGTGTTATAGGTTGCAGTATATTTTGTACTATCAAATGGGTTGCGCAATTTACGCCATCGGAATGTACCTTTTCCCCAAAACTCTTCGGTTTTATGGGCCATAAATTCACTTGAAAACAAGAACGTGTGAATATTCTTTCGATAGATATTCATCATATTATGTGCATAGGCCTCTATACTGCTGGCAGCACTATAGGTTAGAGAGTCATGGCAACAGCGGTTCACTATTGCCTTGTAAAAGTGACCGCCTTTACATTCTTCACAAATCTTGCCGTGATGATAAAGCTTATAACTGGGGCAAATATGCTTGTAATCATTACAACTCATAACTACAGGCACCTCTGCTTCACGAGCAGCATCCAGAATAGAAGGTGTAAGTTTGACATAAATAGCAAAAGCATGGATAAGATCAGGTTTAAAATCAGCAATAAGTTTAGCCATAGCTTGTTTTGCACGTAATGAATAAACCATGGAAGGGAATGTTTTTATTTTACTAAAAAGACCAGAATTTTGATAATCGGCAGCTTTAGGAAAGTAATCAGACCAAGGCGCATTCAGATTATCCTCATGACATGAGAAATAAGCAACTTCATGCCCTTGCTGCTCAAGAACACGGCCCACCTCATGATAAAAAACCTCAGCTCCTCCTGTAATAGAATAAGCATTGTGAGTAAGAAGTATTTTCACTTTCTATAATCTGCTTAGTTTTTTCTGTTTATGGAATCTAACCAAGCCTCTCCACATCGCCCGAAATGCATCTATTCTTCTATTAAGAACATAACTCACTGACCACTTAGACCATCGAATCAGCAAGCTTATTTGTCCCTGTATCCTTTCCACAAAGGTTGCATGAAGAGACAAGTTGAGAAGTGAACCATAAACCAGATGCTCCAGGAAGAAAGTTAGCCTAGGATTTGTTATGCTGTGGGTGAAAAAATGTTTACCCTCATCCCCTCTTAAGCTTGAATGAGCTTTATGTAGCAGCAAGCTACTCGGAACATAAGATATTTTATAACCCGCTTTGATAATCCTTGCACTTAAATCTACATCTTCACAATAAATAAAAAACCTTTCATCAAAACCTTTAGTTTTTTCTAATGCTTCCCTGCGCAAAAACATGGCACAACCAGAAATAAAGGTAACATCCAAATTATCCATGCAGTCATCAAATGTCTTGTTAATCATTGGCGATCTCGCACCACCCTTCTTCCAGTTAAGATAACCTCCTCCATACCACACAATATCCGGATAATCCAAACTCATGATTCGCGGAGAGCATGCACCAACTTCAATATGACTTTCCATATACTGCGTTAAAATAGAAATTGAGTTCTGTCTTAAAATAGTATCATTATTGAGAACATAGACATACTTACAGACAGTATTCTCCAAGGCCCAATTAATGCCAAGGTTATTCCCTCCTCCAAAACCTAGGTTTTCTTCACTCTGAATCACATGAATATTAGGATAGATTTCCTTTGCAACATCCACATCTACTCTATTTCCAATAGCTGAACCATTATCCACCAGAACAACAAATGGTAAGGTGTCCGACTCTCGCAAGCTATGCAAGCAAGCTAGGGTATCATCTAATCCGTTATAATTTATTAGTACTGTAACCACATCACATCGCATGTTTTATCCTCTTCTGCAAATCCATAAGGCTAATCATAACCATCGTAATCCCAAGTAAAACATACATTATAGAATACACTTCTGTAATTGATACTATTAACTCAAAAATAAACACCATAACAAACGAGATGATTAAATATTGAAAAATGGACTGCCAAGCGCGATGCCCAGCGTCAGAAGAATAGGCTTTTTTCAACAACCTAATCATCCGCTTTTGAAGGAACAGTAACAAAATCAGACCTACCAGACCTTTTTCCAGCGCAACTGTTAAATAATAGTTATCTATAGCATTAAGATAAGGGATTTGCTCTGCCCCCTGGTGAATACCATAACCATACAGTGGCGAGGAAAAAACAGCTGGTATCCCGTACATTAACTGAAGCAATCTAGCATAGCTGCTTCCTTCCGCTCCCCCCGTTCCAAGTAGTATATCAATAAGAATCCTGTCCAACTCCAAAATAATACCTAAAATTAAAGTTGCACATATTACCAACGATACTAAAAGAACCCGCTGAGCACGAATAACTTGTCCAGATTGCAGCCACAGAATCCAGACTAAAGATAGAACTAAAAGCCCTAAACCAGCGCGGGAACCTGTAAACCACATACATATAGGGATAAGCACAATCTGAGATGCAGCTAAATTTCTATACAATCTCTTTTTAACCTGTCGAACAACATAAAAACAGATTGGATATAAAAGAACCATAAACTCTGCAAATGATAAAGGGTTACTAAATGTCGAGGTTACTCTGTATCTGCCATCTCGAACCTTTCCTTCTAAAATTTGTTCAGCTGTCTTAGAAGCGGCATCAACGTACTGAGCAAAAAAAGACCCATTCATTGCAACTTCAAGCAAAGCAATCGCTTCCGCAATGAAGAGCGATATCATAACAACCACTGAAAAAATAACCACATGCCTGAGTGACCTTATATAACTCACTGCAAATAACATAAACACGGGGAAATAAAGTATTTGAAGGATTGCAGCACTCAGCGAAACGGACTTGTTGGCAGAGCCAAGAATTGCAGCAACAATCCCTTGCAAAAAAAATGCTGTTATAAGCAAAATAAGCACCTTGTTTTGCTTATAAATAATCCGAATATGCCTTTGTAAATTTCCAAACAGGAAAAAACTTATAGACCAGATAATCAGTAAACACAATAATACTATCCTAATAGGGTTAACTCCTATAGGGCCAACTACTATTACAACATAAGATGGCCAGATAATGCTTAACATAATAAGTAGCAAAAACAAATTACGCCCGATAGTCATTTCTCACTCCATCCTCTAGTATTATGGGGATACCTACCTCGATAAAGCCCCAAAGCTGCTGTAAATTCACTTTCCACTAGGTTCGGTGTTCTCATTTGATGCTCCGCACCTTTTCATCAGCCTTTTGCGTCTGTGTCGCCTTCCATTCAAAATATTCCTGCATATCGAAATATTTTCTTCCCGTACTCCATGTTTCATGCTATTCAGCCAGCAACGCACCGATTAGGCGCATGGCTGAGGCCTCATTGGGGAAGATGCGAATTACCCTTTCACGCCCGCGAATCTCTTCATTTAGCCTCTCCTGCATATTGGCTGTGGCTAGTCGTTTGCGATATTTTTCTGGCAGGGGGTCATCACCGCCAGCGCATCTTCAAGTCCATTCTCTAGGATATCAAGAGCTTTGTCCGCCTTGCCTTCAAGTTCCCCAGCAAGTTGCCTGAAGCGTGCCCGTGCCTCAGTCCTGCCCTCAGCACCAAAGACTCTCTTCATGCCCACAGCCAGAATGCCACGATAGCGATTGCTGGATGACCCCTCCAACACATTACGTATCAGGTGAGCCTGACACCGTTGCCATGTTGCACCCTGAAAGTGCCGAGCAGCGGCTTTCTTTAGTCCTTTGTGATCATCAGAGACCGCTAAATCCACGCCCTTCAATCCACGTTACTTCAACCAGCCAAACAGTGCGGCCCAAGTGGACTTCGTTTCTGAGTTCCCAACCATCATGCCGAGAATCACACGGTTGCCATCTTCGTTGATACCAGAGGCGATGAGTCCACTCATCGGCACAACCCGACCATCCGTGAGAACCTTGATTACCAGTGCATCCACAATCAGAAAGGGAAACAGGCGGTCATCCAACCGGCGTTCATTCCACGCTGCAACTCGGACATCCAGATTGGTGCAAAGGCGACTCACCGCTGATTTGGAAAAGCTTTCCCCACACAGCTCTTCAGTAACCTTCTCAACCCGGCGCGTACTCACTCCCTGCATTACCATCTCCATCATCGCCAACACCAACGCTTGCTCTGACCGCTGATAAGGACTGAAAAGGTCGGTGCTAAACTCTCCACCGCGGCTCTGTGGAACACGAAGCACCAATTTCCCAATGCGCGCATAAATCGATCGTGTCCGGTAGCCGTTACGATAACCCTTGCGATCGCTGCTACGCTCATAGTGCCCAGCCGTCAAATGCTCACTCATCTGTGCATCCAATACCTAGTTCACAACTGCTTCGACCAAACCCTTCAACCCTTCAACCCTTCAACCCTTCAACCCTTCAACCCTTCAACCCTTCAACCCTTCAACCCTTCAACCCTTCAACCCTTCAACCCTTC
>PFXG01000062.1:37095-43331 GCA_002791545.1 Zetaproteobacteria bacterium CG_4_9_14_3_um_filter_49_83
AACCCTTCAACCTTTCGTCACTTGTTAAAAGTACTTTCACCTGATCATCATTCAGGGTAATCTCGTACTCGGCCATCTGCCCTTCCTCCTTAGTGTTTAATGTTTCGCAACACCAAACCTAACGGAAAGCGGATGACCAAACACCCGAATCAAATTTGCAGCACTATAGGGACTTAAACACCCACCTCTGTAACATATTTCATTTGCAATCGCTTTCATCGGGGGATTACTGTGCTTTCTCATTCACAATTTTTAAGCCAATTTATTGGTCTGTTCAATAACACCTCTAACTTTTTAATATCTTCCGAAAAATAGTTGTCAAGAAATACTGCGGATTCAGAATCAATAACAGGTTTATTTTTTGTGTTATACGAAAGAATTGTCTCCCTGATTATGGGCCTTACTTTTGTAGGAACCAAGTGCCTAATAAAACCCTTAATAGCATTCTTCTGCGAAAATAAATTTGTAACAAACTGCAACTTGGACAATCCCGATTTATTATATACCCTATCGGTGTCAGCTTTAAAGGAACTATCAACTTTAAGAAATTCGTAAATGCGTGATAACACAATGGGCGGTTCATCTACAAAGTCCTCAAAAAATTCAACATGCACATTCTCTGCACCAAAAGTCTCAATATATGTCTTTACTCTTTCTGAATATAATGAACTTTCTGCATATCTCCAAAAGTCACCCCAGTTTTTATCTTTACGTTCATTCTCTTTGAGAAGCGCATCTATAAATGGTAAATTTTCTCTACCATCTCTTATTAAGTGCATATATTGAGAATATGCTTTATCTCGCGGATTACGCAGCATAATCAATATTTTTACATTACCAAGCTCTTTTTTTATTTGAGATGCCACCTCTGAAAAGTAAAGATAAGAAGGTGATACCTCACCTACAATTGGCTGATTGGATACGTTAGAATAATGCTTGTAGTAATCTTCTTTTGTTTCACACAGCCCCTTTACTACATCAGCATCTCCAGGGCCAGACTGAAACCTATTAATAAGCTCACATGTGAAATAATGCAACTCCTTTTTATCTGGTAAATATATATCAGGGTGCTGTTTTAAATAATAATATAGAGAAGTCGTCCCACTTTTGGGAGCCCCAACAATCAAAAAGTTTGGTTTTACCATATTAGAATAAATCATCTTTAGTCCTGTCATAGCCCAATTTTTTCATCAACCCATATCCCTTGGTTCCTTTATAAAATCAGATTCACCTATCAACAATTAAGGGTGAGAATACACCCATGAAAAAATAAAACTGGCTCAGCTTTTGTCTAACCAACCACATTTCGATTTTTGGATTTAAAAAAAGACAAAACCTGTTTAATAATAAAAATAGCATACTGCTCCGGATATAAAAAATCATTATAAAACTTTATTTTATTTGATCGATCCATTGGAAAATTATAGATAAAATATCTTTTATCAAAAAATGAAAAATTATACGTAGTCAAAATGGAAAGATATAATTTCTTTAAATCCGACCTTACAGTCTGATTTGGTATATTTGATACGCCATTTACTCCAAACCGAATGATATTTCTGTCAAAGAAATCTATATGTTTACCATGGAGTAGTGCTTTAATATAAAATGGGCGGTCTTCAAGCAACCTATAATTCTCATCAAATAAACCGATATCTGTAAAAACATTCTTATGATAGGAAGTACATGCTCCGGATATGCAATTTCCCTTTACGACAAGATAATTTAAAAGTCGCTTCTGATCAGAAAAAAGAGCCACTTGATTTAAGCCTGGGAGCTTCACGAGACTAGTTGCTTCCAAATTCGGCACCCTAAACCCTGTCAAAATTAATGACTTTCTAGCATTAAATTCATTTGCAATATCATTAACTACATGTGCATCATAAAAGACGTCATCTGCTGATAATGGTATTATTATGTCTCCAGATGAGACATTAATCGCACCATTAAATGAAGCTACAGTACCCATGTTTTTTTCATTGACTATAATCCTGTATGGAACCTTCAAACTCTCACAAAGACTATTCACATACTGGAAATCAAACTCTTCAGATCCGTCATCAACTATTAAATATTCAACCTCATACTCTTCCGAAATATTTTGAGTACTCACGGATTTTATGCACGCACCCAAATCTTGATGGTTATTGTACGTCAAGGTAACGATAGTTATTTTTGAAACAAAACGTGCAAACTCAGACATCAACAACCTTCAAAGCTATGAATCGCATCTTTCAGCTTATCAATATCGATTTCATAAGCGTGATTATACAAAGCTTTAGCTTTGGATACACCAGCCGCATACCTCAAGTACCTCATATCTGCACCAGAAAGTTTTGCCAGTGTCGAAAATGCTGCGAAATCGCCATATTCATCTGCCATCCAGCATAAACACTTCACACTTTCCTGAGCAAACACAATATTACTCCAGGCCGCACCTGTTGGGCCAACTATCCATTCCGCATTATTGATCAACTTTACCTGCTCAGAAAATGAAATTCCTTCCATGAGCACGCCCTCAAATCCATAACCGGCCAGAAATTCCATGACTTCTCTTTGGTTATATCCCCTTCTTGAGTTCCCTCTAAGTAAAAAAACTTTTTTCGGAAATAGTTTAGAGGACGCTGCCCCTTCCACACTATCCTCAAGATGGATGCGCCTTAAATAAGAAATCGAACTTTTTCGAAGAAAAAAGTCTTCAACCTGAAGTTTATAATCTGGCTTAAAATTGAAAGGCAAATTATTGACCGCATCAATATATATCAAATCATGGACCAGATACGAAATATCACTATCAAGATAAACCACCTCCCTGGATTCAACAAGCGGTGCCAATATTTCTTTAAATGATGGAATAGATTCAACACTGGCATCAACAAGGATTGGATACCCGACGAATTCATTTGTCATTTTTTCAAGGCATTCGAATTTCGGCACCATCTCGATCAGCCAGTGATAATAATTACCACTGCCATTCCCTCCCAAGAAAATTCCTGCATCTATTTCCTGAACAGCATATGTCCTAACCACAGCGTGAGTAGCACTGTGCATGACAATATGACCGGCAGAAAACACAAAGCTCTCAGTATTGCCATTTAAAACTCGCTCTATCACAACTTTTTTGTTCTCTTTATCTATAACAGAGGAGGACCTGGATGAAACGATTACATTTGAAAAGGGCCTGCATAAGACATCTCCATGAAAAATATCTTGTTTGGACTGACAGCAGGACTTCCAATCTCTGGGGGCATACGCACTCCCCACCTCCTTGTTTTTGACAATATTACCTTCTTCCGAAGCCACTTCATCCATCCATTCAATCGGCACAACCTCAATATTCCCGTTACTGAACAGATTTATCAAAAAAAGGCACAATCGCCCAACCACCTGACCAGCGATTGATTTACTCAAGTTCAGCTCTAACAACTTATATGCTATTTCCTTCCAGCAACCCATTTTAACACCAAAAAAATGCAAGTAGTAATGGCGCCAAATATTCACTGACGCAACAATAAGAACAATTAAAATTCATAGAAAAACTTTTTACTCTCGACTTCCAAGACAACATGACACAGAGCTCTTAAAGGCATCCGCCTCATAAAGAATAAGCACTCCAATAGAAACTTACCACTACAACTCAGAGTGTTTCTACAGAATAGTTCACAGCCCCCCCTAGGAAACACAGCAATCATCAAAAAACTACTCATATGAAATTCCAAAATACTCTTTAAGAGCCAAGGTTTCATTAGACAGAATCACCTTTAGCTTCTGCACATCTTCTTTTGAAGGCCGTTCAATCTTCGTTGATTTAAAGCTATAAAAAGAACCATTTTCGAGAAGCCTTAGTTTGTTAAGAAAAATCAACACAATTAATGGCACATTAATCTTCCTCTTTACATAAACAAAACTTTCGTTTTTTTTCTTTCGATTAAGGTCTTTAAGAACAATATCGCCTTCTCGATAATCAGAGGAAATCAACCTCCCTAAACTCTCCATATTATTCAATATTAAATCTTCAAATTTAAAAATATGAATATTATTGTAATCGAAAAATTCAACCAATTTTTCAGTAAGCTTTCTATAATGAAATATTTCCATCACTTCATCACTCAGAGCTCTATCCATAAACTCCTCACCATGAGAGTAATTATCCCTATGAAGCTCCACATAATAAGAAAAAAGTGCAGGTATCGGGTCTCTCACAGTAACAACAATATCATACTGGAGACCTTTCAATATATTACCTAAGTTCTTAAGTTTCTCTCTCCAAGTCGAAGAAGTGGTACTGGAAACAGTGATCATTTCTTCAGAAAAAATCACCGTCTTACCTTGAGCGATCTTTAACTCCAGTTCTTTACGGACTTCACCCACTCGAAGACCTGTATCCACTGCTCTGTAAAAATTAAAGTAAGCGTTTGACTGCCCCCGCTTTCCTCTCGGTTGACATACTCCCCAGTACTCTATGAAATCATTCACAAATACCGGAAAGAAATCTGATTGAAGAGTCGTGGTCGCCGTCTTGGGCAAACCAATGTGCACAATAATCTTTCCTGTCAAATTCTTTTCTCCCGACACAGCCACCACAATACCATCAACTACCACAGATAAATTTCACTTTAATAACTTTACATGCCATTCGGGTCAAGCGATGATCGTGGCCTACTCGCAGAATCAGCCCCCGCAGACACAACATGCCAACCACTATCGACACTATAAGTCCAAAAATCGTCGCAGGCCAGATGGGAAGCACCTTAGAAGCAATAAAAACTAACACGACCACCGGCGTAAAAATCAGAATCAACCGAACTGTTTCTTTTGACCACTTGAACCCAGTCAACCGTCGGGCAATAAGCATAATAACGCCAAGGGAAAACATATAGAGCATAAAGAAAGCAACCGCCACCCCTTCGACACCTATATAACTCAGTCCTATCCAAACAAATAACACATGAACAACATGAAACAGCGATTGCGAAAATGAAAACCATACTGCCTTTCCCAACGCAAGCTGCAAAAAACCCATTGGCCATTGAATTACCCTAATTAAACACCCCAGCAAGAACCACTGAAGCAAATCAACAGCAGGAAGAAATTCACTACTATAAAACAGTTGAATAACCCATGGAGCAAAACTAAGAGTTATCAGTATACCAGGAACTGCTAGCAACAGTCCAATTTCAGTTTGCTCGTTAACCATCAAGTTCATTGCCAACTTATCCTGTGCAACACTAACCAATCGAGGATAATAATCAGCCCCCATAGCCGTGAGCACAAAATTAACAAACATTCCTGATAATGCGAAGGCTGCACTAAAAATCCCAACGGCTTGAAGGCTTATTTGATGCGTTATCATGGCATTTGTCGCATATGCAACCAACGATGCAAGCAACGCCGTCCACATGAATGCTAACCCTAGCCGAATCATTCCTCCGGCTTCAGAAAAGCTTTCCCTCCATGTCATCACCACCTCGGGAATAACAATCCTTTTAGAATAAAACCTTACAACCCCTAACTGAATGAACGCTGACGACAGCAGCCCATACACCACCCCTTCTACACCCATCAATGCATAAAAAATAATGGTAACAATAGACCCAAGTATTGCACTAGCAACTTGAATTTTCGCCAAATATCCTATCTGACGCATACCCTGAATGATCGCTGAGTGAGCGTCAGACAGGTTACTCAAGAATACAACGATGCCTAGCAATGAAATTTCATACGTATACCTGCCATCTCCAAAAGTCCACTCACTCAGCAACGGTGCCAATAAAACAACAGCCAGAGCTCCAGCAGCCCCAGAAATCCAACAAACTCTCCTGATAGTTAGGGCAGATCGCCCAAGCGCTTGCCCATTATCTTTTCCAGAAGCTTCCGCAATATCTCTTACGGCACTTGTTGTGAGCCCCAAACCTGCAATGGTTTGAATGAGCTTTTGAATCACCATAAAGTTTGCCAGCAAGCCAACACCTAAGGTTCCAATCAGAACAGCGGCAAACTTAACACGCACCATCAGCACGAGCATATTCAGGCCCGCAGCCCCCCCCATTATTGAGGAGGACTTCAGGACAGTGCCATAAGAGTTCTTACTGCTCATACCTAAATCTCACTATTTGATTCCCCTAATATTCACACCCTAGTGTATCATCCCATAGAAGGACACACTTATTCATATGGTTAACGGCTTTCCCGTATAAGTCCATTGGAACGGCTTTGCCCTTGTGTTGTTATACGTC
>PFXG01000030.1 GCA_002791545.1 Zetaproteobacteria bacterium CG_4_9_14_3_um_filter_49_83
TTCAAAAGAGGGAGCCAGACGACTGGCGATTTTGATGACAGTCATGGAGACATGCAGGCTCCGAGGGCACGACATGACTGAGTTAATCCAAAATGTGCTCGCAACCCCGGCAGACAAAATGCTTCCGCTGATACAATCAGTGCTCAACACCTCAGAACCACCACCTATGGCCGAGGCTGCTTAACTCTTACCTTTATATTCGCCAAAATGCACGTGTAAAAATCACAATTACAGTCATAATTTCCAACCGTCCGATCAACATTCCCAAACAAAGCAACCACTTTGCCGTGTCGGATAAAGATGAAAAATTACCCGCAGGCCCAACAACAGGGCCTAAGCCCGGGCCAACATTTGTTACGGCTGTGGCCGCCGCACTCATGCTTGTAATAAAATCCAAACCGGTTAATGACAAAAGAAGCGCTAATAAAGCAATCGTGAAAGCAAAGAAAAACGAAAACGCCATGACTGACCGAGTAATATCAGTAGATATTTCTTTCCCATTGTAATTAGATGGAATAACAGCGCGTGGATGGCGCATTAAAAACAATTGATTTTTTAGTAATACGAGCGCCACTTGAAATCTAAAAAACTTCATTGCCCCTGAGGTTGATCCCGAACAACCCCCAATAAACATAATATAAAAAAAGATGATAACCGCATATGAGCCCCACTGTGTGTAATCATCGGAGGCATAGCCGCAGGTTGTAATCACCGAAATGACGTTAAATGTTACTTGCGTGAGGGAAGCGAAATAATCAACGCTTCCGCTCCATGCTCTTTCTATACTGAAAAGAAAAATGCATATTGCAACAAAAGTTAGGAAGCCCCTGACTTGGCTGTCCTTAAAAAAAGCCTCTCGGTTTCCATGCAGGAAAGACACATATAAGGAAAAGGGCAAAGCCCCCATGAGCATAAAAAAGCTTGACGCCCATAAAATTAATGGACGATCATTAAAATGACCCATTGAAGCGTCATAGTTTGAATATCCTCCAGTCGCAAGCGTTGTCATAGAATGCGTAATCGCATCAAACACCCCCATCCCAGCCAACCAATAGGCAACACATGCGGTCATAGTCAGCCCAATATAAATGCCACCAATATTTTGAATGAATTTATGTGTATGTGGTACAGTCTTTCCTGACCAGTCAGATGATTCTGTTGCAAACATTTTCATGCCGCCGACTCGCAGGTATGGCAATATCGCAATGCCCAGAACAATAATACCGATGCCACCGCACCATTGAAGCAGGGCCCTCCAAAGCAAAAAACTATGGGGCAAAGTATCAAGCCCGGAAAGCACAGTAGAGCCAGTTGTTGTAATGCCCGACATAGCTTCAAAAAATGCGTCTGTAAATGAGATCGAAGGTATCCCTAGATATAGAGGGATTGCACCTATACATGCAAACCAAAACCAGGAAGATACGGTGATAAGGTAAAGCTGGCGCGTGGAAACCAGAAGTTTCTGAAGACCAATATATAAAAGAAGAGCGATCCCAATCAAAATGCATAGCAGGGCGGAGTAAAGAAAACTCATGCTGGCTTGATGGCTTGTATGAAAATCAAGCAAAAATGGAGGCAAGCAAATAATGCCTCCTAGAATACTAACATAAGCCAATACAAATAAAATTGGCGCAAGAAAAGCTTTAATTGCAGCCATTCTACTCCCCTTGATTGAAGCTAAGGTAACTTGCGTATTTCAATGATCCTGGCCACCCAAGCCAGTCCATTCGGCCACCCAGCGGCAGGGTGAGATTTGCTGGTTGTGGGCTACTCTGCGGTGCGGATTTTTTCGGTCAACAAAAATTCTGGGGACACAATAATCCTCGGGGTCAGGCCGCACGCCGTCATCGGCAATCAATCTAGCGGGTTCAAGTCCCGTGCGGGGAATTGCTCATTCACCCCGTTAATACTGCGGAGCATTATGTGAGTAATCGCATGGTGTAAGTTAAGGAGGGAGGGGTCACCCATTATGCGCTTAAGTCCGGGTCAGCTTTGACATTTACACATTTGCTGGATCAAATTCAGGATGTCCAGTCATCGGGGGCAGGCCTATCATTGGATCAATGGGGTCAGACTCGAATGCCACTAACTTAAGCGATTTTTGACGTATTACCAACGTTTTTTCCGCCTCTATGTTGCCCTCAGTTCTATAAACAATTCCTCTTTATTTCATCATGAATGATTGGTTTCTTTTCACACCCCAGTGAAGCCAATTTATTCAGTGTTACGTTAGGCTAAGCGTGTTTTGTAATTCAATATCAATCACCCAAATACTCAGTTG
>PFXG01000043.1 GCA_002791545.1 Zetaproteobacteria bacterium CG_4_9_14_3_um_filter_49_83
ACCGGAAGAGCAAAAGCCATCGCCAGCAGGCAGGCGCAATAAAGAATACGACACGATAGCCTTAACATGGGAACTGTTCCTTATTTTTCATGTAAAAAGGCATTTAATCAGGCACCTTCAAATCCGCGAAACAAGACCTGACCCCTCCCTCCCAGACCTGTACCTGACAACCTGATCTGGGGAATTGACCTGACAGGCAAAACAGATTCAGCAGGAATGCTGCATTGTATCCTTGGAATCGTGGAGCATCACAGCCGGGCAGCGTTGATGCTCGGAGTTGTGAAGGACAAGGCATCAATCACCCTGCTTGAATGCCTGCTTGCCGTTGTCAAAAAGCACGGCAAACCAACATTCATCCGCACGGATAATGAAGCTGTTTTCACATCCCGATTGTTCAGGTTCGGATTGTGGATGCTGGGCATTCGCCATCAGCGAACGGAGATTGCCTGCCCCTGGCAGAACGGCAAGGTCGAACGTTTTTTTGGCACGCTGAAACAGAAGCTGAATCAATGGGAGGTTGCATCAGCCGGGGAACTCATTCATTCGCTTCACCTGTTCAGATTCTGGTACAACCATGTTCGGCCGCATGATTATCTGGATGGTGCAACGCCTGCTGAATTATGGAGTGGCAGCAAGGGGAATCCGAACAGAGCAAAATGGTTCGAGGCATGGGATGGATTGCTGACAGGTTATTGGTTACCGCCACCGTGACGGTCATCCGTTCTCAGTTCTTTCCGGATCGTTGCTACTGTCCGCAGGATCGGTATGCCTTGTTCATAAAAACACTGCAGAAAATCGGTGCATGGTGTGCCAAAAGGAGTGTGATCGAGGAATATTTGATAGGTTGATCTAAAAATCACTGCTTCCAAGCTCTGATCCGGGTCAAAAACAACCCCAAATCAATTGCTCAACTGCTGCCGGACACTCGGACGGGACACCTCATTACATCATCCATGTGAATGAAAAAGAGAAATTTATTCTGATTTTTTTCCGCAATAGATAGACGTTGCAGCTCGAATGGGCCACAAGCTGATTGGATAAGTGAAACAAGCTGCACAGATCATCAAAACCAGCACCGGCAGCAATAGCCGCTGAAATCAGCGGCCAGCTGCGATATTGGCTTCGAATAAGGCCATGAAATCGGCCACATCCTGCTGCGCTTCGGGTGACTCTTCGGCCTCCCTGTCGACCCAGCGTAATACGGCTTGATCGGTCTCTTTGAGGAATGGTGAAATCGCCGTTTTTTCAACCTGACCAAAACGCCTGCGGGTGCGTGCACTGCTCAGTGTCAAACGGAAACGAGCCCGCGTCATCGCCACGTACATCAGACGGCGCTCTTCTTCCATGCGATTTTCCAGCGTGGCATTTTTATGTGGAAACAATCCATCTTCGACGCCGCAAATATAGACGCTATCGAACTCCAGACCTTTGGCGGCATGTACGGTCATCAAGCGTACCCGCCCTTCCGGTTCATCCTGTTCGTTATCCGACAACAGAAAAATATGCTGCAAGAATGATTCCAGATTACCGCCAGCCTCCTGATGACTCAGCCACCAGCGGCGCAGATCCATAACGTTATTCATGCGCCGGTCTTCTTCCGCCTCATCGGCTGCATCATTACGTATCGCCCGCTCAAGCAATGAACGCTCCAGCAAGGCATCAAACGCATCATCCGGCTCACTATGCTCAAACATGTGCGATAAACCGCTGATCAGATCGCCGAATTCACGCAGTGTGAGCGCCAGGCGATGCTCCAAATCATCGTGCAAACAGGCTTCAAGCAAGGAGCATTGCTGCTCCTGAGAAAAATCCGACAGCAGACCCAGCGCCTTGTCGCCAACACCGCGACGAGGCCTTGATATCGCTCGCAAAAACGCCACATCATCGCTGGCATTGGAAATCAGCCGCAGATAAGCCAGCAAGTCCTGAATTTCGGCCCGGTCAAAAAATGATAAGCCGCCACTGACATGATAGGGAATACCAGCATCACGCAGGGCAAATTCGACCTGACGCGACAAAAATGAAGCCCGATAGAGCACACAAAAATCTTCCCAGCCAGATTTTTCATCGATGGCACGTTGCGTTTTGATATCCGCCGCAATACGTTCGGCTTCCTGCTCCGGATTGTTGGCTTCCCACACGCGCACCAGTTTTCCCGGCCCGAGATTGGAGCGCAGGGTTTTGCCCAGTCGCTCACCATTATTGGCAATCAGGGCATTGGCTGCGGTTAAAATAGAACCGGTAGAGCGATAATTTTCTTCCAGTCGAACCACTTCCAGATTCAGAAAATCCTTATCCAGCTGAAACAGATTGCCGATTTCAGCGCCGCGCCAGCCGTAAATCGACTGATCATCATCGCCCACCACGGTCAGGTTGCCGTCTCTGGGCACCAGAGATTGCACCATCTGATATTGCGTGCGACTGGAGTCCTGATATTCATCGACCAGAAAATGCCGACAGCGGCTGCGCCACAGTGCGCGCACATCATCATGGCCGGAAAGAAGACGGATCGGCAATTCAATCAAATCATCAAAATCCACGGCATTCATGCGTGTCAGAAGCTCATCATAGCGTTGCCGGATCACCTCAAGCTGATTTTCCTGTGCATCGAGCATGCCGCTTTTAAGCATCGATACGCGTGAGATCATCCTGTCCACCTGATCACCATCAGCGGCCAGCTTCATATCGGTCAACACTGAACGCATCACCGATTTCTGCTCGGCTACGGAAAACACCGAGAGTCCGGCTTTACGCCCGACCAGCGGCGCATGCTCGCGCACCATCGATAAACCGAGCGCATGGAAGGTGCAAATACGCAACGCTTTCGCCCGATCACCCAAACGTGCCTTCAAACGCTCACGCATTTCCTTGGCTGCTTTGTTGGTAAAGGTTACCGCAGTGATGGCCGTTTCGGGAACGTCGCGCTCCACCAGCACCGCAATGCGCTCGGTGATGACTCGCGTTTTTCCGGAACCGGCACCGGCCAATACCAGCATCGGACCGCCACGGTAATGCACCGCCCGATACTGGGCTTCATTTAATCCTGATGACATCGATGAATTACGCGAGTTTCTTGTATTTGATGCGATGCGGCTGATCGGCCTCTACACCTAAACGCTTGCGACGATCTTTTTCATAGTCGGCGAAGTTACCTTCAAACCAGACAACATTGCCATCGTCTTCAAAAGCCAGCATATGCGTGGCAATTCGGTCGAGGAACCAGCGATCATGTGAAATCACCACGGTGCATCCGGCAAAATCAAGCAGCGCCTCTTCCAGCGCACGCAGGGTTTCAATGTCCAGATCGTTAGTCGGCTCATCCAGCAGCAGCACATTACCGCCCTCTTTAAGCATTTTCGCCAGATGCACGCGATTGCGTTCACCACCGGAGAGTGTTTTGATTTTCTTCTGCTGATCGCCGCCCTTGAAATTAAAGCGGCCGCAATACGCACGCGAAGGCACTTCCATCTTGCCCAGATAAATCACATCAGAACCGCCGGAGACTTCCTCCCAGACGGTTTTATCGCCGTTCAATGCATCACGCGACTGATCGACATACGATAACTGCACCGTTTCACCGACGGTCAATGTACCGCCACTGGGCTCTTCCTTGCCGGTGAGCATACGGAACAAGGTGGTTTTACCCACACCGTTGGCCCCGACGATACCAACAATGCCGCCACGCGGCAGATTGAAATTCAGCCCCGAATACAACATCCGCTCACCATAACTCTTACTGAGATCTTCCGCCTTGATGACGATATCACCCAGACGCTCACTGCTCGGAATAAAAATCTGCTTGGTGGCATTACGTTCCTGAACTTCCTTGCTGGAGAGTTCATCGAAGGCTTTCAGACGTGCCTTGGATTTGGCATGTCGCCCTTTGGTACCGGCACGCACCCACTCCAGCTCCTGTTTGATGGCTTTCTGGCGGGAGCTTTCTTCTTTCTCTTCCTGCGACAGGCGTTTTTCCTTCTGTTCCAGCCATGAAGAGTAATTGCCCTCAAACGGAATACCGCGACCGCGATCCAGTTCGAGAATCCAGCCAGCCACGTTATCGAGGAAATAACGGTCATGCGTTACCGCCACCACAGTGCCCGGATAATCATGTAAAAATCGCTCCAGCCAGGCGACTGATTCCGCATCCAGATGGTTGGTCGGTTCATCCAGCAACAGCATATCCGGTGCAGAAAGCAGCAAACGGCACAGCGCCACACGGCGGCGCTCACCACCGGACAGTGTGGCCACATCAGCATCCCACGGTGGCAAACGCAGCGCATCGGCGGCAATTTCCAGCTTACGATCCAGATCCCAGGCATCAGCCGCATCGATTTTATCCTGCAACTTACCCTGTTTGTCGATCAGATCATTCATTTCGTCGTCACTCATCGGCTCGGCGAAACGTTCTGAAATTTCATTAAACTGATCCAGCAAGGCTTTGGTTTCATGCACGCCTTCTTCGACATTTCCACGTACATTCTTGGACTCGTCCAGCTCAGGCTCCTGAGCCAGATAACCGATCTTGATACCCGGTGCCGGACGCGCTTCGCCGAGAATCTCTTCATCCAGCCCGGCCATGATTTTCAGCAGCGTCGATTTACCCGAACCGTTAAGACCCAGCACACCGATTTTTGCCCCCGGAAAAAAGGAAAGATAAATATCTTTCAGAATTTCACGTTTGCTATCGACCACCTTGCCGACGCCCTGCATCGAATATATGTACTGATAATCTGCCATCGTTGTTATCTCCAGAATGTTATCTAATGCTCTGACATGCAGGACAAGAGATTGATATAAGTTTTGGTTTATTGCTATCCAGCTGCGCCAGTGTCATGCGGCCACCCCAGACACAACCGGAATCCAGCCCCAGCACATGTGCTTGATCATCCACCAGCCCCTTGGCTGCCCAGTGGCCAAAAACAATGCGAATATCACCCCGCCATGCCAGCTTATTATGCCTGAACCACGGTTTCTCAAGCACCTTGGCAGAGTAATTGGAAATATTCTGCCAATCAAACAAGCCATCTTTATTGCAATAACGGGTGCGTGTCATCACCGCCGTCGCAAACAATTGTTTTTCCAGCTTATCCTTCGGATTGCCGGGCGGTAGATGATAACTTTGCAATTGCAGGCAGAAAGTTTTCCAATCCTCGCCACGCAACTTTTCTTCAATCTTGCGCGCTTTTTTACTGGCCTTTTCCAACGTCCATTTTGGATGCAAACCGGCATGCACCATCGCCCAACCCAGCGTCTGATCAGTATGTATCATGGGTCGGAAGCGCAGCCATTCAATTAACGCATCAAAATCTTCAGCTCTGGTAACCTCACTGAAGGTATCGCCGCGAAAACTGCGCCCCCCGGCTGCCAGCTCCAGCAAATGCAAATCGTGATTACCCAGGATACAGATACAGGCATCACCCAACCCTTTCAGGTATCGCAATGTTTCAAGAGAATCAGGCCCGCGATTCACCAGATCGCCCACACACCAGAGCGTATCAACAGCGGGGTCGAATTCGACTTTTTTTAGCAACTTTTTCAATGGCTTAAAACAGCCCTGAATATCGCCCACCGCATAAACGGCCATGCACACCCCCATAAAAAGTGTCGCAACGATAGCCTTTCACAGGCTTCAGGAAAACAACCTTTCGTCATTGACAGTATACCGCCTGCTTACATCATAAGCCGCGATCAAAAAAACAGATAAATCAAACGGGTTGTTTTTGGAAGCAATACACCGGCCTGTATAGTTCATCATCGGGTTGCAAACAAAATGACCAACAAGCACGCAATAGAATTTATGGATATTTCGGTTTGATGCGGCTTCCCCTTGGCAATGCAATAACAACATGCATACTGTCAGGAAATCAACCCATCCGTGGAGGAACTCATAGTGACTGATGAAGATAGAATAGTTCACCGAATGCAAATTGAACTACTCTATGAAGCACTACCCAAATCGCTGGTCGCCAGCTCCGTCGTCGCTATCGCCTTATGCGTGATCCAGTATTATGCTGTCGATGCAATTGCAGTTCAGGTCTGGTTAATTCTTTTTCTGTTATTAACTGTTAGCCGCCTCTTGCTTTGGCACCACTATCAGTCAACAAGCAACAGGGATTATAAGTATTTTGACCGCCTGTCGATGACCAGTTCCCTGGCCGCAGGTGCCATTTGGGGAAGTGCCGGCGTATTCCTTTTTCCTGTTGATAATATGGAGCATCAATTCTTCCTTGCTTTTGCTCTGGCAGGTATGGCGGCTGGTTCCGTGGCTGTTCTCTCCTACCGACGCGAACAGGCCTGGGGATTTATTACCCTGATTCTGTTACCCATTACCATTCAGTGGATGATATCCGGCCATCCTCTTTCCATTGCTGAAGGCGCGATGACACTGGCCTTTACTGCTGTGCTCTATTCGATGGCAGCCATGACAGCACGCAACGCGATAACCACACTCAAAGCCGAAGTCACAGCAGAAAAAGTTGCAGCTGCAGCCGCACGTGACCGCGACTTTCTGAAGCTGGTGATTGATACCATTCCGGCCCGGGTTTTCTGGAAAGACAGTCAGTCGCGCTATATTGGCAGCAATGAACTGTTTGCACATGATGCCGGTTTTAACTCCGTCGAAGAACTGATCGGCAAGTGCGATGAAGATCTGGTCTGGCGCGATCAGGCCGCATCACTGCGCGCTTCAGATCTGAGGGTGATTGAAAGTGGTGAACCGCTGCTCAATTTCGAAGATAAAGCACTGATAGTTAGTGGCTCCATGCGCATGCGTGAAATCAGTAAAGCACCGATCCGTAATAGTACTGGTAACGTTATCGGCGTATTGGGCACCTATCACGATATCACTGAAAAGCTCGAAATCGAAACACAGCTGCGCCAGGCTCAAAAGATGGAAGCCGTTGGAACGCTGGTGGCCGGTATTGCCCACGAATTCAACAATATGCTCGCCACCATCACCGGAAATTTATATCTGGCTCGTAATCAAATCGATCAGGGTGAACTCAGTTCAGCCTGCGAATATATCGATCTGTCGCAGCAAAGCGGCTTTGACGCCGCTGCCATGATCAGACAGTTAATGACCTTCTCGCGAAAAGATCAGTCGCTAATGAAAATGGCGACGATTGAAATGAACGCTTGGTTGACGAACTCGGCCAAACTGGTGAAAAGTTCGGTACCGGGCAATGTAACGATTCAAATCACCCAGAGCTCCGAAGATGTTTATATCAATGCAGATAGCACGTTATTGCTGCAGATTCTGGTTAATCTGGTCAACAATGCCTGTGATGCACTCGGCGCAAGAGAACATCCCTGTATCGAAATTTCTCTAACGGCCGGCATAGCGGATAAAGCATTCAAAAGCGTTCACAACAATTTCAAAGCCGAAGAGTACGTCGCGCTTGCTGTAGCCGACAACGGCGAAGGTATTCCGGAATCTGTGCGTGAGCGGATTTTTGAACCGTTTTTCACCACCAAAAGTGTCGGCAGTGGAACCGGACTCGGACTGGCCATTGTTCAGGGCGCGATGCAAAGTCATCGTGGCTGTATCGATTTGCAAAGTGCTACTGATCAGGGAACCACCTTCAGCCTCTATTTTCCGCGACTGATGAATATGCAAAATACAACGGACGAGAAACCTGTTGCTCCGGCCGATGTTCCCAAAGGTCATGGCGAACTGATTCTGATTGCTGATGATGAACCCAACGTGCTGCTCATGCTTGCTGCAGTACTCACGAAATTCGGCTACAACGTCATCAAAGCCACCGATGGCGAGGAAGCTGTAAGCTTATTTGCAGAGCACGCTGAAGAGGTCAGGATGGTTATCCTTGATGTGATCATGCCGAATATGATTGGACCGGTCGCGGCCAGAAAAATAAGGGAAATCCGGCCAAGCGTACCGCTGGCCTTTTGCACCGGCTACAGTCAGGAAGAAATGCGCGATGAACTGAAAAATGTCGGAAACTTCAATCTGCTGAGTAAACCTTTCCAGACCGAAGAACTCGGACGACTGATCGGTTCAATGATCAGCAGTTAAGGACACTCTGAGAGGTGAAATGCTGCCCCCGCTGCTACCATGCAGCGCACGGCAACTGTGCCGGGCAAACTGAGCTTCAGCCAGGAAAAAACGGGAGGGGGGTTCGATATGGGGCAGGAAGTCGACAAGCATCACTTCCACAAACACGATTTTTCGCTGTTCAAGCACAATCTGCGGGTTGAGACTGAATTATTGCACTACCACTTTGCCCGGCACACCCTTTCAAAGCGTTCAGCCATCGCCGGATTTGAATTGGAGGCATGCCTGATCAACAGGGCCGGGCAACCGTCAGCGGGAAACAAAGCGCTTGTGCAACAATGCCGTCGCTCAGAGCAACAATCTGCCAATAAAGAAGCAAGCCCTGAAGTAAGCGCCGAATTATCCCTGTTTAATCTGGAGATCAATACTCGGCCACAATCTTTTCATGGTGATGCGCTGGACGATATCCATGCACAACTGCGTCAACGCTGGCAATTTTGCCAGATTGAAGCGCAAAAGCTGGATATGAATCTGTTACTCATCGGCATTCTGCCAAGCTTAACACCTGCACATCTGACGATGGATAACATGTCACCGCTCAAACGCTATCAGGCGCTTAATGAGCAGGTTTTGCGACTGCGCCGTGGAAAACCACTACATATCGACATAGACGGCATACAGCATCTGATTTCCGAGCACGCCAATGTGATGATTGAAGCGGCCACCACATCCTTTCAAATCCACTGGCAGGTCATGCCTGCCACCGCTCATCGCTATTACAATGCGATGTTGATTGCTTCAGCACCGCTTGTCTCGGCAAGTGCCAATTCACCGTTGCTGTTCGGTAAAACCCTGTGGCAGGAAAGCCGTATACCCTTATTTGAACAGTCTATAGCCGTAAATGATGGATCACCCGGTAACCGCTTAGCGCGCGTCACCTTCGGTTCAGCTTACACCGAGCAATCGCTGCTGGAATGTTTTGATGAAAATCTGGCTGAATACGCCGTCATGCTGCCCTCCGTTTCCGATAGCGACCCGGCACAGCTAAAACACCTGCAATTGCATAATGGCACCGTTTGGCGCTGGCTTCGACCCATCGTTGGCTTTGATAACGATGGCACACCACATCTGCGCCTGGAACAACGAATATGCCCTGCCGGGCCGACGCTGATTGACAGCGTAGCCAATGCCGCCCTGCTGTTCGGTTTATCCTTTGTGCTGGCCGAAAGTGACCAGCGACCTGAGCACAAGCTCGATTTCAGTCGGACACGTAATAATTTCTATAGCTGCGCCCGCCATGGCCTGCAAAGCAGCATCGACTGGATCGACGGCAAACAGCATAAATTACCGGACCTGTTCCGGCAGCAACTGTTACCGATGGCAAAGGAGGGCTTATCCTCGCTGAACTGCAGCGGTTTTGAGCCTTATCTGGCGATCATCGCCGAACGCGTCGCATCAGGCCGCAACGGCGCATGGTGGCAACTTGAGCATTTCAGGCGACATCAGAACCTGACTAAACTCACCCTTGATTATTATCAGCAGCAAATCAGCGACAGACCCGTGCACTCGTGGAGCTTGTGATGAAACTATTGCAATCATTCAATCATCTGCCCGAAGGACTTCTTGATTGTCCGGCTCAAAAGCTTTCCGCCAGGCTGGATGGTCCTGCCCTGATTACTCTGCCCGGGCAAAAAGAAGCACCACTGTTCATTTCCGTACTTCTGCATGGCAATGAAGACACCGGTTGGGATGCGCTGCGCCACTGGCTGAAAGATAATACTGAACAACCGTTGCCACGCACACTGGTCATTTTTATCGGCAATATTGCAGCAGCAAAACAGGGCCTGCGCAGGCTCGACGGGCAGCCCGATTACAACCGCATCTGGAAAGGGGGAGACTCCGCCGAAGCCAGCATGGCCGATGAAGTGCTGGCACAGTTGCGTGTTTTGAAACCCTTTGCCGCCATCGATCTGCATAACAATACCGGCAGTAATCCCCACTATGCCTGCATCAACCGGCTTGATACGCCCTTTCTGCATCTGGCGCTGCTGTTCAGTCGCACCATCATCTATTTTACCCAGCCCGACTCCGTGCTTTCCCGCGCCTTTGCCGGGTTCTGTCCCGCCATCACCGTCGAAGCCGGTAAACCCGGCGAAGCAAGCGGCGAGGAGCATTGCCGTAAACTGATTGATGCCGCGATGCATCTGCACCACTTTCCCGACCATGCACCTTCACCACACGACTACGACATCTTTCAAACTGTCGCCATTGCACGCGTTGCCGGGCATATCGAATTCGGCATCGAACCGGAAAAATCCCCCCTCATCTTTCGCGCCGATCTGGACAAACTCAATTTCAGCGAGCTGGATAAAGGCACGCATCTGGGCACTTACACGGGAAAGGATTTACCGATCACCGTCAGCGATGCCTCCGGCAGAGAAATTGCCCACCACTACTTTGCTCTGCACGGCAACGGTCTACGCACCGCCACCCCCCTGATGCCCTCGATGCTTACGCTGAACACCCGCATCATCCGTCAGGATTGTCTTTGCTATTTGATGCAGCGCATCGATCTTGCAGCACAAACCTGAGCAGCCATTTAGCTGATTTTTCATGCCTACGCCCTCCGGGAGAAGGCCAGAATGAGGGGATCTTATCCATTGTTTTTGCATGAAATACGTTGTTCACCTCTAGCCTCTGCCTGCAAAACAGAGGGATCCTTCGTTTCCTGTCATCGTCCATATGGGGGATGCTCAACCTGATTCTCACTGCTAACGTAGCCACTTCACCGGCTTGTGGGGATACATCCGACATTCCGCACCCTTAAAAGCATGTTTTTTATTTATGGAAATAGGTCGAAATAATACTATTAAAATGATGTTAAACTACTGATATATATGA
>PFXG01000069.1 GCA_002791545.1 Zetaproteobacteria bacterium CG_4_9_14_3_um_filter_49_83
CACCTGGCTGAAACAGGCATATCCCGAAACATGCTCAGGAACTGCCCGAATCTCACCGATACTCACATAGTCGCTCAATCTCTCCAGCCATTTCTCACATTGGAATTGCTTCAACTCCTGCTCACTTTGAGCAAATAGCCTCAGCTTTGTCCCCAGAGAAAACTCGGCCGCATCATACTCCGGAAAAGAGACCCCAATCGCTGATTCGCCATCAGCACTTTTGTTCTCCGCCAGCGCAATGTGAATCTGCTGAAACAGCTTTTGCCAAAGAAAGTTCAGTGATATGTCTGAATCGTTCAATAATGATATTTCTCGATAGGCATTCATCTCGGCCTCCTACTTATCGCTTTCGCCGAATACGCCACCACGAACTAGAACCGCCATAACATAATGCTCATCTTCCAGCCGGCCAAGGCCTTCACCCCGAGCAAACTTATCGAAGAAGGTATAAAAATCCTGTTTATCCTTTGGTGTGCGAAAAGCTTTTCCAAGATTCGTGACAGCACCATAAGGCTCGATAGCTATAGGGCCAGCGGACGATTCCTGATCAGCGAATTCCGGATACCAGGTATCAATAGTGCGTAAAGCATTGCCTATTTTTTGAGAATGCATCGCTGCAATCTCGTTCACCGAATAGAGAATTTTACTTTTCTTACTCTTGCTGTTGCCTTTGTCCAACACCAGCTCTTCACTCGGGTAGACTTCCTGCGCTTTCCCCACCTTGGCAAAGCAGTTGATATCCAACATCAGGAAATCATTTTCGCTCGACAGTGCCGTAGCAATTCGCTCAGCAAGAGCATTAACATCGTCATCGTTTGCATCAAAGTTCCGTACACTGAACTGAGTGGCATCAAATACCCATCGTTGCTGTGCATTTTCATTCAATGCACTAACCTGCACTTCAATGCTTTCCGCGCCTACACGGTTGCGCCACAAAAAACGTGCGCTGGCTATATTCATGGCATAACGCCGTGCCAGCTCTCTGAATCCTTCTCTACTGATGTAATCTTTGGTTGCTGCCTTGTAGCTCTGATTGAATGCAGCATTATTACAGGCAGATGGGTGCTCAACACCGCCCAACACTTTTAAGGAAAAATGTAATTTAAGCGTATCCTGATCTGCTCCCAGAGCGCACGAATCGACCCTCTGCAAATTCGCCTTTTCAACTTCAGCATTCAATTTGACCGGATCATTCTGTATTGCTGGCTTCAAACGGTTTGAAATGGTTCCCCTGACAGATTTCTCTTGTAAATTCAAAGGTGTTGCCTGTTCTCGACTCTCCCATGATGTGCCATACATATACCCATCGGATGGAACCAGTTTTTTTTCAAATGCCAGTACTGATGCAATGTTTTCTTTTTTAGCCATGATTTATCTCCTGTTGTTTGTGTTTTTTTGTAGTTGTTTATTCGTTTGGTTTATTTTGCTGACAACGGTACAGATTACTTTCTAAATCCGTGTGGTAGTGCCAAAGGATCTCATCCAGAGATTGGATTCGATGGGGCATGCGGAATTCGCCCAACGTCACGACGCTTTCTGCAAACCGATGAGGAATATCTGGATCGCGCTGATTTTTTGCCTGTCCTAACTCGCTTATGCCGTGGAATCCCGTGGCAACAGGTACAATCCAACCGGATGTTTTACGATGGCTTGACCATATCGTATTCCCATCGTCATCTTTATCACAGTGGTGATGAACAGCCAGATAATCGAGCAGCCCATCCAGTGCATCGAGCCCATTTTTCATTGCATCAAGCATCAGTTCACGTCGCTCAATGATGGCATAACCGGGCATGAGTTTACGGGTCAGCTTGCGCAGATCAGTATCGTTTCCCTCCTCTGTTCTGAAAGCAACAGGAGCTTCAAAAGAGAGAATATCTCCGCCTGCTATTTTCATGGATGCATGAAGATGATGAGAAATCTGATCAAGCAAAATTTTCTCATCATCTTTATCGACTCCGGAATACTCAATGAGTAGGGAAACCTCCAAATGACAACGAGCCTCTTCGATAAATGCTGGTCTGGAGCCATCTTTATCCAATGGATTACCTGTTCCGATAATTGAATGGACATAATCACCAGTGCCCTTGTAGGTCTGCAAATCCATTTCATGTGTCACTACTGCCACGTTCTGAAATACAGCAGTTTCCAAAGAAGTTGCATTCACTTTTCGTTGTAAGGCATGTATTGCACCCAACCAGGCTGTCATGGCTGGAAAGCCAATCGTAAACGGGCTCGACAACGCATTGGCATTATGAACCTTGATGTGCGGCAGTAATATTAGCCGCCTGATATCGCCAATCATCGTAACCCCTCCCGATTTTCAGATACAAGTTCGTGAATATGAACGCGTTCTGCCTCGCCCAATTTGTAAGCATGCTTACCCATTAACTTTTCATAAGAACGGATGATCCAACTGGAAATTTCCATGCAGAGTTTATCCAACCACTCACTTTCTTCTTCACGTGTTTGTTGGAACTCATCACAAAGCCAAACTTTCTGATGCGGCTTTAAATGCGATAGTTCCGGTCGGTATTGCTCGGCAGATACCAATCGCACTACCCACATTCGATCAATCATTCGATCTACCAATTCCTGAACCCGATAATCTCGACCTTCTCTGATGTTTTTGTTGTTATAATCTGTTTTGAACAGTTTGTGCAGGGCATCGAAAACCTCCCTGCATTCGTAATAGCGAAATGATTCACCGAAAAAATTCTGCTTGGGAAAGTGAATCTTCTGTTTGTTCAGCGCAGGAGGGGCAGAGAGCAGCAAATGTGCCTTTCCTCCATTTTGATTGTTTAACACACTGATGTTTTGAGGCTTGGTTCCACCGTAACCAATTGTGGAGAGGCCGTACAATTCAGGAAACCCCTGTTCACTGAACTCATTTTTCCTTTTCAGGTCTCGCAACGACTTTAATTCATCAGAGAAACGCATGGAATCAATGCGCTTTCTCAGCTCAAAGATAAGCCCGGAATTACTCAATATAGAAAGTTGGTGATAGTTGGCATCAACAGGGAAGTAAACTTGCTTGATTTTAGAACTGGTAATACTTCCACTCCCATCACCGGCTTCTATCATTGCCAGGAAACCGTTTTTCAACGTTTGATAGTCTTCAGCTTCAATCGATAACAATGTTTCCGAAAGCTCTGATTCCTTCTGAATATGATCGATAAGCTTCCTGCCATCCGCCATTTCAAGCGTAAGAAACTTGTATACATCCAAAGCAGCTGCATTTCCCAACGCATCCGTTTCAGCAGCAGCATTGCCACTTCTTAAATATCCATCACGCATCAAATGAGCATCAGCAATAACTGGTGTTGCATATCCATTTCTATTCTTACGCGCACTAGGGTGGCTGAATGTGCAAGGGTGCGTAGACAATGACATTTGCCCCGCGCGTTTTGCTGCATTTGGCAGCCAGACTTCAAATGAAAACAACTGCTCACACAGTGCGTTTTTTTCATGAACCGTCACTTCATCCATCAAAGTCGTGATGTTCTTTTTTCGCCAGGCCTCTTTTCGATCTTCAAAAAATATTTTTATTGCCGGATCTACCATTTCTCCTCCCTTTATAATCCATACAGACCAAGCTGATCCGAATATCCGTATTCCTGATTCTCTCGATCAACAAAGCTCAACTCGCCATAGCGAAGTGAAACAGATTTCTCATCGCTATCACGAGCTTCCGCCTGCTGGGTTAATAACTGTTTATAACTGCGGAACAGCCACAACCTGTTTTGCTCATTCTCACTGAGCTTCTGATGCGCTATTTGCAAAATGCCCTCCCTATTGACCGGATAGCCACGATCATCTTTTTCGATAAACAAAAAGCACTCTTCATCCGGATCATACATCAAAAACAGCTTGGTTGTAGGTTCGCTTTTGCGGAATGGATTGAGTACCTGCGGCAATGCAGTTAAATACCAGCATCCGGTCAAGTAACCCTGTAGGTTTTCCGGGCCTAAGCCTTGATAACTGGTAAGTTGCATCTCAGTTACCTTGTGCTCTAAGTCCGTCAGTGAATGCCGGAACTCCAACTTTTCTGGCTTTTGAATTCGTGGAATGGCATTGATACTTTTCGCAAGGGCATCGGTATTGATGAGTTCGCGCAGATCATGCGTATCAAGTTGCTGCATCTCTTCATAACCCGGACGACAAAAATATTTCTGACCTGAGCGGTTACCATCTTTAATGGCTTTCCAGTTATATTGAAGCAATCCGATATTAGGGGAGACTGCCGCTCCCTCCCGGTGCCGCCGTACTCGCCCCGCCAACTGGATAATTGATCGATAAGATGATGGCTCAACGATTGCCCAGTCGAAGTCATGGTCTCGCCCGACCTCTTCAACTGGTGTAGCCACCAAAATAAATATCACCTGTTTTGCTTTGCTATGATCCAAATGGTTACGAATGACCGAATCGTTAAATGCCTTTGGCTCAGTACCAGCAGCTTCTTTGCGTTTGAGTATGCGATCCAGGTGTTTCTCCTGCTCATGCCGAAGCAGCAAAACCTGTTGAGAATGGTAAGCCATCACCTTGACATCAATATCTTCAGGCCAATCACATATCATAAGGTGTCTGCTTAACGCGATACACGGTGGAATATTAGCCACTCGCACAACGCCAAATGAAACCTTACAACCTGTTTTCCGGTCCTGTGTATGGTGGAATTTATGCTTTGCCAGAACAGCTTGCTTAATCTTGGAAAAATACCGTTCCTGTTTGGTTAACTCGCTATCGAATTCGCACTCATCCACAATTTCCTGACATTCAACGATTTCGCCTATACGTCGGGCAGGCTGCTCTACCAATTTTGCAACACGTTTGGCAATAAACTGCCTGTGCTTTTCACGATAGGCATCGATAGCCTGCGGACTCAGTGTTTCTCCAACGGTTTCAACGCGCGTGTTGAACTCATCGATCCAGGCGCATCCGATTTGTTTATCCGCATCACGCGTTTGGCTAAACAATAGCCATCCTGCGCGGTATGCATTGAAATACCCCTCTGCCAAATCAGGAGGAATCGTTGCCGATGAAATCATCACCTTTCGACCCAGCATACCAGCCAAATGAATTAATCGGCCAATGGCAATCAGATCACTGCCGGTAAAGTCATCAACCTCATCAATCACCAAATCCGAGGACATCAAACGCAAGCTTGGTAAAATATATCTTCCTCCCCGTTTGGTTTCTGTCGCCGCCATCATGTGATCAATGGTGCAGGCAAGCACAGGAGCATAAAGAAATTTTCTATCTCGCTCCTGAGTCAGAACTGTTGCCAATCCTTCTTCAGGAATATCGCAATCGAAATGGACTTCCTCATCCAGCAATGACTGCGAAGATTCAGATCCCAGTTGTTCATCATTTAAGTTTTCGTCGGAATTCATATTTTGATGATGAAGCTCCATAACCGCTCTGGAACCAATCAGAACGGCCAACTCGCTGCTATCAAGGCGGATACGTTCACGATATTCGTCGCCTGTTTGCAGCGTTAGCGTACGTAAACCCAGGGCAAGGATATACCGCAAGCTTTCACCATCTTTCGACAATGCCCGCATCACCTTGGCATTGGCAAATGTTTTACCGCAACCGGTACTGGCCATATTGACGGCAAAAAAACCATAATGCGATTTGGCATGCGATTCCCGCCAGGCTTTTATCTTCTCAACCGCTTTATCCTGCCAGCGAAATGCAGAACGACTCGGCTTTTTTAATGCCTGTATATCTTCTGCTAACGGTGGCTCGCACTCAAAAGCAGGCAACAAGTGAGCTGTGCGCAAAGCATGTGTGGAAACACCAACAAGATGTTCATCCAGTTTCTGTTTGAATTGTTTTGTTTTCCTGTCCGTATTGGCAAATAGACTTGTTGTATCCTGCCATTGCGGATCAGCACTCTGCGACGAGTAGTAATGATCACCCAACATCAGGCACAGGCGTGCATGGTGAAGCACAATGCGATAGCTACCATCATTCATGCTTTGCTCGACTAAAGGCAAACAACTTTGCAAGCGATCTGCCCACTTCTTCACCTGCTTTAACCATCTGGAAGATTGACTTAACAAGCCTTGAGGGAACTCAAAACAAGCTGCCAGTCTTTTCTGATAATCCTTTTCATCTCCCTGGTTTTCATAGCCCCACGCTTTAGTCACTCGCTTCAGAAGCTGAGCAATATCCGGTGCTGGTTCACCCAGCCACTCCTTTCTTGTAACACTCTGATCATGTGAAAAGTTAGGCAGCCGATGATGAGAAACAATCAGCCATGAAAGTAGTTGTGCTGCCGGTGGAAGTTGATCCAAGGGCTTTTCTTCCTGCAATGCAACGATTGCTTTTAATTGCGATTCATCCAACTGACCATCAATCAACTTTTCTAACCAAGCCGAATCACCCTCTTGATTTTGACAACTGTTTATCAACGCATGCAATATCAAACAGGAAATCCACTCATGGCGAATAGGGTCGCCCAACATAGACGATTTTTTAAGTTTTTGCTGAAACAGAGCTGTCGCTTTACCCCAGTCATGAAACAAAGCTGCAAGCGCTGCAAGTGCTTTAATCAGTGGTAGGTAATGCCAGTCGTTCTCAAACTGGGTGACCATTTTTTGCGTGCTATTCACTGGCACAATCCCCTGTTCATTAAACCTGCTTCGATTACCCACCACCCAGATCAACTCGCTGCGCGAACGGCTCCTGATCCAATGGCAGGAAACCGCTGTGCTTTTGCTCGCCGTCTGGCGCAGCATCTTTTTCACTGTGTTCAGGCCATCCTCGGTGATCACAGTCTGCCATGTGTTATCGCCAATGCGATCAGCAAAGGCATCGAGCACTCGCCGGGTTTTCTTCAGGGCATTCTTTTCGCACTGGGAGATAAACGTCACCATCATTTGGGGTTGCCTTTATTACTCTTGATGCGCGGTTTTTTATCAGGAACCAGATAGTTTTCAGAGGTAATGACTTTTCTTCCGGTCTTTGTTTCCAGTTCCTTGCGTGCGTTATTAGCGATGCGTCCCCCGGATTTTGCCGCTATGGTGTTTTCATTCATGCCGGTCGCATCGACGCTTTCAGCGATCTGCCGGGTAGAGAGTTCGGCCAGGGCGGTGAAGATAAGCTCGGCTTCACTCATGTGGTCGCGCAGGTTCTGGCTTTTGAGGCCTTTCAGGTCTTTGTGTTGCCTGATACCGACCTCAGCCCATTCCTGATGAATGATGTTGGTGAGGATGGCGAATTCCTCGCCCTGTTTGATATCGTGTTCGGACCAGTAATCGGTGAGTTTGTTGCGGGTCTCCTGTCCGGTCATACGCCTTTGAATCCACTTTTCACTGCGGCCGTGCTTTTGCCAGGTGGAGCGGGCGCGATCAAGGGAGCGGGAAGGGTCGGCCATCTCCTGCATGCGTTCGTAGCCTACTTTGGCCAGCCAGAGTTTGATGGGCTCGGCCTTGGGGCTGGGTACGGACTGCACCAGCCGCAGCAGGGTTTCGGCGGTGGCAACGTCGGTAAGCCTCTGTTTGCCATCTGTGGCCGTCATCTTCAACTGGTGACAATTTGTCACCAGTTGACTGCCCTCCGCAGCCAAACGCTGTTTGAGCTTGTTCCAGTACTTTCGTGCAGTCTGTGGATTGGATTGCCGGGTCAATACCTGCACGATATCGATCACCGAAAACCACCAGATTTCAGCTTCTTCGTCATAAATCCGGCGAATTTTGTAATCCTCGAATAAGGCCATATCCATCTGCATACCCTCTTTCACTGGCATCTCTCCTTGATCATGCTTCCGGTTTTGGCAATTCGCTCTTTCACGCTGAGTTTATAGCTGTTCAGACCCGCCTGACTTTTAATTGTGGCGAATTCGCCATAATTAAAATCAGGATTGTGTACCGACTCCCATATCCCCAGAAATTCGACTGTATTACGATTGCGCAACCAATCGGAGATAAAGAAATCACCATCCTTGGCTTTGAGCATGTCCGTCAACGAGATGTAATCCTGATGGCCGGAAGTCATGATTCTTATTTCAGCGTCCAGCACCTCGATTTTCTTTACCTTGCTCATGTCACGCTCCTGCGCAGATTCCGATTAGCTTCTTTAGTCAACCGTTGCTTCTGCTTATTCCAGCATTTCCAGGCAGGCTGATCCCCTTCAAACAAAGTCATATTTGCTTTCATTTAATCTTTCTCCTGCATTAACGCCAATGCCTTAACCTGATCAAACATCACATCCAGTGCTTTATGATCGGTGAAAGCCTGCAAACACTGCTGGCGAAACTCCTGCTCGGTCGCATTCTCTTTTGCACAGATAAATGCCCACGGCAATACAATGGCATCTTTGATCAGGTCGGCCACATCAAAGACCAGTGCTCCCCTGCGTGTTTTGCCATGCATCACCGCAAAGCCGTGCGGAATACCCAGTACCCAGAGCGTGGTGGCAGCCATGCCATAAGCGAGGTAGTTGCCGTGATTGAGAAAGCCGTTGGCTTTATCGGTTGCCTCATGTTCCCGAGTAAATGATTTCATATTCGTTGAGCGTGCTGCGAATTTATAGAGCTGTTTGGTCAACTGCGCTTCTGCCGTCAGCAAATCAACGGTTTTCATGGCCCGATCAATGTTTTTCCGACTTGAATCCAGCGCAGTGGATAAGGCAAGATCACCCATATCAAAACCTGCCACCTTCAGATCTCGGTCTTTAGCCCAGACTTTGCGCAGATAATCCAGCCGGGCATGTTGCAGTGTTTTTGCTGCATTCAGTCGTTGCTCATCATCAAACCAGAAGCCCAGCCACCCTTGCAGATACTCTGTTGGCCGATACTCACTTTGGGGTGTGAACCACTCAATGGCGTTGCCCATGTAGAGCGGTGTGCCTCCGCCGCCGCAAAATCCGATAAGCACCCCGGCCTGAGCTAACATGCGCACAGCTGCCTGAGTAATGGAGGTGCCATTTCCCAACAGAATGACGGTGGTATTGGCTATAGGGATGTTGAAGAACTGCTTCTCTTTCTTGGCTTCGGTGAGATAGAGAACTCGCCCATCTTTCTGCATCACCCGGCAATGCTCCAACAGATACAGATTGGCCCGCTTGGAGTGCAGAATTGTTTTCAAATCACTTGGCGATAAATCTTTCATTCTTGTTCACGCATTATCTTCACCTCGTTGACACACAAAGCCGATAGGCTATTTTTTCACCTTGTGGTCGGCGGTCATCCCGCGTCAGCGCCTTGGTCTCCACGCCGTAAAGCGCTGCCGGATCATTCTCCAGCATCACCCGCTCGCCGCACAGCTGCACAATCGAGCCTTGGATTCGAGTTGACTGAATAATCAGACTTTGTCCGTTAGCCATGCGAACGTCCCGGTCATCTAGAAGTGCCAGACTGTGATTTTAATTTCATGCATGTCCTCCAACAAACCAATACGTCCAACACTATCGGGGCGTGAGCTCATATAGTGACCTCACGCATATTGGTCACGAGCCCGTTGGAGATTTTCCGCCACGCGCTGACGCAGCGAAGCCGGGGCCAGCACTTCCACCTCTGGCCCGTGACGGCAGATTTCCATGATCAATTCGGTGGGATTGCTGTAGGGAATGCGCAATTCAAAGCGCCCATCTTCCAGCCATGTGCCTGTTTCATCCGGAAACCACTGCTCATCGGCCACCCATGCCGCTGCCCCGGATGTAAACCTGAGCACCGCCGTATCGCTCGGCTCACCGGCAAAAATACCGAAGGATGAAGTCAGCTCCCTGTCCAATTGTTCATCGGACAGCGCCAGCACTTCACCCGCCACAAGCTTCACCGAAACAATCTTCTCCAGTGCAAAGGTGAGCAGCTTCTCCTTGTTGTGACACCAGGCATCCAGATACCAGTTGCCGCGATAGTGCACCATGCGCTGCGGTGACAGCTGACGCTGGCTACGCTGGCCATGCTGGCGACCATCATATTCGATGTATAAGCGCTGCCGTTGCAATACGGCCGTGGCAATCACCGGAAACAACGGTAAGGCCCGGCTGCGCTTTCCTGCTTCGGTCATGCGGATGCGGTGCATCTGATCAGCTGCCAGCGGCACACTCCTGCTCAGGATGCTTTCGATCTTGTCGCGTAAACGGTTCAACTCATCTTCAAGAAAGCCGCCGGAGAGACCGGAAGCCAGTTGCTGCATGGTCAGCAGTGCATACAGCTCTTCGGCTGAAAACCAGACACCGGGCATTTCGAAGGTGGAAAGTTTATCGTAGTAATAACCATGGCCTTCGCGGTTGAGTATGGGAGCCTGCAGGATGTGTTTCATAGCCGCGATGGTTCGTTTGACAGTTGATTCGGAACATTCAAATTGTTCACACAAGGTTTGCATGGAGACAGGCGTTCTTCTGAGCTTCAGAAGCTTATCAAGCTGATATGCGCGTTCGAGTTTATCCATGCCCTCTTCTCCCCATGGCTAACAATTATCCAAGCGAGAGAAGATAACCGGATCAAAACACAGATACATCATCCATATAGATGAATGGCACTATTTTTATTGAGATAAAAGATGAAATGTGCGGGTTATTAGTGCATGGGTTGGGCCGGGTCTGTCCCGTGAAGAATCAGCGACGCTCCGACGGATGAGCCACCGGGCGTGCTGCCAGCAGCTTTTGCGTGTAGGCATCTTTGGGGTCTGAGAATACGCCTTCAACGCTGCCCTGCTCAACGACGTTGCCATTGAACATCACCAGCACGCGATCTGCCACATGCCGAACTACCGAGAGATCATGTGAAATGAACAGATACGATAAATTAAATTCACTCTGCAAGCGTTGCAGCAAGTTTAAGATCTGCGCCTGCACGGATACGTCGAGCGCCGATACCGGCTCATCCAGCACCAGCACTTTGGGGCGTACAATCAACGCGCGGGCTATGCCGATGCGCTGGCGCTGACCACCGGAAAACTGATGCGGATAACGATCCAGAATCGCTGCATCCATACCGCACAAGGCCAGAATCTCTGCCACTTCATCGCGGCGCTGCGTACGCGAGAGTTCCGGCCGATGCACGCGCAAACCCTCGCCGACACTTTGCCAGATGCGCATTCTCGGATTGAGCGAAGCAAACGGATCCTGAAATACCATCTGAATATGCGAACGCAAAGGGCGCAGATGATGTTCGCTTAATTGACTGACTTCCTGATCCCGCCAGTGAATTTGTCCAGAATTAGCTGGCAGCAAACGCATCACCAGCCTGGCAACCGATGATTTGCCGCTGCCGGACTCACCGACTATCGCCACGGTTTCACCTTCGGCAATGTGAAAGGAGACATCTTTCACGGCATGGTTTGCCTGCCCTCTCCTGAGCAGTCCGCCACTGTGATAGATTTTATTGAGCTTTTCGACGCTTAACATGATTCAGCTGCTTCCACATGCACGCAACGTGCCTGATGCTGATGTCTGGACCACTGATGCAGCGCCACTTTCCCGGCACAGGCCTGATCCGCATGCTTGCAGCGCGGCGCAAAACGACAGCCCGCCGCCCACAGCCCCGGCGCCGGAACATTGCCTTCGATCACCGGCAAGGGTGTACCGGGCGGATTGATTTCCGGCCGACACCCCATCAAAGCGCGGGTATACGGATGTGCCGGATGATCAAACACATCTTCCACACTGCCCGTTTCGACAATCTCACCGGCATACATCACAGCGACATCGTCACACATTTCCGCCACCAGTCCGAAATCATGCGTCACCAGCAACATGCCCAGGCCGCGCTGACGTTGCAGATTTCTCAGCAAAGCGATAATGCGCTTCTGCACAGAGACATCGAGGGCCGTTGTCGGTTCATCGGCGATAATAAAATCAGCATTGGCCGACATCGCCATGGCAATCAGCACCCGCTGGCGCATACCGCCCGACAGGGAATCGGGATATTGCTGCAACAGATGTCCGGCATCGTCCAACCCGACATCCTGCAACAAACGAATGGCGTGCTGCCGCGCCGCTTCGGCATCCAGATTCAGATGCAGATGAATCACTTCCAGCATTTGACTGCCAATGGAGAAAACCGGATTTAATGCCGTCATCGGCTCCTGAAATATCATCGACACACGGCCACCGCGCATCTTGCGCAGGGTGACATCATCCATGGCAAATATGCTTTGCTGATCCAGCAGAATATCGCCACCGGTGCGACGTATTCCCTGATGCTCACCCAGGCGCAGAATGGCCTGAGCCGTCAGCGTTTTACCGCATCCTGATTCACCCACCAATCCCATGACACGGCCCCGCTGCAAACGCAGCGAGAGATTCGATACAGCGATAATGTCTGCGTCCGAATGATCTGTGCGAGCAGGTAGTGCCAGCGATAAGTCTCTGATTTCAAGCATCGGCGGAGTGTGGCGAACTACGCTGGAATTTACCAGCCGCAGTTACAGGCTGGAGACGATACGGTGCTCGTGGTCAAAGACGAACACGGTATCGGCCAGCCCCGGCATCACCTCGAAATTATGCCGCGTCAAGCGTTCAAAATGCTGAATAAAGCGGATCAATTCCGGCTGGCTCATGCTGCCTGAGGTGGCACCCGCACGATGCTGCATCTCAGCTTCCTGCTGCATACGCCAGGCTGTAACGGCTTGCATGTCCGGTGCCCGGAGAAAAATCATGTAATCGATCAAGCAAAAAAGCTGCGGGTACTGATCTGCCAGACAGTCATTAACATAGGTGCGCCAGATGCCATCACGATCTTCCTCTGCTTCCAGCGTATTGACCGGAGCAAGCAGCGCGGCGGCTGTCTGCGGCGGAGTGCCCACGCACCAGCCTTCAAACAGAACCACATCAACAGGGCCGCTATGCAGCGGCCAGTTATCTTCGCCTGCCCTGTCGTCTCTGGCTTTATCAAAACGAGGAATGCTTAATAGGGTATCGGCATCGGCCGTGCAGATGCGCTGCAAAAGTTCGCGACCCATCATCACATCATGCGTGCCGGGTACACCTCTGCTGCGCAGCAGCGGGTGAACACGATCGGCCAATTGCAATCGTTGCTGGCGGGTCAGATATAAATCGTCGATGGACAAGATGAGGCAACGAAGGCCGTAATGATGTTCGAGTAACATGCCAAGGCAACTGGCCATGGTGGATTTTCCGGTGCCTTGCGCACCATTAATGCCAACTAACAGCGGCTGCCCGGCTTTATTGTGAGATTGCATTGACAGCCTGGCCGCTAATGGCAGCCAGTGTTCCAGTGCCAGATCGGCATACGCTGCTGGCAGCCGATGACGCTGAACAAACGCGTTGATCAGTGCGTCAGGGTAAACGCCACCCTCTCTATCGTTTGCACCAGAAACACATCAAGAAAATACACAAGCAGCAGGATAACCATCGGAGACAGATCGATCCCCTGAAAGGCCGGCAAACGACGGCGTACAGCATACAACATCGGTTCGCTCAACTGATAAATCGTGCGTACAATCGGATTATAAGGATCTGGTGAGACCCAGGATAAAACTGCACGAGCAATCACCAGAATCAATACCGCCATCAGCGCCATATGCAGAACCACAGCACATGCTTGCAGGAAATAGCCAACAATAAACATCGTCGAAACCGTTAACGCATCATGTCTTTCGAGCGTTTGGCTGCTGCCACTACGCCCTGACGTACTGCTTCATGGATATTCATTTCATACATCTTATCCAGCGCTGCCTGGGTGGTGCCATTCGGACTGGTGACCTGCGTGCGCAACTGCGCTGCCGTCTTTTCACTCTGCTTGAGCATCATGCCAGCACCATAAGCTGTCTGGCGGATGATTTTCTCGGCAATTTCGGTCGGCAGCTTAAGATTTTCCGCCGCGCCGTACATCAGTTCAGCCAACAGGAAAAAATAGGCCGGGCCACTGCCGGAGATTGCCGTTACCGCATGCAGCAATGGCTCCTGATCGACCCATGCCGTTTCACCGCACGCATCCATCACATAAGCGGCACGTTGCTTATGGTTGTCATCGGCATCGCTGAACAGCACAGACATACCTGCCCCGACCATGGCCGGAGTATTGGGCATGGCACGTACCAGAGCCAGATCATCGCGTCCGAGCATCGTTTTGATGGCCGCCGTATCCACCCCGGCGGCAATGCTGATCAGGGTCATATCGGCTGAGAAAAAGGCTGTCATTTCAGTCAGCACGGCTTTCATCTGCTGCGGTTTGACAGAAAAGACAACGACGTCCGCACCGCTTACTGCGACTTTGTTACTGGTATGCGTTTTCACGCCATAGGTTCGGGAAAGTAGCTCTAATCGCGCTGGCAGCGGATCACTCACGGCAATTTTATCTGCCGGATGTCCTGATTTAAGCAGGCCGGAAAACAGTGCCTCGGCCATATTGCCGCCGCCTATAAAAGCTATTGTTTGCATGGTTATATCCTTTTTCAAAAATTGATCGTGCGCATCATATCGTGCGCATCATCAGCAGCCGCCTTTTGTCCGTATCCAGTGTCAAAAGTGCTCACTTACAGGAAGTATGCTGCGCGCTTTTTCCTTATCTGCGAACTAAATACAGGCCATATGAACAGTTAAACAATCTATGCCTGCTCTGAATCAAACAAAGCCCGTCCGATACGAACCATGCTTGCCCCCTCTTCCACGGCAATTTTCCAATCACCGCTCATCCCCATGCAGAGCTGGCGAATTTTCGCATCATTCAAATTATCTCGCAAGCGGCATAATGAACGAAACTGCTGGCGTGCTTCCCCGTCACTCGATGCCATACCCATCAACCCGATTACCTCCAGCTGCGGCACATCTTTTAATTGTTCCAATAAATCAGCAAGTTGATCCGGTGCTACACCCTGCTTCTGAGCTTCGCCGGAAATATGCACCTGAATCAACACCGGTAAAACGCGATTTTCGACGTGTCCCGCCACAGCTCGGGCTGTGTCAATATCACACAATGAATGCCACATATAGGCAAAACGGCCGATATATTTGGCTTTATTTTTCTGCAATGGCCCGATCATGTGCCAGCGAAGCTGCGGAAACAACAAAGCTCTGTCGCGCAAGGCCTGCGGCCGCGACTCAGCGAAATCCACTTGTCCCAAGGCGGCAAGACGGCTTACTTTTTCATCTTCCGAATATTTAGAGACGGCAATCAGCCTGACGTGGCGGGCCGTTAATGCATCACGCAATGTTTCATAATTTTTCTGCATTCAACCACCCACTCCCTGCAACGAAAAATAGTCCTGTGCCTGTTGTTGTAATGCCTGTTGATCGTGCGGTTGTTGCAGCCAGACACAACAACACGATTGCAGCAGCAGCGCCAGCGATTCCGGATCGGCATGATCTGAACATGCATTGATTTTGTTCCAGCGCAGCATGGCATAGGCATCCGCCGAAAAAAACGGCTGCCGCAGGGCTATGAAAGGCAATCCATGTGTATTGGCCCACTGCAATTGTTGCCGCATCATCGCTTCGCTGCGACTGGCAGTAACATAAGCGCAGCCTTGCGCTGCATAGCCGTCCAGCTCGTGCCCGGCGATAAAGCGGACATGCGCTTCAACATCGAGCCAGCGGCACAGGCGCTGTAAAGGCAGCAGCAAAGCGCCACTGCCGGACAGGGCGCAAAGCACCTGCGGGCAATCCACCCTCAGCATGGCAATAGCCTGAATGAGCAAATCAACCCCGCCATCGGCGTCCAGCGGACTATCATTGATCAACAGCAGTTGATCAGAATTTAATCCCATGTCACTCGCTGATCCAGAGCCCTTGAAAGGGTGTATTCATCCAGATACTCCAGCTCACCACCCTCCGGAACACCTCGGGCGATACGTGAAACCTTCAGCGCATCAACTGCGGCGTAGCGACGGGCAATAAAATGCGCCGTGGCTTCACCGTCAACCGTGGCGCTGGTGGCGAGAATCAGTTCCTGCACCTCACCGGCTTCAATGCGGGCATCCAGAGATTTCAAACGTAATTGTTCAACGCCCATACCATCGATGGGCGAGAGTCGCCCGTGCAGCACATGGTAATTACCGCGAAAGGTTTGCATTCTTTCCAGCATCAGCACGTCCACCGCCTGCTCAACGACGCAAATCAGCGCATGATTTCTCGATGGTGCGTCACAAATCATGCAACGATGTTTTTCAGCAAAACAACCGCAGCGTTCACAAAATGTCATCTGTTCATGCAGGTGATGCAGGGACTGGGCCAGTGATACAACATCGTGCCGGTTCTTTTCAAGCATACTGATAGCCAGACGCATGGCCGTTTTCGGACCAATCCCCGGCATCGCTGACAGATGTTCAATCACACTGGCTAACGGTGCCGGCATCCCCGGCAAGGAAGCCATCAGAGTGAAAAACCAGGCGGCAGTGGCAAGCCACTCATGAGTTTTTCCTGTTCCTGTTTGGCGATGAATTCAGCTTTTTCGACAGCCTGATTAAACGCGGCGGCCACCAGATCTTCGATCAGCGCTTTATCCTGCTCGTCCCACAACTTATCTTCGATAACCACCTGGCGAGCCTGCTTCTGGCCGTTCATGGTCACTTTCACCATACCGCCGCCAGCTTCGCCGGTGACCTCCATTTGCTCAAGTTCCAGCTGGAGTGCTTTCATACTCTCCTGCATTTTTCTTGCCTGCTGCATCATTTTACCAATGTTCACTGCCCACTCCAAATGTCCATGTCTTTAAAAAAAGTATGTAAAAAGTTTTTTTAGAAAAAAAATCAGTATGTGATCTGTTCAGCGTTCTCTGACATCTCTTGCTGTATCTGCATTTCTGCATCGGACACATCTCCGGCCAGCTGCACATCGACAAGACGAAACTCCAGATCTTGCGTCAGATTTCTTAGCGTTTGGTTCTGCTCGGCATAAGCCCAGAGTTGCCGTTTTTTTTCATCGGCTTCGCGATGGCGAATCTGAGAAACAGTTTCCATGACAACCACATTACTGTCGGCCTTTTTTTGCTCCCAGATCACCTCGCATCCCAGCCAGCTTGAAAATGCCTGTCTGTCCTCAACGAGGAATGTTTGCAGTTGAAATTTCTCCAGCAGCAGTCGAACCCTGTTGGCTGAAAACTCCGCACATAACACGTGTTCCAGTACCGCCGACACTTCCGGACTTACCTCGGCGAAAGCTTCAAGCACATCCTTCCAGTTGCTGTAAGCATGACCTGTTGCCGGTGCCTGCCCCTGGTTGAGGGCGGGTGCTGATGCTGCTGCATGGATCGGAACAGCACTGGCTGATGCAAGAGAACTATCAGACGTAGCACTGACCGGCATCGTACTGATCGGTGCAACACCGACATCGTCGGCTTTCGGATACACCGATGCTTGTGACGTCGGATTTATCGGCTTTGCTGAATTTGCTGGGTTTGGCGGATTTTTTAGCACGGGCTGGCTGCGTTTGGGCAACGGCGCTTCACCCAGTTGAACCAGAAAACACAAACGCATCAGAATCATCTCAGTACCGCGCTGTTCATCCTGCAGAGCCAGATCGCGCAAACCGTGAATCAACACCTGATAGCGCAAATCCAGTTCATGCACAGTCCATGTTCCCGTAGATGCTGTGAGCCAGGCATCTTCCTGATCCAGCCAGTCAGGATTCACCATGGCGCAAGCCAGTTCATGCCACAGCTCAGACAGCGCCAGCAGCAAGGCTCTGGCGGCGTAACCCTGTGTCGCGGCATGGCGTAATGTGGAAACAGCCTCGCCGGCATCACCGGCGGCAATGGCGTCGGATATCGACATGAGAATTTCAGGTCCGATCAGGCCAAGTGCGGCGTGTACATCCTGCACCGAAATCTGCTTGCCGGAATAAGCCAGCACACGCTCGGTAAGCGATAAAGCATCGCGCACACTGCCGTCAGAAGCACGGGCAATACGCTGCAAGGCTTCAGATTCAGCCTCCACAGCTTCCTGACCCAGTACATATGCAAGATAATTGCGGATTTCATCGACTGACAAACGGCGCAAATCAAAACGCTGACAACGGGAACGAACGGTAATCGGCAGTTTGTCGGATTCGGTGGTCGCCAGAATAAACAGCACCTGCGCCGGTGGTTCCTCCAGCGTTTTCAATAAAGCATTAAATGCACTTTTCGACAGCATGTGCGCTTCATCGATGATATAAACTTTATAAGTCAGACTAACCGGCGGATAACGAACGCCATCGAGAATTTCACGAATATCTTCAACACCGGTGTGACTGGCAGCATCCATTTCCTGCACATCCAGGTTTCGCCCCTGCACAATGGACTGGCAGGCATCACAGCTGCCGCATGGCTCACCATCTACGGCAGAAGCGCAATTCACCGCCATCGCCATCAAACGGGCAATGGTGGTTTTACCAACCCCGCGAATACCGGTCAGCAGATAGGCATGCGCCAAACTTTGCGATGAAAAAGCATTTTTAAGGGTCCGGATCACGACATCCTGACCCACCAGATCATGAAACTTCGCAGGACGCCAGCGACGGGCTAAAACCAGATAGGACATGGGCGGCGACTCTACTGATTCAAGTGCCGTTGACCAAGCAGTGTTTGATGCCAGCGCTTGAAGCAACGGCGCTTGAATCCGGATGTGCGTTTGCATGCAACACGATCAACGCCATACACGATCAACAGGTACTGAATCAACAAAATAAAGACTCGCCGTACACCCCATCCATCGCTTTATTCAATGCCTTCGTCAGGAACTATCAACAATTCAACCCGTCGATTCAGCTGTCTGCCCGCTTCGCTGTCATTGCTGGCACGCGGATCACTTTCCCCACGACCTTCAGCAATCACTCTTCTCGGCGCGATACCCTGATCTTCCAGATACCAGGCAACCGCATTGGCCCGCTCCTGCGACAAACGCTGGTTGTACTGACTCGAACCAACACTGTCGGTAAATCCGATCACTTTAATCGTCGTGCGGGGATAGCGTTGCAGAATTTCGCCAACCTTATTCAGCGTCTTGCTGAATGCCGGTTTGAGTTCAGATGAATTGAAATCGAATGACACTTCACTGTTCATGGTGATTTTCAGATTTTCATTTTTCAAGCGCTCGACCTCGATCTGATTCGCCTGTCGCTCAGATGCCAGTTGCCGCTCAAATTCAGCTTGTTGCTTATCCATATACATACCGGTTCCGGCACCCAGTGCCCCACCGGCAGCCGCACCGATTAATGCACCACGCAAAGCGCCACCGGAATGATCTTTCTGATAACCGATAATAGCACCGGCCGCTGCACCCACCGCCGCACCGATACCCGCATTTTGCTTGGTATGTTTGTTCGGATCATTGGCCGAAATACAGCCACTCAATAACATGCCGGACGTCAGCACCACCACGGCCATAGGCACAACAGGTGATTTTTCTTTTAACTTTCTTGCCTGATATTTCATGCATCACTCCTTCACGATAAAAAAATTATAGGGGTTGAGTTCGAATTTGCCCCAGCACACCGGATAATTTCAAGGTCAACCCGTCGACACCCGCCGATTGAATCATCGACAACAACAAGGGTGGTGTTGACGGCGTTGCCGCAACAGAAAGTCCACCGGCAAGCTGCCATGATTGCGGCTGCGGTGATGATATCACCAGCTCTCCGGAACCTTCTGCCTTGATATCACCGCTGATACGCAGGCCCCACTTCCAATTTTGTTGCTGATCATGTTGCAATGTCAGTTCAGCCTCAGCAAGTGAAAGTTTCACCCCCATCGCTGTAATCATTGCATCATGCAGGCTAAGTGTCACAGCTCCATCCAGCGGCATGGCCAGGCTATCCAGCAACATATCACCCTGCGCCACCGCCTCTCCCACAAGCTCTGCATCAATGGGAAAAAATGGCCGGATACTGGCGATATTCAAACTTGCCTGCAGATCGGAAACTTGCGTATATACATCCTGTCGGGAGACAACCAGCGAAACCGGATTACCCTGCCAAAGCAGCTCGATATGAGCCGCCGCCTCGGCCTGTAACAGATGCCCCCACGCCGGTGAAATAGCCAGCGAATCAAGCTCTACCGGTACCGACAGACTGGCATCCTGCCACTGCACAGCCGACAGTTCGAGCGTGGCTCCGGATAACTTCAGGCCACCCCACACCAGCGGCAAATGCTGTTGCTGAACCACCATGATCAGCTTTTGCTCCAGCCATTGTGCTTTGTCCCAGCGAATACCGACAAAAACCAGCAGCAATGCGACAAACAGGATCAGTAAGCGGAACCCGGACAAACGTGATTCATGCTCTGGCATCGAAAGGATCCTTTTTCATTTATTCTGTCACCGTCAGTTGAACCTGCACCAGACCATTCGCCTCGGCATCGGCAGCTTCATCATCCAGGCCGATATGCGCACTTTCAATCTGCAAATGCTGTTGCCCGAGTAATTCAAGAAACTTCAACACATCGGCATAAGCCACATGTTTCATTTGTAATTGCAGAGCTTGCCGACCATCCAGTGCCGGACGTGGCCGGATATGTGTCATCGATTGACGCACGTTACTCTGACGCGCCAGTGCTTCGACGGTCGAGAGTACACTGCCGTCGGATTTTCCTTCACGAACGCCTTCGGCCTGTACTTTATCGGCCAGAAGCTTCACCGCGTCAGCCTTTTGTTGCAACACAACAATCGACTGTTGCAACATCTGTTTTTCATCGTGCAGCGGCAGTAATACGGCAAAAATCAACACCATCACCGGCAATACCAGCACAGCAAACTGAAGAATCAGCTTTTCCCGCTCCGCCAGTGTTTCGTAGTGCGGTTGCAGGCTTTGCATCCACATTTCACGGGCTCGCATTTGCACAGCCGTCGAGAGTATTGTCAGCGGATTCTGCATCACCATTTCATCCTGAAACGCACGGCCTGATCAATCAGATCGGTATCAACAACCAGAACATCCTTTTGTGTTTGCTGTTGTAAGGCCTGACGCAGCACATTAACCGCAGTCAGATCTTTCACGCTGCCGGTAATCAGCATCTCGCCATTGCGGAAGGTTACATCTTCCGACTTCCATGGCTGTTGTCTGAACACCTGCGAAATTGCGTACAATTGCGTCAGCAACTGCCCGGCCCCGGCGGTATCACTGCCGGCAGCCCGCTGTAACTGCACCAGCGCATCCACCATCGGCTGATCCGGCAACGCAGCATGAAATGCTTCAGCGATTTGCTGCTCATATTGATCGGACTGCTGACGCAAGGACATCAAATCCAGCGTTGTCATGCCCGACCAGACTAATGCTGCCAGCAGAGTTATCAGCGCGCTGCGACGCCATGGTTTGAGACGTTTCCAACCGGGCCCTGACGTCCACGCGCCATGCCTTAAATTCAGCGCATCCGAAGTGCCCTGATAGTGAGATAATGTAGTTTCATTGCGCGACAGGCTTTGCGAAAGTACAGAGCCTTGCCAGGCGAGGCCTGAACTGGCCAGAGACTCAGCAAACGGCTGCTCAAGGGCCCCGACAACTTGCATGCTTTCAGCGGCAAAGCCCATCGCCAGCAAGGATAATTGTATCTCTTCAACTGCATGTTGCAGCAGCGAAGTATCTTGCGCCGCAGCAGCTGACGACACATTGATGCGCCGCATGCCGCGCCAGACGTGAGCATCGAAATAACCCAGAAACAAACCCTGCATATCCTGATCCAGCACAGCACACGCTGCCTGACCCATGCCGGACTGCTGTTTTATGGCGGCCAAACGTGCCCAGCCATCGACATAAACGTAGCGCAGCTGATGCCACAGCGGATGCGCATCGATGTGTTGACACCATGCTTTAGGAATAGCAATAACCAGACCGGTTACATGTTGATCTTGCAGCGATAAATCCCAGCTTAACCACCAGTCCTCAGGTTCAATCCCCGCCTGATCAGCCAGTTCCTGCCCCAGAATATCCGCATCAACCAATGCCACGGAGCGCAATGGCAGGTCAATATAGCGCAGCATTACCTGTTCCATCGGTAGCAACAGGCTATCCACAATATGCTGTTCGATGCCTTCAAGTGAATCAATCTGGCTTAACAGGAAATCAGAACTCTTTGCCTGAGCTTCCCCCCTCAGCTCAGCAAGATTCTGTTCGTAGGATTTACCCAGATGCCGGTAGCCGAGCAAGTCGCCATACCAGGCCATGTGAACGACTGAATTCAAGGCTGCCATATCAATCGCTCCCGCCAAACCAGCTGTACTTTGGTGCCATTTCGCTCAAGAAAATACGCCTCCTGCCAGTCTGCATTACCAAAAATCGCCCGGCTTTTTACCATAAAGGCATCACTCTGCACACTTAATTGTGCATAACCAGCGCCAGAAAGTCCCGGTATACTCGTCTGGGTCGGCACCGCCACATAGGGTCTGCCACTGATTAATGTCTCAACATCCGCCTGACTCATCGATGGAAACATCGCTTGCAACACCTCGGGTAAAGCTGTGTTAACATTGACTCTCGTCTGACCGTTAACAGACTTTCTGGCCACTACAAATGCAGTAAGTATACGAATATCAGTCGCCGTGAAACCACGAATAAACAACAACTCCTCAAGCCGGTCCAGCGGCGCATTTTTCACTTTATACGGCTGATCGTAGTATGAAGCATCCTCAGCGCCGCCACTGCCAAACGGATGGGCATCTTTATCCAGCCAGTCCACCAGAGCATCGACCAGCGATGTATCCAGATTCAATTGCTGAAACAGCGTTCGAAACATCACCACGACGGTCGGATTGGCTTCGCCCCTGGCATTAATTAAATCGTTAATATTAAGAAAGCGATTGGCATCAACCACTTCAGCCGATACCAGTCCATCGTCCACCGGAAATACCGGCGCATCCATCGCCCAGTCCTCTTCAAGCGAATCTTCCTGCGTATTGTTCGCATCTTCGCGCAAAGCCACTCTGGCCAACTCCAGTGCCGACAGACAGGCCAGCTCCGCCTTGCTGGCAGCCTGGCCATTGTCAGCCCGTCGAATGGCAATCAAATCTTCATAAGCTGAAGTTGCTGCCCAGCCCGCAATCACCGCAACAAGACCAAGCACCACAATCAATGCAGCACCACGCTCATGCTGACGGGCCTCAGCAAATTGATTAAATCGAACCAATCGAATCTGCCCTTTCATGGTGTATTCAAGCCCAATGGAAATGACGCCACCCACTGACGCTCCCTGCCATGGCTGATTAAATGGATGCGGGCAGCGCGTGGCCAGATAAAAGCCGCATTCGCATTGTCCCAGCGGTTGACCCACATACCCTGTGCATTCATCAACTCGACCTGAAAGGATTCGGCCTCTGTAATATCCATGGTGACAGATTCTGTTGTCTGCCGCGCCCATGCCAGCCTCGACTCGCGCACCAGCATCTGCCGGTCTTCATCCAGCAGATAATGCACCAGCGTCAGCCCCGGTTTGCCGGCTTCGCGCACCAGCAACGTTAGCTGATCGAAGTAGCGGTCACCACGTCCATCCCGCTGCATACTCACCGGAATAATTTCGACCATGGAACCTGCTGTAGCCATGCCGATATCCATGCGCAACTGACGCCCGGCCCAGCTAGACGATTCAAGCGAATCGCGGCCTTCCTGCAATTGCAGAAAACCTTCACCCGCCGGACCCAGTGCCGTATAACTGACGGACAAAATCAGCACCATCACCGTCAGTGACATCAGCACTTCGATCAGGGTAAAACCGGTTTGACCTGCGGCCATCGATGAATATTTCATGCCATTCATCCTGTTCATGGCACCGGAACTTCACGGTAATAAAACAATGTTACTTCAGGCTCACTGGCCGTGCTGACCGAAACATTTCGGCGGATAAACAAGCCCAACTCGGTTTTCTCTGTTGTTGCCCGCCAATGGTAAAGCTGCCCCCCCACATCTTCATCCTGACTTAATTCGTCTGCCGGTGGCTGCGGATTGGCCCGCTCAAGCTCCAGAACATTTCTTGCCACGTCCAGCGCCACGGCATGGTGGCCCAGCGTAAGCTGAGTATCTGAAGAAACGCCCAGTCGCCCCATCAGCGCCATCAGTGCCACCGAAGCAATACCAAGTGCTACCAGCACCTCAATTAAAGAAAATCCCTGCTGTTGTTTCATGGTTCTTGTTTCTCAAGGCGAATACCGCCCGGCCCCGACTGCAAATGGATACGCCTTATCTCTGTCGCATCCGCCGAAGCAATCTCGATGACACCCTGCGTTACCGATCCATCCGGCCAGAATAGAAAATCAGCCAGTGGCGGCTGCTCAGCTTCCTCACGCTTTTGTGATGCCGCCGTATCATCAAAACTGTTTTGCGCGTTGTTTTGCGAACGTTTTTCCTGCCATGCCTGATCGATACTCTCAAGCGAACCCGTCATACCATCACTGCCATCGCGTGATGCATTCATAATATTAAAGCCGGGCGTCATCACATATTCAGAAAGCACGCCAGACATCGCCACCCACTGACCATTGCCGGGCACACGAAAACGCATACGGTCCGGCCAGACACTGCATCGAACCGGCCTGCCGCTCAGCTGCGCTTCATCCGCAGCCATGCGCAATTGCATATGCAATCGCCTGGCCTCGGAAGACACATCACCACCCAATGACTGGAAAAAAGAGGGTGCCACCATGGCAGTAATGACCACGATAATCACCAGAACCAGCAGAATTTCGACCAGCGTGAAGCCACGCTGTCGCTGCGTATACATCAGCAGCGTGTCAAACCGGCCCGCATCACTCCCAGTTGCCGACATCCGTATCAAAGCCACTACCACCAGCTTTTCCATCCGCACCATAAGACATAATATCGATATCGCCATGTACACCCGGATTCAGATAGACAAACTCACCACCCCAGGCATCTTTGGGTACACTGTCGAGATAGCTTTTGCCGCCTTTACCAGAAGATACCAGAGCATTGATGCCTTCGCCGGAAGAAGGATAACGACCATATTGTAAACGATACAGCTTCAGCGCCTGCTCAATATTTTTCATCTGCACGCGGGTCGCCTCAACTTTGGCCCCTTCTCCCACATCAAAAAATTTTGGGGCCACCATCGCCGCCATCACACCGATAATGATCAACACCACCATGATTTCGAGCAGTGAAAATCCACGCTCCGATTCACCCTGCATATCTTCACAAGCTTTACTGCGTTCCACCATTCCCTGTTTTTCTCCAGCTATCATATTTCGACTCCAATCATTATTCACTCTTATGTTCCCAACCAAAAATCGTTACGCGATAACGGATCGATAACCCGTTCCTGACCGTGAATTTTCATCACCGGCCCCAGCTGCACATCATCAGCCTCGTGAATCAGACGATCAAGCATCAGCCATGAACCAATCAGTAAGCCGTGCTTTTCCAGCGCCTGACCGGCATAGACTGAGCAAACCGGAAACGACGGGCAACTGCGTCCATCCATAGGCCCGATCGCATAGCGGTAAAAACTTAGCGCAAACTGCTGTGGCTGTGCAGCGGCAAGCCTCGCCTGAGCGGGCAGCCAGCTTAACCATAGCAGCATCAACATGCCACTGAACGCTGCCATCAGCAAATATGCCTGCCAGATACGCATGGCGATTTTTCTTTTGCTTACCAGGGGACACCCGGCAATGCTGATGCCTGCCACAACCCCTGCCACCAGAGTGTGTATGCTTCTGAAAAACCCCGTTGTTGCAAAGAAACGGCAGAAAAAACCGTGCCAGACCACAACCACATGCTGATCAGGGCAAAAAACACTGTGACCGGACCCATACTGCGCCACAGAGCCCACAGCGTCAGCAGCAACATCGGCCACACCATCAAAGCAGCGATTGCCGCATCATGCCAGCGCCCCAGCCAGGCATGTCCGGCACCGGGCAATAACGTCGCCAGTATCGCCACCGGCCACTCGGGCTGCTGTAACGGAGCCTGATGTGCAGCCATATAACCCTGCGCCAAAGCAAGATTCGGATCATGTGCACTGAATTGCATCGATAATGTTGTAAGATGCTGCATGCGCATCGATAACAACAGGGCTGCAGCAGACATACGCTGCTTCCAGTGATCCTGCTGCGGCAACACTGCCCCGGCAGCCTGCAGCGCTGTTAAGGCACCGTGCTGATCACCCTGCGAGGCCAACTGAACAGCCTGATCGTACACCTGCTTTGAGGCCTCATCAGCCTGCGCAGGTAGCGATGCCACCATCATCATGATCAGCAGGATGATACAAGTAAAAATTTTTCCAGCCATCAATGGACCATCGTGTTCATTTCAACAATCGGCATCAGAATCGCCATCGCCATCATACCGACCATAATTGCCATCACCAGCATCAGAGCCGGCTCTACAATGGTTAATAAGCGCTTCAGATTACGTGATGTTTCCTGATCGAACTGATCAGCGATGCGCAGCAGCATCTGATCCAGTTTACCACTTTGTTCACCCACTGAGATCAGACGAACAGCCAGATGCGGCACCACATGCCCCTGCTTCAGTGACTCCGCCAGACTGCCGCCCTCGCGCATGGCCTCTCTGGCTTGCTCCCCCAATCGCCTGAAGGGAACAGAAGCAAAACTCTGATTGGCAATATGCATGGCTGCCAGCGTCGGCACACCACCGCCAAGCAGCATACCAAGCGTGCGGGTGTAGCGGGCGGTTTCAATTTTTGCCAACATACTGGCAATACCGGGAATACGCAGCAGGTTATTATCACGAAGCTCCCGAATCGACTCCTTACGTAATGCCATATGTACGGCCAGTGCTGATGCCGCCAGTGCCAGTATCAAGGCAAGGCCATGGGCCCGTAAAAACTCGGATACACTGATGACGATGACCGTCAGCGTCGGCAACTCACCACCGGTGCGTTCAAACACAGCAACAATTTGCGGTACAACAAACGTCAGCAGAATAATCATCACCAGAATACCGAAACTTAAAATGATCGTCGGATACAAAATGGCTGAAAGTAATTCCTGCTTCATTTGCTGGCGCTTGTCGAGCAACTCCGACAATCTCGCCGCAACAGCTTCCAGCTGACCGGTTTCTTCACCGGCCTCCACCATATTACAGATAATGTCATCCAATCCGATACTGCGCATCGCCCGTGCCAGTGATACACCTTCGACAACCTGCTGACGCACATCGTGAACGGCTCTGCGACTGCGCTTTTTATCCATGCCTTCAGCCACTGATTCCAGCGCCTCGGTTAATGGCATACCCGCCGCCGTGAGGGTGGCCAGTTGCTGTAAAAACAGTGTGATATCTGAACTGCTTAAAGCGCCGGCCTGTTCACGCGTAGCTTGTTGAGATTGCTTGGACAGCAATTCAATTTTTCGGACAATATAGCCTTGCCGTTTTAATGCCTGTCTGGCTGAACGCTCTGATTCGGCTTCAATTTCGCCTTTTTTCTTGCGACCGGAAGCGTCGATCACTTCCCACGAAAACTGACTCACGCTTCAATCGCTTCGACATCAGAACGTGTCACACGAAGCACTTCATCGACGGTGGTAATACCTCTGGCCACATGTCGGGCACCATCGCCACGCAGTGTTTTCATGCCTTCTCGCCGGGAAATCTTACGCATTTGCAACAGGCCTTTGCCTTCATGGATAGCGTTGCGCAGGTTGTCAGAAACGGTGGCTATTTCATAAATAGCGATTCGGCCGATAAAGCCGGTCTGCATACATTGATCACAACCCACCGCTTCATAAATCTCAGTAACACCGGCAAACACATCCGCCGTCACTTCCAGAACTTCAAAGTCTTTGGCATCCGGAACTTTCGCTGCTTTACAATGCGGACACAGTCGGCGAACCAGACGCTGTGCCTGAACCATCACCAGCGATGATGCAATCAGATACGGCTCCACCCCCATATCCTGTAAGCGGTTAATCGAAGAGAGCGCATCGTTGGTATGCAGAGTTGCAAACACCAGATGGCCGGTCAACGATGCCTGAATGGCAATTTCTGCCGTCTCCAGATCTCGAATTTCACCGATCATCACAATATCCGGGTCCTGACGCAGAATCGAACGAAGTCCGGCAGCAAATGTGAGACCGATTTTGGGCTGAACCTGCATTTGCCCTACCCCGGTAACCTGATACTCAATCGGATCTTCAATGGTCATCACATTGCGGTTGCTGCGATCCACTTCCATCAAACTGGCATACAGCGTCGTACTTTTACCCGAACCGGTCGGACCGGTTACCAGCACAATGCCATGCGGTGACTGAACGACCTGCTGCATTTTTTCAAACTGATCATGGCTCATGCCGAGTTCCTGCAAGGTGAGCATTTTGCTGGATCGATCGAGCAATCGCATCACCACCCGCTCGCCGAAGGCCGTTGGCAGAATCGACACGCGCACATCAATTTCACGCCCACCGATTTTAACCCTGAAACGTCCATCCTGCGGATGCCGTTTTTCGGCAATATCCAGCCCCGCCATCACTTTAATTCGACTGGCCATCGCCGCCTGTACGCCTTTGGGCGGGTGTACAATCGAGTGCAACACGCCATCGATACGAAAGCGAACCAACACTTCCGTTTCAAAGGGTTCAATATGAATATCACTGGCACGGTCTTTCATTGCTTGTGAAACCAGCGTGTTGACCAATCGAATCACCGGCGCATCGTCTTCAGATTCGAGTAAATCACCGACATCTTCCAGTTCACGTTGCCAGTCATCGGTGTCGGATAAATCCTCCAGCATTTGCTCGGCCGAAGCCGATGACATATCAAACACCTGATTTAATGCCATGAGAATGGCTTCACCCGGCACCTTGACCAACTGAACATCACAGCCAAATATGCGACGACAATCGTCGAGTAACGACCATGGTAATAACTTTCCGGCATCCGAGGCGATAGCAACGGGATTATCCAGACCCTGCATTGGCTTTAAGGGAACAATCGGCCCTTGCCGAAGCACCGGCAAGCTGAACAGCAACGTGCGCTCAGCATCAATCAGATCACTGGTTAAGCGCGACAACTCCAGCATCAGTTTACATTTCCGGTATCAACTTCCGGCTGTATGGCAGGCGTCATACCTTTGGGTAACTCCTTCTTTTCCTGAGGGAACAGAATCGTACCACCTTCAACCGGCTCCTCGTAAAGTCCTTTGATATCCTGATATTTTTGATTGGTAATCGATTGAATCTGATCGGCATTTTTGATGATATGCGGTTTTAAAAACACCATCAGATTGGTTTTCCGGCCCTGATTTTCAGTGAATTTAAACGGCTCACCGATAATCGGCAAGGCGCCGATACAAGGTACGCGTTGAACACTGGCTGTTTTATCATCACGGATCAGGCCACCCAACACAATCATCTGCGAATTATTGGCCAGCACCACCGTTTTAATTGAACGTTTATTGGTAATCAAATCCGTACCCTGCACACCGGCATTGGTATCCAGACTGGATATTTCCTGGTACAGCTCCAGGCGAACCGTATCGCCTTCTGAGATTTGCGGTTTCACGCGTAACGTCAGACCAATATCCTGACGCTGAATCGTCTGGAACGGATTAGCCGTGCCACCGGTAGTTACGTTCTGACCGGTCAGGAACGGTACATTCTGACCAACGATGATTTCTGCCTCTTCGTTATCCATTGTCAGCAAGTTCGGCGTTGAAAGCACATTCGTATCCGCCTTGGTCTGTAAAGCTCGCGCCAGTGCGCCGATATTCACAAAGGTATTACCACCAAAATTAACCGTACCATCGATAATACCAACCGCCATACCATTACCGGCAGCAAACGGATTGGCTGCAACAGCATTGATATTCACACCGCCCTGCGGTGTAAAGGAGGTACCTCCAAAAGCCTGACGACCAGCATTATTGGGGTTGCCCAGACCTCGCCACTCAATACCGAACTGCTCAGTGGTATTGGCAGATATTTCAACAATCAGTGCTTCAACCAGCACCTGTCTGCGCCTAACATCAAGCTTATCAACAATATGATTGACCGATGAGATATCCGAAGGATCAGCTGTAATCAATAATGCATTGGTTGTTGCTTCCGCAACCACTTTCACATCACCTGCAAAAAGAGGTCTGGACGTGACCTGGCCTGCTGCACCGATTTGTCCGCCGACCAATTCATTCACCACTTTGGCTACATCGACAGCATTGGCGAATTTCAGATAACGGACCTGCAAACGGCCACTGTCTGACTCCGGTGCAATATCAAGTTTTTCAACCAGAGAAGAAACTTCATTAATCTGCTGAGGATCAGCCACTACCACCAGAATATTCCCCGGCTGGTGTGCAATAGCCTGCATGGAATTCGGTGAATTGGGTGCTGCCGGATAGAGCTTGGCTAAAGTAGCAGCCAATTTATCCGCCGATGCATGTTTCAACGGGTACATTTTTACGCCCACGGCATCCTTGCGATCAAGCAAAGCAAGAATACGTTGAATTCGATGAATATTACTGGCCGCATCGGTCATCAACAGCATATTTCCACGCGGATAGGCAACCAGATGGCTATTGGGAGAAATCAACGGGCGAATCAAAGCCACCAGTTGCTGAGCATCGGCAAATTCCAGCCTCAGTACCTGCGTCACCATTTCATCGCTTTCATTTTTACTGTTATTTTTCATTAAAGGAATAGCTTTTTGTTTGCTTTCCGCCATGGGCACGATCTTGGTAACTGCACCGCTTTCCACGGTAGAAAACCCGTTTACATCCAGAACAGATAAAAACACGTTATAAGCTTCTTCCTGATCCATCGCCACGGGTGAAATAATTGTCACATTACCCTTGACGCGATTATCCACCAAAAAGTTTTTACCTGAAAAACCCGCAACAAATTCAATAAATGCACGAATATCCGCATTTTTAAAATTCATAGTGACTTCACCGGCATACGCTTGCACAGAAGCAAGCATGGCAAAGGCCAGCACAAGTATTTTTGAAAACCTGAAACTTTGAGCAATCATCGAAACTCCATGGGCAATACCGGATACAAGCTGATTTCTATCATCCTACTGAATGTCATAATTAATTTCTCTAACCTGGCCCGCGCGTTCCAGCTCAAGGGATATAGATGTCGCATTTTGCAATGCCTGATACATCTGCATCGCCTGCTGCGCACTGACAATTTCTTCACCGTTCACTTTTTTGATCACATCACCATTTTGCAAGCCAATCTGCTCATACAATGAAGCCGGTACGATGTCAGTAATAATAAAGCCATTGGCCTTTCCATTTGAGAAATTAGGGATAACGCGAGCTTGTGACAATAGCGATGAAAAATTTCTTAATTGACCCTGTAAATGATTGCGATCGACGCTCTGGTGCCTGCTTGCTGCATTTTGCTCTACGGCAGACAACGGCGGACTTACCGGAGCAGGAGTAGACACCAGTTTAGCATTGGCATCCATTTCAATACGCTCCGGATTGCCGTGATTCATCACAACAATGGCATCGGCAAAAACTTCAGCCAGGGTGATCTCCGGCTTGATTTCATCGCCCTGAAACAATACCTGCTGATCCGATTTTCCATCAAGAATCACAATGGCGGCAGATCGATCACCAGCGACAACCGTCCCCAACAATTTCAGATTAATCCGGCTTATGGCGACCGGTTGCGGTTTTGCTTGAACCACGGGTTTTGGAACAGCTTGAACGACTTCTTTTTTGAACTCTCCAAACAATGGAATTGTTGCCATCGTCACGACATCCAGCACTTCCTTCGACTCAACACCAACAGGCAAAACCAGCCGGGTTTCCAGGCTGGTTTCCGGAACCAACCATACAGAAACCATCCATGCCATCAAACCTACCAGAGCAACTTCGGCTACCGCTGGCAGTCGATGTTCCCACTGCTGTAATATTACCATGTATACGATAAGTTCAGTGACAGCGCCTGCCATGTATTCTTAGGCCACAAATACGAAAGAGTCGTAGCACCATTGCTTTGCTGCAACATCTCATTACCCAGTTGACGATACTGATAGCCAAGTGAGGCAGTCCAGTTTTCCAACCCGGTCTGTTCAGCTATATCCCATGATACTTTTGCACCCACACGGTAACCGGAATAAGTACCCCAAACCACTCCCGGCGAATTACTATTGGTCGTCCGAACCGATATGGGCAGACCAACATCCAACGATGTATTTATATGCTCAGCAACATCTGCCTGAAAGTCCAAACCAGCCCAGACGACTTGAACCGTCTCCTGAATCGGCTCACCGTAGATAGCTGTTGGAGTACCATTTACCACAAAGTGCTGCCGCTCCTGAATATGCTGCAAATAAGAAATCCATAAGCCCGTTCCCCAGCCTTCAAAATCCTTTATCAAAGAAGTTTTCAATTCAGATTCAAAAGCCCGAAAATCATTAGTCTGAACATTTCCACTATAGGTCCAGCTTTCACTGGCTTGATAGGCAGGCAGAATAAACGTCCAGCTACTGTTTAAATGTAAACCATTACCAATTTGGATATCACTACCCAAATCAAGCCCCATCGACACACCTGAAACTTTCGAACTTAACGGTGTGCTCGCAGGCATAGCTGAACGAAAACCGGATGACTCCTGATATTGCCACCACACCGGCGCAAAACCAACGGAAAGCCCTTCAGCCTGTACTGCATGCGGCTTTACCATAACGATACTGCCTGCCAGAACAAAAAAAGCGAACGCATACGTAACGATGAATCTTTCAAATTTCCCAGTGAATGTTTTTAGCATAGAGCCACCTCTCCAATCAACGTATCCAAATTTTACATAACGCACTGTATACGTTTCAACTGTATGTGCAAAACATCCTATTTATCCATTTGAAAATTGCCATGGCGCAGCCTCGCGACGCTTCAGTTCAAAGGCATGAATTTCATCAGCTTGCTGCAAAGTAAGACCGATATCATCCAAACCATTAAGCAGACAATGCTTACGGAAAGAATCGATATCGAAAGAAAATACAGCCCCCGATGGCGTAGAAATCGTCTGGGCGTACAAATCCACACTCAGGTGATAAGCCTCGTTAGCCACTGTTTCAGCAAACAACACATCCATCGCTTCATTACCAAGAATCACCGGCAAAATGCCATTTTTAAAACAGTTATTGTAAAAGATATCGGCGAAGGACGGTGCAATCACGCAGCGAAAGCCGTAGTCCAGCAATGCCCACGGTGCATGCTCGCGTGACGAACCGCAGCCGAAATTTTCACGCGCCAACAGAATCTCCGCACCCTGATAGCGAGATTGATTCAGCACAAACGCCTGACGCAGCGGCCGGTTGGTGCAATCCATACCGGGCTGCCCGACATCCTCATAGCGCCATTCATCAAACAGATATGGACCGTAGCCGGTTCGCTTGATGGATTTTAAAAACTGCTTAGGAATAATGGCATCGGTATCCACATTGGCCCGATCCAGCGGTGCAACCAATCCGTTTAATGTCGTAAATGCCTGCATGATTAACTCCAATCCCTGATATCTACAAAATGACCGGCAATCGCTGCCGCCGCTGCCATCGCCGGACTCACCAGATGCGTACGCCCTCCGGCGCCCTGACGGCCTTCAAAGTTTCTATTAGACGTTGAAGCACAACGATCACCCGCATCCAGCCGATCCGCATTCATCGCCAGACACATCGAGCAACCCGGATCACGCCATTCGAACCCGGCAGCTACAAAAATTTTATCCAGCCCTTCCGCCTCAACTTGTTGCTTCACCAGACCGGAACCCGGCACGGCCATCGCCAGCTTCACATTGTCCGCCACCTTTTTTCCGTTCACTACTTCAGCGGCCGCACGAAAATCTTCAATACGCGCATTGGTACAGGAGCCGATGAACACCTTGTCGACAGTAATATCGGTGATGCTGATCCCCTCTTCCAGCCCCATATACACATAGGCTCGCTGCCATCCCTGACGCTGTGTTTCATCTTTCGCATCAGCCAGCATCGGTGTTTTACCAGTAATCGGCAATACCATCTCCGGACTCGTTCCCCACGTCACCTGCGGTGCAATATCGTTGGCATCCAATGTCATTTCAGCGTCAAAATTAGCATCTGTATCGGAATGCAATGCACGCCAGGCTGCAACGGCCTGCTCCCAAACGTCTGCCTTAGGTGCATAAGGACGTCCTTTGACGTAATCAATCGTTACATCATCGACCGCCACCATGCCACAGCGCGCTCCGGCCTCAATGGCCATATTGCAAAGACTCATCCTGCCTTCCATGCTCAACGACCGAATCGCCGAACCGGCAAACTCCAGTGCATAGCCTGTACCACCAGCTGTACCGATTTCGCCGATGATATACAAGGCAACATCCTTACCGGTCACGCCAAAAGGCAAATCACCTTCAACATTAATGCGCATCACTTTTGGTTTTTTCTGGATCAGACATTGCGTCGCCAGTACGTGCTCCACCTCAGAGGTACCGATACCCATGGCAATAGCACCAAACGCACCGTGCGTCGCTGTATGAGAGTCACCGCAGACCACAGTCATACCCGGCAGAGTCAGTCCCTGCTCAGGCCCAATCACATGTACAATCCCTTGCCGCACATCATTCATACCGAATTCGGTAATACCGAACTCGGCGCAATTCGCATCCAATGCTTCCACCTGAGCTCGTGAAACCGGATCGATAATTCCCTTTTCACGATGCGCCGTCGGCACATTATGATCCGGCGTGGCCACCGCTGCACTGACACGCCATGGCTTTCGTCCGGCCAAACGTAAGCCCTCAAAAGCCTGTGGACTGGTGACTTCATGCACCAGATGGCGATCGATATACAACAGCGTTGAGCCATCTTCGTTTTCTTTTACAACATGCTGTTGCCAGACCTTTTCAAACAGTGTGTAACCCATATTTACCCCGTTTATTGCCTTCACTCATTCAACCAAAGTGAATCAAATTCAATACCATGCGAACCATATTCTTACTTTACAAACGAATAAATCGAAATAAATTTGATCCCATGTTGAGTTTATTTCATGCCTAAGCCATTACAGACACCCTCATTAAAAGCACTTCGAGCCTTTGAAGTGGCAGGCAGACTACTGAATCAGCGCAAGGCAGCCGACGTACTATGTGTCACACCTTCGGCCCTGAGTCACCAAATTCGCGCCCTTGAAGAATATCTGGGTTTAGCTTTATTTATTCGCTTACCCAAAGGACTGAAACTCACCGCAGCGGGCAGCAAATTATTACCCCAATTGACGCTTGCTTTCGACGGCATTGATCAGGCTATTGATTCGTTACAGCAGGATCAGCGCAATAAAATACTTACCGTCAGCATGCTCTCTACGTTTGCCATGCGCTGGTTTATTCCGAGACTATATCGTTTTCGCCTGCTTCATCCGGATATTGAAGTGCGCATTTCCACCTCGATTGAACTGGTGGATTTCAACAAGGAGGATATCGATTGCGCCATCCGTTCCGGTCAGGGCACCTGGCGCGGCACGCAATCGCTGAGGCTACTTGACGAACAATTCGCCCCTGTTTGCAGCCCCGCCCTAATCAGCAGCGAACAACCACTTTCCACACCGCAACAACTATCAAAACACACGTTACTGCATTCAAAATTACGGCCCAATGACTGGCAAACATGGCTCACATCCGTTGACCTGCCCAACCTTAAAGGGGCACAGCAACTGGAATTCGAAACACGTAATTTTGCTATAGCTGCGGCCATTCGCGGCCTTGGCATTGCGATCATTGACCCGTTACTGGTCGAAGAAGAACTCAAGGATAGTCGCCTGATTCAGCCATTCAAACACACCATGCCCTCAAGCAGAGCTTATTATCTCGTCTGGCCGGAGAATCGGCCGCCTTCACCGGAACTTTCCGCCTTCCGCAGCTGGCTGCTAAGCGAAGTAGGCATCGCCGAAACTGTCTGATTCAGACAAAAAAAAGAGGGCAAACTCATCAAGACTTTGCCCTCTTTATAACATTCATTCTCAGCTTTAAATTTACAGCGTTGCCGAAATATTACATCCGACAATCAGGCAGCTTATTAACTTTCCGCATTACCATAAATAACAACACTCGCATCCTGATAAATCAATTTCCAACGCTCTGCTTGTCCTGCTTCGATATCCGGCAATTCAACTGGCTTGATAATTGCGGAGCTGTTTACCTTTTCTCCGGAGTGGGTAATCAGCGCTGCTTTACAATGCCCTGTAACTTTTATGCCATTATGCTTACCTGATTCATCCTTCATCATCACACCAAAATTACAGTCGATGCCATAGTCTTCAAATTCACCGGAACTTTGACGAAGTAAATTATTCTGGATATTCACGACATCATCATGAGTAACACCTGCCTCGTGACTTAAAAATATGTAGTGCCCTTTGCCATCAAGTTGAGTTAACAAATCGGCTTCATCCCCTTTGATCTCTTCAGGGAAAGCATAAGCCTTATCCGCTTTATAAAAGCCAGCCAGATTAATGAAATGCTGTTCCTCTGCATTCGCCTCAGCCAGAGCAGACACACTGAAACCAAAAACAATAGCTGCAGTGATAATCACACTTTGTAATAAAGTACTTTTCTTGTTTTTCATGACATCCTCTTTTTCATATTGTTGGACGAACCCGCTATCGCGGAGAAAAAGAATTCACGCACTCAAATACCCTCCCTCTCGCCAAATCATCTAAAATGTA
>PFXG01000070.1 GCA_002791545.1 Zetaproteobacteria bacterium CG_4_9_14_3_um_filter_49_83
TATCTGATTGCCTTGAGCTGTGCGTCTGCATACCACTTGTTCTCTTGCCCGGTGAATGCTTTGAATATCCTGTTGTTCAATATTTTTAATGGGTACAAAACGCATGTTAGGTCGCTGCACTGCCTCGCATATTGCTTCGGCATCTGCCTCATCATTCTTATTACCTTTCACATATGGTTTCACAAACTGAGGGCTTATTAAACGAACATCATGGCCCATATCTTCAAACTTGCGTGCCCAATAATGAGAGCCGCCACATGCTTCCATGGCAACCAGACATGTAGTCAATTGTGCCATAAATTCTATGAGTTTACTTCGGTTTAATCGTTTTCGAACAACAAATTCACCCTGAGCATCTACTCCATGAAGGTGAAAAACACCCTTCGCTAAATCAATACCAACTGTCGTAATCATTTTATTTCTGCTAATGTTTTTCATGGTTCGTTTCGCTCCTTGGTTAATAGTTGTCCTCACCGGACTCAACTATTATGGCACATTGTGATGCCGTATGGGAGCGGAACGGACCATCCCATTAGTATACTCATTTCAAGCCAACCATCCTTGCACAACCCGAAAAGAATATACTATCCCCAATTTTCGAAGGCCTATTTTATTTTCATCTTTAATAGCAGGCTGAACGATGGATTGCCTCCGGCACTTGCGCCGTTAAATACGCCGTTGGGGTTGATGCGAACCCCTGTTACGTTGGCATCATATCCGGCTACATCCGGAATCGGCAGATAGGTGAAGGGTGCGACCCCGCCTGCTGTGCTGGAGTAGGTTACGGCGGTGCCATAGGTGTAGGTCAGCCCGCAGACGGGAATGGCGCTGCAGGAGAATGTTACCGGTGGATTGCTGCATAGGGTTGAGACGCACAGACTCATATTGGCAGGAATCTGATCTGTAATCACGGTTGTATTGTTGTCGGCAACGCCATAGCCGCTGTTGGTTGCGGTCATGGTGTACAACATCTCTGATTCGGGTATGGCCTTGGGATTGATGGTGGCGTTGACCGGATCGGAAAAGGCAGCCACCGATTTGGCAATGGTGAGGATCGGCGAGAGTGTCACGGCGTTGGTATCCAGCGTCACTGCACCATTAAGTGCCTGAACCCTTCCAGATACATTTGCACCGGTCGTCAGGGTAATGCTGGTGAATGCGAGGATATTTCCGGCAAAGCTCGTGGTGGTACCGAGTGTCGCCGAGCTGCCGACCTGCCAGAACACATTGCTATACTGAGCGCCATTAATCAAAACGACAGAGGCTCCGGCCCCGGTGATCAGTGTGCTGCCGATTTTGAAGACCCAGACGGCATTGGGGTTGCCTCCGGCATCAAGCGTGAGTAACCCGGTATTGGCCAGTGACGATGAATAGCAATAGACAGCCGGTGTGAGCGTTTGCGCTGCCAGATCTGTCACACCAAGGGGGCCGAAATCGCATGCCTGTGCTACGAGCGCATTGTATGCGGTGGTGGCGTCCGTCTGCGCCGTTGCCGCAGTGGCCGTTGCTGCGTGTATCGTGCCGCTGACACTGCCCGGAGGAAATCCGGTGATCGCTGCACCCGGCGAGTTACCCACATCTCCGGTAATGACGCTGGCACCGGTATTGGTCACTGTCGTCGCACCGAGCACGGCGAAGCTGCCCGCAACGCCCAGTGGCGGCACGCTTCCCACGGCCATGGCACTGCCGCCCCAGTTGGTTAGTCCGGTCAGCAATATCGGCAGCAGCCATAGTCTGATGATTTTTCGCATGGCTTCACCCTCCGTGAAATGACGATTGGCAGCACCTGCTGTTGTTTCCATGCTGATCCTGTTCATTGTTCATTATCCATCAGGCGATTCATTGCACTGCCCTTGTTCAAGCCGAAGGTATCCTGATCCACCTTCATGCGCAGGGTGACAAACGGGCCACGGGCACGGTAGGCGGCGGCGGTGAAGTCGCGATCATTCAGGCCGCGCAGGTTGTAGCCCACCGACAGCCAGCTGTTTTCCAGCACGTTGTAGCCGATCGATGCGCCCAGGCTGTAGCTACGCACGCCGGAATTGAGTGAGCGCATCAACGAGCCGAATGTGCCCACGTCCCAATCCTGCGTTACATCGTAGCGAATTTCGGTGCCGATCAGGTCAGTATAACCTTTGTAGTCGGTGCCGTCGATGCTATCGCGCACATATTTCGCGCCGTATTGCAGCGCGATCTGGGTGTGGCGGTTCGGCATGTAGTTGGCGTTAAGATTATTCACCAGCTTTGCCCCGTTGATCGACAGGCCGGCAGCCTGACTGAATTGGGTGATGTAATCGGCACGGTCGAACCATACCCACTGGCTGTCGTTCGGGCGGTGGGCATAGGAGAGGCGCAGATCGCTGCTGTTGCTGGTGGTGCCCGCACCGCTGGCATGGCGCAGGGTGACACCGGCGGCCATGGCGCGCCCTTCATCGAGGTTGCGCTGCATGCCCAGTTGCAAATTCCTTTGCTGATCGATACTGGCATTACGAAATTCAACGCGTCCGTTGCCGCTCCACAGCTTGTCGTGGTAGGCCACGCCGAGTGCGGTGGCGGTATAATCGCCGGAGGTTGAGGGCAGGCCCGAGAGACCGCCGGAACCGGAGGGCAACGGGGTGTTGAGGTTGAGCGGCGCGGCGTTGTTGCGCAGGGTCTGGCTGCGGTCGATGCTGAAATCGGCCTGCCATTGTGCGTTGACCTGCCAGCGTTGCACCAGGCCGAGATTGCTATATAAACGTTCGGCATCGTTGTTGATGCTGTTGCCGACTGAAGCCGACATTTCGCCGCCGCTCCAGGGTTGGGTTCGTAGCCCGGCGCGGGTGGTGTTGGCGGTGAGCTGCTGGCCGCGTGCAAATTCCTGTTCGGCGAACAGTTTGGTCAGTTCGGTCACTTTATAGTCGGCACCAAAAATCAGGCGATCCGGCATGGTGGCGCTGCCCGCCCTGCCATAGCCGACTTCGGCTGCGCCATGCAGGCCGAGTTTTTTGTCCGGCATGGTGTAGGCCGCTCCGGCGAGAAGCTGGTTGCTCTGTGTGTTGCCAGCAGCGTTCTGATCTTGCGCCGTGCGGGCGCCGTAATAGGCGTTGAGATCATCGCTTAATTTTTGATCTACACGGCCTTCGATCAGGTTGTTGCTGGCGTTGGTGGTCAGATTCTCCTGTTTAAACGCCTGCCCTTGCAGTTGCAGACTGTCGGTAAGTTTCCGGCGGCCATCCACCCCCATTTTGCGCGTCGATCCTTCCGAGGCCGCCTGCTGCCCCATGCCAAAGCCGTCACCCTGCTGGCGCACATAGGCCCTGGTATCCCACTGATCTTCACGATGGGTAATTTCGCCCAGCCAGGCACTACCGCCGGAGGCGATACCGGCGCGATTGCCGTTGCTTCTGGCCGCTTCAGCACGCAATTTGGTCTTATCGTCGGCTTGATAGCTGGCATCCACGCCTCGCAGGTTGCCGGTCGCGCCCACGGTGCCCTCGTGTATCAGGGTTGCGCCGATCTCCGTTGCCTTGTCCGGCTTAAAGCTGCTGCGGCCGCCGAAGGTGGCTTTTTTGTCGGCGGGATCGGCCGATTCATATTCGACGACGATATAGGTCGGGTTGAAGTTGCCATCGCGGCTCATCATCGGTTGGTGGAAGGTCAGCGTGCCCAGCGCGTAGTCGATGTCGTAATCCAGATAACGGGTCAGATTTTGAGTGCTGACGATGGTTTGCGACTGGAAGCGGTCGCGGCTTTCCACGCGGATTTTGTCGGAGTTGATCACCAGATTACCGCGTGAGAGTTTGTAGATGCCGGAAGTGCCGTTGCCGGGAATCTCATCCTTGACGTAGGCCTGAGCGGTGACGCTGGCAAACGCATTGTAGCCGACCTTCTCGCCTCGGTATTCGCTCTTCACGCCGTTCACGGTGCGGCTGTAGCGGGATAGTTCGGTGACGCTCAGTCCGGTGTCGTAGTCGCCGAACATGGCATAGAACTGCTTGCGCTCCAGCTTGACGTACAAACGGCTGGCGGAAGCGGCATCGAAACGAGCCTGGGTGGCATCGGCGTAGAGCGTGTAGTATTGGGTGGGGTCAACGGCCTGTTTAAGCAACGGGTTGCCGGTTTGTTTGGTGGTGTCGTAGGCGGCAGTTAACAGGTAGTCGCCCCGGATGCTGCCCTTGGCGTAGAGCGCCAGTTTGTTGTCGTCGAACAGTTGCCTTTCAGTGTCGGCGGCCTGAAGTGCCTGCAAGTTGCCGGACAGGGTTTTATGGCCTGCAGTCCCTTCGGCAAAACCGACCAGAATCCAGTCGCGTTGCCCCGCTTGCAGCCAGGCGCGTACCTCCTGCGTGCGTTGGTCGTTGAATGGGAAATTCAGAATCGCTTCACCCGATTGCGTGGTCGGCTCCAGTTCGATCATCGCCAGCCCATCGCTGTTGATCTCAAAGCGCGGCTTGCCATTAATTCGTCCAGTCAGCGGTTCACCATCGATGGCCTCGCGGCGATCATAGGCACGATAGGGTTCATTCAACTGGAATTCGCCGCTGATGCCGCGCCGTACCGGCACGCCGTTTTTATCGAGGAAGCGCACGGCAATCATCGGGCGAGTCTTGCCATCGGCAATCAAATGTGATTGTTGCGGCATAAATTCGACATGATCCGGTGTCGCGGCGTAATAGATGCTACGCATCGTGCGGCTGATCTCCTGGCCTGCCGCATCGATAACCACCAGTTGGACGCTATTGGCCCCCTCTTTTAACGGCACGGCGTTCCAGCTGCTGAGCGCGATACTGCGTGCCGCATTCATTTTCGCGCCATCGAAGAGCAAGGGGTTCACCGTTACACCGTTGACACTCAACACCAGTTTCTGTTGCGGATTGTGCTTCACCGCCACCTTCATCACCGGCAGGTTGGGATGGAAACTCTCCTGTGGATGCAGCCATTCGTTGCCGGGCAGCGCTGATGCCAGCCACGCTTCGTCGTAAGGCAGTTTTTCCAGCAAACGGGCCGGATCGTTATTTGGTGATGTGGTAGCAGGCGGGGTGGCAGCAGCTTTAACGGGTACTTTGGTGGATGTTCTCTCGCTGGCACTTCTCTTTTGCACGTGGAAATCGGCGCGCCACAAACTGCCGCCGCGCAGGTTGACGAATTGTGAATAGCTGCGTCCGGCAAAACGGCTGTTCTGCTCGCAGGCGAGCACTTCGTAATCCTCGGGCAGGGCATCCGGATCGAGCTGCACCACATGGGTTCCGGGACGCAGATTGTCGATGTGCCAGCGGCCATTGCTGTCTGTTAACACATAGCTGCCGTCCTGCAACACCACGCGCGCATTGGCCACCCCTTTGGCATCGTTATCCACCTTGTCATCGCACGAACCGTCGATGACGCGGCCGATCAGAATGGCCTTGTTGCGATATAGATCTTCGCGCACCAGCACGCTGGCGCGGGCGGTGTTGGAGATAAAGAGACCGGTGGCAGCGGCGCTGTTTTCCGCCATGCCGGGGCGTGCGCCGGGGGTGACTTCCAGCACATAGCGCAGGGTGACCAGCGCGGCAGGTGCGATGTTCAGCGTGAAGGTGATCATGCTCGCATCCGGCGCAACCAGAGGATCGGCCGTGACCGCGCCATTGAGCCGTGCCGAACCTTTCTGATAGCGGAAGCCGGGCGGCAGATGATCGGCAATCGATGCGCCGGTCAACGCCACAGCGGCGCTGTTATTGGTGATGCTCAGGCTATAGGGCACAAACTCGCCGGTGCCAACCACGGCTTTACCGGCGGTTTTCCGGATGGTGATCGCAAGCGAGCCGGGGTCTGCCGGAATATCCAATCGCAATATCGTCCCCAACAATGCGAACACACCGCCATACGAAGCGCCCGGTGGCAGCCCCGGACTGCCGATGATGCTCGGCACAACCGCTGGCGTGCCGACAGAAGCAGGCAGGTTCGCTGGCAGAACGGCCGAGGGGAAGGCGTATCCCTGCGGTGGTAACACGCTGAGTTTGTAGTTGCCTGCCGCCGCTTGCGGAAAGCGGAAACCGCCCGCCGTCATCGCAGCATCACAAATCGTCGCTGAGCCGCTGCTTACAGGCTGTGGTAACACAGTCACACCATCGTCGCAGAATACCAAAGTTGGCTGATTGGTTACCGCATCAATCAGGCTCACTGCTGCGCCGTTGACCGGAGCGCCGGACATAGAGTCGAAGACGATTCCGAGCGGATCGATCAGCGCACTGCTGTAGCTGATGATCGCTGCACCGCCGGGGGTACAACTGGGGTGACTGTAGCTGCCGGTGATGTTCTCGTTGTAGGCCGAGGTGGTGAGAATACCATCATGGGGTGTTGGTACGGTGCCGAGCGCAGTAAATTGTGATGGTAGTACGCCCACGAACACCCCCGTGGAAGGACCGGTTTCGCTTAGTTGCAGCACTTCGATGTCGCCGCCTTTGCTCGTGGACAGGGTCACCGACACCCGGTCGACAGCGGCGGTGGTATTCGCGTCTAAGCTCAGCACGCGGACAAATATCGGCTCATTGCGCGCGTAGGCGGCAATCGGCTTATTCGCCGCATCGTTCATCGGCGCGAGCAGCAGATTGGATGGCAGCGGCGTAGCTGCCGGGTTACCGGGCAGGGTTGGCTGAGCCAGCAGAATAAAAGGTCCGGCGAGCGCACCGCCCGGTGCATAACCGCCGGGCTGCACCATCTCGATTTGGCTGCCGGTGGGTGCCAGAGCTACATTTGCAGGCGGGATGTATTGCAACAGTTCAATTTTGAGGTTGACGTCGATACACGCGGCGGTGTTCACCGCCGCCGAGGCGTTTGCGGTTAAATTGTTTGGGCCGACACTGCAGCTGGCGTTGGCGATGTTGGTGATCGTTGTATTTGCCGGGGTTGCCGCCCAGACGGCAGACGAGAGCAGGCAGAAGGCAGATGCTAGCAGCCACTGGCTGAGTGCAGAGAGCGAAGATGTGTTATATCTGTCCCCGGATACGCCTTTTGCTGCGCACATGGAATGCGCAGGAAAAGACGGGCTGACCTTGCGGCCAGCCTGTCTAAACATCCCCGAGCTCAGGGATGGGCTGATTGTCAGGCAATCGAGCACGGTTTTTCCCGATCCTTACTGTACGAACACGTTGAAATAAACCGTGACGTAGTCGCCCGCAGCCAGCGATGGGTTGACAACACCGTACGATGTGCTGGCCAGGGTATTGTAAAGTATGGTCACCACCTGTCCGGCGGACGTTGCACCGGCTGTGGTTGCATCAGCTGCCACGCCGAGCACACCGGGGCCAACTCCGACACCCCTGACTGCACCGAATCCTGAGGCGGAAAGTGAATTCGCCACATTACCCGAAACGCAGTTAGCGGCTGGCAAGGCACCGCTATTGAGCGTTGGATCAATCAGCAGTGCAGCATTCAGGGTATCGCTCAATGATGTCAGCGTAGCAGGTCCCGCTCCGATGTTCGCCACCGTAATAGCATAACGCACCGCTGCTCCGGGGATCTGCTTCGGATTAACGTTGCCATTGGCCGGGTCGCAAATAGGCGTGACGGTCTTGGCGACCATCAATGTTCCCGAGACCACCTGATAGGTTGTTCGATCCGAATGATTGGCACTTAACACCAGATCATCCGTTCCCGCGACAGTATCGGCAAACACCACATCGACACCTGCCGTGTTGGCAACGGTGTTGACCAGTGCCGCACCCTGCGCACCCACGCCACCACCTGCCAGTGCTGTTGCCAGCAGGTTGACGATAGAGATATCGGTGTTGACCTGTGTCACGGGAACCGTCGAGAGTACGGTCACGGTGACTGAGGCACCGGGCGCCAACTCATCGATGTATTGTAATTCACCCACATCGAGGATGCCGTTGGCATTGGTATCAACGAACGCGACCAGACCGGTTCCGTTAAAGTTGTCGGTGTTGGCACCCAATACGGTGCCGGTAATATTGTTCGCCAGCGCCAGTGAGAAATCCTGCACCGTATTACCCAGATTGGTTACAACAAACGTGCTGACTCCGCCAACCTGGCCGGGTGTCATCGAGGTAACACCGCCGCCCACCACGGACAGATTCACTTTGTTATCGACTAAAAACGTTGTGGCTGTGCCGGGGCCAGCGGTATTGCCAGCCAGTGAAGAGCCAATGTCGGTTTGTGCCACACCACCGACTGAGTAAGCTAACGTGGCACTGTTGGAGATCAGGGTGCCTGAAGCCGTGCCAACCGCTTGCGCGCTTTGTGAGACAAGGCCCAGCAACGCCGCGCAGGACAACAGTGCAATGAGCTTGTGGGGGCTTCCCTTATTCGCATGATAATTTTTCATTTTGATTCTCCTTTTTAATAAAGTGCTGATACAAATGACGACCTGTTGTAAAAAAATATCGGTCTGCTTGATATGTTCATCCGGGCCTTTCCCTGATCGGCGGGCCATGGCCGGAAAGCGGCAAAGGAATCCAGAGCGGATTGGTCATCGATTCGGGCATCAGAAAACGCCCTTGATTATTTGATAATGAAAGGTTCATGGTCAGCCTCGCTATTTGATTACTGCGCGGAAACCGACCTCGCCGGATTTCCCGGCGCTCAGTTGACCTTTGTAGGTCCAGCGGATATTGGTATATTCACTGGCTAATGCGGTGCGTTCCTGACCTTGCGCATCCCTGCGCTTCAAGGCTTCGGCATGGGCGAATTTCTTGCCGCCATCTGCCGAGAATTCGATGTCGGTCTCCTTGCCGAATGTACTGCCGCTCTTATATTCGGTGCCGGATGGAATCGGATTGTTGATGACGATATCGCTCGCCGTTTTGTCGCTGATGTTTTCGAACGTGTTGGTGAAAATCACCTCGGTGCCCGGAATGGCATTGTCGGGGGAGACGCGTTTGATTTGTTTTTTGCCATCCTTGCCAACTACGGTGACTTCGACTTCTGCCACACTTTTTACTTTGATAGCGCCATCCGCTGCCTGAACAGCCTGCGCATATCCACCCAGCAGGGTGAGCAGGATGGCGATGATCCATAAACGGGAAATAGACATAGAGTCCTCCTTCAATCAGTTAATCGTTGCACGAAAAGTAATCACTACATTGGCCGGGGCAGCAACATTCCCCAGCGAAACAGAAACAGTTCGGGTGGCGCTGATGAGCTGCGCGTTATCGGCATCGGCCGCATCGGTTTTGACGATACCATCCACCACGATGCTACCCGGCACATAGGTGGTATCGGCAGGCAGCGGATCGACGATCACCAGATTGGTCGCAGTACCGGCGCCTGAAAGCGAAGCTACGATCTGATAAGTCAGTACAGCTCCCGGCATGACAAGCACGCCGCCTTGCAGATCGAGCACGCTGAGCACGGATTTATTCATCACAAAACCCACGCCGCTGGCGATGTAGCTGCCCGTCGTGCCCGCTTGTGCGCTTGAGCTGCCCACCACGGCGAAACCGCCACCCTGCCCCAACCCCGCCAGACTGGTGCCGGGTGGTGAACCTGCTGTACCGGGTGTTAGCGATGAAACAGTCAGCAACACATTGCCGCCTGCATTAACGGGGAGATTGGATGGGGTATTGCTGATCAGATAAATGGTCAGGCTTGCATCTGGCGAGAGCGTGGGGTCGTTGCCGCCCGCTATATACACCGTATCGGCATTCGCGCCGGTGGCCTGAAAACCTGCCAGCAGGCCACTCTCAACATAGATCGAGCCGATGCTGCCATCCAGCGGGGTGTAGTTTCCGGGCGGCGGAGCCGGATCGTTGGTGCGGGTCAGGCCGAATGACTCAGTGCCGTTGCCGCTATTGGTCAGCAAAAATGTCAGCACGTCATTGTTTCCCGGTGTACTTACCGCAACGGGCGCAGCATCCTGCCAGCTGAGAACAGGCTGGATAATCTCATCCACCAGAAACGAAACAATACTGCTGTTCACCGTCGACGGCGGGCCAGCGCCGATGACATAGGTTAAGGTCACCACATTGGAAATGCTGCTTCCGGCAGCCGTCCCGGCAGCCGTCCCGGCTGCCCGGCCGGATTGTGGGGCGAGCAGCAACAAGCCAATGCACAAGCCGAGCAGATATGTGCGGAAGTTGAATTTCGCGCGCTTATCACTCGCCACCGGGTTACTGTTATTTGAACAACAAAGACTCATAAAATGCATAACCGCCAACTAAAACAATGGTATCCGTTCATCTGCTCTCCCGACATTTATCCCGCAAGGCACCCCGCAAGGCAAAAGCGCGCAGTTTTTCGCTCTGGTCAAGAGCACTTTCAACACAACAGCTTAGAGCAGAAATAAATCCCGTCTGTGCGCAAGGAAACATAGGTACGGAAGCAAACGGGGTCGGATGGTTCTGTTGATGTATTTTTTTTACACAGCAGAGCCCTTCGGATGAAACATGGAAATCTCAGTTGGAGGTGTGTGCAGGGTGTAAGATATGGATTTTTTTCGTTTATCATTCACATTGATGATGACAGTTAGCTTCAGGAGGTTCATCTTTTCCGCCATGCATAATCAGTAAGGGGGAACGTGATGAGCGAGGCAAAGATTGAATCAGGTATGATACCCTCGGAATTGTGTCGTATGACGCTTCGCTTTAGCGACCTACATTTTTAGACGACTTGGGGCCTAAGAAATGATAAGGGCAGGCACAATGCATATTGAATCATGGGTAGGGCGAGATTTATCAAAATATATTCCTGGACTCTATTGGCAAACGTATATTTCAGTAGATTTAGCGAAAGAACATTCCTTCGATCTTGCGAAAGCGTGTCAAATTGCTGAAGAAAGCACTGACTACGAAAAAGGAGTGCTATTACGCTTCTTTGAAGATCCATTAGATTGGAACCAATATGCTGAAAAGCTGGATAACTTATGTTTAACAATGGATGGTGTTTTTTCAATCAAGGAGGTGCATAGCATTATTTCAAGTAGTATAAATTATATTGAACTATGTTCCGTTCTACGTCAGTGGAAATAAAGTGCCCCTAAATGAGTCAGCAATGATACAAAAAACGCGTACGGGTTTGATGGCCGATCTTAAACAGCCTTGGCAGATGCACCTGAATGGTGGACTCTTTCTGTTGCTATTGTTGATGAGCGCCTGGCTGATTTTGATACAGATTCCATCGTGGCTGAATGCTGCGTTGTTGCTGCTTGTGATCTGGACATCGGCCCGTTTTTACTACTATTTGTTCTATGTGATCCAAAAGTATATCGATCCATCCATACGCTTTGCAGGGGTGTTTGATGCGATCAAGTATCTGCTTGGCAGGAACAGAGGGTAATGCCCACCCTCTTTAGCCACCCGGTCGTCGCTATCGCCTTAAAGCCATGGTTTGATTCGATCAGAGGTTCAAAAACCGTCCTGTTTGTCGGTGTTCTCTTTACCATCCTGCCGGATATCGACATCATCGGATTTCGACTCGGCATCCCCTATACGCACCTGTTTGGCCATCGTGGTTTTACCCACTCCATCTTCTTTGCACTGTTTAGCAGTGGCTGCATTGCCTGGCTAATGAGCAGGCGCTGTTCACTCACCGTTTCGCCGATATGGCTGTTTCTTTTTCTCTGTATCGTCTCGCATGGACTGTTCGATGCGCTCACCAATGGCGGTCACGGCATTGCGTTTCTTTCCCCTTTCAGCAATGAACGATATTTTTTCCCTGTTCAGCCCATTGAGGTTTCAACGCTGAATATTCGACGCTTCTTCGAGGGGCAGGGTCTGGCAGTCATCATCAGTGAACTAAAATGGGTCTGGTTACCCGGAGTCGTTCTATTTCTCTGCGGTTATTTTTACCGGAAAAAAGTTCGCCAGCCAGAATCAGTTCATACTGAAAAACGTAGCGGATGAGGTGAAATATGTATTTTAGTTATGAGATGGAAGTAGCAGATAGCTTGAAGATGCTCTGCGCTTCACCCATTCCGATTATTGCCGCTGCATTGCTCTGGTTTGTCTGTTCACTGCCGCGTTATTCGGATCGGGTCATAGCCAAAATAGGTAAGGCCGCCGCTGTTGTGCTGTTAGCCCTGTTTTTGATGAGCGTCTACAATATGATCAAATGTAAGACGCTTGAAGGCAAGGACTACAGGGTTTTCACTTTTACCCGTGAGGTGGAGTCACTTCTGGAACAGAAACATTACCAACAGGCAGAGCTATTATTGCACCAATTTAATCAGCAGCAGTCGATAAAAAATATTCCTGTGCTCGCCAACAACCCTCGTGATCTATATAGCCAGCAAAAATGACCGCCGCATCGAGCCGTGCGATTAGGAATGGATGATCATGGCCTTTTTTGATTTTGCCTATTTCCTATTTGGCGGCCTGGTGTATCTGAGTTCGCCAACATTCAGAGAGAAAAAGAGGCGTGAATGGAACTCTCGAAGCATGCTCTACAAAATGTATGAGATTGCTATGTGGGTATTTCTGCCTGCCGTGACCTTGTTCATTGCAACAATGTTGTGCTTGTCATGAAACCCTCATTTATCAGGAGCTGTGATGATAAAACTACTGACCCGTTTCCTTACCTTACTTTTTTCAAATATCATTCATGTTGATGATGACAGGTAGCTTCGTGAGGTTCATCTTTTCCGCCATGCTTGATTTGCAAGGGGGCGGATGATGAATATGAACAGTTTATCGGCTGGTTTAACGGGTGGATTCCTGATACTGACAGTGATTTTTACGCTTAACACAGTGAGTGCGGCTGCCGCCACGGTGGAGCAGACAACCATGACCCATCTGGATGCCATTCGTTCCATTTTACCCGGTCAGGAGAGTAAGGTCGTCAACGGCTACAACAAGCAGATGGATCAGGCCTGGAAATATTTCAAGGCACACAAAAAGGCCGTACTACCGATTTTGCGTCAGGAATTAACGGAGGAGTTGGACAAGCGTGAGCCGAGCAATCTGTTTCTGCTTGATATCGGTTATTACCTCCGCCTGCAGGATAGTGCTGAAGATAAAGCTTTGGCCACCCGTGCGCTGTTCAAACTTGATCTGACATCCGACATCGTTGCAGAAAATCATCAACTATTGTTTATGCTGGCGCATGCGGTTGCTCCCGACAGGGACCCTGGAATGCTGCAACTTCTTGATGAAGCTTTTCTCAAAAAAAGTGTGACGATCTATATTCCACAGCATGCACTCAAGCTTAGCGAAACAATGGTCTGCGTGTTTCTTTATGGTGTCTATGGAGAGGAAGCCGAGACCCATCTTCGCTCGCTACTGACTGATCCGGCTCTCACCAACAAAGTGATCGAAATTCTCATCTGGATCGGCTCAAGCGATAGCCAGCAGGATATTAAATCGGTGATGTTGGCTCAACGTAACGATGAAACATTCAGTCGCGCAACCGCTTATATGATGACCGCTGGCGGGCCGGCTGGTCGTGCCACCATGCTGGAGATCAATTCGAGCGACCTGGATGCCGAATCGCAACATTATTATCAGCGCATTCGACCTGATATTGAACTGGTTTCGTATTCATCGCTGAAAGCACAGTTGTCCGGGTTTCCGGGTGCTAAAAGCCTGAGCGACGCAATACTGAAAAAACGCCTGGCCGCCATGTATGAACACTATGGCAAAGACAGCAATACCAATCCTGAAGCAGTTCTGAATTCTACGATACCGGCATCAGAGTTAATCCAAACATTAAGCCGCATTCGGGCCAGAATGTTTTACCGCCTCTCCGATGAAGCCCTGGGGGATGTTGAGATCACCAATGCCATTATCAACACCCTCCATTTCAAACAGAAAAACAGTAAACCGGGTCAGCCCGGACGTTAACCCTATGAAGATGATTAAATTAATGTTGCTATTGGTGTACCTGTTCAGTCGTTCATCGCTTTCATCTGATTCAGCAGGCATATAAAGATGGGTAAGCGCAGGAAACTTAAGCAACGATGTTATGTAGATCATCCAAGATATGGGAATGAACCGATAAAATCCGGTTTTAATTTCACCAAAGAGGAGATCGATCATTCGTTCTGGGGATATCAGTGGCTTAATTATTTTCCGTATACCGCTATTCCTGCCAATATAGAAAAGCAAAATTATTCAACCTACCCTCGCTCATTGTATGTGGATATTGAGGCAAGCTGTGAGGTATGCAATCGCCTGTTTATCTTTTTTGCCAAAGAACAGCAATATTGGTACGAAGAACTGGGATTCTATGTCGATGCATCCTGTAATCGCTGCACCGATTGCAGAAAAAATGACCAGAAAATTCGCTCTATGCAACTTGAATATGAGCTTCTGAACGCAAATCCGAACAGATCGGAAAAGGACAATCGGCAGCTAAAGACTATAACCATGGAGCTCTATCAGCTTGGCTACATCAAACACGCAGACAAAATTAATCGGATAAAGCTGAATAAAGACTCCATACCGACAAAACCATGTCAGGAGTAAAAACATTAATCGCAAATGATCGAAGCTTATCTTCACTTTAACCAATCATAGCAGCTTAAGAGAGGCACGGATTGAGCCAACAAAAAACAAAATCAACATGGTTGAAATGGATGAAACTCATCGCTGTCGCCAGCTTTATCACCAGTGGATTGTCACTACTCCCCCATGATCTGTGGATATTTGAATTATTTTCTCACTTTCACGTGCAATATCTCTTTATGGCATTGTTTTCAGCCATCTTTTTTCTATTTTTTAAACAGTACAACTGGAGCGTTTCCATGCTGCTACCCATCATTTTAAATACCGTTTTTATATTGCCATGGTATATTGGAGGAGCAAACCAACATGATAATATTGTTGGTAAAATACGAGTTTTAGAAAGCAATGTTCAACGAGGAAATCAAGCCTGCAACAAGCTTCTTGCATTGATCAAACAAGAAAAACCAGATGTCGTGGTACTTTTAGAGATTGATCAACAGTGGGCAAAGGCACTTAAAACATTAGATACGGCTTATCCGTACCAATATGTATTCCCTCAAAGTGACAATTTTGGCATCGCTTTATTCAGCCGATGGCCATTGGAAAACATTCAAAATCTGGAGCTTGGCAGGATGCCGATAGCCAGCATCAAAGCAGATATGCGTTTAAACGATAGAACCATCACCATACTCGCCACGCATCCTGTTCCACCGATTAACAATGAATTTCACCAAGAACGAAATAAACAACTTCAAGCCATCATCCTCCTGGCGCAACATCAACGCCAAAAACCATTGCTTGTTGTTGGTGATTTAAATACAAGCATGTGGTCAGACGATTATCAGCGGCTCATGCAAGACTCGGGTTTACATAATGCCAGAGAGGGTTTTGGTATTGTTCCGACATGGCCTGCCACTTTGCCCATGCTGATGATTCCTTTGGATCATCTTTTATTATCGCCACAGCTTAGCGCTTTAAGTATCCATAGTGCTGGCAACATTGCTTCGGATCATCTGCCATTGATTGTTGAATTGGCAGTACATGGCGACAAAGCCCTTAAAAGTGACCAAAAGGTCAACCAGAAGGCTGTCCGGGAACAGGAACCGTCGCTTGAGGAAGCGGGATTGAGTCAGTCTTGAAAATACCATTCGGCTCAGAGTCCTTTAACGCCTGTGAGTGGGGCATTCCACATCCGGATAGGCCTGCTTTCAGGCCCAACACATCAGCAACCTTCTCGTGAACCCATCCCTTTCTAAGAAGCAACGGTCTGCCACAATATTCTCATCAGGATGATTTCAGGCTGTATTCTTAACTCGAGACCCAGCCAGCTGCCATCATCGCTTCAAGGGATTCATACTCGACAAAAGTATGACTGTCTTTGAAGGGATGCATCCGGTACTGCACTTTTTCCATCTCAGCCTCAAAAATGAAGCCTGTACTCTTATCCAGATTCTTAAAATGGACCTTACCGTTGCGTGCATGATACTTCTTCTCTTTAAACATTCTCACCGTACGGTTCAACTCATTTTCCGACCAGCCCTCACTCATACCTGCCTCCTGAAATCATCAATGCTTCCCTGTGGTCCTGTGACCTTTTCCTTCCACTTTCGGACCAATAAAAAAGCTGGTGACAGTTTCTGTCGATCAGCTCAAAAAATCAATCATCTGCCTTGGAAGCAGGAGCCAGTCGGAGTTCAGGAAGTTCAGGAAGTTCAGGAAGTTCAGGAAAAGTATTATTTCCACGTTCCATGAAGTTTATTTGAATTTGCACGTGTAAATGTCAAGCTGACCCGTTTCTAAGCGCACACAAAGGAGCACCCCATGCAACAGAACAACATTGATGAAACCTTACAGCGTTATTTCGGCTTTCGTGCGTTTAATCCGGGGCAGCGGGCGGTGATTGAGCAGTTGTTGGCGGGGCATTCGGCGTTGGCGATTTTTCCTACAGGGGGCGGTAAGTCACTCTGTTATCAGCTGCCAGCACTGCTGTTACCGGGGTTGACGCTGGTGGTATCGCCGTTGATTGCTTTGATGAAGGATCAGATCGATGCGTTACAGCAGCGGGGCATTGCAGCGGCGCGGCTGGATTCGAGCCTGAGTGCGGATGAGTACCGGGAGGTGTTTAATCAGGCGCGGTCGGGTGCATTGAAGATGCTCTATGTGGCACCGGAGCGATTCAATAATGAACGGTTTCGCGCCACCATTGCCGGGTTGCCCATCGCCCTGCTGGCCATTGATGAGGCACACTGCATCTCGGAGTGGGGGCACAATTTTCGCCCCGACTATCTCAAGCTGCCGGAGTATGCGCAGAGTTTTGCTGCTGAACGGGTGCTGGCGCTGACGGCGACGGCCACCAGAGCGGTGGAGGATGATATCTGCCGTGCTTTTTCTATTCAGTCTGATTGCGCCATTCGTACCGGTTTCTACCGGCCCAATTTGACACTACTGAGTAGTGCGGTCAGTGCAGGCGAACGTGATGCTACGTTGTTGGCACGAATTCGATCTCGTGCATCGGGGCCGGTGATTGTCTACGTGACGCTGCAACGCACGGCTGAAGAGGTAGCAGCGCGCCTGGCGGAAGCGGGCTTTTCGGCTCGTCCCTACCATGCAGGCATGAAAAATGAGCTGCGTGCCGAGACGCAGGAGTGGTTCATGCAGGCTGATGATGCGATTGTGGTCGCCACCATCGCCTTCGGCATGGGGGTGGATAAATCGAATATCCGCTACGTCTACCACTACAATCTGGCCAAATCGCTGGAGAACTATGCGCAGGAGATTGGCCGTGCAGGGCGCGATGGCGAACCCTCGATCTGTGAAATGCTGGTCTGTATGGATGATCTCAATGTGCTGGAGAATTTTATTTATGGCGATACGCCCACGCAGGCAGCGTTGCAGAGTCTGCTGGATGACCTCTTCTCGCAGGAGGAGGATTTTGATATCAGCCAGTATGAGCTCTCCAATCAACACGATATCCGCCCGCTGGTGCTGCGCACGCTGCTGACCTATCTGGAGCTGGATGGCTATCTGGCGGGCGGCACCCCCTTTTATGCCAACTATCAATTCAAGCCGCTGCAAAGCTCGGCTGAAATCCTCGCCCGCTTTGATGAGGAGCGGCGAACGTTCCTGGGTAATCTTTTTCGACTGGCGCAAAAAGCGCGGACATGGTTCACGATTGATGTGCAGCAGGCGGCAGTGCAGCTCTCTACGCAGCGTGAGCGCATCATTCGGGCGCTCGATTATCTGGCGGAGCAGAATCTGCTGGAGGTGAAGGTCTCCGGCATCCGCAACCGTTACCGTCGCCTGAAGCGGCCCGATTCTAATGCTGCGCTGGCGGAGGCACTCTTTCAACGCGCCTGCAAGCGTGAGGCGGCTGAAATCGCACGCCTGCAACAGGTGCTCGATTTTGCCAGCATGCAACGTTGCCAGGTGAATGGATTGGCGGCCCATTTTGATGATCAGCGAAGCGAACCCTGCGGCCACTGCACCTGGTGCCTCCACCAGCAAAGCGCCACCCTTGCAGAGCGTCACAGCCGGGAGATTGATTCGGATATCTGGAACCAGGCCATCGCACTACGCCGGGAAACGCCGCAGTTGCACGATCCTGTTGCCCTGGTTCGTTTCCTTTGCGGCATCAGCTCTCCGAAACTGAGCCAAAGCAAACTGGCCTACCATCCACTGTTCGGCTCAATGGTGGATGTTCCATTCAAGATGGTGCTGTCTCACGTCAGGCCTGAAGGCAAGTAAACATGAAGGAATTACCGGGTCATAACATGTAGAGCTTCTTTTTCATTCACGCAGCAAATAGGACAATACATCTGTTTGATGCGCGATGACCTTCCAGCCATCTGCCTCTTTGCGAAAAACAGTTGAAGAGCGAATGCCTACCGATTCAGCTTGACCATCCGGCTCATTTTCTCCTTTCTCTATGCAGGTAATCAGAGCCATATCGTTTCCCACGACAATATTTAACGCTGCTGGAGTGACGTGGCCACCCAGCTTCAAAGCACCGACATGATTCCACATCTCTTCGATCTTCTGCCAGCCCAACAGGTAGAGGCCATCCGGGCCCATATAACTGCTGTCATCAGCATGCGACCAGGCATTTTTCATCGCCTGTGTATCACCGCTAAATAGTACATTTAATGCCTCATAAAAATATGAAACCGCCGCTGCAACATCCACTTCATTTGTTTTCATAAATTTCTCCTGTTCCGATTTAGCCCGGGGCGGGCTTTGTCTTCCTGCAACTGGAAACCACTGATTCAAGCCGCTTCCAGAGACGCGTTACCATCACTTCATATGTTGATACACAAGCTGCATTTTTAAATTCTCAGAAATTTTCATCAGTGTCTTTCGTTGTGAATTAATCAGCTCTGCTGAACAAATATTTCCCGGAGTTCTATCATCGGCTTGCCTGACAACATTCAGCCTGTTGTTAGCCAACTCATAGGTAGCTTTATAGTGGATATAATTCTCTTCGATCTCAAAGTTGTCCGGCTTACCCAGTATCTTTACACCTTCAGGAAACTCATAGACCAAGCGCTCTATCGTGCTTCCATTCCCGCAAGCAACATCATAACCTTCAATCTCTTCATTCGAGTAATCCAGAATTGAATAAAGCGACATCGACGCATTCAGCAATGGTCCAATATAAAATGCACCTACACCTCTGGGTGAAATAAACTCAGGCCGGTTAAATTCCACTGAATAACTGTATTCAGACAATAACGGCAGCGGATCGTCCTTTTGCATGGTCGCGGAACCAATTTTACTGCGTGAACTGAACACTGACTCCAACCATCTGTCTTGCTGCTCCTGAGTTACATGCCGCCAGCCCCTTCTGGCATCAATGGCCGGGCGTCCCTTCAATGTTAGCCGGGCACTACCCACGACAGAACCATCGGGCTGAATTTTCATCGTTGAATCAATTTCCTGATAATCATCGCCAAATTGTGTTGCCGGCGTTTTTTTCCCATCCACATGGTGATCCATTAAAATGACTGGTTTGTCGGACAGGGAAAGAGACAAGCGGTCAAAGGGCATGGAATCGTTGGTCGCATCAACAAACTTATCCCACTCCGGAATATAATTGATCACATGATCCACGGCTGCAACCGAAGGAATCTCAGGTAACACATAGCTATTGTCTGAATTGATGAGTGCCTGAGTACTTTCAATATTTACGGAAGTATAAAGTGCCTGCAACAAGGTTGCGTGATCTTTGCAATCTCCCATTCTGTTATCAAGAATAAAGTCCGTATCATGCGGCACGACTGCCCCCACCCCGATACAATTACCGGCATAAGAAATATTTGTGGCAACCCAATCGTAAAGAAGACGAGCTTGCTGCTTTTTATTCTTTTCCTGCGAAACAATCTCGTGCGCCAGCTTTTCCACCCGCACTGTCGGAATGGCTTTTGGCATCGCTCTCTCTGCATAGGCTTTAGCTATCTCGGCATAATCTTTGAAGGTTGAAAATGCGAAACCGGCTTCTTTGCTCTCATCCCAAACACCAAAATCATCACGCTTTATTTTTATCGGCCTGACATTTTTATACGTTAAGGTGATAAGCTTTCGTCCTTTGTTTACACTCACCTTTTCCTTCATATCACGCACCTGATGTTTAAAGGTAAGAGCCTTCGGCAAGTCGAAATTTATTTTCACATCATCATAGGCATTCTGGCTCCAGAAATAGTGCGACACAGAGAAGTGATTGGGAAACATGGGTTCTTTTTCAGTACTTTTAAGTTTCATGTAAACAGAGTCATTTTTTTCCACATCAGGAAAAACAATGGTCACCCGCGTTCGATCAGAAAAAATCGGACCTCCATCACCATTCCCCTTATTGACGGTGATTTGATAATTTCCCTTTGGCACACTGATTCGTTTGCCGCCGGCCTTGAGTGTATAGGCCTCCAGCACCTCTAACTCTTCTATGCTGGTGCTATGCGAAAAATGCTGTTCTTTAATGTCCATCGCCGAGCTTTCGGTCAATGCCTTCATCTGAATTTCAGTTATTCTTTCAACAGTAAAATCATCGTGGACGATATAGCTCTCATGCAGCTTGGAATATCGTGTTTCGAGCTCAACATACTCAGTTTCATCAGCAAAAGAACTAACCGGAGCAAGCAACAATAAGCATGATAAAATCATACAGGTCAAAGTTTTCATTTCATATTCCCCTCTGAAATAGCGTCATTCGAGCGCATCACCTCGATGAATCGCATACGCTGCCATTCAGAAACCCCTACCGCATCATCAAGGTGGATGAAAAGGGAAATTTTTTTTCGCCCCCTGTCCCCGCAACTTCCTATGAAGACACGCGTACGGGGAACATCATGCTCATTTAATCAGTCCATTGTGAATTCTCCACTTCTGACTGTACCTCAACGCTTAAGCGGTTATATTCCCTCAACACACAACACTTGGAGTTACATACATGCGTTTATTACACACAATGATTCGCGTTGGCGATTTGGACACATCCATTGATTTTTATACCCGCATCATGGGCATGAAACTTTTGCGCAAGAGCGAATACCCGGAAGGTAAGTTCACCCTGGCTTTTGTCGGTTATGGCGATGAACAGGATCATACTGTTATTGAGCTGACCTATAACTGGGATACAACAAGTTATGAGCCCGGCACGGGCTTTGGTCACATTGCCATTGCAGTGGATGATATTCATCAGGTGTGCAGCGATATTGATCAGGCTGGCGGCGTCATTACGCGCCAGCCCGGCCCGATGAAACATGGCCATACCATCATTGCCTTTGTTAAAGACCCTGATGGTTATGCCATCGAACTTATCGAAATGCAGCGTTCGGAAGCACACCATTCATAAGGTCATCAAGCCATGAACTGCCCTAAATGTGGACATCCGCAGGCTGATGGCGCTGTGGAATGCCAGAAGTGCGGCATTATTTTTGCCAAGTTTGAGCGCATCCAGAAAATCAGAGCAAAATCAGCTGAGCCAGACGAAGGCGGATTACTCTGGCAGATGAAAGATGCTGACAATTCTGCGGCTAAGATCGGGCGCGGCCTGTTGCTTCTGGTTCTGCTCTGGATGAGTTGGGGGCTCGTATTCTCGCCCATAGATTACTGGCTGGGCAATGCTGCATCACACAGCTTTTTGCATATCATCAACCTGCCCTTTCATGAATTCGGACATATTATGTTTCGTGCGTTCGGGCGCTTGATGGCCTCGCTTGGCGGCAGCCTCGGGCAATTGCTGATGCCGTTGATCTGTATGGGCGTCTTCCTTGTGCAAACAAAAGATGCCTTTGCCGCAGCGGTGGCGCTGTGGTGGCTGGGTGAAAGCTTTTTGGATCTGGTGTCTTATATCCATGATGCGAATGTTTTGACCATGCCATTGATGGGCGGCAATGAAGGTTCGAGCTCGCCCTACGGATTTCACGACTGGGAATTCATTCTCAGCGAAACAGGCTTGATTCATCAGGCGGCCAGCATTGCCAAAACAACACATCTGCTGGGCAGCATGCTCATGGTTCTGGCTCTACTGTGGATGCTGCTGCTATTGCTGCGCAAGACGAAATAATTTTCATGGATAGAGGGGAATAAATGAATATTCAGCGTCAGGATTTAGACGATGCCGCAGCACAGGGGCTGTTGCAGCACGCGCAGATTGATCCTCTGTTCGAATTTCTAAAGCAAAGGCATTCAACCCCGGATATCGCAGAGAACCCGGACAAGGCGCGCTTTAGCGGCACGCATATTCTGTATTATCTTGGAGGCTTGCTGGCGATCTGTGCGGCATCGTTGTTTACCACGCTGGCTGTTGAGGCTTTGGGCATGTCGGCCCTGCTGGTGTTATCCCTGCTATATGCGGCTTGCGCTGTTGCCGCTGCAATCTGGTTTGAAAAACGCGGACTGGGCATCCCTGCCGGCATCTTTGCTACGCTGGCGGTGGCCTTAACACCACTGGTCATCTTTGCATTGCAGCATGTGCTGGGGTTCTGGGCAGATGCCTGGAATGCGCAGCACTACCGTGATTATCACCGCTGGATTGACTGGCGCTGGCTGCTGATGGAGCTGTCCACCCTGCTCGTGGGTGTGCTGATGTTAAAACGCTTCCGCTATCCCTTTTTGCTGCTGCCCGTATCGATGACATTGTGGTATCTGGGTATGGATATGGTGCCCGCGCTGATTCTGCATGCCGGCAACGATGTGAACTGGTTCAGCGAGGCGAGCTGGGAATTGCGCCAGCACATCTCTCTGGTGTTTGGCTTGATCATGCTGCTGGGCGCATTCTTCGTCGATTTAAGGTCGCGGCACAGCAAGGACTATGCATTCTGGTTGTATCTGTTCGGCCTGCTCACCTTTTGGGGTGCACTTTCATCCATGGGCTCCGGACAGCTTTCGGGAAAACTGCTTTATCTGGCGATCAATACCGGGCTGGTATGTATCGGGGCTGTGCTGGTGCGGCGCACCTTTGCCGTGTTTGGTGGCTTAGGCATGATGCTGGTATTGGGTAATTTGTCGTGGACGGTTTTCAAAGACAGCTTCGCCTTTGTCGCCGTGCTGACACTGCTGGGCTTTGCCCTGATTGCACTGGGCATATGGTGGAGCAAGCATGAACAGACGATATCCACCAAACTGCGTAGCGCATTGCCTGAAGACCTGCGCGAACTTCTAGAGGCCAGAGCCTCACACCAGGAGGCTGTCCGTTAAGGGAACGAAACCATTGCCGTACCATGGGAATGGTTGATGACAGCATCGATCAGCGCCTGCTCCCGGCCGCAAGGCAGCACGATAGTCAACACCACGTCGCTTTGATAATCGGCATCGACAATAGTCACAGCCATTTGCTCCAGCAGGCGACGCAGACCGCTTTCCAGCGCAAAGGGAAAACGGATGCTGCCTGCAAGCGTCGGCACACGTTCGGCCAGCACCAATACATCCACGCCCTGCTGCACGGCAGTGGAATAGGCGCGTACAAGGCCACCCGCCCCGAGTTTGATACCGCCGAAATAGCGACTGACCACCACTGCGATTTCACCGATGCCTTTATGTTGAAGCACATTCAGCATCGGTTTTCCCGCCGTGCCCTGCGGTTCACCAGCATCCGATGAAGCTCGTTCGATGCTGCTCACCGGATGCCCGGCGATATAGGCCCAGCAATGATGGCGGGCATCCGGCTCACGTGCGCGGATGCTCTCGATAAAAGCCTGCGCCTCATCCCTGCTTGCCACCGGCGCGATATCACAAACAAAACGGCTGCGTTTAACCACGGATTCGACCGTCACCGCTGCTGCCGGAATCGGATAGCGCTGCATGCTCAGCAGGCCTATATCTGGCGTGTTACTGATTCAGATAACGGCTTGCCTCCAGATGTTCCGGATAGCGCAGCAATACGCGTTGATAAACGCTGGCGGCGCGGTCTTTTTTGCCTTGCCAGGCGTAGGCTCTGGCCAGATAGACCAGAATAGTGGCATCGCTGGGATAATAGGCGGTCATATCACTGGCATGTTTTTCCAGCTTTTCCCAGTTGCGCAATCCCTCTTCACAAGCCATCAGATCGATGTGGGCGGTGTAATTGAACGGAGAGTAAGCCATCACCTGCTCAATATAGGCACTGGCCTCTTTCCAGCGCTGTTGCGCCATCAGCGGCATGGCGATGCCAAGGCGCGCATCGAGTGAGCGAACGTTGCGCTCCAGTGCGCGCTTGTAGGCACGAATGGCATCATTCTGGTTGCCTTGCAGATAGTTGAGCCAGCCATAGCGGATCAGGGCGAACTCACTGTCTTCACCGCGATCCATGAAGGGAGCGATCACGGCGGCGGCTTTTTCATATTCGCCATTGGCTTCCAGCGCGTAGGACTGTGCCCATTCGACGTTGTTATTGCTTGTGGCAAAGGCGCTCGGCATGCCAAAGATGCAGAGGGTCAGTAGTGCGATGATCTGTTTCATGGTGAATTCTCCTACCATTGGGTTGAAATATTGAGGTGAGCAAAACGGTTGTTGTAGCGGTTGTTGATCAGATTATTGGAGTAAGCTTCATTGCCTGCCATCAGCAACAGGGATGTGTCGGCGCTCAGTTTCCACTGCACGCCCAGTGAGGCGGAGCCGCGCTGCACATCGGTGAGATTATAGACCGTAGCCGCATCACCATCGACGGCATAAATGCGCTCTCCGGCCAGTCCGGCGACAATCAACTTCTCCGGCATCATCGCCGAGCCGGGGGTAAACCAGTGCATCCATTTGGCATCCAGTGCCGTAGTGCTGCTCTTGTTCTGTGCACGTGCAGCATTGCTTGGTTTGATCAGATAAGTGCGAGCCTGAATCCAGTCGGCACCATCGTTGAAGCCGAAACCGAGCGTCGGGGTAAATTGCTGCACCTTCAGATTATTGCGATAAGTCGAGTAGGCATAACCAAGATCGAAATAGAAATTCTTGCCGTAATTGAGAAAAGAAAGCTGCGGTGCAAACACGCTGACGTTATCGGTATTACGGCTGAGATCGTTATTGCTGATGGCATGGGCATCCAGTCGCAGGGTAAGCGGGCCGGGCAGCGCGTCAAAATAGAGGTTGTAGTGGCCGCTGGCATAAGCTCCCTGCTGATTGATGTTGTTAGCACCGCCCTTGGCGCTAAGCACCGTGTAGTTACCGCCCAGTGCAAAACCGCCCTTCTCCAGATAATCAGCTCGCAGCACCAGCCCGCTGCTGATTAGGGAGCTGCGACTGACTGAACCGCTGTAGTTGCCGTAGGTGGTGGTCAGATCGGTACTCACCAGCCAGTCGTTTTCGCTGGCGTGCAATTGTGGTTGCGCCGCTATCAGGGCGAGGGCTATCCCGCTGCTGACGATGTATAGATGTTTAAACATGCTCTTCTCCTTTTCTCTCATGTAACACTTCTCCTGTGTGAAAAGTTAACTCTTTTGTTCTTTCCACGCCGGAATACCGGCATCGGCCTGTTGACCAATCTGTGATAGCCGCGCTTCCAGTGACACTACATCGCTGCTCAGACGTAGCAAACGACAGCCAAGCCCCGGTTGAATGTGCACTTCGGTTGTCGCTGCAATCGGGCGATTCAGCGGTAGTTTAACGACGTGAGCACCCTGCTGAAGCCAGTAATCCTCCTGCCAATGTCGTTGGTAGCTGCTGTCGATACCGCCGCCTAACGGTAGCAGCAGCATAGCGGTTAAGCGTTGCGGCCAGCGCATCGGCAGCAGCTTCATGTCCGGTTGATCGCACCACGCCAGCTCCCCTTCAGCGAAGGGGGTCAGCCCCAGTGCCAGCAGCCAGCAATCGAGAAACAGATCAGCCGGCCCTTCACGCTGATAGAAGGCGAGTAGATTTTCCTGCAACACAAAGGCGGCGCTGGCACCGCTATCACTTTGCAAACGCAGTTGCCCATCCAACGTTAATATCACGTGCAACGTTCGCTTGAATGAGAAGCCGTTGATGGTCACCTGATAGCTGAGCTGACTGCCCACACCGAGCTTCAGACTATCGAGCAGTGTTGGTTCTACGCGTGGCAGCATCACCCAATCTCCCATTTCAGGACGGACAAACAGGGCGAAGCGGGCAGTATCGGACTGCGACAGTGATTGATGCAGTACCGTAGTCAGATGAAAGGGGTGGGTAGCGCCGCCCAGTGCTGCGCCCCACTGCACATGCAGATGCAGATGCGGCTGCGGTGAACGGCCCGAACTGCCGCACTGGGCAATGATATGGCCCGGATAGATAGTGGCACCGATCTCCACCGCAACGCTTCCCTGCTTTAGATGCGCCAGCAGCACGTAGAGGCCGTTGTACATGCGAATCAGCACATGGTTGCCCCAGTTGTTTACCATATCGACCTGACCGGGGGGATTATCCGGCAACGTATCGAGCGTGCTGACCACAAACCCGGCCACGGGGGAGAGCACCGGCAGGCCGAAGCAGTAGAAATCTTCCAGACTGCCACCATTGGTACGATAACTTTTATCCCCCTCGACGATATGAAAATCGAGCGCATGCTGCCAGGGCGGTTGATGAGTGTGGCGACCGTTGAAGCCCTGATAGATATGCCAGCGGCCATAAAAGGGGGGCAGCAGAGCGACGCTGCCGAACTCGCCATGGCGGGCGATGGCCAACCGCGCCTGTTCGGCGCTTTTCTCCGGTAGCATCGGTCTATCCAGCGTTAATTGCAGGCCGCTGGAGATAGGGCGACGGTTCAGAGCCAGCAGAATGGTCAGGGTGGTGATCAGAAATGGCAACGCCATCACCGGCAGCCCATAAACGAGCATGAAGGTTTCGGTGGCAGCAGTGACCAGCGCCGCCATCACCGATCCTGCCATCGCCAGCAGAAAGCTCTGTATGCCAGGCAGGGTAAACAACCCGCCAATGGCCACCGCCACCAGCACAAAGTTGAAGCCGTTCCACGCCACCAGATCCTGATGCGGACTGCCGGAGAGAAAAGCGTAGGTGCTGAAGCCGCAGAGAAAACCGGCGATGGCCAGCAGCGCGATATAGCGCGAACTGATCACAATGGCGATAAAGAGCAGCAGCCCCGCCACCGGATGCGGAATAAAATAGATCGAGCCCAGCGCGGTGAGAAATTGATCAACAAAGGGGGAGATCAATCCATCATTGGGTGCCAGCGGCAGCAGGTAGCGGCTGAGGGTGCCATAGCTGTGCGCCGCCAGTGTTACCGTCAATGCCACCACCACAAAGGGCAGGCTGAGCGCTGGCAGCTTGCCGAAGCGCCAGGTGATATCGGCCATCGCCACCGAGACAAACACCGCCAGCACCGCCCCCAGCATCACCAGCACCGCCAGATGCAGATCGAGCTGATAAAAGGCCCCCAGCGAGAGTCCGACCAGCAGACTGTTGTAGACGTAGAGACCGCTGTCCCGGTTAGGGAAGTTGAGCAACCGGGCGGTAGCCATGGCGGTCACTGCGGCCAGCAGTCCCGCCCCTCCGGCATTGGGAAACCAGAAGGTGGCCAGCAGGCAGCAGCAGCCTACCCACGGGCTTTCGGCAAACAGAATAGCGCCGTAGGCGCGGCACAATCCGCTCAGACCGGCGATTAGCTTTTGGCCCGGTTGCATCACATCACCCCTTCGATTTGACCGAGGTGAGGTGCGCCGGAATCGACTCCTGCGCAATCATCACATCCAGATTCTCCGCCTTTCTGACCACGGAGAGCTGTTGGTCAGCATGCACCATCACCACATTGGGGCGGTATTCGATGAACTGCATCCACTGGGTGTTGTTGTAGGCCCCGACAGGGCTGAAGATAAGCGAATCCCCCACATTGAGCGGCGGCAGCATCACCGATGTGCGCATCACGTCGATATTCATGCACAGCGGGCCATAGAGCACGGTATCCTCCGCTACCCCTTCGAGCAGACGGGTCGGCGTCACCTGATGGTTATACCAGAAGGCGGTAAAGAGCAGGTTGACCCCGGCATCGAGCACCAGCGAGCGCCGCCCGTCGAGCATATGTTTGTTGCCCACCACCGATGAAATCAGCACCTCCGCATCATCCACAACCGATCGTCCGCTCTCCATAATCAGCCGGGGGCGGGCGCGCCCCTTAAGATCCCGTTCGCGGGTGGAATCGTTGAGTGCCGTGCAGATCGCCTCGGCATATTGATCGAAACTCGGCACCAGCTGCTCGGGCGGCAGATAGGAGCCCTGCAGGGCATTCATGGAGGCGAAACCACCGCCGATGTCGATGCTGTCGATGCGGCAGCCTGTCGCCAGCTCCGCCTGATCCATAAAGGCGCACATGATGCGCACCTGCGCCGCGTAGGCGCGTGGATCGAGAATAAAGGTGCCCATGTGGCTGTGCAGGCCGCAGAGGTTGAGGTGGCTGCTCTGCCCCAGCAGACGGGCCGCATCCATCGCCTTGCCCGATTCAATATTGAAGCCGAAACGGCTCCATGGCTCGGTGTAGCCGGTATCAAAGTTGAGCCGCATGGTCACATTGACCTGCTTGTTGGCGTCGCGGGCGATGCTCTCCAGCAGATAGAGCTCATCGAGATGATCCAGATGAATGCGCCCCCCCTCGGCCACCACCCGTTCCAAGATAGGGCGCTCCTTGTGCGGGCCGTTAAAGAGGATCTTCTCTGCTGGTACCCCCAGTTGGCGTGCCTTCTCATATTCAAAGGCAGAGACCACCTCGGCCCACGCCCCCTCCTGATGCAGCGTGTTGCAGACCGCGCCGAGATAATTGGTCTTGTAGGACCAGGCGTAGGTGACATTGCCGTAACGGGTCTCAAAGGCGCGCAGCAGTTTGCGCACATTGTCGCGCAGCCGCTGTTCGGAGATTACAAACAGCGGCGAGCCATATTTTGCCAGTAGTTCGGCGATGCTCACCCCCTCGAATTTATCCTGATAGTGGTAGCCATGCATGCTGCCGAACTTGTTCAGCGCCCCCATGCGGTGCGGCGTCAGGGAGGGTTTGCTCCACGATTTTTTGCTTGATTCACTCATCATTCGTCTCCCACTTCACTTCCGTTTTCCGTATGGGCGTAGTGCCCGTTCATGGTCATCGCTTCAAAGGTGGCCAGATTTATGACCGTCTCCTGGGCATAGCGGATCATCATCATGCCCGTTGTTGCCTTGCTGAATTTCACTGGCCGCTCCATCACCAGATTGACCAGCGCGGCGGGCAGATTGGAGCCTGCCGCAGCTGCCAGATAGACCCAAGCGGGAAAACGGGGGTTGATCTCAATCAGCAGATACTGGCCGTTCTCCTCCTTGAGCATCTCCACCTCCAGTGGCCCGGCCCACTGCAACGCCTCTACCAGCTTTAGTGCATCCTGTTGCAGCCGCTCATCCTCAATCGTTACGCAGGCCCACGCCTTGCCCTTATCGGTCACCGCCTGTTTGCGCATCATCACCGAACCGAGCAATTTGCCCTTGCCATCACCAACGGCAGTCAGGTTCACCTCATGCCCCTGCACATATCGCTGCACCAGCACCGGATACCCCCAGCTGGCGGCGATGTTGCGAAAGGCGGCGGCTCCCTCATCGGCATTTTGTACGATGGTGGCATCGTAGAAGATGCCTTTGACCACCATCGGGTACTTCCAGCCATCTTCGTGGCAGGTGTAGAAGAACTGCATGTTGCTGATGTTTTTGGTTTCGGGGTAGCGAATACCGGCGCTGTGCGCCAGCTCGCCCAGTCGATCCTTGTTGCGATCCCGCAGCTGCGCCACATTGGGGATCAGCATACGAATGCCCATCGCCTCAAACTCCAACTGCAATCGGCTGAAGCTGAGCAGCTCCGCATCGAGGCAGGGAATGAGCAGATCAATCGACTCTTCGTCCTGAATAAAGTGCATGCGCTCCATCAGCGGCTTCTCGCCAGCCGAGGGGTAGGGCAGCAGGTAGCCGCTATCGCAGCACTCGTGCAGATAGAGTCCGGCATCGAGCACATCATAACCGAGGCCGATGATCCTGATGTCGTCGCCATAGGCCTCTTTCAGACAGCGTGCCACCGCCAACCCCGGGCCGGGATTATCCGGCTTGGCATTCATGCCAGTCACCGCAACAGTGAGCCGTTTCTTTTGCTGCCCACTCATGACAGAAACTTACGCAGTTGGCCGGAAAAGTCGGCGATATCGCGCTGCGCTACGGCTCGGGTGACTTCGAAATCACCTTCAATGGCATCAAGCAGGGCGTTGGCATTGCTGCTGTGCTGCAAAAAACGCAACACATAGAGTCCGACCGCGTTGGCCGAGAAGCTGCGACCGTTGACCGGATCAAAGACAAATCCGCTATCATTCAACGCCAACCGCCGCATAATCTCCGCTGATGGAAACATGTCGCTGATAATCTCACTATCCATGGCTGTATCGTTTTGCGTTAACTGGTTCATTCTGCGCTCCTTTGAAATCTGAATCGTTTTACTCAGGCTCATTTCGCTTTTCGTCCTACGAGCTGCAAACTGTAGAGCATCATTATGGAGAAAGATTGGAGAGCCTTCTCCTATTTTTCTCCATCATTGCATGCTAGACACGGGTATTGATGATTGATTTGATCCCTTCACTCAACATAAGCATCATCACAGGAGGTTGCATGTCGTGTTTCGCCTGACCATTCAACGCAAGGTTTTTCTGGCTATGTCGCTGTTGGCGGCAGCGATTGTGCTGCTGTTGATCACGCTGACGATGTGGAATCTGGAGAAGGGATTCTCCCGCTATGCGGCCGAAATGGAGCTGGGCAAACTCGAAGCACAGGTAGAAGCATTGCAGCATCATTATGCCGAAATGGGCAGTTGGGAGTTGTTGCGCAATAATGATGCGGCCTGGCGGACATTGACGCGCCAAGCCGGCTCCCGCTTAGCGCCAAAAATGAAACCGCCACCGCCGCCGCGTTTTGCGGCGAATCATGTGCCACCTTTTCCGCCGCGAGCTCTCAAAGCGCAACAGCCACCCGCCGATCCGTTCGGTATTTTCCCCCGCCTGTCTCTTCTGGATAATCAGGGGCAACTGATTATCGGCAGCGTCCCCTCAGTCAATGCGGTCTGGCGACCGCTGTACTTTAACGGCACAGAGATTGGCCGACTGCTGTTAACGCCGAATCACAATCCGGAAAGCAGCATCGCCGCCGCCTTCCTCTCCAGCCAGATGCGTAACCTCTGGCTCTCCGGCCTGGCCGGATTGCTGCTTTCGTTGCTGGTATCATGGTGGCTGTCGCGCCACTTTCTGGCACCGATTCGCGACCTGAACACGGGTGCCCACACCATTGCCAGAGGTGATTTCGCTTCGCGTATTCCGGTGCGCGGCGAGGATGAGCTGGCTGAACTGGCTGAGGATTTCAATCAAATGGCCGAACGGCTCGAACGGATGGAGCTTGGGCGCAGTCGCTGGATTTCTGACACCTCGCACGAGCTGCGTACCCCGCTATCCGTCTTACGGGCGGAGATTGAGGCGATGCAGGATGGCGTGCGCCCGACCGATGGCGAAACACTGGCCCGCTTACACCGGCAGGTGTTGCAGCTGGGCAAGCTGGTGGATGATCTGCGTCAAACTCAACGTAGCGAAGTGGATGGACTGGCCTTTGATTTTAACGAAATGAATCTTTTATCGCTGCTGCATGAGGCATGTGATGGATTTCTCGAACGCTTTAACGGTGCCGGACTCTCGCTTGATCTGGCTGCGCTGCCTGAAACAGGTGAAGCCTGGCTGATCGAGGCCGATGGTGATCGGCTGTTGCAGGTGTTTAATAATCTGATTGAAAATTCACTGCGCTATACGCAACGTGGCGGAACCTTGCAGCTTTCGGCATCCATCAACGACGCTCAGTTCATACTTATCTTTGATGACACCCCACCTGCCCCGCCCGTCGATGCCCTGCCGCAGCTTTTTGACCGCTTTTTCCGTGTCGAACAATCACGCAGCCGCAGCCTCGGCGGTTCGGGACTGGGGCTGGCCATCTGCCAACAGATTATCATCGCCCATGGTGGTAATATCGAGGCCGCAAACTCGCCGCTGGGCGGACTTCGAATTCGTATCATGCTGCCGCAACAGCAGTAAAAGGAGCACCATGAACCTGCCCCCTGACCAGCATATTCTGATCGTTGAAGATGAACCCGATCTGGCCAATATTTTGCACGCCTATCTGCTACGCGATGGTTTTACCGCCACGGTGATCGATAACGGTGCCGCAGCCTGGACAGCGATTCAAAATACCCCGCCCGATCTGGTGCTGCTGGATGTGATGCTACCGGAGATGGATGGTATAAGCCTGCTGCGTCAGCTGCGCAAAAGCTCCAACCTGCCGGTGATTCTGGCCACTGCCCGGGTGGATGAGCTTGATCGCCTGCTCGGCCTGGAGCTCGGTGCCGATGACTACGTCTGCAAACCCTACTCGCCACGTGAGGTGGTGGCTCGCGTCAAAGCCGTGCTGCGCCGCACCGGACAGGCTGACAAACCTGTATCATCACCGCCACTGATTGAAATTGATGAAGCGAACTGGCTCATCCGTTTGCAAGGCGAACGGCTCGATCTGACCCCCACCGAATTCCGCCTGCTGGCAACGCTGGCGCACCGGCCGGGACGTGTCTTCTCCCGCAGCCAGCTGCTGGATCGGATATGCGAAGATAATCTCGACATCAGCGAACGAGCCATCGACAGTCACCTGAAAAACCTGCGCAAGAAACTGCATCAACGCTTGCCGGGAAAAGAGTTAATTCGCACCGTCTACGGCATCGGCTTCGCCTTTGAGGCGGACCAGGAGCCTGTACGAGAATAGAAGAACCTGCTGCGGCAAAGCGGATATTGGCCATTTTCCCCGTTCATACTCGTTAAATGCAAGCAGCATTCGCCTCACATGAACGGAAAAACTGACTCAATTCCGCTTTCCCTCGCGACGGTTCCTATTCTCGTACAGACTCCTGGGAGCTTGTACGAGAATGGAAGAACCTACTGAGGTTCGACAAGATCTGCAGGCAGTTCATAATCGGGATATGCAGCCTTGAAGGCTACGATCTCTTTCAACGCTTCAGCCTGTTTACCCTGCTCTAACAATGCCCTGATATTTTCAATCCATTGTTCTGGCTCAGACGCCACCTCGACTTCCTTCATCCTCTGCATTTCCTGCATGAGCTGCGGCTTTTTCACATCGGCCTTTTCATTTTGCTCTTTGGCTTTTGAGAAGCCTGAAAGCTCTCCATGCATTTCTTGCTCGCTCAAACCCTGAACCGCCGAAGGCACAGCCGCCGTCGGTACAGTTGATGCTGCTTCAGCATCTTTCTCCATCATGCGCGATTGGCCCATCGCCTCCTGCTTTTTCGCCGCTTCAGTTGCCTTATGTAATGGCGCTACCTTCATTTCATTCACCGGCGCCGCCCTGTCCATGACGGGTGCTGCCGGTTTCATTTCCAACCTTTTGACCGGTTCTTGCAGACGCAGTTCATCGTGCATCAACCCATCGCTTTTCGGAGCCGATCTCAGATCTGGAGCGGATTTCTGAACCGGAGAAGTTTGAAATACAGGAACAGATTTTTCCATCGAAGCAGGCGCAACAATTTCCGGATGCTGTTGCTGCATCTGAATAACCAGCGATACCGTCAGCATGGCCACGCCAACAGTGGCCAGCGGTGCCAGCCAGCTTATTTTGCACCATGGCTCAGCTTTCTCCACCGCTTTTCTGGCTTGACTCAACACCGCCGAATCCAGCCGCATCGCCGGTTCCTCGCGTGCAGACTGACGGTAGAGCTTCGACAGGCGCTCGTCGCGTAAATCGTGCTTCATTTCATCGGGACTCATAACTCATCCCCCATGCACAGACGAAGACGGCTGATGGCATAACGCATACGGCTTTTCACCGCTTCCTTGCCGCTGTCGATGCTTTCGGCAATCTCCTCGATTTTCATGCCTGCCTCCTCTCGCAGCAAAAACACCTGTCGTTGCAGGGCCGGGAGTTGTTCGAGACAGTGAAGTAATCGCTCGATCTGACGGTTGATGTCGGCCTTATGCTCGGGCTGTTCATGTACGGCTGAAACGGCGCAATCGCTTACTGAATCTTCATCCGCATCGGCCTCCTGCATGTATTGATGCCACTTGCCATGTTTGCGGTAATGGTCAGTGAGCCGATTGGTAGCGATTCGGTAAAGCCAGGTGCTGAATTTTGCCGACGGGTTGTAATCGCTGCGCGCCTTGATGATGCTGGCCCAGATCTCCTGAAACAATTCCTCGGCATCAGCGCGGTTGGCGCATGATCGCAATAAGTACCGGTACAGCGGTCCCTTGTGACGCAGATACAGCTGCTCAAAAGCAGCTGCATCGCCTTTGCCGTAGTACAGCATCAGGTTTTCATCCGTCGTCTCATTGGGTCCCGTCATGCGCTGCGAATGTAATCGTGACGATAGGAATTGCAAAGCATGTGCAGCAAACAAGCGCCTTCCGCCCGCAAGGGGAAAGGCGCTTTTTGCCATTACTCGATCACCAGCTCTTCACCGGCGGCGCGGATGCGGCGACTCTGCTCCGGATGACGCCTGGCAGCATAGTTTGTATCAAGCGCCTCTGCCGTCTTTACCAGCTGAATGAATTCGCCTCTGTAACCGTTGACATCATTACCGCGTGCTTTGGCGGCAAGCTTCAACAGATCGCCGTAACCGAAGTCGCCCGCATATTCGCCGCCGCGCAGCAAATCACCAAAGGCCGCTACGGCAGCCGAAAATATGAAATTTTCTGTTGTATTGGCCAATGATGCTTTGATCATCTTTTTATGCAGCGGATATTCGATCAGGCTGCTTTTATCTGAGCTTGTCTGATCCTCCGGCTGCTTGTAGCGCAGACGCAACATGGCAATTTCATCGCTGTTGCTTCCGGTGCTTTTCTCGCTGGCATAACGCAGCGGATCAATCAGTCCTTTACCATCGGCCAGCGTAATCTCATACAATGCGGTGACGGTATGGCCTGCGCCGATCTCGCCCGCATCGATCTTATCATTGTTGAAATCTTCACGTTTTAGCATGCGGTTCTCGTAGCCGATCAGGCGATACTCCTTGACCACGGCCGGATTGAATTCAATCTGGATTTTCACATCTTTGGCGATGGTCATCAGCGTCGAGCCGATCTCATCGACCAGCACCTTGCGCGCCTCATTGATGGTATCGATATAAGCGTAATTGCCGTTGCCTTTATCGGCCAGTTGCTCCATCAACTGATCGTTGTAATTGCCGCTGCCAAAACCAAGTGTCGTCAGCGAAATGCCTGTTTTGCGTTTGGCTTCGACCAGATCAGTCAGTGCTTCGAAGTTGACCGTACCAACATTGAAATCGCCATCGGTCGCCAGAATAATGCGATTGATACCGCCTTGAATGAAGGCCTGCTCGGCCATGGCATAAGCCAACCGGATACCGGCTCCGCCATTGGTGGAACCACCTGCCTGCAACTGATCCAGCGCGGCGGCAATGGTTGCGTGACGATTACCCGCTGTCGGCTCCAGCACCACGCCGGAGGCACCGGCATAAACCACGAGGGAGATGCGATCTTTAGCGGAAAGCTGGTGCGTCAGCATCTTCAACGAAGATTTCAACAGGCCGAGTTTATCGTCGCTCTGCATCGAGCCGGAGACATCGACCAGAAATACCAGATTGGAAGCGGGCAACTGCGAGCGATCCATCTCATAACCTTTAATGCCGATATGTAACAAACGGTTGTCGCTGTTCCACGGTGCAGGCGCCATTTCGGCGGTGACACGAAACGGCTGCTTGCGGCTGGATGGTGCCTGATAATCGTAGGAAAAGTAGTTGAGCATTTCCTCGATACGCACAGCATCCTGCGGTGGCAGTCGCCCTTCGTTAAGCATGCGCCGGACATTGGCATAAGCACCGGAATCAACATCGATACTGAACGTGGAAACGGGCGCTTCACTGGCGAGCTTCACCGGATTGTTGTCGTAATGGGCGTAGTTTTCTCTGTCCAGCGGCTCACTGGCAAAACGCACCATCGTCTGTTGCATCACCGATGCAGGCACGGCCTGCGGTTTCGCCACGATACGTCCTTTCGAAAGATAACCATCAGCCTCCATATGCCGCTCTTCCTTCGCTTCGCCGATCCGCGTCTGTTTTGCTTTAATGGCATCTTTTTTATGTGCTTGCTCTGAGACCTGATTGCGTAAAGGTGTGGTGATCGTTGTTTCGTTTTCGCTGATCTGATTTTTCGAGGAATGATCTGTCGTACATGCTGCAAACAGTGTGCAGTACAACAGGGATGTCCATATCAGTGCTCGGGTTGGGTTCATGGTGTGTCTCCTTTGTGATGATTCTGGCCTTGGCCTGTATCTATAAACGCCGGAGTTTCAAAAAGGGGTTATTATTTTTGCAAAGATTCAACCCAAAAGATTCATGGATGCTGTTGCACCACAAATTAGGATCTTAACGGGTCGGGGATCTTAAGAGGCCAGAGCCCTTTTCCGTTCAAATCCGCGAAACAAGACCTGCCCCCTCCTTCCGTAATGGGTGACCCCGTTTTTAGAAATAGACAACGAATGTGTAAATGTCAAGACTGACCCGGTTTCCCCGCTGCCGGAGCGCCGCCAGGCGTTGCGGCACAAGGCTTTGCGGCTGTTTTCACCGCTTGTGAAGGCCGTTTTTTACAGGCAGGGTTGTGGATAAGCTGTGGAGCGCCAAATGCAGGGTGTAACATAGTGGAAAGTCTCATTGTTTCAGGGGTACTGTCACAGTGAGATCAGCCGTTCAGGCTGTTGAAACACAACGGATAATCCAGTTTAACCTGCACACATTTGTCACAGTGAGATCAGCCGTTCAGGCTGTTGAAACGCTATAGTGTCCGGTTTCCCGTTTTTTCCGATTTGTCACAGTGAGATCAGCCGTTCAGGCTGTTGAAACAACCATGCTACCGCACAGGGTGGATAATATTTTGGTCACAGTGAGATCAGCCGTTCAGGCTGTTGAAACCTTTGTGGTTGCCAAGCTCACTACTTGCGCTGCGTCACAGTGAGATCAGCCGTTCAGGCTGTTGAAACACCACCGCGCTTGAACGCGGGAAAATTCGTTCTGGCTATGTCACAGTGAGATCAGCCGTTCAGGCTGTTGAAACCACCATACGGTGCCAGAATCCGTATAGGACACTGGGTCACAGTGAGATCAGCCGTTCAGGCTGTTGAGTCCGGGTCAGCTTGAGTCCGGGTCAGCTTTGACATTTACACATTTGCTGGATCAAATTCGTGATGTCCAGTCATCGGGGACAGGTCTATCATTGTGCCAACTTGAATTCACCAAATAATGATACAATGGTAGACTTGACCCCTCTTGCCTTAATAGCTGGCGCACGCAGTGTGGATGAGAGCATTCGGATATGGGGCGATAGTGTACTGCGCAGGATTGGTGGCTGGTTGTATGTCATGGATGCAACAACCATGGGGCGCATTTTCAAAACAGCAACAGCAAAGCACGTGTATCAAATGGAGAGATTCAACCACGTACTGCGAGGCCGCGCCTGGAAGCGAGCCAGAACATTCACATCCAGGCTGATACGAGAGTCTATGTGGAATGATGTCCCCCACATCCCGGCATTCTCCCCATGTAGCTATTACATGGATACAATCCATCCATTTCGATCAACTTAACCAAGCATGGTAAACTTTATATGATCAACATCCCGTTCACACATGCCTTTGGCAGCGGGCGGGCAGGGCGGCCACGTTCGATGATGTAGGTTTCTGCCTGTTCATCCGGCTCGAATGCTGTTGAGCGTTTTTCTGTGCCGACGCGGACGGCAGCACTGGTGTTCACCGGGGCTGCGTCACGCAGGAGCTTTACGCCTTTTTTCATCGTTACGGCGGTTAGCCCTTTGCCTTTGGCGAGAAGCGGGAACTCATCCAATTTTACGATGCCCAGACAACCATCATCGGTGATGAATGCGATGGCATCATGGCCCGGATCAATTTCACGGATACACAGTAGTTTGGAGCCGGTCGGGAAGTTGATGAACGCCTTGCCCTTCTTGTTGGCCGTGAGCATATCCTCGCCTTTCGCTCTGAAGGCATGGCCCAGAGTGGTGACGACCATATATTCGGCATCGGGGTTGATCATAAACAGGCGTGTGGGCGCTTCATCGATACTGAAGATGAAGTTTTTGGAGATCGGTTCACCGTTGCCACGACCGCTGGGCAGATCGGCGGCCAGCATGTTAAAGGCACGCCCGGTACGACCAATCAGCACCACGCGGCTGGTGGTGTGGCCGGCAGCATGATCGAGGATGGTGTCGCCCTCTCTGAACTTCACATTCTCCACATCAATGTTGGAGCCGCGCATGCCCTTCAGCCAGCCCGCCTTGGAGAGCACGGCAGTGACCGGTTCACGCGCCACCAGCTGCTCTTTGCTCATGATGCGCGCTCTGGCGGCATCGGGATCTACCTCGGTTCTGCGTTCGTCACCAAAGGTTTTGCGTACATGTTGCAGTTCTTTTTTGATTTTCTTCCAGCGGTGGGTGTAGTCATCGATGGTTTGCCGCAACTCAACGGCTTCGGCACTGAGTTGATTATGTTCGCCCTGCAGCTTCATCTCTTCCAGTTTGCGCAGCTGCGACAGGCGGATGGCGAGAATGGCCACCACCTGTGGATCAGAGAGCGCATATTTTTTCATGATGATCGGCTTGGGCTCATCGTTTTCGAGAATAATTTCCACAATGTCCCTGATATTCGGGTAGGCCAGCAGCAGGCCATCGAGAATATGGAGGCGTTTCTCAATCTCGGCCAGGCGAACAGTTGAGCGGGCGGTCACAATCTGTTCACGATTATTCAGGAATGAGCGAATCATCTGATCCAGCGCGAACAGCCGTGGTAAGCGGTAGCGGTCACCATTGGGCGCAAGCACCCAATCTTCCAGCGCATAGCTGGCATATTCGATGGTCACCTGCAGGTTGGTCACCGAAAAGAGGTGTAGCATGATGTCGTGGGGATCCAGCCCCTTCGACTTCGGATAGAGGATGATGCGAATATCCGTGCCTTCGGACTCATCACGAATATCTTCCAGCATCGGCAGCCGCTTGCGCTCAGGCAGGGTCGGATCAGAGATGCACTGCCCCATCGAGATCAGCAGCGGCGACTTCTCGATGCCGTAGGGGATCTCGGTGATTACAATCTGCCATGCGCCCCGCTCCAGCTTCTCCACATGCCATTTGGAGCGCAGCAGCATTTTGCCGCGTCCGCTGGCGTACATCTTCTCCAGATCATCATGGCTGCCCGCAATGATGCCGCCACCGGGGAAGTCGGGTGCGGTGATGTGCTTGCGCACCGAGGCGAAATCCTGTGGCGACTCCGCCTCTCCGGTGCGGATGCGTTTATCAGCCAGCGCGATGCAGGCTCCCATCAGCTCGGTCAGGTTATGCGGTGGAATCTCCGATTTAAAGCCGACACCCGGATTGCCGGTGGTACCGTTCATCAGCACACTGGGGAACGGGGCAGGCAGCAACAGTGGCTCGATATCTTCGTCATCATAGTTCGGCTGGTATTCGGATATGCCCTCCTTCAGATCGGTGGAGAGCATCGCTTCGGCAATGGGGGTCAGCCTGGCTTCGGTGTAACGCATGGCGGCCGCACTATCACCATCGATGGAGCCCCAGTTTCCCTGCGGATGGATATAGGGATAACGCATCTTCCACGGCTGCGACATACGCACCATGGCATCGTAGACGCTGGAATCACCATGGGGATGGTATTTACCGATCACATCACCGACCACGCGTGCGGCCTTCTTGGTCGGGCCATCCGAACGCAGCTTCAGCATCTCCATCGCATACAGAATGCGTCGATGCACCGGCTTCAGCCCATCACGCACATCGGGAATGGCGCGTCCGCCGACCACCTGCAGGCCATAACCGCGATACATCTCGCGAAACACCGTCTCAAAGGGTGCGACTTTGTTGTTGCCCGAATCGTAGCTGTTGGGCTGGCAGAGCTCTTTCACATCCTCGGTGACATCGCACGGTTCCTCGACAGGCTCAAGATGGACGGCATCTTCAATCTCAACGCCCATTAACAGATTCTTGCGCTGATCGGCATCATCACCCATCAGCTTGGTCATCAGCGCATCCATACGCTTGTCGCTGCGCGGCAGCACCTTCACCAACACCCTGTTCTCCGCATCCATACAGGTTTCGGCCAGTTCCGGCGGATCCATCTCACCCAGACCTTTGTAGCGGGTGTAGCTGATCTTCTTCTTTTCAGCCAGGGCCATCGCCTTCAGGCCATCCAGCTCCTCCTGATCCTGGGCGTAATGCTTCTGTTTTCCGATGGTGACGCCATACAGCGGCGGCTGCACAATGTAGACGCAGCCGGCATCGATAAGCGGTTTCATCAGGCGATAGAAGAATGTGCCGAGCAGATTCTGGATGTGCAGGCCATCCACATCGGCATCGGTCATGATGATCACCTTGCCATAGCGGCGATTGGCAGGATCGCAGACATCGCCGACACCCGAGCCAACCGCAGTCACCAGATCCGCCACCGCCTCACTGGCAATGGCATCTTCTTGATTAATACCTTCGCAGTTAAGAATCTTACCTTTGATCGGTATCACCGCCTGCGTATCCCGATTGCACGCCTGCTTGGCTGAACCGCCCGCCGAATCGCCCTCGACAATGTAGATCTCTGTGCCTTCGATACCATTGAAGCGGCAATCCTGCAGCTTGCCCGGCAGGGGGGTGCGTCCGGTATAACTTTTGCGCTCAACCTTCTTCTTTTTGCCATTCTCCAGTGCTGTACGCGCCGAAGCACGATCTATCACCATCTTCACCCATGCATCCGAGAGTTCCACATCACGGTGCAACAGCAGCGAAGCGGCATCATGAATCACGCCGCCGACAAACTTGGTCGCCTCCCGTGAGCCCAGCTTCTGTTTGGTCTGCCCTTCAAAACTGATATCCTTAATGTAGACCGACAGCCCCATCTGGGAATTGGCCATCACATCGGAGGGGGCGATGCGTGTGTTTTTACCAAGGGTTTTCTTCAGTTCAGGACGCAGATCAAGATATTCACGCACCGCTTTCAGCATGCCATCGGCAAAACCCTTCTCGTGGGTGCCGCCGCGTGGTGTTGGCACCGTATTGGCATAGGAGCGAATAAAACTATCGACAGGCTCATCAAATGCGGCAAAAAACCAGTGCACCTTCTCTACATCGCCAAGCGCGCCCGAAAACTCAAACACCGGCGAGTCGGCCATGTTGGCCTCCATATACTCCGCCAATCCACGTTTAAAACAGAACCGCTCCGCCTCCAGCCCGGGTGCCTTAAAGATCACCTCAAGTCCGGGAATCAGGATCGCTTTATCCATCGCCTGCTGGCGGATTTGCTGAACGCGAAACTTTGCCTGTTCATAGATCTCGGGATCAGGTGAAAAGCGGATCGATGTACCACGCGTGCGAGGGCCGCAATCGGCCACTCGACGTAGTTTTTCAATCACACGCCCTTTTTCCAGGCGCATAAACCATTCGCCACCATCGCGCTTCACCGTGGCCTCAAGGAAGCTTGAAAGCGCATTGGTCACCGTAACACCCACACCATGCAGGCCACCAGAGACCTGATAGCTATCATGATCGAATTTGCCGCCAGCCTTATCCTGGGTGAGCACCATTTCGACGCCGCTCATGCCGGATGCCTCATCGGTCTCCACAGGAATGCCGCGCCCGTTATCGCTAATGCAGATCACATGGTCGGATTCAATCTCAACAGTGATTCTGGAACAAAAGCCACCAATCGCCTCATCACCACAGTTATCCAGCACCTCTTGGGCGATATGGTGGCAACCGATCTCCGAACCGATATCGGTATACATCCGTGGCCGCAGCCGGATATGCTCAATACCATCCAGATTCTTTAGTGATTTAATTCCGTACTCTGACCCTGACCCCATGAAGGCTCCCTATCCTGGTGTGACCAATTTCCCTGTTATTTGCTATTTAAATAATTCCACATCGCACCTTGCCTTGCATGCCATGATTGTCACGCATGATAATCAAACTCTGGCATCCGATTCAAATGCAATGCCGTTCACCGCGCTTTGAATGACGCCTGTGTAAGGTCATTTCGCGGATTCCTGGAATTCCTGGGGCAATACTTAATTCAAACTTCGGATCTCTCATTGCCCCCCCTTTTTTTTGCTGATCAAACATGTCGTAAAAGGTGCATCTTTTCAAAACAACTTCCATCAGCTGCGTTGATGATAAATATAGCCAAACGATGAAGGGACAGGCTTGCAAAATAGATTTTATAGCTATTTTTTAAATTCAAGGCCTCTTTATCACTTTTCGGCCATCGCAAATACCCTGCTTGCCACTTTTCTGGGCGCTGACAATTTCGGCAAAAGCTTAACCCGAATTATTCATAAATTCTGTTGCGCCCTTACTTGCCCCTTTGTCCGCAATAAATCCTTCATCAGTTGCCCGTATCCACTGCTACGCACGCCTTCTTCAGCATTCGTTGCGAACAAACGTTCTGCGCAACCTTCACAACGATTCATGAATAATCCGGGTTAATACTTGCATTTCTAAAATGGTTGAAGTCTCTGGTTTGCTAACCTACTCTGAAAATACACTACCTTGCTTTTTTGAAAGGGGTAAATATGGATTCATGCAGGGAGGACTTGCTTAGGAAAGAACAAATTCACTGCCTGTATGAGGCTATTCCACTAACGGTCATTGCCACAATCATCAATGCAGTTATTTTGACTATTGTTGAGTGGCAGGTGGCGGATCATCGGTTATTACTTGTATGGTTGGTAAGTCTGGTGGTTGTATCATTGGCACGCGTTTTATTCTTTGTAGCTTTTCGCCGGGCTCAGGCCGAGGCAAGTCAGAACGCTTATTGGGAAAGATATTTTATCACTGGTTCAGTCGCAGCCGGAATTCTCTGGGGTAGCGTATCGTTTATTTCTATTCCTGAAGGCTCGGTCATTTATCAGGTTTTTGTTGTTTTTGTGATTAGCGGTATGTGCGCAGGAGCTGTAACGACGCTCTCCTATCTGCTGCTTCCGGTTTTAAGTTTCCTTTTTTTTACACTGACCCACTTGCTGTCTGTCTGTTTATGATTGGCTCAGAAGTAAGCAATGCTTTCGGGCTTATGGTACTTATTTTCTTAACGATGATCTCCTTCAGTGCGTTTCGGGCCTACCGGAATAATAAAAAGAATATTCAATTACGATTGTATAGTGAAAAGCAGAAACGTGCTCTTGCAGAAGCAAACCTGTTGCAGAAAACAATCCTGGAGAACGCTCCTGTTGTCATCTGGCTGGTGGGTGTTGATGGCCATTTCCGATTTATAAACAGAACGTTTCGCGATGCTGTCGGCATAGCTGAAAGTGAGTTTCTCAACACAACGGATATCTCCGGCCTGTTGGGAGAAGAGGTGGCTGCGAATTTTCTAAGCTCGGATCAGCAGTGCCTTAACAGGGATGAACCCTATCTTTCGCATGAATTGATGAAGTTTGTTGATGGGGAACAGCACCGGATAGAAATCACCAGAGCCAAAGTTAAAAATGTTACAGGTGAGGTTATCGGCATTATCGGTATCGGTGTGGATATGACAAAACGGCATGAGACCGAAAACAAGCTGCGGAAATTATTGCAGGTGATAGAGCAGGCGAGTGAGTCGGTCATGATTACGGATATTCATGGAACCATCGAATATGTGAACCCCGCCTTTACGACAATAACAGGCTATAAGCCCGAAGAGGTTCTGGGGGAAAATCCGAGAATTCTTAAAAGTGGAAATCAAACGACAGAGTATTATCAACGTCTTTGGGCAACGATATCCAGTGGCGAGAGCTGGAATAGCGCAGTGATTGATCGGAGAAAAGATGGCAGTCAGTACCCTGCACTCATGACGATCTCTCCCATATTGAATCATGATGGAAAGATTACCCACTATGTGGGAACACAGCAGGATATGTCTTCTCATGACATGCTTGAGGAGAAGCTTCGTCAGGCTCAGAAGATGGAAGCACTTGGCACACTGGTTGGTGGAATCGCCCATGATTTTAACAATATGCTGGCCGGTATTACCGGAAATATCTATCTGGCCAGGGAAAAGATTTACGATATGCCGGATGTGATCCGCATGCTGGATGCGGTGGATGGGTTAAGTTTCAGGGCAGCAAAAATGATCAAGCAGTTACTGGTCTTTGCCAGGAAGGACCGGATCTGCATGAAGCCTTTTGGGTTGGTAAGTTTTATCAAAGAGATTTCCAGAATTAGCGAAGCAACTATTCCTGAGAATATTTATTTTCATTGTGAGCTTTCCGATAAAGAGATGGTTGTGAAAGGAGATGCGACACAGCTCCAGCAGGTGTTGATGAATTTATTGAACAACGCACGGGACGCCGTATCGGGGGTGTCAGAGCCGGAAATTTACTTTAAAGCTGATCGGTTTGCAGCTGACGAATCTTTTTTAGCGAAATTCCCGGAACTTGAAGGCGGTATATATGCCCACCTGCTGGTTCATGATAATGGCTGCGGCATCAGTGATCAGGATAAAGAGCATATCTTTGAACCATTTTTCACGACCAAAGAAGTTGGTCACGGCACAGGCCTGGGCCTCTCCATGGCTTATGGTGCGATCAATAGCCACCATGGTGTGATGGAAGTGGATAGTCTGCCTGGAAAAGAGACGACATTTCATATTTATCTGCCACTGATTGAAGAGCAAAATATTGCGGTGGAGCATCACGATTTACATGTAGTTCAACCCGGTCATGGAGAGGTTATTCTGATCGTTGATGATAACAGTGATATACGAAATACCTGTAAAGATGTGCTGGAAAACATGGGTTACAGCGTCCTGTTGGCTTCAGATGGCCTTGAAGCAGTTGATTACTTTGCTTCAGGCGATAGTGACATCGCACTGATACTTATGGATGTCGTGATGCCAAGATTGGGAGGAGTGAAGGCGTTTGCACGGATTGAAAAACTTTGCCCCGGTATTAAAGTGATATTTACAACCGGTTACGATAAGGATGAAACATTGAAGAATGAAATGCCCTCGGAAGGGAGCACGATTCTCACCAAACCGTATAGCATTGCGATACTTAGCCAGACTGTCAGAGATGCACTTGATTCGCAGGGTGATGATGCATTGGGCCAATAAGCAATAAGCTGAATCGTTCAAAATAACGCCGGAAGTCGCCGGAGCTCGTTTCGCGGATTAACCCTCTCCTGACACCTTTTGTAATGCTGTGGGATGTTTATTATTTTCAATGATTAGAAGATTTGAAATTCGCAAATACAGCCCCCTAATGTCTTTCAGATTATGTGGCAAACTAAGCCCCCCTATATCTAAACAGCCATGCAATATAGCCATCGGGGTCTGATCTATCATTGTACCAACTTGAATTCACCAAATAATGATACAATAATAGACTTGACCCCTCTTACCCATTTCCATAAGCTTGGCGGGGACAGGGGCCGATACGAGGCCGCTATTGTGATGAGGCAGGAAATGTGCAGCGAATTCCATCGGGGCCAGAGGCAAACGCCTCAACAAAAAGGCCGGATATATGTATGCAACTATCCTTTGAAACCGAACTCATTCATCCTTGCAATACGGGACGGACCATATATGTCCCCGGAATTACGAATTCTGTATTGTGAAAATCAATATGTTTTTCTTGAAATAACCTGTCTCAGCCTAGATGATTCGAAAATAATATGAACTACATTAAACCGACAATAATTGAAGCCCTTTGCGAATTTCGTTTTGCGAGTTCTGAAGATTGGGACTCGACCATTTATGGCGAACTTTGGAACCTTATAAAAGATAAATATCCAAAGAAGGAAGAGCGTAAGCAAATGTCTTTGGGCTTTCAGATTGGTCCAAATGGTCAGCAAGGGTCAAGCGAGATAAGTGAAAGTGCTCATATGTTGTTTAAGTCAAGTGATGACAAATCATTGGTTCAACTGCAATCCAATTTGTTAACCGTAAATGTATTATGCCCTTATTCTGGATGGGACAGCTTTAAACCAAAGATTAATAGTGCATTTGATAAGTTTTCATCCTTAGGAGACTTCCGACTGCAGAGAATCGGGCTAAGGTATATCAATCGTTTGCCTAAAGTCGATGAAAACAGAGATTATAGCAAGTGGCTATCGCAGTCTCCGTATGTTTCAGAAGTTGTACTGAAATGCAAAGAAGGTCAAGGAGTCAACTCAAGAGTTTCTGTCCCAGTAGATGGCAATAGAATTTCAGTGACTGTGTCTACGGAGTTGCCGAATGGAGGGGACTTATTTGTAGATATTGATTCATCATGTGATTCTTTTTCCACCTCTGAAACAAGCGATGTGGGTGAGTTATTAGAAAGTTTGCACTACAATTTGATCGAAGCTTATGAATCACTGATTACGGGTGATCTGCGAGATGAGATGGGGGTGAAGGATGTTTGATTACGCAGTAAGTTCTGGTGGAGCAGTTAGCTTGCCTATTAGAAATGAACCGAGCAAGCAAACTGAACCTTTCAAGGCTATTGCAAAGGCCTCTATGGCATTGGCCTGTTCTGCCACTATGTTTATGCCAACACTGTCATCAGCAGCAGTTACTAAAAGGGCTCAAGAGGCCTCTTTCTCTGACTATGCAATCGTCTCAGAAATTGAAGATGGAACTCGACTAGTGTTTATTTCGGAGCCCACTATTATTGCTGAGGAATCAGCAACTGGATTAGATATTTTGTTCCCCGGCGCACGAAGCTCAAATGAATATGAGCAACAGCTAGTTGCCGAGCTAATTAACGAATTTTTTGAGTAATGCCGTTTGCCGAATTATATCGGAGCCTGTTTCCCTCAATCTCTGAGGGAGTTTTTAAAGAACTCAGGCGATACTTGACAGAAAACCCTAAACTTGAAAAATGGTTATACGCTCCAACGACCTTTGAGCATTTGGCTCAAGGTGATATTGTCAAAGCTCTTCCAGCCTGTTTTATTGATGCTTCGGGAAATGTGAAAAAGGCAAAAGCACCAGTGCCGGCAATTTTGTTAAGCAACACTTGTGATATGAGTGTTGATGCTGGTTATCCGAGAAAACCACAATACACCATCGTGCCGTTATTCCCATTCGTCGAAGAAAATTATGATGCTGAGAAAGTTCGAGACATCAAAGTGAACACCTTGACCGATATTCTTTATTTGCCAAATATTCCATCTTTGGATGGGGACTATATTGCGCAATTGGATACTGCTTGCTCTGTTTCTTCCGAATATATTCACAGTGTTATTGTTACACTCAGTCGCTCTAGCCTTTCTCAGAAAGGATACTATTACTTTATGGCGAAACTATCCCTACACCTAACAAGGCCAGAAAATGAGGTTGAAAGGCTTATGGCATAGTCTATTTATCTTGTTGGACGAAGCCGCTATCGCGGAGAAAAAGAATTCACGCACTCAAATATCCTCCCTCTCGCCAAATCATCTAAAATGTAACTCATC
>PFXG01000055.1 GCA_002791545.1 Zetaproteobacteria bacterium CG_4_9_14_3_um_filter_49_83
TTGCTCCAATCTCGGCAAACCCGCGAAAAATTTACCCGTGGATCTCTTGCTACGCATGGTTGCTTGAGTGAAGCAACTCAAAAACGGTGAAACTTCAGTAATCAAAGAAACTGGATACGGCGCGTTCCAGTTTTTTAATCTCATCTTCTTGCAGGTAGTTTTTTCCAATCGTGGTATCAGATTTTAAGATGCGACCATCAGGGGCATGTTTAAATGTTTGAATGCCCATCAAGGGCTTGTTGGCATCAGCATGATGGTAGACAATCTCTGCTGCTGTTTGTCCTGTGATGGCATAGTGAAACTTATCTTGAACATGGGGCATAAAATAGCTGGGTTGTCTCCGATTTTGGATCATAATCAATACTGCATTCAGCAAAAATATCGGTAATTTGCTGGTAAATGCGCCGTTCGCTGGCACGGATAGAGCGAATGCGCTCCAATAGTTCTCTAAAGTAATCCTTGCCAAAATAACGTCCGTTTTTCAGACGCTCATCATCCATGGTAAAACCTTTGATGATGTATTCTTTAATCAGCTTGGTTGCCCAGATACGAAACTGGGTTGCTTGGGTAGAGTTGACGCGATAACCCACGGATATGACCGCATCAAGATTGTAGTATTCCACTTTGCGGGTCACATTGCGATTACCCTCTTTTTGAACTGTTTCCAAAATGGAAATAGTTGCCGGACGCTCCAGCTCTCCATCTGAATAAATATTATCCAGATGTTTTGAAATCGCGGGCACACCCACAGCAAACAGCTCTGCCATACGCTTCTGTGTAAGCCATAACGTTTCATTGCTAAGCAACACTTCAACTTTAACCTCACTGTTGGGAGCGGTGTAAAGCAGAAAGTCAGTCACTTCATCCTGCACGCTTAATAAAGGATATCTGCTTTTTGTGCCATCCTTATTCATGGCATCATTCCTTCAACCATTTTTCCCGCCTGGGAAACATGGTCGCAAGCCACCATGTCGTGCGCTTCCACGAAATGGTAAAGCATTGGATTATTCATGTTCAAGCTCCTTCAGATATCCTTCCATTTCGACTTCTAGATTGGCTAACTGGTCTTTGAGCTGTTCGCGCTCTTTCAGTACAACTGCAAGATCGATCTCTTCCTCTTCCTCAAAGGTGTCTACATAGCGTGGAATATTGAGGTTATAATCGTTCTCCTTGAGAGCTTCCGGCGTTGCCAGGTAGGCGTATTTATCGACTGATTCGCGTGCCTGACAGGTCTCAATGATTTTGCTCAGATGCTCTTCGGTAAGGAAGTTCTGATTCTTACCATTCTTGTATTCGCGGCTGGCATCGATGAAGAGGACGTTCTCATCCTTCTTATTCTTTCTGAACACCAGAATTGCAGCCGGACTGCCTGTGCCATAAAAGAGCTTCTCAGGCAGGCCAATGACAGCATCAAGCAGGTTTCCCTCAATTAGTTTCTGGCGGATCTTTCCTTCAGCCGATCCACGGAAGAGCACGCCATGAGGCACGACTACGCCCATACGGCCAGAGCCGGGCTTCATGCTTTCAATCATGTGCAGGACAAACGCATAATCTGCCTTCGCCCTCAAGCAGCTTCGGATTACGGAGGGTATCACCCCATTCAATACGGTGATTGTCCTCTCCATGCAGAAACATGTTCATCTTTGCGAGCGCCAAGGTGGAGCCGATAGCCTCCTGCCCGAACAGTGCAAAGCGCTTCGACGTTGCTGGCCCATCAAAGTTAATCAGGATATCCACATCACTCTGATCAGTTGCTGTGTTCCGGACGGTAGAGCCAGACTCTTGACCCCAAACTGCGCTGCCAGAAAGGCTTTATGCTCCGTTAGCAAAGCATGAGCTTGTGCATATTTCATATGGCCTCCTTTACTGACTCGTCAACGCCAAAGCCCGTCTGATATTTGTAAGCGATAAAGTAGCGCATCGTGGCTGAAACGCCAAATATAAACCCTGTCTAAGGTGAAGGGGTGCAACTGCATTACGACGCAGTCATGAATCTGCCGAGCTTGTTGGTCTGGCGCAGCAATCCCAATCCGGTCAGGGCATGGCCACGGCGGGGAATGCGGAATTCGATCTCTTGCCAGTCGTGTGCAACTTCCGTGATGAGGTAACAAATCCGATTAACGTTGTGCAGGCCAGTCAGAATCCACTGATCGCCACCGTCGCCATCCACGACTGTCCAGAGCTGAGAAGCAGGCAGCGATTTCACCAGTTCCAGATCATCGCCAAAGGTTTCCAATCCGATGCCACCCCGAATAGCGCGTTAATATTGTTACCCGCAAACCATTTTTGACAGGTATAAATGATCAATAAACTATTGAAATTAAAGGCAATTTATGGTAGGTTAATTGTTCATTGAGAGCAGTTTGAAGGAGGTGCGCGATGTTGAAAAAAGGAGACAGGATTTCAATTCTTCCGGAATATCGGGACAAAGGTGATGAGCTATTTGTATGGGTTGTTGTGGGCGATGAAGAAAAAGGGCGCGTTGATATCAGCGTGCTCAATTCCGGCTTACCGTTCCCCGGAATCCAAACAGTTCCCTCCTATATGGTGACTGCGAAAAGAACCGAATCCGGCAGAAAAGTTTCAATTCGGCATGGCCCGCTGAAGGCGATTGTTAAGTGAACTTCCCTGAACCTACAGAAGGAGTGCGTATGAATATCTCACGAATCCCCGAATTTTCCAACCAGTCTTTTGATGGTATGAAGTTATGGTTTGCTACTATGTCTCAAAGCAGACTGCTGTTTCACCCGGATGACCCTGCGTCAGAGATTTATGATATCGCCACAGGAAATAAAACCTTTTCCTCTGCCGAATCCCGCCAGCTGGACAAAATCATTGGTACAATGTTTGAGCTGCATGGCCATCAGGTATACGAAGCTGCTTACCCTGAATTCATGAAATGCATGGCAATCAACCCTGAAGTCTGAGGCACATCAGTGGCTCGAAAGCGGGCCTGAGTTGACAGGGTAAAAATACGACATATTGTCCCCAACCGTTCCCAGGGAGGGGTCAATGCCAGAGTCAGATGCCACATACGATGTACTTTGTGAGGTCAGAAAATGTCTGACTCAAAAAGAAATAGCTGACAGCCTAGGTGTCGATACAAGAACCGTAAAACGCTGGGAAGCAAAAGAATGCTCCCCTCCTCCTTACGCTACTACTGCACTGCAGCGGCTCCTTCCATTCAGAAAGGATGAGAAAAAAAGAAGAAAAACAGATTTTACTTTCATTGATCTGTTTGCGGGAATCGGCGGAATCAGGCTTGGTTTTGAAGCAGCCGGAGGCCGGTGCATCTACACCAATGAATGGAACAAATATGCAGCCCAGACCTATCTCAGAAACTTCGGAAACGATCACCCGGTTGAAGGCGATATTACTGAAGTAGACCCGGAAAGCATTCCTGACCATGATGTATTGCTGGCAGGCTTTCCATGCCAGCCTTTTTCAATCGCAGGAGTATCAAAGAAGAACTCTCTGGGAAAATCCCATGGATTTGCCTGTGAAGCACAGGGCACGCTGTTTTTTGACACGGCAAATATCATTCGCCACAAACAACCTTCAGCATTTCTTCTGGAAAACGTAAAGAATCTGATGAGTCACGACAAAGGTAATACATTCAAGGTCATCAAAAAAACACTGGTGGAAGAACTTGGCTACACTATTTTCCCTCTTGTCATAGATGCAAAAGGCTTTGTCCCCCAGCATCGTGAGAGGATTTATATCGTGGGGTTCAAAGAAAAAGTCCCGTTTTCCTGGGACTCTTTCAAAAAACCAGATCCTGCATCAAAACGAATGAAATCCATTTTGCATCCTGAGAACGGTAGCGAAACTAGTGATTTCGATTTCATGAAAGGCTACATCACCGGAAAAGATGGCCTCGTAAATGACAAGTATACTTTAAGTGACAAGCTGTGGGCTTATTTGCAGGGCTATGCAGCCAAGCATAAGGCAAAAGGCAATGGATTTGGGTTTGGTCTGGTTCGCCCGGAAGACACCGCCAGAACCTTATCAGCCCGCTACTATAAAGACGGTTCAGAAATTCTGGTGAGCCGTGGCGAAGGCAATAACCCTCGCAGGCTAACACCAAGGGAATGTGCAAGACTGATGGGATATCCTGATGATTACATTATCCCTGTTTCAGACACACAGGCGTATAAGCAGTTTGGAAATTCAGTTGCAGTGCCAGTCATTAAGGAAGTCGCCCGAATTATGAAACCCTTTATCCTTCAACTGATCAAAGAAAGAAAAGAGGAAAAATTAAAAACGGCAGCCTGATGACTGATGTACACAGTAAAGCAACACGCAGCAAAAATATGGCTGCGGTTCGCAATAAAGATACCAAGTCGGAATTACTGGTTCGCAAAGCGCTGCACCGGCTGGGATTCAGATACCGTTTGCATGATCGGAAGCTTCCAGGAAAACCAGACCTTGTGCTTCCTAAGTATAATGCCGTCATTTTCGTACACGGTTGTTTCTGGCATCAGCATGATTGCCACCTGTTCAAATGGCCTTCAACGCGTGAGGAGTTCTGGCGAGAAAAAATCGAAGGTAACAGGACCAGAGATATTGAATCCATAAAGCAACTACAATTAATGGGCTGGCGAGTGCTTACTATTTGGGAGTGCTCCCTGAAAGGAAAGTCACGCTTGCCAATTGATGATCTGTTATCAATAGTGAGTAACTGGATAGTAGAGGGATCAGACGAACAGGAGGTTCGTGGAGAGAACAAATGAATGATGCAGTCGATGAATGGCTCGATACAGTTTCAGGGAATGACCGAGTTTGGTTTGCTAAACGATTGTCCGCAAACGACTCCGGAGCAACAGCCAGCCATCAGGCTGGCATCTATATTCCCAAGCCCGTGTTGTGGACAATCTTCCCCTCTATGAAGATAGGCAGCAATCCGGATGCGTGGTTTTCAGCAGAGGTCATGCCTTATGGAGAGAGCCGGAGTCTGCGGGCAATTTGGTACAATGAAAAAAGCCGCAATGAAAGCAGGATCACCCAATGGAACAGGCCTAACCGAATCCTTGAACCGGATCAGACGGGCGCATTAATCTTATTCGCTTTTCAAAAAAGGACATCAGAAGAAGATGCCGAACATGTATCTGCCTGGATCTGTCAGTCGGAAACAGAAGAAGAGATAATCGAAAATCGGGTGGGCGCCGTTGAGCCTGGAGAAGGAACCCTCCATTACCCTGCCGGTTTTATTGATGACAAATCATCGCTTATCCAACCCATCATGCGTAAAGACTGCACACTTGCCGAAAGCGACATTCCTGATGCATGGGTTGCCAATTTCCCATCTGGCCAGGAGCTGATAGAGCATGCGTTATCGTTAATGCCAAAAACCGGGACCGGGCCGGATGCCAGACTTCTATCGCGGCGCGAATGCGAGACAGCCCTGTTTTACTCTGTAGAGCGTTCTTTTGTCCTTCCGAAAATAATAAAAGGTTTTTCGAGTGTTGACGCATTCGTCGATTTAGCCAACTCGGTAACAAATCGCCGCAAAAGCCGTGCGGGAAGATCTTTTGAATTGCATTTGAAAGGCATTTTCCAGGAAGAGGCACTTTCATTTTCCCATGGAGAAGTTTCAGAGGGGAATAAAAAACCGGATTTTTTATTCCCCTCCATTGAGGCCTACCGTGATGCAGCCTGGCCTGAAAACAAGCTGCGCATGCTTGCAGCCAAAACCACATGTAAAGACCGCTGGAGACAAATTCTGAACGAGGCTAACCGCATTGCCCCCAAGCATCTTGTCACCCTGCAACAGGGGGTCTCGGAAAATCAGTTCCGTGAGATGGGAGAAGCGGGGGTGGTTCTGGTTGTCCCGAAAAGATTACACTCCAGCTATCCCGAAGTAGTTCGCCCAAACCTGCAATCACTGGAGCAATTTATTCAAGAAACAAAAAGCATCAGCGAAGCATGAATTCGGGGCATGTAGAAGCTGCGTGCCTGCGGTGACTAGGTATCCACAACTTTATGCTAATTCTTCTGCAATTTTTTTAACATCAAAGTCAGGTTGTCCCTGCCTAGCGTAATAAGCGGAGAACCGTGCCAACAAATCTTTAATAAATGGAGATGCCACTTGCGCAGACGGGGCGTCAAACTCGGAATCAATCTTTTCTTTGGGAAAGGCATTTACCCATCGAAAATTCACCACCCCGCCTTGAAAGAAAGATGTTTCAGGTAGCCAGTGATAATAGTCTGTTTCATTATTCTTTAGAACCTTCTCTATCCGAGATTTCTTCTTCGATAGATTTGTAATTCCTACAAGAGCAGACTCTTTTACCACATCAAATTTCTCTATTCCGCAAATCAAGATTCGGTCAGTTTTACATTTACCATCTGCTCTTAGAACCAAGTCACATGGAGGCGATAAAACAATAGAAAATCCATTTCCATCTTTATATTTCAGAATGCTTCCTGTTCGTAGCTCCGTTGCCATAGGTGGTGAGACGTACATTTCCTGAGGAAACGCATGACTCTCTCCTTCGAGCAATTCTTGAATATGGCTTACAACATGGCGCAAAAGCCCATTCTCAGTTTCAGCGACTTTCGCATGGTCCACCCAAGAGTTTATGTGTGGGATAATATTATCCCAAAATATTTTCCCCATTGCTTCTTCTATTTTTCCGCGACCGCCCATAATTTTTGTGAGGCCAGTGGAATAAATACCTAATAAATACTCTAAAGCGGCATCCATCCCTTGATCTCTCGTAAAAACTTGAACACATGCATTCAGATCAGAATCTACTTCCTGCGGTGTTCCTGTAAGTACTGCCAATGGAATTCTATAAGAGGAGTGAACTTTTCGAATCACATCATTACCCTTCTCTTCATCCGAATTGTCTAATTTTAAATCAACTATTGCCGCATCGAATGAGCCATTGAGTTTACTTAACGCCTCCTCAAGGGAGGAGGCGTACTCACAATCCATCGGCATGTTTTTTTCGCGCATTATCCGAGCAATTGTTGGCTTATAATTATTTTCGACCTCGTTTAAGTCATCTTCAACGATCAGTAATTTGAAATTGCTCATTCCTCATCCCCTTCTTCAGGCTGCATCCTGAAATATGCTCCAGTTTCCGATGAAAATGCCTTCAGCATCAAACCATTTCTTGCTGCAGCTTCCCCCGCAATAGCGAGGCCTAACCCCGTCCCTTCCGGCTTGGTTGAGAACTCAGGATCGAAAATAACGCCATTGTTTATAAGAGACTCTTCAATTCCTGGACCACTATCCCGATAGTCCATATGAATCAATTTCCCATCCTCTGATTCGATCTGAATATCAATCCATTTTTCCTGAATATCCTTGTGATCCATCCAGAATAAACTGTTATCTATCAGATTTGTAAGGATGATATAAATATCCTGATTCCAACCGAACATAGTCACCAACTCATTATCAGCAGCAATATTTACAGTTACCTTTGATTCTTTAATTTCGTGATCGAAAACTGATACGCTCCCCCGGATCTCATGCAGCAGGTCAAAATCTTTTCTGTTTGCTCTACGACCTGAAGCCAATGGATCAATACGTTTAAAGAGTGAAACGAATATCTGAGAGTTGTCAGACATCCCGCGCATGATTGTTTTCATTTCATCCAATGCTTCCCTATCATTTTTCTCAGCAAGAACACCTGCCCAATATCCAAAATTCTTGATTTGATTCGTAAAGAACCCGAGGGGTTTACGGCCTTCGTGAAGAACCACCTTAACAATTTTTCCTAAAGTGGCTTGCCCTTGGTATATGGCCACTGTCTGTTTGATATCTTCAGAAAGTTTATTGGACTCTTTTTCCTTCTCATCCAATAACGCCAGAACTTGATTCGATGTATTTTTATCTACTCCGCCCTTGTTAAGGGTCTTTCGTACACTCTCCTTGATCTCCTCGAAGGAGAACAAGCGCTCAAACTCTCGTTCCACCTTCAGGGTTTTGCGGCTAAGCCCGGCTTTCTTTCTATATTCGAATCGTTTGGTTTCTAGACTGGAAATTATCTCTCCAGTAATTGCCCTTAATCTTTTGTAAGCACCATTATCTTTAAGGCCATCACGGGCACTCTTTTCTTCTAATCCGGAAAGCTCTTCAGATTGTATCTGTACATATCCTATGACCTGATTAGAGCCAATTCGCATTGAAGGATTCTGAACTCTCTGTTCATTTAACTTAAGCCAATCAAAGTCAGCATCTCCCAATGGCCTGATTCTGAATCCATTTCTGTAGACACCGATGCCATTAGATCTGTCCAACAACCTTCTTGCTTCCAGCTTTCCGACATAATTTCCGTAAGGATCAGTCAATCCGCGTTTAATAATGGCATCAATTGCATCGGGTTCGCGATCATAAACACGTATATCAAGTTTAAGGATTCCACACCCTGTGGATTGATCTAAATCAAACTCCATTGACTCATCCAATGTGTTTTTTGCTTTCTGATTGGAAAATGTAAGCTTTCCTGTGCCATCAGAATTAATTGAGCCACTAATCCTGTAATCATATAAATCAAAAATTGGGAAAGGTTCGATTTCCTTATCTTGATTATATTCTTTATCGTCACCTTCCCAGAAATTATCGCACTTAAGGTGGATCACAAATGACTGTGTATTCTCAGAATGGTACTCAACCGGGGAGATAAGTTTCTTCAGTTCATATTCAAGAGTATCCAGCTCCCCATCCTGCCAAAGCTCAATAACTTCGGAAGGAGCCGTCATTGTAAGCTTGGTTCCATTTGATGCTGCAGTAGGTCTGGTTTCAACCAATATCTCCACATCATCCAAATACTCTGCTTTCTCAAATAAGTCCCATTGAACAACAACAGTGGTTTCATTGCCTTCAGCTACCGTTTCCATCGAAAGGTCTGCTCCTAACAATGCTGCAGCATACCGTCCGATGCCTTTACGGCCCTGCATTGTCCTGCCTCCGGGACTAGCCTTTCGCTTCAATTTGTCATCTGTGGAAGGAACGAGCCATTTATTAATAACAGTATCCCTTGTCATGCCATGACCAGAGTCTTCAACAGTAATGATCAAACGATCTCTTTTCTCGGGAACAGAAAATGAAATTGTCACATCAGGAGAGTCCGCATCGTATGCGTTTTTCACCAGTTCGATAACCGCAGCATAATGGTCCTGAATCAGGTCACGTCCTATGGTAAGAAGGTGTCGGCCTGCTGGTCTTATCCGGTGTGAATCATCTTCCATCAAATACACTCCCTACACAATTGGGGGTAAACCTTGTTTCGCGCATTTTTACCCCTCCATAATCAAAAAGCTCTCCAAAGAGTGCTGCAATCAAACATAATTGGCAAATGCCTCGATCTCATTCCGGGCAGGCATGATTAAATGATTTTTTACGAATACAAATGGCTGCACGACTTACTGTAATGGGGTCAAACTTAACATTTGCACATTCTTCCTTGGTTAAAGGGGACGCTTCCCTTTTTTTAGGCTATTGATGCTCACGTTTGACCTCCAGCAGCAGGAACATCCCAGAAAGGATCGTCCTGCCAGTCGGGCAGAAAACCCATCCGTGCTTGTGGCACATCGGTATGCTTTGCCATTAGGGCAATAAGCCGCGTTAAAGGGGACGCTTCCCTTTTTAGGTTGTTAGCGCTCATGTTTGCCCTCCCGCAACGGGAACTTCCCAGAACGGATCATGCTGCCAGTCGGAAGGAAATCCCATCTGCGCTTGTGGTACATCGGCATGTCTGGTCATCAGCGCAAGCAGTCGCGCTTTCCAGTTTGAGTACGGATTAATCTTCAGCATCAGACACTGAACCATGCATAGACAGGTATACAGTTTCTGGCGATTCCCTACATTATGGGCCGCCCATGCGATACGAGAAATGTGCGGGAGTTCGGGGTGGTAGATCAGTTTGCGATTCCACAGGCGACCATGATGTGCACAGGTGTTTCGCAAAAGACATACCGGCTTGAACCATGAACGGAACAAGGCCACCGGGATGCCGAATTTCCCGGCGATACGGTAACGCGCATCTTTCACCAGTTGATTGCCCGCATCCATGTTCAGAAAAATGCGCTCCAGCTCTCCGACCGTCATTACCTCTACCATCTTCCAGCTTGGAGGCAGCGCCAGATAGTTTTCGCGGTGATGCTTCATAAACTCTTCCTGAGAGTGGCGACAAATTTTCTTGATACGCGCTATTTCATCCACATGCGAAAACCTGTCACTCTCCCTGAACAGGCTGGCATCGGCATACCAGCCGGGGCCGGCGGCGATTGAAAACGCATAGGCAATGGCAGCGCGAATGGCGACTTCGATACGCTCGATTGCATCAAGCACCAGTAAGCGAAGTTCGCGGTCAAAGGTATACAGGTTGAGCATGTCGTCAAAACTGACGCCGGGGCGATAGCGATGGTCGGCAGAGTCATCCACCTGCAAGGCTCTGGCATAAATACTCAGGCGATAGTAGCTGATATAGCTCAGATAATGCCTTGCACGATCACGGTCCGGTACAGCCATGCCTCGCCGGACGAACAGATCAATCTGCTCATCAATGCCAAGGGCCGGTTTGCTGTATGACTGTAATTCAGGCATAAAAAAACCCGCCAAAAATGCGCTTCAGTGAGAGGCGAGGCGGGTGTTGATACCCCGCAGTATAGATTCGGATTGGTGTCATGGCAATCAAGGGCCAAAAAGGAGACACCTCCCTGTTTTCCTGAAAGAACATCATAATTCCACTGCCGCAGCTTGATTCTACATGAATCCATAAACTCCCCCGTTCAGCAGCGGACTATACGACCTTCTGATGCGATTACATCATCCATGTGAATGAAAGAGTAAAATTAATTTATTACTGGAGGGAAAAGTTGGTTTCCGGTTTGAGTGAATTAGATTTAATTCGGCCTGAACGGAATCCACTTCGGTAATGGTTTTCCCCCCAGTTCAAAGACGGCCAGACCGGCGATAATCAGTACGGCTCCGGCAATAATATTGAAGGTGATGACTTCCTGATTCAGATAATGCCCGAGCAGCAGTGAGGTGACCGGCGTCATCAGTGAAATCAGTGCAACGCGGGTGGCTTCGACGTGTTTCAGGACGTGAAAATACAGGGAGAAGCCGAACACCGAGCCGAACAGGGCGAGGTAGACGATGGCAAGGCTGTTATGTGCCGGAGCCGCGCTGACGGCTTCAAATGTGGCGTGAAAATCGGGCAGCGTCAGCAGCCATGTCAGAATAAACAGCGGCGTGGCAACACAAAGGCTGCCGGCTGTCATGCTGATGCCCGAGACTTCGGCCCGCACACGTTTCACCCAAACGGCAGAAGCCGAATGCATCATGCTCGATAGCAGTACGGCGCAGACGCCCAGTGTGGCGGATAATCCCCAATGCAGGCTGCTGGCGAAAATCATGATGAGTCCGGCAAAGCCGATAGTCATGCCGCTGATGCGGTGGCGCGTCAGTATTTCACCCTCCAGCCAGAACGAAGCCATGATGGCGGAGAAAATCGGTGTTAGTCCGAATAGCAGCGATACCCAGCCGGAGGGAATCAGCAGTGCTGCCCAGTAGACGGCCAGCATGCCGCCATAAATGCCAAGTCCGCCATAAAGATAAGCCAGACAGGCTTTGCGATGCCAGACCATTTTGTTTCGCATCAGGGCGGAAAAAATAAAAATCAGCACTACGCCGAGCAGCATGCGGCTGCCCACACCGAAGACGAATCCGGCAACCTGAGCACTCCAGGCAATGGCGAGCGGCGTGGTACTCCAGATTAGAACTACACCGAAATAGGCGAGTGGTATGGGCATGAAGAATGATCCTTGGAAAAATTGAGTGGGGGGAAGAAAAAAAACTAGCGCAGAAGCAGGCGATGCGTCACGGCGATACACTGGTCCATAACACAGATAAGACCATGATCGGTGGCGATGCGGTAAGCTTCCTCGCTGATAATTCCCTGTTGCAGCCATAAGGCTTTGGCTCCGATAGCAACAGCGGCTTCGGCGATGGCCGGGGCGAATTCGGCACGCCGGAAGACATTCACAATATCGACCGGCACGGGAATGTCGTGCAAATCCGGATACACCGGTTGGTCCAGAATCGTCCTGGCTATCGGATGAACCGGCATCACGTGATAACCATGCTCGATGAGAATGGCGGCGATTTTATAGCTGGAACGAACCGGCCTGGGCGAGCAGCCGACAACCGCGATGTTTCTGGCATCACGTAATAAGGAGCTGATAACGTCATCTGACGGGTGTTGCCAGCTGCTCTGTTTCTGTGGTGTGGACGGCATGGGTGGGTAGCGCAATTACGCCAGCACAACCGCCGTGCCGCTGACGCTGACCATCATCATGGAGCCGTCTTTACCGACGACTTCGTAATCGATGTCGATACCGACGATGGCATTGGCACCCAGCTCGGCAGCACGTGCCTGCATGTCGGCAAAAGCGATTTCACGCGCTTTGCCCAGTTCTTTTTCGTAGGCACCGGAACGGCCGCCGACGATATCGCGGATACTGGCGAACATGTCGCGGAAGATGTTGGCGCCAAGAATGGCTTCACCGACAACAATACCCTTGTAGGCGCTGATGCTTCTGCCTTCGATGCCGGGGGTTGTAGTTAAAATCATCGTGTTCTCCTTGCTGTGTAAATTATTCGATTTCCAGCTGGCGCTGGTAATTGGTCAGGTTTTCATGGCCATTGTTTTTGACGACGACCATGTCTTCGAGTCTGACACCGCCAAGGCCGGGATAGTATAAACCGGGCTCAACGGTGACCACCTGATTTTCCTGTAATTCATCATCACGTACCGAAATGCGCGGCGCTTCGTGAATCTCCAGTCCGACGCCATGGCCGGTACCGTGGAAAAAACCGGTTTGCTTGCCACGGACGATACCGGTGGTAAAGCCGCATTGCTCGAAGTGCGCCTGAATTTTCGTGTGGATGGCCTGCCCATGCACACCGGCGGCGATCATCGCCAGCCCGATATCCTGTCCTTCACGCACTGTTTGATAGAGCTTTTTGACATGATCCGGCGCTTTGCCTTTAACGAAGGTGCGGGTCATATCACCCCAATAACCCGAATCCAGCAGGCGCGGAAAAATGTCGATGATGATCGGTTGGCGGGCGCGAATGAAGCCCGCACCGATATTGTGCGGATCGGCCGCTTCTTTGCCGCAGGCAACAATGGTGTGGGCAGGCATCGCCCCTTTGGAAATCAGGAATGTTTCGATGACGGCACGTACATCTTTGGCTTTGAGGCGCTGCTGCGTTTGCGGCTGGCGTAAAATGCCGTCGTCGCCAATGCTGCATTCAGCCAGAAATGCTCTGGCCTGCTGCATGGATTGACGCGTCAGACGCTCGGCGCGGGCCAGCTGCTTGAGTTCATCGGGGCGTTTGCAGATGCGCTGCGGAAACATGGAACCATCCGTCGCCGAGACGCTAAAGCCGATTGCTTCAAGCGTGCGGGCATACATCAGCGGAAAATGCCCCGGCACTTCGATGTGCGCAATGCCGCGCGCTTTGATAAATGCCGCCGCCACCCCCACCAGCGATGACGGAAAACCGAGGTCGCTGGCCTGCTTGCGCCAGTCGCTATCAAGATGTACCTGCTCAAAGCGGGACTGTTTTCTGGCGCGATCCACCTCCAGCGGAGAAAACAAACCGTGCCAGCAGATGTTTCCCTGCTCTTCAAGTCCGATGGCAATAAAAGCATCCGGTACGAACATGCCGGAGACATACAGCATATCGGCATCATGTTCGGAGGCGGCGATCAGTAGTTTGGCAATGCTCATGGTTGATCCTGTTTGACTGGCCGGAAGGTATCGCTTTTATGGCTGAAGCTGCTTAAGGCAACCTGACTTAAAACTCCGGTGTTATTCTGCTCTATCGTCTGATAAAGCGGCAGCAACGCCTGCGCGATCGGCGAATCCGACCATTCCGGAGGAATCGCCAGAGCTTTGCCGATCAGAATGTCATGAATCTCGGCCATCGAACACAGATGCGGATCGATGGCGAGGGCCCAGCTGTCCTGATCATTCAAATCTTCCTGATCAATCACACGTTGCAGTAAATGTTTGTCACCCAGATGGTCGAGCCATTCCTGAATGATATTGGCGGAAAGTCCGGTTTCTTCGAGGAAGCTGTTGAACTTCAGCGTTTTACCCTGTTGCAGTGCTTCGGCCGCACGAATCAGCGCCAGATAAGAGAAGAACAACTGAATGTCGGGGCGCTTCAGCCACAGTTGCTGGCGGCGTGACTTTTCCGGATTCTGTAAGCAAAAGGTTACTTCGGCACCGAATAACAGAACAATCCAGATCAGGTACAACCAGATCAGAAACACCGGCAGGGTGCCCAGGGCACCGTAGATTTTTTCGTAATTGGCCAATTCCGTAATATAAAAGGCGAAGCCGATTTTGGTGCATTCAAACAGCGCCGCAGAAACCATGCCGCCGACAATGGCATGACGAAGCGGTACGCGTGTGTTGGGCAGCGCGACATACAACGACGTCATGGCAATCGTCGAAATCATCCACGGTACAAGGAAGGGAATATCCCGAATAGCGGAAGCACCGACAGCGACATCACGAATGATGGGCAGGGCGGTAAAATAGGAGGTGATGGAGATCGACGCGCCGATCAGAATCGGCGAGAGGGTGAGCATCGACCAGAAGACGATGAATTTGGACAGCAGCGGACGGGTGCGGCTGATGCGCCAGATATCGTTAAAAGCCTCTTCCATGGTGTTCAGCAGTGCCACGGCCGTGAACAGCAGGCCGATGATACCGAAAGCGGATAAGGCTCCGGCCTTGTCGGCAATATTGCCCAGATAATCTTCAACAACATGCTGGCTGGTCGGCAGCAGATATTCGAGCAGCGCCGAGCGGACATGGTTGGAGACAACATCGAAGGCCTGAAAGCTGGTGAAAATCGAGAAGCCAAGCACCACCAGCGGCACAATCGCCAGCAGCGATGCATAGCCCAGTGCCGAAGCACGCTGAATGCAACGATCCGCAACAAAGCGATTCGTTACGCGCCAGGAAAAACGCAGTATGGCGGCGGTGTAGCGTTTTAATGCAGGCATGCTGGCGACATCGGCAACATCCATATTCATCATTTGGAGCAGCTGTTTTTTCACTCAGGCATCCTCTTTGCGCAGGGCGTGCATTTTATTCTGGCTATGGTTCCGGTCCGGCTTTAATTCCGACAGTTACCAGCAGCGTAATGGCTGATCAGGCATGGAGCAAGCATTGCCCGGTTTTTTTCTCTGTGTAGCAACTTTTTTGTATTGCAGGCTTGAAAAGCAGGATTTGAGTTCCCATAAAAGGGGTCAACATTGATATTAATTTCATAAACCTCGTCGGGTTGAGAGGCTGGAGGAAGCGTTGACGGGTAAAAAGCACAACAAACAAGAGCCTGATGCAGAACAGAAGGCATCTCCGGAGCAGGGTCAAAACGTTTCTGAAGATGCTGCTGAAGTGACAGCCAGGGCTGAAGATAACGTTGCAGAAGATTCGGTGGCAGCCGAAGTGTCGAACCTGACAGAACAGCTGTCAGCCATGCAGGAAGAAAATGCCAGATTGAAAGATGGCATGCTGCGTACCCATGCGGAGATGGAAAATTTACGCAAACGTACCCAGCGCGAAGTGGCCGATGCTCACAAGTTCGGCATTGAGAAATTTGCCACGGCATTACTCGATGTGGTGGATAATCTTGAGCGTGCGCTGGCAGCTGAAGCAGGTAATGAAGATGCCGTACGTCAGGGTATTGAACTGACGCTGAACAGCTGGCACGACTTGATGACACGCTTTGAAGTGAAACGTATCGATGCGATGGGGGAAATGTTTGATCCGCATCAGCACGAAGCGCTTTCACAAATGCCGTCCGATGAGCCGGAAGGTATGGTGATTGCACAGCATGTCGCCGGATATTCATTGCACGGGCGTCTGATTCGTCCGGCCAGAGTTCTGGTTTCCAGCGGGCCGGCCAAATAGCGCCCGACATAAGCTGTATCGGAAAGCATGCCTTGAAAAAATGCAATGCGACCCCCATAGAAGGTTTTACAACACATATTGAATGACCCGCCACCGGGTTTAGGAGAAGAAAAAAATGGCAAAAGTAATCGGTATTGACCTCGGCACCACCAACTCGTGTGTGGCCGTCATGGAAGGCAATAAAGCAAAGGTAATTCCCAACTCAGAGGGTGATAACACCACCCCGTCGATTGTTGCGTTTGCCAATGATGAACGACTGGTCGGCGCATCGGCCAAGCGTCAGATGGTGACCAATCCGGATAAAACGTTTTACGCGGTGAAGCGTTTGATCGGCCGCAAATTTGATTCAGCAGAAACAAAGCATCACCATGAACTGGTGTCCTACCCGATCGTCAAAGCCGATAATGGCGATGCATGGGTTGAGGCCGATGGCAAGAAAATGAGTCCGCAGGAAATCTCTGCGATCACCTTGCAGAAAATGAAGAAAACAGCCGAAGATTATCTGGGCGAAACCGTCAGAGATGCGGTGATTACCGTACCGGCCTATTTCAACGACTCTCAGCGTCAGGCCACCAAAGACGCCGGTGCGATTGCCGGTCTGAACGTACTGCGCATCGTCAACGAGCCAACTGCTGCGGCACTGGCTTACGGTCTGGATAAAACTGAAGAGAACCACCTGATTGCCGTTTACGATCTGGGCGGTGGAACGTTTGATATTTCCATCCTTGAAATCGGCGATGGCGTATTCGAAGTGAAGGCCACCAATGGCGATACCTTCCTTGGCGGTGAAGACTTTGATCAGGTGCTGATCAAGTATCTGGCTGAAGAGTTCAAGAAAGAGCACGGCGTTGATCTGATGACCGATAAGCTGGCTTTGCAACGTCTGAAAGAAGCCTCGGAAAAAGCCAAGATCGAACTGTCCTCCAGCACTCAGACTGAAGTGAATCTGCCGTTTATTACGGCTGATGCATCCGGTCCGAAACATTTGCTGATCAAGGTTTCCCGGGCGAAATTCGAATCGCTGGTGGGCGATCTGGTTGAAAAATCGCTGGCACCGTGCAAGCAGGCTTTGAAAGATGCTGGCGTTACCGCTTCCGAAATCCATGAGGTTGTGCTGGTTGGTGGTCAGACCCGTATGCCGCTGGTACAGGAAAAAGTGAAGGCGTTCTTCGGCCGTGAACCACACAAGGGTGTAAACCCGGATGAAGTGGTAGCCATTGGTGCGGCCATTCAGGGTGCGGTACTGACCGGTGATGTTACCGATGTGTTATTGCTGGACGTTACGCCGCTGTCACTGGGTATCGAAGTGGAAGGTGGTTTGTTCAACAAGATCATCGAGAAGAACACCACTATCCCGACCAAGAAGAGCCAGACCTATACAACGGCAGCGGATAATCAGACTGCGGTAACCATCAAAGTGGCACAGGGTGAGCGTGAAATTTTCTCTGCCAACAAACAGATGGGCCTGTTCAATCTGGAAGGCATTGCACCGGCACCACGCGGCATGCCACAGGTTGAAGTGACTTTCGATATCGATGCCAATGGTATCATTCATGTGCATGCTAAAGACAAAGGCACCGGCAAGGAAACTTCGATCCGTATCGAGTCCGGCTCCGGTTTGTCCGAGGAAGAAATCGAGCGCATGAAGAAAGATGCCGAAGCACATGCCGAGGAAGACAAGAAGCAGAAAGAAACGATTGAAACTAAAAATCGTGCCGATGCACTGGTTTACTCAACCGAGAAATCATTGAAAGAGCATGGCGATAAGGTGGATGAAGCCACCCGTAAGAGCATCGAAGAAGCTTTGGAAGAGATGAAGAAAGCTATTGAAAGCGGCGATGTCGAAGCTATCGGTAAGGCTGAGCAGAATCTGGCGGAAAAATCGCAGAAGCTGGGTGAAGCGATTTATCAGCAGATGCAGCAGGAGCCGCAAGGTGCTGATGCATCCTCGAATGCTTCCGGATCGGCACAGGATGCAGATGTGGTTGATGCCGAAGTTGTTGACGAAAACAATAAAAAGTAAGTCGCAGGGCACTCGTTTACGCGGTGCCTGCCAGTAAGCATATGCAAAAGGAGCCGGGTTTTAAGGACCCGCTCCTTTTCATATTTCAAATACACTATGTTGAAACCGGGGGCCTGAGCACGGTTTCCAGGGACAGGGAGCAGTTGTGACCAAACGCGATTTTTATGAAGTATTGGGTGTCACCAAAGATACCGATGAAAATGGTATCAAGCGTGCTTATCGTAAGATGGCGATGAAATTTCATCCGGATCGTAATCCCGACAATAAACAGGCAGCGGAGAATTTCCGTGAAGTCACCGAGGCTTACGAAGTACTATCCGATAAAGATAAACGCGCCCGCTATGATCAATACGGCCATGCCGGTGTTGATGACATGATGGGCGGTTTCGGTTCCGGCGGCTTCCAGGGTTCGCATGCCTATCGTGATTTTGGCGATCTGTTCGGTGATGCCTTCGGTCAGATGTTTGGCGGTGGTTTTGGTGGTGGCGGCGGTGGTGGTATGCAGCGCGGTTCGGATTTGCGCTACGATCTGGCGATGAGTCTTGAAGAAGCGGCTGCAGGCAAAGAAGTCGAGCTGATTATTCCCCGCCATGTGTCGTGTACCACGTGTAGTGGCTCCGGTGCCAAACCCGGCACCAGTCCGGTGCCTTGCCGCACCTGTGGTGGGCACGGGCAGGTGCAGATGCAGCAGGGCTTCTTTGCTGTTCGCCGGACATGTCCGGATTGCCATGGTACAGGTAAGAAAATCGATTCTCCATGTGTCGATTGCAGTGGTACAGGTCGCAAGCGTGAGAAGAAGAATCTGAAAATCAAGATTCCTGCCGGTGTCTACGATGGGGCGCAGGTGCGCGTCAGCGGCGAAGGCGAGGCGGGAGAATTCGGTGGCCCTTCAGGCAATTTATTTGTAGTGGTGAATTTGAAGCCGCATTCGATTTTTGAGCGCGAAGGCGCCGATTTGCATTGCGATATGCCGATCACCTTCCCGCAGGCGACGTTGGGTGCCGAAATCGATGCGCCCACCCTGAAAGGCAAAATCAAGATCAAAATTCCAGCAGGCACGCCCGGCGGTAAGGTGTTCCGTCTGCGTGGCCATGGTGTGCCGGATGTGCGCACCGGCCAAACCGGTGATTTGTTTGTGCGCGTACAAATTGCCGTGCCCAAGAGTTTGTCGGAAAGACAGCAGAAATTACTGCGCGAATTTGCCGGGGAAACCGGCGATGAAGTGTATCCGGAGCGACACTCGTTTCTGGATAAGGTGAAGCGTTTCTGGGATGATATTGCAAGCGAGGTGAAATGATGCGAGTAATTATCAGTGGTGCATCCGGACGTATGGGTCGGATGCTGGTCAAAGCAACAGATGCGCTGGAAGGCGCGGAACTGGTAGGTGCCTGTGATCGGGTCGGTGCCTCATTGATTGGTGCCGATGCAGGTAATCTGGCAGGTATCGGTGCATTGGGCGTGTCGCTGACCGATGATCTGAACGACTTGCCGGAAGCGGATGTGTTGATTGATTTTACCTCGCCGGAAGGCTGTCTTGAGCATGCGGCATTTGTCGCCGGGCGCGGTATGGCGATGGTGATCGGAACAACCGGTTTCGATCCGGAACAGATGGCAACGCTGAAGCGTACGCTGGCTGATTCTCCGGTGGTGATGGCGGCGAATTATTCTGTCGGCGTGAATCTGGCACTGAATCTGATTCAGCAGGCAGCACAAGTGCTGGCAGCCGATTACGATGCCGAAATCTTTGAAGCGCATCATAAGCATAAAGTCGATGCCCCCAGCGGTACCGCACTGGCAATGGGCCGCGCACTGGCGGCTGGACGGAATGTGGATCTGATGGATGCAGCGGTGTTCAGCCGCGAAGGCATCACCGGCGCTCGTGAAGAAGGCAAGATCGGATTCTCTGTAGTGCGCGGCGGCAATATCGTCGGCGAGCACAAGGCGATGTTCATCTCCGATGAAGAGCGCATCGAAATCAACCATGTCGCTTCGGATCGTCTGGTCTTCGCCAAAGGCGCACTGCGTGCAGCCGACTGGTTAAGTCAGCAAAAGCAAGGCTGGTACGATATGCAGGACGTGCTGGGGTTGAATGTCTGACTGACGCATGAAATCACGACTGATTTTCTCAAACGGCTGCCTTTCAGGGCGGCCGTTTTTGTTCGATAAGGCGAATGAGCGGTGCACCATTCGGCAGAGCTTCAGAAGTCGCGGTTAACAATGAGACTGATTTCGAACTTAATTAAGTCCACGCATGGAGGTTGTTATGAAGATGTCCACCCAGGTCAGGTCGATCAGTTATTTGAAAGCTCATGCTGCTGATGTGGTACGTGACCTGAACGAGGTGCGCGAGCCGAAGATCATCACGCAGAATGGTGAAGCTAAACTGGTGGTGCAGGACATCTACAGTTACGAAAAAACAATGGAAACTATGGCGCTGGGAAACAGTCAGATTGAGGAAGGGCATGTTACCTCTGCGGCCAATGTCATACGTTCTATCCGGGAGACAAAACAAGGGGGGCTCTGATGAGTGCTTTTGAGGTGTTCCTGACTGAAGATGGCTCGCGTGACCTGCTCGAATTATACGACTATATCGCCAAAAATGACTCGCCAGTAAAAGCCGACCATTTGCTTGAGAACATCGAACCGGCTTTTACGAGTCTTGGCGAGTTCCCCGAGCGCGGCACCTACCCTCCTGAGCTGCTGGATATCGGCATCCGTGAATATCGGAAACGCTTCTTTAAGCCTTACCGAATCATCTACCGGGTCATCGGCCAGCACGTTTATGTTTTGCTGATTGCTGAGGTGATTGCGACGAGAATTTATCATCATCCCTTTATTTAATTCATATGGGATAAAAGATGAAAAACTATTGAGATTGATTAAAAATAATTTATGCGGTGTAAGCTGCCGTTTCAGAGATTCACTATGATTTTCTGTTTAGTCTGTTGTCTTTCCATCCTGAAGCGGAAGAGAAAATTGGTTGTGGAATATCCTCGTTTAAAGTTCGTTCTGTGCCGGGGTATGAGCATATTATGGCCTTCTGGGCGATAAGTAATGATGGTTCGGAAATAGAGATTTGCTACCCAACTTGCCCTTTTCGCTGCTTTGATCTACAAAGTGAGAAGGACTATTAACGAAAAGTTTGTTCTGCGAATCGGTGAAGGGAGTCGATATGGTTTCAACTGCGGTAGTGAAAGGCTCGGAAAAAAATCACGTCAGAGAAATTGTCGTTGTCGGCGGCGTCAGAACGCCGATGGGCAAGGCGGGAGGCGCTTTTGAATACCTGAGCGCAGTGGATCTTGGTGTGTTGGCTGTGCGGGAAATTCTGGCGCGGCTGCCTGTTTCAAAAGATGCCGTAGACGCAGTGATTATCGGCAATGTCATTCAACCGGCGGAAGCCACTAATATTGCGCGGGTGATTGCCTTGATGGCCGGTGTATCCCGTGCTGTGCCGGCGCATACCGTGCATCGGAATTGCGCTTCGGGTATGCAGGCGGTGACTGATGCGGCAGAGAAAATTATGGTCGGACGCGCCGAGGTGGTGCTGGCCGGGGGCGTTGAATCGATGACGCATGCGCCGTTGTTGTTTCATGATGAATTCCGCCGGGCGATGAGTCAGTTGCCACGTGCCAGAACGGTGATGAAAAAACTGTCGGTGTTTGTCGATATAGCCAAAGCACCATGGAAGCCACGTGTGTCATTAATCGAAGGATTGACCGATCCGACCATTGGTATGGGCATGGGTGATACGGCGGAAAATCTGGCACGTGATTTTTCCATTACCCGCAAGGAACAGGATGCGTTTGCACTGAGCAGCCATCAGCGGGCCGCCAAAGCCTGGGAAGACGGCTGGTATGATGCTGAAGTGATGCACATGTTTGTGCCGCCACACTATGCCGATGTATTTGTCGATGAAGGTATTCGCGCCAGTCAGAGCATGGAAGCGCTGGCTAAATTGCGGCCTGCCTTTGATCGGAAGCTGGGCACGGTAACGGCGGGTAACAGTTCGCAGCTTACCGACGGTGCATGCATGCTGCTGTTGACGCATCGTGAAAAAGCCGAGGCGGAAGGCTGGCCGATTCTCGGGTATCTGCATGATTGGGCCTATTCAGGATGTGATCCGTCGCGGATGGGGCTCGGGCCGGTATTTTCCATGCACAAAGTGATGCGGCAGGCGGGCCTGAATATGGCCGATGTGCAGCGCGTGGAAATTAACGAAGCGTTTGCTGTGCAGGTGCTGGCATGTCAAAAGGCACTGAGTTCTGCTTCGTTTGCCAAAAAGCATCTGGGCCTTGAGCAGCCGCTCGGCGCAGTTGCTGAAGAGCGACTGAATGTGCACGGCGGCGCAGTGGCGATGGGACATCCGGTAGGCATGAGCGGAACGCGCCTGATTTATACGTTATTGCGACAGCTTCAACATGAGCAGGCAGGGCTGGGGCTGGCAACGTTGTGTATTGGCGGCGGACAGGGCGGTGCGGTGCTGCTGGGGAGTGAATCATGGAAGTCGTAACGCTAAACAGAGAACAGCAAGACAAAGATGTGGCGACGCTGATTTTTTCACGTTCGGATAAATCGGTGAATGTGCTCGACGAAATATGCATCGAACAATTCGAGGCCTGTCTGGAGCAGCTGGAAAAAGATACGCCGGATGTGCTGCTGCTGCGCAGTGGCATTGAGGGTTGCTTTATTGCCGGCGCAGATCTGGATTTGATTGCAGCGGTGAGTGATGTGCGTGAGGCGATTGCGCTGGCCAGACGCGGACAGGCGGTATGCCATCGCCTTGAAAACCTGACTTGCGTCAGCATCGCAGTGGTAGAGGGCGCATGCATGGGCGGTGGTCTGGAAGTGGCGCTGGCCTGCGATCATATTCTGGCGGTGCAGCATGCGAAAACGCGGTTGGCCCTGCCTGAAATAAAAATCGGCATTCATCCAGGCTTTGGCGGATGTGTACGTTTGCCAAAGCGCATCGGTTGGCTTAAAGCGGTCGATATGATTCTCTCCGGACGCGCTGTGGACGCCAAACAAGCCGGGCGCAGCAAGCTGGCATCACTGGTTTGTTTTCCCGAGCAGGTCGAGCCGGCCGTTGCTTCGCTGGCACAAAAAGGCAAAAAGAAACCCGTAAAGGTGCAGCCGCTCTGGATGGTGTTGCCGCCGCTGCGCTGGATATTTTTCCAGCAGGTGGAAAAAAAAGTGAGTCAAAAGATACCACATGTCGATCTGCTGGAGGCCTACCCTTCAATTCCCGCCACGATTCATTTGCTGAACACTACTTTCGGCAAACCCGATAGCGTTGCCTATGCGCTTGAGGCCGAATCACTCGGCCGCATGGCAGTGACGCCAACGTGTAAAAACCTGATCCGTGTGTTCCATCTCGGTGGAGCTTTGAAAAAACAGGAGGCTGTGAAACGAGGACGTAATTGGGTGAGCGGAGTCGGCAAAACATCCGTGTTCGGTGCTGGTGTCATGGGTAGCGGCATTGCCTGGGTGGCAGCCAGAAACTCTGATGTCGATTTACATGATGTGGCAGCGCAGGCGGTGACGAAGGGTTTGTCGTCACTGGCATCACTGCGTCTGCGCGATGTGCGCCGCTTTAACCGAATCCGGCCGGTGCTGGATCGTTCGGGCCTGGCCGCATCTGATGTGGTTATTGAGGCCGTACTTGAAGATATCAAGATCAAGAAAGCCTTGTGGAAAGACGTCGAAACCGTTGTGCGTGATGATGCGCTGCTGCTGACCAATACCTCGTCATTATCCGTGTCGGCGATGCAGCAACGTCGCCAGCACCCTGAACGCATTGCCGGTATGCACTTTTTTAATCCGGCACCAAAAATGCCACTGGTCGAAGTGATTGCCGGCAAGCGTACGGCTCCTGAAGTGGTGGATCAGGTTTGCGCACTGGCGGCGGCATGGGGGAAGTTTCCGGTCATCACCTCCGATTCTCCCGGCTTTTTTGTCAATCGTTGTCTGATGCCGTACATGGTGGCAGCGCTTCGCTGGCTGGAAGAAGGCCAGAAACCCGAACATATTGATGGTACACTGAAGGTATTCGGCATGCCGATGGGGGCGCTGGAGCTGGCGGATCGGGTCGGTCTGGATATCTGTATGCATGTCGGCAACCATCTGGGTGAAGCACTGAATCCTGAGCGCTATGCGATGCCGGAATGGCTTTCCCGTATGGTTGCTGATGGATGTCTGGGAGAGAAAAGTGGTGCCGGTTTCTTTATGTATCAGGGCAAAAAGCAACAGGGGCTTAACCCAAAGCTGGCCAGCTATGTGCCCGTGGTGAGCGTCGCCGAACATCAGTTGTCGCAAGAGGGTCTGGATTCCGATATCGGTGTAAGCATCGAACCGGTGACAACCCGGGTGCTGGTGCATGGTTGCTTGATTCCGATGCTGATTGAGGCTTTGCAATGTTTGCAGGAGGGCGTCATTGAAGATGCGCAGCATATGGATGCTGCGTTTGTTTACGGTATTGGGTTCCCGCCATTTCGCGGTGGCTTGCTCCGTTATTTTGCCACGCAGGCACGGGATCGGTTGATTTTCGATATCGAAGCAATGGGATATGCGGTGCCGGAAAATATGGAGGTGTTGGATGCGTTTACACGGTGATATAGATGATGCCAGTTTAGGCATCGAACTGATCGGGCAGTCAGAATGTTTGTCAGATATTCTGCTGGCCTCACCACCCGAATGGCTCGATAAACCGATGCTTCGCTACCGGATGAGCGATGGGAGCTGGAAAACACTTTCACGTATCCGGGTGCAGCAGTCAGTGCTGCGAGTGGCAGCGTGGCTGGAATCCAAAGGTATCAAGCCGGGTGATCGGGTGGGTATTCTGGGGCATAACTGCCCGGAGTGGTTTATTGCCGATTTTGCAATTTTGCGACTGGGAGCCATCACCGTTCCGGCCTATTTTACCGATGCCTCCGAAGCGGTGAGTTATGTGTTTCAGGATGCGGATGTTTCAGTGATCTTTGTCGAGGAAGGGCAACAATTGCATAAAATCGAGGGGCTGGAAATTCCGCATATTCCCTTTCATGGCAAGAAGGAAAGTGTTCAGGCTATTGCCAGGGATGAAAGCTGGGACAATCGATTGTGCTCGCCATGCCCGGACCGGCAAGCGCTGGCGACATTGATTTATACTTCGGGTACAACAGCCCACCCCAAAGGTGTGATGCTGACGCATGATAATATTTTATCGGATGTGCAGGCCGGTCTGGGTGGGGTGCCTGTCTATGCAAGTGATTTGTTTTTGTCATTTTTACCGCTTTCGCACGCCTTTGAGCGGACAGTGGGGCATTTTTTGCCTACCTCCTGCGGGGCGGAAATCGCTTATGCTGAAGATGTCACGACATTGCTGCGGGACATGCCGGAGGTGCATCCGACGGTGATGATTTCCGTACCACGTTTGTATGAGAAAATTTATGCGGGTGTCAAAGCCAGGATGGCTGAATCCCCGATCAAACAATGGCTGTTTGATCATGCGCAGGCTTTAGGGCAGGTACGCTTTGAAAAGCGACAGGCAGGATCTGATCTGAGTGGTTTCTCGGCATTTGCCTGGCGCGTGCTGGATAAACTGGTGAATGCCAAATTGCGTGAAAAAATGGGTGGGCGTATCCGGGCCTTTGTCTCCGGTGGGGCGGCGTTGCATCCGGATATCGCGCGTTTTTTGCTGGCGGCTGATATCACGGTATTGCCCGGCTATGGCTTGTCTGAAACATCGCCGGTGCTGACTGTTAATCTCGAACGAAAAATCAAACCGGATACGGTTGGCCCGGCATTACCCGGAGTTGAGCTTAAAGTAGCGGACGACGGAGAGTTGCTGGTGCGTGGCCCGATGTTGATGCAGGGCTACTGGAATCGCCCCGATGCCACCAATGAAGTGATGGATGATGATGGCTGGTTGTATACGGGCGACATCGTGAATATCGATGACGACGGTTATGTCAAAATCATTGACCGTAAAAAGGAAATTCTCGTTCTTTCCAATGGTGAAAATGTGCCACCGGCTGTGGTCGAGCAGCATTTGACGCAAGCGCCTTTTATCGCGCAGGCGATGATTGTGGGTGATGGCCGGGATTATGTCGTGGCATTGGTGGTGCCGGATGTGGAGGGCTTACGCTTGTCGTGGAAGCAGGAGCAACAGTCAGAATTGCCAGATGACTGGCGTCGGAATGAGCAAATAAAAACCTGGATATTATTGCGCATGCACAAGGAGGAGCACGATCTGGCCAGCTTTATGCAGGTGCAGCGGTTTGCTTTTGTTGATGGCGAATGGACGCAGGATAATGGCTTTCTGACGCCGACGCTGAAATTGAAACGCCGGGTTATTGCAGAGGCCCATCAGGGTATTATTGAAGCGATGTATCACGATCCGGTCTGATTTGGCAGGCGGGAAGGTGAGTTGCTCAGTCAGCGTCCGGCGGGTTCGGTGTTCCGGTCTTTAGTCGGTGGCGTCGCTTGAAGAGTAAATAGATGTATAGCGCAATGATCAGCGCGATCAGTACAACAACTACTAAGCCAATCACGCCGACTTCATGCAGCAGAGAAAGCGCTGCCAGCCCGAGAAAATGTCCGGCGGCGTAAATAATGATAGCCCAGGTGATGCAATTGATGATCTGCAGAACAAAGAATCGCCAGAATCTAATCGGCGAGCAGCCGAACAGGATGGCAGCTGCGATGCGGGTGCCGTACAAATATTGAAAGATAAAAATCGACCAGTGCGCATATTGATCAAGAATGACGTGGGCTTTGGGCGCATGTCTGCGAAAGCTGGGGATAGCCTGAATAATTGATTCTCCATACCAGCGGCCAAGAGCGAAAAAAAACAAATGGCCGACAAAAGCACCTGATGCAGCAACAGCAATAACGATCCACGGCTTCATCAAGCCGGCAGCGGCAAGAGCAGCAGCCAGAATAAAGACGCTCTCCCCTTCAATGAACGTCCAGATGAATACTGCCCAGTAGCCGTATTGTTCGATAAATTGTTGCGCCCATTCCATTGCCAACAGGCTAGCTTTGATCATGCGTGGCGGAAAGGGGTTGTGCAAATCTGTGCAAATCCAGCGAGAGTGATATAGTTCACCATGGTGCTATGAAAGCTTTTTTTATACAATGATTGGATTTTATCTTCACCTGCGGCAAAGTTAACGGCTTGGCAGCGATGTTGTTAGGATTTACTGGAGGAACGGTATGTTATCGCCGGATTATTATGCTTACCGCTGGAGTTGGTATCGCCCAATATTAAATCGAGGCGATAGTCCTGTTATTCGATGTAAAGTTGATACACGCAGGTTGCCGATTAAGATCGTTGCTGAAGATGCTTTCGAGTATATTCCTTACGGTATGGAATCCAAGTTGCTTACGGTGTTTCCGACTGCTGTACGCAAACTCTATGATTTATCAGTGCGTTACATGATAAATAACGAAAAAGTTTCGGCACATCAGTTGCCTAAGCTCAATGCGGTTTCGCGCAGCATGATGGAAGAGCTGCAATCCCATTATCCGCATTTTCCAAAAACTTTATTGCATCACTGGTGTGCCGACCCATTCGGGGCTCTGGCCTTGCTTGAAGCCTGGAAAGATATGTGGCGACAATCGTGGAAACAGGATCAGATCGATAGTGCACCATGGGTCGCATCGGTGAATATCCTGATTCTGAAGTTAATGCGTCAGGCCATTGCCAAACTACCCTCTGAACATGGCGCGCACAGTGACCACGTGATGGGCTGTATTGTTGGTGGTCTGTATGATTGGGCGCTGCGTAATTTCCTCAAACAACATGTTGAGGGCGCTGTGGAGTTAACCCGCATTGCCACGTATGAAGCCATGGTGATTCCGGTTACACCGATGACGTTTTTATACCGTCAGCCAGAGGATTCTTTACTGGGAGATGATCGTTATATCGTTATGGCTTATGGGCTGGAGCCGGAAATTATCCCTCGGATGCGCGAATTGCGTAAGAAAGTAGGGCCGGATCATGAATCAGGCATCACCGCATTGCTGGCCAGTGATCGGATGGGAGAACATTTCCTCCGTCGCAGCTGGGTCAGACTTGCCTTGTGGGAAATGGCAGAGCAAACGGGGCAGGGTGTCTGGATGCAGTGGGTTCTGGATGCCAGGAAACTCGATCAGTTGCTGGCGCGTCCGGAACAGTTGCCGGACAGTGTATTTGAATATTTGAAGGGCACCAAACATCCGGTTGCAATCTGGTTGCTTAAATGCAGAGAAAAACAAGGTAATGTCGACGATAAGCCATGGGCAAAAGATGATCGGGTCTTTTCTGCATTTCGGGTATTCGAAGAAGATGTACGCGTCGAATGTGAGCGTCGTAAGGTAGAAAAACGGTGGATGGATTACACAACTTCATTTGCTAAACCGCTGAGAGGGGTTGAGGCTGATCGGGCGCTTGAAAAAGCATGGGATGAAGGAACCATTGTCTATTTCAGGCTGGATGCCGAATTATCTTTGCATGCTGGTGTCTCCCTTTCCTCCAAGCAGTCTTGCTTGCGCATTGTCTGGAATGACTATCTTGTATGTATGTCCGCCCAGCACCCTGATTTCAGTCAATTCATGGTCAAAGTGTTTCTGCCGCGAATTTCCAAGCGAGCTAAAGGCGTGGAGCATCTTTTTCTCGATGGTTTTTCTGTATCCGGTTGTGTGATGCGAGGTGCTTCTCAGGCTCTGGTCGCTTTTGCGCTGGATCTGCGCGCGATGCTGAAAGAGTGGTATGACGAACTGGCAAAGAATGAGGAACGCAATTCTAAACTACCTCCTATGCCCGGTATATCCATGTGCATGACGCTGGTGGGTGACTGGCAGGTGATTCGCTATAAAGATGATATGCTCGGTTCGTTGCAATTGGGTGTGAGCTCAGCGGTGGTGCAAGCCGAGGCGGGTGTGGTGCATGATGCGGGCACCTCCAATCTGATCGACTGGTATGATAAAAAAGCCGGTGTGTTGCCGATGGGGCAGGTGCGGGTGGGCAAGCTTGCTGTTTCCAAGACCGAGCAATATGTGGTGTTCTCCAATCAGGGCTTTGCTTTGACATCCTCTGCTATGCGGGATTATGTGGGTTATATGAAAAACCGGGCCAGAGTGCGGGAATTTGAGCTGAATCATAAGCTGGCCGGATCGATCATGACAACTTTCCGGGTGCCATCAAAATCCTTTCCGTTGGTGGCCATCATGCCCAATGGTGAGGAAGGTGTGTTGCATGTCATTGTGCAGGCTGGTCGGGTTGAGCTTTCAGGTGTGGAAACGGAGCTTTATGAATTTCTTGAGGTAGACTCAAAAGCCTATCAGATGATTTTGCAGGATGTTCTGGCGGGTTGGACTAAACATTAAATCCGGGGTGACGATGCCGGAAAGTTTGTTGCAAGCCCTGAAATTATCACTACCGCATAAGCTTGCCGTGGCATGGTCTGGCGGCGCGGATTCAACTGCTTTGCTGATGATGTTGCATCTCGCCGGGTTCGAAGTTGAAGCGTGGCATGTTGATCATGCGTGGCATGCAGCATCGTCAGAAGTGGCTGAGCAATTGAAATTACAGGCTGCCGCCTGGCACATTCCGTTCGAATGCCGACGGCTGGCAGCGCCGGGGACGGCAAATCGCGAGGCCATAGCCAGAGCCGGTCGCTATCAGGCGCTACAGGATATCGCTCGGGATCGCGGTTTGTTTGATCTCGCTCTGGCCCATCATCAGGGTGATCAGGCTGAGACGGTTTGCATGCGCCTGCTGCAAGGGGCTGGCGTTTCCGGCTGTCGCGGCATAGCCCGCCAACGTCAGCATGATGGTTTGATGTTGTATCGGCCTTTGCTGCAAATGCCTAAATCCGAACTTGTTGATTTCCTAAAGTCATCGAATATCGGCTGGGTTGAAGATGCAAGTAACCGGGATCAGCGCTTGAAGCGGAATCGTGTTCGCTTGTCATTGTTTCCTGCGATGTTGAACGGCGGCTTTGATCCGGTGATGTTATTTTGCCGCTGGGGTGAGCAGGCCTTAAAACTCAGTGAAGAGATAACCTTACATCTTGAAGCGTTGAATTTTGAGTCTCAGAGCGGCCATTGTTCGGTTTGCTGGGAAACATGGCGTAAGCAGCCGCAAGCCGTGCGTGCGGCAGCGTTGCAGCTTATGGCTTCGTCAGCCATGGGAGAAGGGGTGGTGCTGGGGCGAAGGCACATCGAACTGGTGGAGGTCTGGATACATAAAAGTGCTCGAGGTAGTGTGGATTTGTCTCGCTGTACCTTATCAAGGGAGGGCAGAGGCTTGCATCTTCGATCTGTCTAGGCAGCGTATGCATGGTTATTTGTAGCAGCGCTTCATGATATTTTCATCTTTTGCGCGAACCATCGTTGGTTGAAATCGGGTGTGTTTTTATGGATAGAATGGAGATTTTGAATGGGTAAGAATGTTTTATTGTGGGTTGTGATCGGCCTGACCATGATGAGTGTGTTTAATATGTTCAACAGTGCCCCCATGGGCAGAGCTGAAGGTATGACATATTCGTCTTTTATGGACAAAGTCAACCAGGGCATGATTGATAAGGCTACGATTTCAGAGCATGAAATTCGCGGGCAGTTTACAGATATGGCAGGGGACTTGAAGACCTTCGCGGTTGAAATTCCCAACGATCCGAATCTGGTGCAGCGTTTGCTGGACAATAAAGTCGAGGTGGATGTGAAACCACCGGCAGAAGTACCTTTTTTACTGAACGTACTGATATCATGGTTCCCCATGCTGCTACTGATTGCTGTCTGGGTGTTCTTTATGCGCCAGATGCAGGGTGGTGGTAAAGGTGGCGCAATGGGTTTTGGTAAGAGTCGTGCCAAAATGCTGACCGAAAACACCAACAGGGTGACTTTCGAAGATGTTGCCGGTTGTGATGAAGCTAAACAGGAAGTAACCGAAATAATCGAGTTCTTGAGAGATCCCTCTAGGTTCACCCGTCTGGGCGGCCGTATCCCCAAGGGCGTGCTGCTGGTGGGCCCTCCGGGTACAGGTAAAACACTGCTGGGTCGGGCCATTGCCGGAGAGGCGGAAGTGCCGTTCTTCTCGATTTCCGGATCTGACTTTGTGGAAATGTTTGTTGGCGTCGGTGCATCGCGTGTGCGCGATATGTTTGAGCAGGCTAAAAAACATGCGCCTTGTATTGTGTTTGTGGATGAAATTGATGCCATGGGGCGTCATCGTGGTGCCGGCATTGGTGGCGGAAATGATGAACGTGAGCAGACACTGAACCAGATGCTGGTCGAAATGGATGGCTTTGAAGCCAATGAAGGCGTCATTCTGGTGGCGGCAACCAACAGGCCTGATGTGCTTGATCCGGCATTGTTGCGTCCGGGCCGCTTTGACCGACAGGTGGTGGTGGGGCGTCCGGATTTAAATGGTCGTGTGCAGATTTTAAAAGTTCATATGAAAAAGGTTCCTCTGGCTTCGGATGTGAAGGTGAAAGTCATCGCACGTGGCACACCGGGTTTTTCCGGTGCTGATCTGGCGAACCTTGTGAATGAGGCAGCCTTGAATGCGGCTCGCTTTGATCGCGACAAAGTGGCTGCGGCTGACTTTGATGAGGCCAAGGATAAAGTCATGATGGGTACGGAGCGTCGTTCTATGGCCATGACAGAAGATGAGAAGAAATTAACGGCGTATCACGAAGGTGGCCATGCGCTGGTTTCGATTCACTGTGCCGTGTCCGATCCTATCCATAAAATGACCATTATTCCGCGCGGTCAGGCTTTGGGTATGGTGATGCGTTTACCCGAGCGCGATGAATATTCTCAATCCAGAGAAAAAATGCATGGAAATATCGCGATTGCAATGGGTGGACGTGTTGCCGAAGAGATGATCTTTGGCTATGACAAAGTTACATCCGGCGCATCCAGCGACATTCAGATGGCGACAAACCTGGCCAAGAGCATGGTCACTAAATGGGGCATGTCTGATAAGTTGGGGCCGCTGCTTTACTCCGATAATGAGCAAGAGGTCTTTTTGGGTCATTCGGTTGCCCAGCAAACCAACGTTTCAGATGAGACAGCACGCCTGATTGATTCCGAGGTTCGCAGCTTTGTCGAAGGGGGGTATGCGCGAGCAAAACGTATCCTCGAAGAAAATATCGATCAGTTACACCTGCTGGCAGAGGCTTTACTGGAATACGAGACGCTGACCGGCGATGAAATTACGCAGGTGCTGCAGGGTAAAATATTGCAGCGTGCGGATGTCATCAATCAGTCGGCCAAAGCATCCGAGCAGGAAGACGCGTCGGATGATGCAACTCTGGATGAGGTGGAAGCGTCCAAAAGTGCAGAGAAAGGTGCCAGTCAGGAAAGTTGATCTATGGCTAGGTGGTTATGTAAGGCCGGGCAACCGGCGTGGATTATGGGGGTGCTGAATTGCACCCCTGATTCATTTTCGGATGGGGGTGTTTTCTTCCAGGGGGATGAAAATGCCTCTGCATTTCATGTGGATGCGGCGATTGCTCATGCTGTGCATTTGCGGCAGCAAGGGGCTGATCTGATCGATGTCGGCGGGGAATCGACGCGCCCCGGCGCCATGCCTGTATCTGTCGGCGAGGAGTTGCGGCGCGTAGTGCCGGTGATTCAGGGGCTGGTTGGAGCAGGCTGTCAGGTTTCAGTGGATACGATGAAAGCTGAAGTCATGCATCGTTCGGTGCTGGCCGGAGCCAGCATGATCAATGATGTGAGTGCATTATCACACGATCCTGCAAGCTTAGAGGTGGCGGCTGGTTTTGATGTGGATATTTGCCTGATGCATATGCAAGGTTCACCGGCCACCATGCAGAAAAACCCTCAGTACACAGATGTGGTGGATGATGTGTGCCACTTTTTTTCAGAACGCCTTGAAGCATGTGCCGGAGCAGGTGTTGATGAACAGCGATTGTTGCTTGATCCGGGAATTGGTTTTGGCAAGCGGTTTGAAGATAATCTTGCACTCATTGCCGGTTTGCCGCGTCTGAAGCAGGAGTTCGGACTGCCGGTTTTGATGGGGGTTTCGCGAAAATCTTTTCTCGGTGCGATTACTCATGCCGTCGTCGACGATAGAGAAATAGAAACAGCTGCTGCTGTCAGTGCTTGTGTGATGCTGGGGGCGGATATGCTCAGGGTACATGATGTGGCCCGTCAGCTAAAAGCTGTTAGGGTTGCCTCAGTCTTGCGGGATTCGAGGTGTTAGATTAAACTAACCACCAACTATTTGTGAAAAAATACACTTAAGGTCGAACATCCATGAATTTTCAAATTTCATTGATTGATGTGGTTGATGTCAGCCTGGTTGCAGTGGTGATCTATTTTGCCCTGCGTTTGATTCGGGGAACACGTGCCGAACAGATGCTGATTGGCCTGACAGTTCTCTTTGTTATTTATGAATTATCAAAGTGGTTCGGCTTACTGACAGTAGAATGGGTGTTCTCGCAGTTCTTCTCGGCATTTATCATCATTTTTGTCGTGCTGTTTCAGCATGAAATTCGCCGTGGTCTCATGCGTGTGGCGGTTAATCCTCTGGGTTCTTCCGGTGTTCCCATGGATCAATTGATTGAGCAACTGGTTGAGTCGTCACTGGCGATGGTGCATCAGGGATGGGGAGCGTTGATTGTCATTGAGCGTGAAACCGGCTTGAAACATTTAATGGACTCCGGCGTGGAGATGAACGCTCCGCTGCGTGCCGATGTGGTTCAGGCATTGTTTTGTCCAAAAGCGCCGATGCATGATGGTGCTATAGTGGTTCGCGCCGATGCTTCGGGCGGTCGGATTGTGGCTGCCAGAGTGCTGTTGCCGTTAGCGCAGGCGACGGCTTTGCAGGGTGAATTCGGCACGAGGCATCGCGCAGCGGTCGGGCTAAGTGAAGAAAGTGATGCTGTCATCGTGGTTGTCTCTGAGGAGCGGCGAGATCTTCGTCTGGTCAGGGAAGGGCGCTTGAGCAAAGCGTACGATGCACAGGGATTGAGAAGAGCCTTGAATGAAGCCCTGGAAGGTAATGTGCGAATTGAGGTGGCCCAGTCATGAAAATGATATTGCGCTCAACAGGTCTGTATATATGGGCCATCGTGATTGCGCTGGTTTTGTGGGTGCAGGTGCATGGCCAGGGTGAAGGTTCGCTGAGTATGGATGTGGCGATGCAGGTTCAGGGTTTACCGGAAAATATGGTGATTGTGAATGATTTGCCGGATCAGGTGAAGATTACAGTGCATGGCTTACAGGGAAGGCTTAAGGCGATTGATCCTAAAGATGTGTTTATCTCTGTGGATGTCAGCGATTTACATCAGCCCGGTGTGGTGGAGAGGGGGTTGAGTTTGCATCAGGTTCGGCTTCCTACCAGCATCGTGGTGGATAAAATTCAACCTGATCGCATTGAATTACAAGTCGATCACATTGTTGTGCGTGAAGTGCCGGTGGAGCCTTTGTTTGATCTTCCACAGGGTTGGCATGTTGAGCAGGTTCAAATTGAGCCGGCCAGAGTGAGTCTGATCGGGCCGGAAGTCTGGATGGAGACTCTGGCCCGTATCCAGACAGTGCCGTTGCGCTTGGAACTAGTGGTCGGGGCCTTTGAGAGTAAGACCAATGTGGTCAGTCCTGCCGGTAAGGCGGTTCGGTTGGCGAAAGAAAATGCAACTTTCAAGGTGCAGGGTTTCCTGCGACGGGATGTCCCACCTAAAAGTGAACTGATAAAGGAATAAACAATGAGGAAGTATTTTGGAACAGACGGGGTTCGTGGAACAGTGAACCAGCTGCCGATGACGGCCGAATTTGCACTGCGTTTGGGGCAGGCTGCCGGTTATGTGCTGACGCGTCATCTGTCGCATAAGCCGCATATTCTGATTGGTAAGGATACGCGACTTTCAGGTTATATGATTGAGTCTGCTTTATGTGCGGGTTTGACGGCTCAGGGTATGAATGTGATGCTGGTCGGTCCCGTACCTACTCCGGCTGTGGCATACCTGACTGGAAGTCTGCGGGCTGATGCCGGGGTAATGCTTTCAGCATCGCATAATCCGGCAGGCGATAACGGCATTAAATTTTTTGGCGCAGATGGCTTTAAGCTACCTGATGAAGTTGAACTGGAGATAGAGCAATGTCTCGATGATTTACCACCGCTTCCTCCGGCACTTGAGATTGGTAAAGCTGTTCGTGTCGATGATGCGAAGGGTCGTTATATTGAATTTCTCAAGGCCAGCTTACCCAGAGATACGCGTTTTGATGGACTGAAAGTGGTCATCGATTCAGCTAATGGTGCGGCTTACGCTGTGGCACCGCAGCTGTTGTCCGAATTGGGCTGTGAGGTGTTTTCTATTTCTGATCGCCCTGACGGTTTTAATATTAACCGTCAATGTGGCTCGACATACCCTGAATCGATGTGCAGTAAGGTAAAAGAGGTGGGTGCCGATGTTGGTTTTGCTCTGGATGGCGATGCGGACAGGCTGATTGCCTGTGATCAGGCTGGTAATCTGATCGATGGCGATAAGGTGATTGCGATTTTAGCCGCACATGCACATCGACATGGGCAATTGCACGGGGGCGCGGTGGTGACGACGCTGATGAGCAATATGGGGCTGGAGCGATATCTGGAGTCGCTGGGGCTAGTCATGCACCGGGCCAATGTTGGTGACCGGTATGTGTTAAAGATGATGCAGGAGACCGGCTGTAATATCGGCGGCGAACAATCCGGCCACATGATTTTGCTCGACTTTAATACAACAGGTGACGGGTTGATGACAGCACTGGCGCTGATGTGCGCCATGCAGGAAACGCAACAACCAATAGCTGCTCTGGCTTCAGAAATGCAAGTATTTCCTCAGAATTTGTGGAATATTGTATTGTCTGAACGATGGGATGTGATGTCTGATTCTACTGTATTGCGGATGATTTCGGCAGCTGAACAGAGGTTGAGTGATTCGGGTCGCATCAATGTCCGCATGTCTGGCACAGAGCCGAAATTACGGATTATGGTCGAAGCGGCTGAGGCATCGCTCATGCAGGATGTTGGTCAAACACTGTTTGATGAGATGAAAACTTATTTGGATTCCAGGTCTTAACCCGCCTTAAACGAGCATAAAAAGCAGGTCATCTCTGGAGATGATCCCTTGTTCAGCCAGAGATAGCGCGTGCTGCGCTTTGGGGATCATGCCTTCGCTTTCGGCAATTTTTTGCAGGTCGGAACCAACCTTTCCGATGTGGACGCCATGTCTGACCGATTCGGTCATTTCGAGAAATTCGTAAACGACGACGCGCCCGGAAAATCCGGTTTCATCACATTTGTCGCAGCCGCCTTTTCTGAATAAGGAGTCCGGCCGTTTTAGCGCCATCCCTTCCAATACCTCATAGATTTCGTCGTGATCGTCATCTAAGGGTTGGCGGCAGAATTGGCACAGGCGCTTTACCAGATTTTGACTGATCACACCGCGCAGGGCCGGAGCCAGCAGATAATTCGGGATACCTAAATCTCCCAGGCGGATAATGGTATCAACGGCGCTGTTGGTGTGCAGCGTAGAGAGCATCAGATGGCCTGTCAGCGCTGCTTCAACACCAATCGATGCTGTTTCTTTGTCACGCATTTCCCCCACCATGATGACATCAGGGTCATGCCGTAATACATTGCGCAGGATGCGAGCAAAGGTAAGCCCGGACTTTGTGTTAACCTGAATCTGATTGGTGCCCGGAATTTCCGACTCAACCGGATCTTCGATGGTGAGGATGTGCAAAGGCAGCTCAATGATGTTTTGTAACAGAGCAAATAATGTTGTCGATTTTCCGGAGCCTGTCGGGCCGGTTGCCAGAATCAGGCCAAAAGGTTTACGCATGATTTTTGACAGGGCAATGCTGTCTGCTTCACGCAAGCCCAGAGACTCGATGCTGGCGGCCATCTCTTTATTCAGCACCCGCATCACAATGGATTCGCCATAGGCGCCGGGAATGCAGGATACACGGAATTCGACCACGCCTTCTTCATGACGCACCATCATGCGACCATCCTGTGTGATCTTATGGTCGGCAATATTCATGCCGGACAAGAGTTTGACGCGGGAGATCATGCGCCGCTGTACCCACTTTTCGAGAACCATCACCTCAAGCAGGTCGCCGTTGATACGGTAGAGAATTCGAAGCTCTTTGCCCTGAGGCATAATATGAATATCGGATGCACCTTTATGCAGAGCATTAATCAGAATTTTATTCAGTAAGCGGACGATGGGTTGAGCTTCGGCAGCTTTGATTTCAACCGCTTCATTTTCCGTGCCAGAATCCGCCCCTTCGGATACTTGCTGAATCCACAGCCAGTCCTCGCCCTCTGTGGCGCTTTCATCAAGTAACTGGCCCATGATTTTTTCGATTTGAGCAGGCGTAGCCAGCACTTCAGTGATTCGTTTTTTTGTTTGGAAGCGAAGGACATCAAAGGCATCAAAATTAAGCGGATCTGCACTGGCGATGGTCAGGGTTTCTTCGTCGGAAGCAATCGGCAGAACCTTATAGCGTAATAACAGGTTCATATCAAACAGTTCGATCAGCTTGTGATTGATGACGTAATCATTCAGATCGACATAGGGCAGATTAAATTTTTTAGCCAGTGAGGAAATTAATTCCTGCTCGGTAACCAGCCCCATTTTGATCAGTACCTGACCAAGTTTCAGGGACCTGTTTTTGGCTTGTTCACTCAGGGCCTTTTGCAGGTCATCCTCATTGATCAGGCCCGCCTCAATTAATATCTGACCTATATGTTTGCGCTTCTTCCCAAGTTTGGATACAGCATTCTCAACATCAGCAGGCACAATTTGTTTCTGATCAACAATCAACTGCCCCAGCCGTTGCTGATGCAGTGTTTTTTGTTTGATCAGGGCCTCGTTGATGTCCTGATGAGAGAGTACATTGTCATCGATAAGAATCTGACCGATCAGCTTGGGGTGCTCAATATTACGGACGCCATGATTGTAGAAGAAATAATGATTAAAGAGAGATTCTTTGTTTTCTTCAAAGGCAAAAAAACCATGTTCATGTGGTTTTTTCGGAACGATGCGTGCGAGAAACTGTTTACCATCAACCGCGTTAACGATCTTTTTTTCCAGATTAGCCATCTTTGGCAAGTGAATGTCATCGTCTTTCTGCCGATAAAAGCGAATATAGCTGATCCTCGGAGCATAGAAATAGATGATGCCTTCTGGTTCACATTTGAGTGCCAGCCGTTGTAATTTCGGTTCGAAGTGAATCAGAACCCCTTTTTTTTCCTCACCGGAGGCTAGAATAAGTGAGGCTTCAAGTTCGAAGGTGCGTAGTTCCGGCTTATCAGACAAATTCCCCTCCCCCAATAAAACCATCAAAGCATCACATGTAAGGCACGAACGATCAACCACAATTGTACATTCGGGATAGAATGACGAGATGAAAAAGCACACCGGAGAGTGTGTTCGTGGAAACAAAGATTGATTTATGGATTATTGTTCGAATATTATTCGTTTTTTTTGACGGGGGATAATATGAGTCGAAGAGAAAAACGTGAGCAGCGGGAAACAGAAATTATAGAGAAGGCCATCAGCCTGCTCTCCGCGCGCGGTTTTCTGGATGTGCGAATGTCGGATATTGCTGGTGAAGCAGGTTATTCGATGGGCACGATATATTCCCATTTTGAAAGTAAAGAAGATTTGATTGTTGCCTGTGCCCATCTACTGAGTCTCGATCAACAGGCATTGTTTAATGCTATTGCGTTACAACCGATTACGGCGATTGAAAAAATCATCACGCTGGCCCAATGCAGCTGGCTGATCGCCACGCAGCACCCGGATCTGATTGAGATCGATAATCTGTCGCTGATGCCATCGGTATGGCGGCGAGCCACTCGACAGCGGGCCCAGAGTCTGAATCAATTACACGTTGAGCTGGCCGCCACGTTCCTGAATATGGTCATGGCGGCAATTGAGCATGATATCCAGGGGCATGATCATCTGGATGCAGCGCAGAAAGAGTTGTTGGCTACGTATTTGACACATGGCATGTGGGGGCTTTGCGTCGGACTTTCGAGCACCGCTCAGTCCGGATATGCCAATAACCATTGTAACGCAGGGCATGATGAAACCAATGCGCATTTTACCACGAATTACAGTAATTTTCTCAGGGGTTATGGCTGGCAGGAAGAGCAGCCACAAGCGGTGTTTGAGCGCTGTATGGAAATTGCACGCGATAGCATGAGTCATACACAATGGTATAGTCAGAAGAAGGTGAAAGCATGAGAGGAAAATATTCAGCAAGCCGGTTTCACGCTTTAACGCTGCTTGCGGCCATAAGTTTATACGGCTGTGCGGTTGGGCCGGATTATCGCAAGCCGGTGTTACCGGAAGTTGCCAGTTACAGTTCTGAACTATCGGCATCCGGGCAAGCAGATTCGGCAGCGCCGAAGCTGGTGACAAGTCAGGCTGTGGGAGAACAGTGGTGGCAGATGTTTGCTTCGGATGCTCTGTCGCAACTGGTGGAGAAGGGCTTACAGAACAGTCCTACGCTGGTCGCGGCGAAGGCCAGACTGACCTCAGCTCAGGAGACGCTTGGTGCTGATAATTCTTCGATCTTATTTCCAAAAATAGATGTTTCAACGAACAGTTCACGGCAGAAAATTTCTGGTGCCTCGTTCGGTAATGCCGGTAATCCGCGCATGTTCAGCGTGCACAATGCTGAAATTCAGGTCTCATATAATCTGGATGCTTTTGGTGGGGGACAGCGATATTTAGAGACGGGTGAGTCGCGAGTGGCATTCGAGATTTACCAGTTTGAAGCAGCCCGACAAACCCTGATTGCCAATATCGTGACTACATCAATTGCCGGGGCTTCACTGCGTGAGCAGGTGATTGCTACAGAATCGATGATTGCTGATGAGACTGATTTACTGAATCTAAGTGAACAGCAATATCAAATCGGTGTGATCGCCAAAGCGGATTTGCTGGCACAACGCGCATCGCTGGCACAAACACGAACTTTATTGACTCCCCTGCAAAAAGCATTGTCGCAAATGCGGCATCAACTGGCCATGCTGATTGGTGATATGCCCGGAAATGCAAGTCTGCCGGAGATCGATATGGGCACGCTGATATTGCCACGAGAATTACCACTGACATTGCCTTCAGTTTTGACACAGCGCAGGCCGGATGTCCGGGCAGCAGAAGCGATGTTGCATCAGGCTAATGCACAAATCGGTATCGCAGAAAGTAACCTTTATCCGAAACTGCAGCTCTCCGCCAGTTACGGCAGTGAGACGTCAAGAATCACTGACCTTTTCAATGCCGGTTCGGTGATCTGGGGGCTGGCAGCCGGACTGACACAGCCGGTCTTTCGGGCTGGTGAATTGCAGGCACGAAAGCGTGCAGCTATTGCCGACTTTGATAAAGCGGCGGCCAACTACCGGCAAAGTGTACTCTCGGCTTTTGTTGATGTGGCTGATGCCATGCTCGCCATCAATATGGATGGCCGACAGCTGACTTTGCAAAAAGAAGCCGAAGCGCTGGCCAGTGAAACACTCGATATTATCCGCCAGCAGCATCGGCAGGGCTCAGTCAGTTATCTGATGCTGCTGGACGCACAGCGACGTTATCAGCAGGCGCGCATCAATTTAATTCAGGCACGAGCTGCCCTGCTGAATGATAGCGCCGCGCTGATTTTTGCGCTGGGTGGTGACTGGCAGAATGAGATTTCAGACACGAATTTAATGGAGAAGAAGTAATGAAAAAACCTATGTTCAAACGCATGCTGATCATGTTGATGATTGTCGGAGCCATTTTCGGTGCGATTCGCGGTTTTCAGATGTTTGTCGCCGGCGAGATGAAAAAATATCTGGCCGCTAATGGACAGCCACCGGCAACCGTCACAGCTGTTGAGGTAAAACGGGAGCTTTGGCAACAGCAGTTGACAGCGGTAGGCAACCTGAGGGCAGTACAGGGCGTGGATATCAGCTCTGAAATTTCCGGCATGGTAAAGAAGGTTTATTTTCAATCGGGCGACAGCGTCAAAAAAGGCGATCTGCTGGTGGAGCTGAACAGCGATGAGGAACTGGCACAGCTGCAGTCATTGCAAGCCAGTCGCAAGCTGGCTGAAATAACCCTAGGGCGGGATCGGCAGCAGTTGAAGGTGCATGCAATCAGTCAGGCACAGCTGGACGCATCACAAGCTGCATTGACCAATGCCCAGGCGCAGGCGTTGCGGCAACAGGCGGTCATCGACAAGAAAAGCATTCGTGCGCCATTTGACGGGCGTCTGGGTGTGAGCCGTATCAATGAAGGGCAATTTATTAATCCGGCTGAAGCGATTGTGTCATTGCAGAACAGTCAGAGCTTGTACGTCGATTTCAATCTGCCGCAGAAGCATGTCGCTGAGCTCAAGGTGGGTCAGAGCATTAGCGTCTACAGTACACAGGAAAAAGATATCAGGATTGATGGTTTTATCAGTGCCATCAACGCTAAGGTAGACAGCAACACACGCAATGTGCTGGTTGAAGGAAAAATCGACAATCAGGGTGGAACATTGCTACCGGGCATGTTTGTTAACGTCAGCATTCATATCGGTGAGCCAAAGAGCTGGTTGACCTTGCCGCAGACTGCGATCAGCTATAATGCTTATGGCTCAACACTGTTTATTGCTACAAAAGAAAAGGATTCAGCGACTGATGCCAAGTCTGTGGCACAGCAGGTGTTCGTCAAAACCGGCGACAAGCGTGGTGATCAGGTGGCGGTACTCGAAGGGCTGAGTGAAGGCGATATGGTGGTCACCAGCGGTCAGCTGAAGCTGAAGAACGGTACGCCCCTGATTATCAATAATAGCGTGCTTCCGGCCAACGAAGCAGCGCCGAAGCCACAGGAACATTGATGCGCTACACAGACATTTTCATTCGCCGGCCCGTGCTGGCGACAACGATCAGTTTATTGCTGCTGGTGCTTGGATTGCAGGCTATGATGAATATGCCGATACGCCAGTATCCGGAAACGCAGAATGCCGTGGTGACGGTGAGTACTGCATATTATGGCGCAGATGCAGACACAATATCGGGGTTTATCACGCAACCTCTGGAAACAGCCATTGCGCAGGCCGACGGTATTGATTATCTCTCGTCGGTGAGTGTCAGCAGTGCTTCAACCATTACCGCCACGTTGCGCCTGAATCACGATTCCAACCGTGCCCTCACCGACATCAGCGCCAAGGTAAATGCGGTGTTAAATCAATTGCCACCGGAGGCACAGCAACCGGTGATCAAGGTGCAGGTCGGTGAAACCATTGCTTCGATGTATATGGGTTTTTTCAGTGATGTGTTGCCCGGCAACAACGTCACGGATTATCTGCTGCGCGTGGTCAAGCCACAACTCGACGGCATCGAGGGTGTGCAACGCGCTGACATTATCGGTGCACGCCAGTTTGCCCTGCGTGCGTGGCTTGACCCGGCGCGCATGGCCGCCTATGGCCTTTCTGCCAGCGATGTACATGCTGCACTGGCAGCCAACAATTATCTGGCGGCACTGGGTAGCAGCAAAGGGCAGATGGTCAGTGTGGAGCTAAATGCCGCGACCAGTCTGCATTCGGTGGAAGAGTTTAAACAGTTGGCGATTCGCGAAAGTAACGGGGCGATTGTTCGCCTTGAAGATGTCGCCAATGTTGTGCTGGGTGCAGAAGATTATAATCTGACGACGGCCTTTGATGGTGAGAAATCGGTGTTTATCGGTGTCAAAGTGGCACCGGATGCCAATGTGCTGGAAGTGATTGATCGGGTGCGCAAGGCATTCCCAAATATTGTTGATCAGATGCCTAATGGTCTGTCGGGTAAGATTGTCTATGACGGTACCAAATTTATTCAGAGTTCGATTGATGAAGTTATCAAAACGCTGGTTGAAGCACTGCTGATTGTGTCGCTGGTTGTATTTATTTTCCTTGGCAACTGGCGGGCGGTGATTGTGCCGCTGGTGGCGATTCCGCTATCACTGATCGGGGCATTTTTTATGATGCAGTCGCTGGATTACAGCATCAATTTGCTGACCTTGCTGTCGCTGGTGCTGGCTATCGGACTGGTTGTCGATGATGCGATTATTGTGGTTGAGAATGTTGACCGGCACATGCATCACGAGGGTAAAAGTCCGTTTGAGGCAGCAGTGATGGCGGCGCGAGAACTTGGAGGGCCGATTATCGCCATGACCGTGGTGCTGATTGCGGCGTATGTGCCGATTGGCTTTCAGGGCGGGTTGACCGGCGCGTTGTTTAGTGAGTTCGCTTTCACACTGGCCGGGGCGGTGACCATTTCGGGTATCGTCGCATTAACCTTGTCACCGATGATGACGTCCAGACTGTTTAAGCCCAAGCAGCAGGAAAGCAAGCTGGTGGCGTTTATTGACCGGCAGTTTTCACGTTTGCATCAGGCCTATCAGCGCCGGTTGACCGGTACTCTGAGCACCTGGCCGGTGATGGTGGTGATGGGTTGTTTGTTGCTGGTTGGGGTGGTGTATCTGTTTGCCACATCCAAATCGGAGCTGGCACCGCAGGAAGATCAGGGCATCGTATTGGCGCATGTGGCCGGAGCACCGAATGCGACCGCCCAGCAGATGGGCGTGTATGCCGATCAGGCGTTTGAGCTGGCGCGTGATTTGCCGGAATACGATCAGATGTTCCAGCTTACAGGTATGCCGACCATCAATCAGGGTATCGGCGGGGTGCTGTTCAAGCCGTGGGATGAGCGCACGCGCAGTGCTGCTGAGCTGCAACATGTTTTGCAGCAGAAGTGGAACACTATTGCCGGTGCACATGTGGCGGCTTTTCAGTTTCCGGCCTTGCCGGGTTCTGGCGGACTACCGTTGCAGTTCATTATTAAAACCACGGAATCGTTTGAAAATCTCAATGCGATTGTCGGCAAAGTACTGGCCAAAGCACAGGCCAGCGGCATGTTTTTTTATATCGACTCCGATCTGAAAATCGATAAGCCGCAAAGTACACTGGTGGTTGATCGTGATATGGCGACCAGCCTTGGGTTGAGTCAGATGGATGTTGGTGCGGCACTGGGTGCGGCCCTCGGTGGCGGTTATGTGAATTACTTTTCCATGGGCGGGCGCTCATATCGGGTGATGCCGCAAGTGGGACAGGAATATCGTTTGAACCCTGAGCAGGTGCTTGACTACTACATTCGCACAGCCAAAGGCGACATGATTCAGGCATCCACCTTTGCCTCGATCACTTATGAAGTGGTACCGGAATCGATTAATCGCTTTCAGCAGCTTAATTCGGCGACCATCATGGGCGTCTATGCACCGGGCGTGTCGCAGCAGCAGGTGCTTGATTTCATGGTCAACACGCTGAAGGACGAAGCGCCAAGTGGCTACAGTGCCGATTATGCCGGACCATCCCGTCAATATATGCAGGAATCCGGCGGCTTTGTTTTTACCATGCTGTTTGCCATCGTGATTGTGTTTCTGGCCTTGTCCATTCAGTTCAACAGTTTCCGTGATCCGCTGGTGATTCTGGTTTCCGTACCGCTGGCACTGCTCGGGGCACTGTTGTTCATTAATGTCGGCCTGGCTTCGATCAATATCTACACGCAGGTGGGACTGGTGACGTTGATGGGGCTGATCAGTAAACACGGCATTCTGATGGTGCAGTTTGCCAATGAGTTGCAATTGGCAGGCCGCTCAAAACTGGATGCGATTATCGAGGCTTCAGCCGTGCGTCTGCGGCCAATTCTAATGACCACAGCAGCGATGGTGCTGGGTGTGATTCCGTTGGTCATGGCCAGCGGTGCCGGTGCGGCGGGTCGCTATTCGATGGGGCTGGTGATTTGCACCGGTTTGTCTATCGGCACCCTGTTTACCCTGTTCGTTGTACCTGCTGTTTACATGTTGCTGGCCAAGGATCGTACCGCCGAAGTGGTACGCAGCGAGCAGGAATTAAAATTGGCCGAGGAGTTGGTTTGATGGGTTGCCGAAGTGTCGGAATATCGCTTTGAGGCGGTAACATTTCACCTTCAGTGCTTGATGAGGAACATAGATTTCCGCGCTCGTTAAAGGGGTTGCCCGGGTTAAATAAGGAGATCGAAATGTTTCGCAAATTGATCATTAAACTGATGCTGTTGGCTTTCGTGTTCGGAGTGAGCATAACTCCGGCGATGGCACTGGCAATGATATCAAGGCACCTCAAAACGAGGTGCCTTTTTTTTGCCCTCGGGTTAAGGCCGTCACAATTTCTACATGTTATGTACCTTAGCAATACGATTCATATACTTCCGGAATAATTCGGGGTCAGGGAGACGTTGCAGCTATCTGATGCCTGTGAAAGTTGCAATGTACTGCGCTTATTGCTCTTTTAATTGAAATCAAAGTGAATGGCAGACGGGAGTTGGAAATTGAAATATCTATACATGACAGCCGTACTTTTGCTGGCAACAGGCTGTGCCTCTCTGAGCGATATGACGAAGCTCAATAAAAAAGTAAATGAAGATTCTACCAGGGTCGAACAGATGGTGAGCGCATTTACAGCGACAGAAGCAGAGCGCCAGAAAGTTATTGCGGATATGACCAGGCTGGAACTTAAAGGTATCGACAGCGGAAAAGCTCATGACAAGCTGGAAGCGAAATTGAAAAAGGTTGAGGATGATCAGCTATCATACGGGCGCAAGCTGGTTGAACTTGATAAGCAGGGTAAGGTCAATAATAAGAGGTATGAGAAAATTCAACCGCTGGTTGAACATCTGATACAGGACAAAATCAATCAGGCGAAAGTGATTGACGATTATAATAGTCAATGGGACAAGATCGAGGCGAAATAATATGGATAAGCTCAGTGCAGGATTGATCATCGTTAACATAGCCATTGGCAGCTATCTGTTTGCCGTGAACAGCGGAATGAATGAACAAGAAGCCGCTATGGCACAAATCAGAACTGATGTTGCCAACTTATCCAAACAGCTAAGCGAGCTGGAAAAAAAAGAGGATGACAGACATTTGGGTACAGGCAGGAACCTTGAAACAATCGTGCAGGAGCATGAACAGAAACTTCAGTTAATTCATGGTACGCTGAATAAGCTATACCCCAAACTCAACGGCATCAGACTGAATTAATTGTTCGCGAATTCTTGCTGATATAAAAGGGCTGGCTCAATATTAGGGAATGAATTTTGGGAGATGCCGGGTTGACCGTAAGGTTTAACTAATCATTTCTCTGGATTTGTTGGCATCACACCTGGCAGATAACCACCAGTAGGAAAAGCCACCGATAACCGACGCCAAGAGCGGCGTTATAATGGGCTCAGCCATAGTGCCAAGCGGCAGTATTTCGAATAACTTTATGGTGCCGATGATACTCAGAACTTCCAGTGACCATGAGACAAGTAATAAATGCCAATACGCAGGCTTGCCGTCCGATCTTCTCTTGCCTGCAAGTGTTGCTGGAAGCATGAATACACAGCCCCAGGCCACATTTATCACCAGTAAGAACATGCCCAGTTCCACCATAGTGCTTAGCACCAAAATTTATCTGCCCTTGATGGGGGCAGGCAGCTCAAATCGATTTTCAATCGACACGGAAATGAGGGGTCTTGTTTCGCGGATCATCAGTTAGTTCGAATGTAATTCATAGGGGTGGTTGTTCCACGAAATAATTGCCAATTCTGTTAAATTCAAGCACTTTATGCAGAGAAATTATATTAAGGGAGAGGGGTAAAGTGCGCGAAACAAGATCCCTATTGCATTACTTCCGAGGCACTCAAAAATCTTCGCCAATCGGAACTTCATTGATTTCATTGCTCTGTTAGCAGAAGTTTTTTGAGCGTCTGAATGATGTTTTGGCGAGAAAGCGGTTTGAGAAGGAACTCCGCCCCTTCGTTTTGTGCTAAGCGAGAGTTTGCATTGGCTTCATTGTATCGGGAAATAAGAATGACTTTAATCTGTGGCTGTTGCTGACGAATGAGATGTAAGACTTCTATGCCTGTCAGTTTAAACAATGAAATATTAAGTATGACTAAAGAGATGTATTGCGGCATTTGAAACAGATCAACAGCTTTCTGACCATCAGTTACGCTTATAACATCCAGCCCCAGGTCTTGCAGTAAAGCAGATATTTCACGCAAGCTGGCAGGGTCATCATCAGCAAGCAGTACACGAGCTACGCCGGAGAAATCAGGAACGGGCTCAACAGACGGTTGGAGCTGCTGGCAAGGAAATAAAATGCTCATGGTAATGCTATCACCGGGGTGATTTTCAACGCCAATCATGCCGCCAAGACTACGTGCAATACCAAGGCAGGCACTGAGCCCCAATCCTCTACCGGTAAAGCGTGTTGAATAAAAAGGCTCAAAAATATGTTCTACTATGGCTGGGTCAATGCCTCCACCATTATCGGTAACCGAGATACATTGATATTCTTCACTGTGCTTTGTGCCATGAACAGCCTGGTAGCCCACGCACTGGCTTGCCTGATGCTCATTGAGTTGCTTTATTCCGGTTTCAATCCGGATATAACCATCTGCTTTGTCACCAATGGCCTCACTGGCATTGATAATAAGATTCATAATCATTTGTTGCAGTTGGCTGGCATCGGCCTGGATCAGGGGAAGGTCATCGGTAAGTTTTAATAACAACTGTGATCTGGCCGGTTTGGAAGAATGAATCAAAGACTCTATGCCGCGAATGATTTTAGAAAGGTCGCACTTCTGTACAACAAATTGCCCCTTGCCTGCATAGGCCAGCATCTGTTTGCACAGCTCGGCTGCGTGAAAGGATGAGTGTTCGATTTGCGACAAGCGCTCAAAAGCCAGAGAGTTTTTTTCTATATGTATTTTTGCCAGTGAGGCATTACCCATGATGGCAGCGAGAATATTGTTGAAATCATGCGCAACGCCACCTGCCAATACCCCTAACGATTCCAGTCTCTGGGCATGTTCCAGGTGCAGGCGCATGGTTCGACGTTCCTCTGCCAGTCGCTTGCGTTCGCTAATATCACGAAGGATTCCAACAAACAGGTGGCTTTTGCCGGTTTTTATAACGGCAACCTGTAATTCAATGGAGATGGCCTGGCCATTTTTCACGCGCCCTTCAACTTCGCGCAGATGACCAATGATCCGTTGTTCGCCTGTTTTTAAATACCTTGTCAGATAACCATCGTGTTCTTCCTTATAGGGAGAAGGCATCAGGCAGGAGATATTTTGACCGATTAATTCATCAGAATTGTAAGCAAACATGGTCAGGGTTGCATGATTTGCCTCTCGAATAATACCTTTATCATCGATGGTAATCATACCATCGGGAATATTGGAGGTGATTGAGCGAAGGCGGCTTTCACTTTCCTCAAAGGCAGCATTCTGATCGATCAGCGGACGAATTAACAAAAAGAAAATGGCAGGAACAAGCAGGGCAATCAGACTAAAAGCATCAATAAAATCGGTGTACCATACGGAAAGATCCAGCGTTCTTAACATGAACATCACCAGGAGCTCTGCAACAAAAACAATACATACGATAATGAGAAATAATCGCAACGGAGATTTCAGGTAGTGGTGACGTTTCATGGTGCGATCATTAACCATGCAAACAGATAAGACAAGGAGACGATGTAGGCGAAGCAACAGTGCCGTAACGCTATAGCTTGAAGGGGAGCTACGTTCTTTTAATCTGGGTTATGGGCTAAAACTGGCTAAAACCGGATTTCGTTCACCATTACAGCGTTTTGTTTGATCATTCCCCGCTATCCGGCGGTATGCTTTTTTCATGAGCTAAAAATTTGCGCACCTCACGTGTCATGTATGTGAAGTTGATTTCATGTGTGCCATCTTCATGGCATTTGATAACCTTGGCATAAACGTAGGCACCATCCGGCACCTGATTTGAACTCAGTGAAATCTTCAGATTGGAGCGCAGCTCTAGTGCTATCGGCGAAACAAGGACCCCGAATTTTTCTGACAGAGAAACAATTTCTCCCGCGTGCATCTCACCGGAAGATGTTTTGCCCTCAACCTTCTCGAAACTCAAAGGCAGCGGCGCATGCAGGCACTGGTATACGATTTTCGTTTCAGGCAGGTACAGCTTGTAGTCGCCACCGATACCGGTGATTTCATGCATGACGACCGGCTCTTTGATGCCCTTGAAGTTGGTGGAAAATTCTGCCGCCACTTTCACATCCGAGGTGGCGGCATCCAGTGTGGATTGCGTGGCAAGCACCTGGCCGCCAACTGTGAATGATTCAACTCTGGCGGCCATGTTCACATTACTACCCACGACGGCGTATTTGGAGCGCATAGCCGAGCCGACGTTACCGGCGATCACGTGACCGGTGTTGATGCCGATACCCATGTCCAGTTCCGGATAGCCGCGCGCCTTGATGCGTGCATTGACCCCATCCATGGCCAGTTGCATTTCCATGGCGCAGGCAATGGCGTGATCGACATCGTCCGGACGCACGGTGGGTGCACCGAATACGATGAGAATGCCGTCGCCCATAAATTCGTTGATGGAACCGGAATACTTGAAAACAATACGTGTCATTTCTTCCAGATAGATATTCAGCATGTCGACAACGGCTTCCGGCGACAGTGATTCGGAAATAGCGGAAAAGCCGCGCAAATCAGAGAATACGATCGTCACTGGCAGACTCTGACCGCCCATGTTCAGACCATCGGGAGTCTCCAGAATGTTTTCCACAACTTCATCGGACATGTAACGCCCGAAAGTCTTTCTGATGAACGTGTTTTTGACTTCCAGCTCACCCAGCGCATCGCTGAGATCAGCCGTGCGCTCTTTGACCTTCAGCTCCAGGGTTCTGTTCAGTTCTTCAAGGTTTGCCCGTTGCTGATTGAGCTGATTTATGGCGGAGAGGAAACCTGAAATCGCCATGAAGGTGTATGCATCCTCTTTATCCAGCGGCGGGTTGAATGGTTTGACTTCTTTCAGGCGTCCGGAAACCAGCAGTCCGATAGTCTTGCCTTCCTGACGAATCGGCACGGCAACGAAGAACGGGATCGGTATGAAGTTCCTTGCACGAATCACCGCTTCATCTTTACTGGTCCGACGGTTGGCCAGCAGGAAGCCTCCCTCTATCCAGTTCTCTTCGTGGGGCATCTCGACATCCTCGATGTCGTAGGCCTCCATTTCGGTAAAACCGCTCCAGAAGGCCGGGCGGAAAATGCCATCGTGATCAAACAGCACCATCGACTTGTCCATTTTCAGCGTTTCGTTAATGGTTTTGATGGTCATGGGACAAAGCTCATCAATGGTCTGTTGGCTTTGCAGTCGGGATTGCAACTCGGAAAGAATAGCGAAGCCCTGTTTCTTGATGCGCAACTCGTTGTTGACCATCGACAGGGTGGAATCCTTTTTCACATTCTGTCCGGCCAGTTCATCGGCCAGCGAACCGTAGTATTCGCTGGAGCGTTTCAGAGTTTCGACTTCCGACCTTGCTTCACGGATGCATTCACGGATTTCGGAAATGTCCATATCTTGCAGCAGATCAATTTCAACCTCATGGACAGATTGCTGAGCGTTGCCATCTGCGTTCAAGGCCGGGTTGCCAGCAAGTTGATGTACATCGGCGTGAGCGCTTAAGCTGCTGAGCTGTTCGAGCTGTTGGCGTTGCCTGTTCAGCTGGTTGGTGGCGGAAAGGAAGGCGGCGGTGGTGATCAGGGTGCTGGCGTCTTCTTCATCCAGAGGCGGGTAAAACGGCATGACCTCCTTCATGCGCCCGCAAAGCATCAGGCCGATGATGCTGCCCGCTTCACGGATGGTTACGCAAACAAAGTAGGGCAGGCGGGTCATATTACGAATTTGCTGTACTTCAAGCAGATTGCGGGAACTACGGTTGCCAAGCAGGAAGCCGCGCTGCATCCAGTCGGCCTCTTTTGACAGATGGATGTGTTCAAGACTGAATACATCGGCCTCGGCATATCCACTCCAGTAGGCGGGGCAGAAGGCACCGCCCTTTTCCAGTAAAACCATGGTCTTATCCATGTTCAGGGCCGTGTTGATCTGTTGAATCGTGGTCCGACACAGCTGTTCGAAGGACAGAGCCTGTTCGAAGCAATCGTGCAGTTTAGCGAGGAGGGCAAAGCCCTGTTCCTTGGTGCGCAGCCGGTGGTTCAGGGCAGACAGATGGGAGTCCATCTTGAGGTTTTTACAGGCCAGTTCGTCAGAAAGTCCGGCATAATAATCGCTTTCGCTCTGCAGTGCCTGAATGCGCTCTTCAGAATCATGGATGCACGCATCCAGTTCGTCGGCGCTGAGTTCGCTATCTGCGGTGGCTGCGGCAGAGATGGAAGGTGTGGAGCCATTTGTATGCGGTGCTGCTGCCGGGTCGCCCTCGCTGACAATGGCCAGCACGCCTGTCCAGTCCAGCGCCATCGGCTCACCGGCCACTGCGCCGATTTCCACGCCAGCGTATAAGCCAAGCAATGGAATATCACCCAGCGCCCGCTGTACGCCCACCGCATCTTCGTTATCAAAGCCTGAATAGGTGGCCGCGCGACCGGCGCAATCAATATATATGGCGAACACAGGTTTGCGGCCCTGGATGCTATTGAGCAGCTCCTCGACCTTGCCTTCGATGTAAGTGTAGTTCACTTCGCGGCGCATCAACTGGATATCCGAGCCGGGAACGAGATCAGGTTCGAACATCACCAGCCCTTTGCGATCCGGGTCTACGCCCATACAAAGCCTGTTGGCATAGTCGCTTTCTTTAAAAGCACCGAATTTTTCTCCCCGGTTGACCCCGAGGGTGATGAAAAAGCTGTAATCGCGCCAGGTTTTGCCGGAATCAGGGCCGAGTAATTCACTGATCTTATCGAGAGCCGGAATGCCATCGATTTCAAGCACGACGTTTCCATCCGATTTTGTGACCTGATGATATTTGCTTGCCGGGCGGCAACCGTGCATGACGGCCGAGTCGATACGCAGGGAGCCGGACAGAGCGAGCACGATAGCTGCCTGCTGGTGAAGGCGGCCACCGCACCACTGGAATGTTTCCCGGCACTGCATATCGCCAACCAGGCCTGCACCGACCAGATTCGGTGGCCAGTTATGTATACCCTGCTTGATGCCTTCCAGGACATAGGTGGCCATGTTCATTTTGAAGCGCCCGGAAAGACGGTTTACCGCATCATACAACAGCAGCAGTGATGGTTCCTCGGTATCGAAGGTGTGGTTGCTGATGCTTTCAGCGAGTTTTTCACCGACGCTGACTTCATTGTTAGCCAGCCCGCCTTCGGAGAAAATATCGAATACCGCTTTGGCGGAAGGTGAGAGCAACAGGATGCCGACCTGAAATCCATCGTAGGCAAGCTTGTCGTTGGTAATCACACCTACGCCATAGCCACCAATCAGTTCGCAGTCGCGTCCGATGACACTCTGAACACCTTCTTGCAGGTGCATCGGGTCGTGTCGGGAGGTGGAAAACAGGATGGCCAGCTTCCAGCCGCTGTGGTTTCCTACAGCCGATGAAGCCTGCTTGGCCGCTTCAAAGCCGGCTTGAAAGGAGTCTTCGAGTTCGCTGAAGCCAACGGTTGCAATACTAGCGCTCATGTTGCGAGGCACCTGTTCGATACTCGAGTGGTGATAATGCCAGTATTGATAAGGTCAGTGGCGATAATGGTCGAGGTTTGTGTAAGTTGTCCGATATTTTCAAGATTAACCCTGTTGATAAATTCAGACATAAATCCTTCCCTGTATATTACTTTTCTGCCCTGCTGCCTGATTACGAGTCCTATCGCTATTCCCGAAGGATTACAATAGAGGAAACGGTTTTGAAAGGGGCGCTAAGGTGCAAGCTTCTGCTTGCTTTGAGTCATCTGACAAAGCAACTTCACTCACATGCTTCAACCCTAAATAAATTTAATCAGCCAGGTAGGATAACATGTGCTCACTCAGCTCACGTGCATCATCACCAGCCCCATCCAAAAGAGCCGATTTCCTGCGGCGTAAAAACTGCATTCCCATCAGATATAGTCCTGGTGAGTCAACGATCCCCCCATCATGACGAATCTGTCCTTTATGATTAAAAACAGGGACATGAAGCCATGAATAATCAGGCCGGAAACCAGTCGCCCAAAGCACTGTGTTAATTTCGCCTGTTTGAAAATCAATGCTTAGTGGCGGTGAGCTGTCCACTTCGGTGGGGGGGAATCGATGTGAAGGTTCAACATCGTCTTCCAGATGATTTTCAGCAATCCATGCGTCGATGGCCTTTAACAACCTGTTCATTTTAAGATCAGCCAGGTCACATTTGTTATGCAGTGATCCGGCAAACTGGCCGATGCCATTGTTAATCCCGACAAACGGGCCGATGTGTTTCACGCCCATTTTACGCAGTGAATTCAAATCTATGGTTTCGCGATCAGGCGTGCCTATCAATTGAAAGGAAGGTACCCCCCTGGCCCTGACAATATCATCAACCTTGTTGTAACGTTCATCATGAAGGCCGACAGCATCCAGCCACCATTGAATATCACGGCCTCTGTAAACGCGCGGGGCGCGGGTGTGCTCCCCAATGGATAATGTGACAGGGCGACCAGAGAGATGAATTTCCTGAGCCAGTTGAATGCCAGTTGCAGCAGCGCCGACCACTAACACGCCGCCCTTTTTCAATTGTTCGGGGTTGCGGTATGTTGCCGGAGTCAAAGTGCGAACAGTTGATGGCAGGTCATCTGCAAACTTTGGTATATTAGGCAAGTTGCATGCACCACTTGCCAGAACGACAGACCGGCATTGCCAGTCGCCTTTATCTGTAGAAACCAAATAGCCATGCTCACTCTTTTTAACAGAATTGACGTTGGTATGCGTTTGTACAGGTGCTGCAATCAAGCTTGCGTAACGTTCAATAAAGGCAATCGTTTCAGGCAAACTCCGGTATCCGTCAGGGTCGTCACCCTGATAGCCATATCCTGGCAGTCGGCTTTGCCAATTGGGTGTTAAGAGCGTTAATGAATCCCATCGTTCAGTTCGCCAAGTATGCGCAACCTTACCGCGTTCAAGAACAATATGTTCAATTGAACAATCGGTAAGGCATTTGCTCATAGCTAAACCAGCATGTCCGGCACCTATGACAATGGTGGTTGTTGTTTGCATGTTTTAGGCTTACTCCACGATGACAGTCACGTTGGTCGGACTTGTTAGCATATCATAAACAGCAGAACGTTTCTGGGACTGTGCGACTAAAGCTCTAATGTCATCTTCGCTGGCATCAGCATCAATTTTGTAGGTGACTTTAATGCCGTTAAAGCCGTTACGAACTTTGCTGTCAATGCCTAAAATACCTTGCAGATTCATGTTGCCTTCTACCGTTGCAATCACTGAACGCAGTTGAATTTTGCGATACTGGGCAATGGTTGCAATGCCACCTGTTAAGCAGCTAACCAGCCCAACCAGTACAAATTCAACCGGTGTGGCACCATGGTCTTCAGAAGCGAATACTTCCGGGTGATCTGCATCAAAACAAAATGTGGTTTTATGTTGATGTTCATCACCCAGGCCGGAAAAACCATGAACAGTCGAAAGACTGTGTGTTCCGCCTTTCCATTCGCATGTTGCCCGCCATTGAAATTGAGCGGCATCAGGTGCATCAGTAAGAGCTGCCCGAGCACCAATGAGTGCATCTACGTTTACGCCATTATCAATTGTGTTTTCTAATTCAGTCATGTTATACCACCTTATTGTATTGTGTTTTTTTTAATTTATCTGTTTGTTTTGATTTAACGCGATGAGTTGCTAAAAAAATTGCCGAGTTAATCCGGTAGCACAAGAGGCATCAGGAATTTCGTGAGAAACTCCCGGCCATTGCTTCCATGGCCAGAGCGCAAGTCACTTGTAAACTCTGGTATCAATCCCCGGATTAGAGATTGATGGTTTCCTATGCGACTCATGAGTCAGTAAGACGATTGCGAATATGCAGTGGTATAGCATCGCGACCCTGTTTCTCATGGTTGTAAATGTGATCGAACTCGTGTGACGGATTAAGCATTTTCGCCACAATATTTCTTGCACTTTCCCAGCACTCCTCTTGCAGCCCTGTGCCACATGTATATCCACCAACCAGCCATGTATAGTTTTTACCCTGTTGTTCCGGGATGAATTCGTCCTGGCACTTTTGTGCATTCATGTCGAGAATGGTGTGATAGAAGTTGAACATCGTGCAACCCCTTCCAACACTCTTGGGTCCAAGCAGGTAAGCCGAATCCGGAATCGGATTCGCGGGGTTTAATGTGCAAAAATACAGCGGATTATTTGCATTATTGTATGAATCATTTTTCAAGTCATTTTGATGGCGGTTGACAACATAACTCATCCGGTAGGGTTGCCCCTGATTGGGCTCTTCATACATGTTAACGTTATAGGTTCTCCAGGCACTTACGTTGGCCGGTAATTCAGCCGGAGATGCATGCACGACGACTTCATCATCGGAATACCTGATGGCTTCGGTGATGCTATGGATATAATCGGGAACCTGAGACGAATCCTGATATACGGAAGGTAGCTGCCAGGCCTGAACAGCCAGCACGACCTGATCAAACAGCTCCCAATTCATGCTATGATCAGAAGTGACTCGTACACCATTATCAGCGTAATAAATTTGTGCCGTTGTGTTAACGTATATTGTTACGCCCAGTCCAAGCAAGTATTGTTTTAGTGCCTGAATCCAGCTTTGTGAACCATTAACCCAATACATTCGATCTGCGTGCTGGCCTGTGCCATATCCTTCTTGTAAATTAAAGTAGTGGATCACCATTCTTGCAGGCATATCGGCTGGTGCGATACCGCTTGCAAAATACATGGCATTAATATGAGGGTATAGATTGTAATTAATAAAATCCGGGTTAATAACCACACTATCATCGGCCAGGAACTCACCCATGGTTGCGTTATAAAACTTCCCCCTGGGGGTTAAAAATTCGTCAATATTGTTGCTCACATAAGAGGCGAATTGTCTGGCTCCTTCAGCAACGGAATCAGGGATTGTATTTCCATAATTTTTATCCATCGTATAACCAGCATCAGGAATTGTGCTGCCGTTTCCAGTGCCGGAATAGCTGATGGTATCTTCCAGCGGAGCATAGGGAACGCCCAGCTCATCCAACATCGCAACAATTTTAGTATAACTATTCTTGTTGAAGTCATTCACACCTAGATCGACCCATCGATTTAAAGGATCCGGATTTCCCGTAATCGCCTGGCCAACGCCTTTTACCGGAACCGTACGGCAGTTTCCGCCCACGTGATGAACTGATTCGTATACAGTGACATTGACCCCAGCCTTGTTTAAAAAGTAAGCCGTTCCAAGCCCGCTGACGCCACCACCAATTATCGCAACATTTTTAATTGTCATTTTTGTCCCTCCCTATTTTTTTTATTCGGGTGTACAGATATGTTCAAGCTTATAAAGCATACCGATAAGCTCAGACGCGATTGATTTACCTCTCGGCCCTTGATGACGGTCAACCTCACCCCGGCAGGCAGGCTGGTTTTCTCGAAATGCTGCGTCATCCCCAATATGGGTGAGAGAATGATTTTCTCTGGAAAAAATAATTGTACATGGTTTAAATGTTCTATGACTTAACCCGGATTATTCTTATTGATAACGCATGCTTCGATAACAATCTTTATCAAAGCCATACTTTATGAAGGGCATCATCTGCGTATATACCACTTTAGTGGTATATACGTGCCAGGACCTACCACTTTGGTAGTAATTGATAAATAAGATCGCTTCGCAAGCATGACAAAGCGGCTACTATCAGCAGCTGTGTTTGATAGGGGGAGATCTTGATGGATAAATCAATATCTAATTCAACTCATCTCAAAAGCTGGAAATTTGCGGGCCAGTTGCTGTTGCTGACGGCCATTTATTTTGTGTGTGGACGACTCGGTTTGTCTATTCCCAGTCAGGATACTCATATCACTCTGTTCTGGCTGCCATCCGGCATTGCGGTGGTCGCTATGCTTGTTTATGGGGTGCGATTATGGCCCGGCGTGACACTGGGTGCTTTGTTCATTGTTCTATCATTGGGTAACGCCTTTACATTTGCTGCCGCTATCGCGGCTGGCAATACAATGGCGCCATTGGCTACGGTTTGGATATTGAAAAAATGGTGCTTCGATAAAAATTTCAGCCGTCAAATCGATCTGTTTATATTCATCGCCGCCGCATCTATCGGCATGCTTGTATCTTCCCTGTGCGGCACTGTCACACTTTACTTATCCGGAATATTGACAACAGACGCTATGTTTATGGCCTGGCTGTTTTGGTGGATGGGAGATCTTCTGGGCGTCATTCTGGCTGGTCCGATCCTGCTGAGTCTCACCCATCAAAGCAGGCGTGTGCTGTTTCAAAAACCGCTTGAGACACTGCTTTGCGTATTTTTGTTGGGTGCCGCAGGATGGCTGGTCTTTTGCACTGATTCATCCGATTATTCGATAGCTCTTGCCTTTCTTCCGCTGCCATTGGTGTTGTGGGTAGCTATGCGCCTTGGCTTCAGCGCGATTGCGTTTGCAACGATCGAGTTATCGCTGTTTGCCGCCATTGGCACAGGTATGGGGGAAGGAGCTTTAGGTCGGTTGCCGGTTGAAACTTCTTTTGTGACAGCCTGGTTATACATCGTATGCATTGTGTTAACCGGCCTGATGACTACCACCATGCTGGGCGAGCGAATGGCGGTGGAGGAGAAGCTGCGAAAAAGTGAAGCGTCGCTCAGAAGCTCGAATATTATCGCCAACCTTGGCTCTTTTGAACTCGATCTCACCACGGAGCAGTGGCAAGCCACATCGTTGCTCGAATCGATATTCGGCCTTGATCGATTCTCAGATCACTCGCTGGCACAGTGGGCTGCTTTGATTCATCCTGAAGATCGTCAGGCTATCATTGACTACCTCTATCATGAGGTCATCGGAGGGCGCACCCCTTTTGACCGGGAGTACAGAATTATCCGTTACAACGATCAGGTAGAGCGCTGGGTGCATGGGTTGGGTATGTTGGAATGCAATGCTCAGGGAAAGCCGGTAAAAATTCATGGTACCATTCAGGATATCACCGAACGAAAAAAGGCTGATCAACTGTTAACCGATACGATAGCACAGCTGGGTGAGAAGGAGCTGGCTAAGACCCGTTTTCTGGCCGCAGCCGGGCATGATTTGAGGCAACCGCTGGCGGCAGCAGGCCTGTTTATTGATACGTTGAAATTTACTCAACCATCTGCCGATCAAATGAAGGTCATTAAAAACCTTGATCAGGTGATGTTGACCTTTCACGAGCAACTTGATGCGTTGTTAAATATCTCGAAACTGGATGCTGGCACGGTCAGGGTCGAAAATGCATTGATTGATGTGGTCGATATTTTCAAAAGGATAGAACACAGTTTCACCTCAGTCGCCCTGAAAAAAAGCTTGGGATTGAAGCTCTATTTCCCCATGCAGCATGCATTGATTATCCACACCGATATGAGCCTGATCTGCTCGGTGCTGATGAATCTTGTCTCTAATGCGATTAAATATACTGCACAGGGCAGTGTGTTGCTCAGTGCCCGACGGCGAGGCGATCAGATCCTGTTTCAGGTCTGGGATACCGGCATCGGCATCAGGCCCGATCACCTGGAAAAAATTTACACCGAGTTTTATCAAATCGACAACCCACAGCGCGACAGAAGCCGAGGTCTGGGGCTTGGTCTCCCCATTGCCAAGCGGGCACTGGAGTTGTTGGGAGGAAAGCTGGAGTGCCGTTCACGGCTTGGTCATGGTTCCGTTTTTGGCTTTTGTCTCCCTTTGAACCATATTCAATATACCTTAACAAAACAGAGCGCTTTGGATGATACGGGGGCGCATATCAATCAGCTGGAATTTGTGCGCGGCAAACGATTCGTGGTGCTTGAAGATGATGTGATGGTGATGAAAGCGATATGCGGCGCACTGGAAGCGATGGGGGCGGAGGTAGCCTGTTATCTTCAGGCGGAACATGCACTGTGTGAGGCGCAAATCGGACAGGCGGATTATTATATTGTCGATTATATGCTGGGCGGAGAACTCAATGGTATTGAGTTCCTCGATCAATTATACCAACGACTCGCCAGGCCCGTTCAGGCAGTGATCACGACGGGCAATACATCACCGGAATTTGTACGCAGTATACCATCATGCCGCTGGTCCGTGCTGCACAAGCCCGTCTCCATCTCCGGGTTAATCGCCCGGCTCGCCGTACCAAACCAATAATTCAGCTTATCGATGCAACCATCCGTGGGGTTGGCTTTTTTTATGGTGTGAGATTGATTGTTTTGATGCAGTGGTTGTCACTGCTTGCATGTTGAATATTTCACACTTAATCTGTTCAGCCCTATGTTGTCGCCAACAGGTAAGTTATTTCGAGAGCGTTTTATGAACTTTTTTATTGTTGATGATCATCCGCTTGTTCGATCAAGTATCGTGGCACTGTTGTCGGAATACTTTAAGCGCGCCAGTTTTCTTCAGTGCGGATCGGCAGAAGAGGCTTTGCGTTACTTGCGGCAACGCAAGCCCGATATCGTTCTGTTGGATCTCTCCCTGCCGGGGATGGGAGGTTTTGACGCCATTAAAGCGATACGTGATCATCAGGCAGATACAGCAATTCTGATCCTTAGTGCATCCGACAATCTGCATGAGATGCAACGCTGTCTGGATGCAGGTGCCAATGGTTTTGTGAATAAGACCGAAGATGGCGCCACCATGGTGGCGGCTATTCAGATGATTTTGCGGGGAGGGTGTTATATCCCGTCAGCCCTGCAAACACTGGGCCCTGTTATTTCTCAAGAGCTCAGGCAGGTGAATAGCATCACGGCCAGGCAGAAGGAGGTGCTGCAATTGATGTATGAAGGCAAACGTAATAAAGAAATTGCCAATATCCTCCAGGTCAGTGAGGCTACGATTAAGGTGCATTGCCGCGACCTGTTTCAGCAACTGGGCGTAAACAGTCGACATTCAGCGGTGCAAGAGGCACTGCGACTTGGCCTGGTACATTAAGCAGGCAGGGTGTGATTTGAGAGGGGAGACACGTGTGAACTTTCTTGTTATTGATGACCATCCACTGATTCGTTCCAGTATCAACACGCTGTTAACCGATCACTTTCTGCGTGCCGCCTGCTTCGAAAGCGCCAGCGCTGAAGATGGCATGCGTTATTTAAGCACTCATCAGATAGGTGTTGTACTGCTTGATCTCACGCTACCCGGCATGGGTGGTTTTGAGGCACTGCGCTGCATTCGTCAATATCACCCGGATACGTTTGTTTTAATTCTCAGTGCTTCAAATGACCTGTATGAGATGCAACGCTGCATCGATGCCGGAGCGGCTGGCTTTGTAAACAAGGGCGAAACGGGCCCCGTCATCATATCAGCCATCAACACCATTCTGAAAGGTGAAAAGTACATTCCGCTTATTTTACAAGGTCAGGGTACGGAAATAGCCAAAAAACTTAAACTGGCAGAGAAAATCACGCAGCGGCAGCGGGATGTGTTGCGGTTATTGCAACATGGGAAAAGTAACAGTGACATTGCCAGCTCATTGGGTCTCACTGAAAGCACTGTTAAGGTGTATTGTCGTGATCTGTATAAGCTGATGGGCGTCAACAACCGCCATCAGGCAATGCAAGAGGCGTTGCGTATAGGTTTGCTGGATTAACCGGGTTGAAAAACATCTTGTATTGCATGCAGCAATGTATTTATTGATGCCGGTTTGTGTAACATCGGCCATGGCGTTGTTTGCAAGGCTTGCAGGCGCTCGGGTGATGTGTCACCGGTGAGCAGAATGGCCGGAATATGACGCTTACTCATCACACATAATGATTCGACCACTGCCACGCCGTTGTCATTCTCCGGCAATCGGTAATCCGTGATGATGATATCCGGTATGGCGGATTCTACTATGGCGCAGGCCTCACGACGGTTTGCCGCCGCCTGCACCCTGATGCCATAACCTTGCAATGAAGCTTGCAACCCCTGACGAATGGATTGTTCATCATCAATTACCAGCACAAACAGCCCCTGTAACATTGTCAGATCAAGATCAGTTACAACTTCATCGATGAGGCCGATGGCACGGGTCAGTGCAGGAACCTCAATGGCAAAGACAGAGCCCCTGTTCGGGCGGGAGTAGAGCGTCAGCGGGTAATCGAGTAAGCGGCACAGACGCTGAACAATGGATAGTCCCAGCCCCAGGCCTTTGGTGCGATCCCGTTCCGGGTTACCCAGTTGACGAAACTCCTCAAAAATCTCCTGTTGATACACCACGGGCACGCCAATACCGCTATCACGCACCTCAATACGCCAGTATTGACCACGTTTGCGGGCAGCCAGCATGATGGCACCACGTCGGGTATAGCGAAGCGCATTGTTGAGCAGGTTGCGTAAAATGCTCTCAAGCAGCCCCGGATCACTGTGGATTGCAGTCTCTTTGGGTGGCCAATGCATATGGAATTGAAGCCCCTTACCCTCAGCCAATAGCGAGAAATCACCGGACAGGCTGGAAAAGAGCCCGTGCAATGAAACCGCATGCAGTTCCGGCGTAACCGTTCCGGCATCCAGTCGCGAAATATCCAGCAGACCATCCAGCATCAATTGCATGGCATGTTGCGATGCAAGAATCTGCTCGCCCAACTCACTCAATTCAGCTTCCTGAGTACGGGCATGAATGGCTTCGGCAAATAGCCGCTGTGCTTGCAGCGGTTGCCGCAAATCATGGCTGGCTGCCGCCAGAAAGCTGGTTTTGGCCCTGTTGGCCTTTTCCGCGCGCTCCTTCTCCTCTCGCAATGACTGAGCCAGTCGTTCATTTTGAAAACGGGCAACATAGACCTCATACATCATATGATGAATTTTGTGGGCCATCCAGGTCAGGAAAAACAAAAAGAGCATCGTCGCCGCAGCGACAATATACATCCCCTGCACATAGACAATGCTACCGTACAACATCAGAGACGGGACAAAAAAGAGATGAAAAAGCGGCGGGATAATGGATAGGAAATAGGCTGACGCACTCAACACCCCCAGGATCAGCACACTGAATGTCACCATATGATGTGTGCTGCTAACATCCATAAACAGCAGGGGACCAACACCCCATAGCAAACCAAAAACAAGCGTGCGCGGAATGAGCACCCGCACCCACGCTGGTGCGGTGAATCGATGTTTATTCTTTTTAAACAGCCAAACAAGCCGCAACACATCCGCCACAATAGCCAAATTCAAGCCACACCAGATCAACAGCGCCGAACGCAGTTCTGCGACATCCCGGGTCATATAGGCAATGACAAATACAAACAGCAAATAGCCGGATAGCAGCACAGGCTGTTGCCCCGTGTAGATGTCCAGCAGTGCGTAACGAACCCGGTTTTCAATATCCACAGTAGATGCTTCTATTTTTGGGCAGGCTCCCGGATTGATGCAGGATGCCCTTGCTCCAGCCGCCTCCGACGCCGGGCATATCATCAAATAAAAAGTCCGAGAAATCGCCGCTGGCAATCAGTCCATGGTCCCTTGGCATTGCCCCCATTTCCCCTCCATCTGAAATTTTTCAGCCCATTGTCAATCTATGACCTGTCCGAAATTAACTTTTCATAAAAGAAATTGGTAGCTGCGACGAAGCCGTCAATGCTGCCGCAATCAAAACGGTGACCGCTGAAGCGGTAGGCAATCACATTGCCTTGCGCGGCCTGTGTTTGCAGGGCGTCGGTGATTTGTACTTCGCCGTTGGCGCCCGGTGGTGTGTTACGCAGGATGTCGAAAATATCGGGCGTCAGAATATAACGGCCGATGATGGCCAGGTTGGATGGCGCATTCTCAGGCTCGGGCTTTTCTACCATGGTGTTCACCAGAGTGTGCCGATCATCAATCGCGTTGCCGCTGACAATGCCGTATTTGTTTACATCCTCGTGTGGCACTTCTTCCACTGCAACAATGCTGCACTGGTATTTTTCATAAACTTTCAGCATCTGCGACATGATACCCGGCTCTCCGACGCAGAGGTCATCGGCCAGAATCACGCCGAAGGGTTCATGGCCGATAATGGTGGCGCCCGTAAGAATCGCATCACCCAGTCCGCGCATATGCACTTGCCGGGTGTAGGAGTAGGTGCAGTCATTAATCAGCCCGCGAATACTCTCAAGGCGTTCTTCACGTCGGGTGCCTCTGAGCTGGTCTTCCAGTTCGTAGACGATGTCGAAGTGATCCTCAATAGCGCGCTTGTTGCGGCCGGTGACCATGGCGATATCCATCATGCCGGCAGCGGCAGCTTCTTCGACGCCATACTGAATGAGCGGCTTGGTGAGGATGGGTAACATTTCTTTGGGTTGCGCCTTGGTGGCCGGTAAAAATCGGGTGCCATATCCGGCAACGGGGAAAAGACATTTTCTGATCATATTGTACTCCTTTAAATCTATTCTGCTTCGCTCAGCCAGTAGAAACCGTGCGCGGGGATGGCCAGCTGGTCGTTGAAAATCGACGGACTTTCACCGCTGCACAGGTCTTTGATATGGCCAAACTTGAAGAAGCCCATCTTGCGCAAAAGCTCTAGGTCGAGGTGTTGTGCATCAGCATCAAAATTGCCGATAACAAGCACCCGCGAGGAGCGGTTACGGTGATTAACGTGGGCATAGGCCAGCAGATGCGGATTATCCATATCGAGCAGTTCACGGCTGTTAAAGTCGGCAAAGGCGGGAATCTCCTTGCGCACGGCAATCAGCTTTTTCAATGCTGTAAAGATGCGGTATTCGACGCTGCCGGGCTGATTTCTCAGCTCCGCCTTATGCCAGTCAATGGCCGGGCGGTGAATCCAGCGACTATCCTGATGTTTGCTGTCATCCTCCTGATAGCTGTAGAAGTTGAGCGTGCCGATTTCATCGCCGTAGTAGAGCAGCGGGATACCGCCAAATGAAAGGATCATACTGTTGAGCAGCAGGATGATCTGGATGGCGGTATCAATGGCAAGCTCATCACCTGATTCCAGCGCACTTTCCAGTCCGACCAGTGAGGCCAGTGTGCCGGATATGCGAGCATCACCGGTCTTGGCATTCTCGCCGAACGGTCGTCCGCGCGCCGGTGAATCGGCAAATTTACCGGTGAAATAATCGACAAGGAAACGGCGATGGGCAGTGGGCTCGTAACCGGCCAGGCGGATGTCGCTATCATCAAAGCCGAGTCCGATATCGTCATGACAGCGGATATAGTTCAGCCAGGTCGCCCGCTCCAGCTTATCCGGCAGACTCTTGATGCCGCGATAGAGCAGTTCGGATTTTTTGGTGGCCACGGCATCCCAGAGCAGCGCCATATAGGTGGCGTTGTAGGCGATTTCACACTCTTTGGCATTGATGGCATCTTCGCCGAAGTATTTGGTGACCTCGACCGGAGCAACGATGGCTTCAGCAATAAACAGCACACCGGGAGCGGTGACCTGACAGCAATCCTTGAGCAGTTGCAGAATCAGATGCGCTTCGCGTTCGTTCTGGCAGGTGCTGCCGATTTTTTTCCACAAAAAAGCGACCGCATCCAGACGCAGAATATCGGCCCCGTGATTGGCCCAATAGAGAATAATGTCGAGCATTTCGATCAGCACCGATGGGTTGCTGTAGTTCAGATCCCACTGGTAACTGTTGAAGGAAGTCATCACCCATTTTTGCATGGTTTCATCCCAGGTGAAGTTGCCGGGCGATGTCTCCGGAAAGATTTCCGGCATGGTCTCTTCGAACATGTCGGGCATATCCCGGTTATCAAAGACATAGTAGTAGTCTTGATACTCCTGCTCGCCATGGCGGGCACGCTGCGCCCAGTCATGCTCCTCTGACGTGTGATTGAGCACCACATCAAGGGTAAGCAGCATCTCACGCTGATGCATGGCTCCGGCCAGCGCATCGATATCGTCCAGTGTGCCGATTCGTGTATCAATACGCCGGAAATCGCGCACAGCATAGCCGCCGTCACTCTTGCCCGGAGGGCAATCGAGCACCGGCATCACATGCACCATATTGATACCGAGCTCTTGCAGATAATGCAGTCTGGATTTCAACCCCTGTAAATTATCGGCAAAGCCATCGCTGTAGAGCGCCATGCCCACCCAGCGTTGACTGAGGAACCAGTTATGATTTTTCTCGCGTGCAAGGTCTGTCTCGCGCAGTGCATCGGCACGGGCGATGTATTGATGCGCCATCGTTTCGACCAGCTTCTGCATCTGCTCTTTGAAGTCAGCTCTGCCCCCGTAGAGCAGTTCAAACAGCGAGTGGATGGCATAGAAGTTCGCCCCCAGACGGGTATAAAAATAGCGCATGCCGGATTGTTTGATGATCTCCGGGTCGAGCTTAAGCAAGATCTCATTCAGTAGTGAGTGTGAAACCTGTTCATACATGTGGATGATCCTCCAGACCCCATTGATGGGTGAATTGGCGATAAAATGCCCGCTCATGTGACGTGGCGCCCCGCATGCCGACCACTGCACTGGCAAAGGCCTGGGCCCGTTGCATGGTGCGATCAAGCGGCCAGTCGAGCAGTTGCCCGGCGAGAAAAACGCTGCAAAAAGCATCTCCGGCACCGACGGTATCAACCACTGATGATTGCCGTTCCGGTACAACAGTGTGCCAGCTGTGATCAGTCGTGGCGATTGCAGTGGCTCCCCGTTCGCCACCGGTTAATACGATCTGTCTGCTGATCATCGAACAGACGCAGTGAAGTCGCTCGGCTTCACTGGCCAGATCGGGGTAAATCCCGGCAAGCTCGATCTCATTGAGCTTGACCCAGTCTGCATCTTGCATCAGCGCAACGATCTGCTCACGTTGCCACCAGGGAGAACGCAGATTAATATCGACAAAGCGGCAGTTATCGACGTCTGTTGCCAGCCTGGCCAGTGCCGCAGCCGAACACGGACTGCGCAGCGCCAGCGAGCCGTGATAGAGCAACCATTTGCCATCGAGTCGGGGAAAGGCCCGGGCATCGATAAAGTCGTAGGCCGCATCTGGCTTAATCACATATGTCGGCTCGCCATCGCAGAAGCTGACCTCGACCATGCCGGTCGGATGTTCATCATCCTTTTGCAGGCCGCTGCAATCCATGCCCCATTCACGCATGGCCGCCTCAATTTGTGCGCCCGGCGCATCATCGCCAATACGCGTCATCATCAGGGGATTCAGGCCGAAAGCGTGCAAATGCCACGCGACATTGAAGGGGGCACCACCGAGCACCGCGCTGCCGTCAGGAAAACGATCAAACAAAACCTCGCCGAAAATCAGCGGGCGCATTTTCAGCTCAGTCATGTGCACACCCCCTCAATGAGCGGAATCAGCTCGGGGTGATAGTGCATCACACCCTCAACAATACCGGCGCTGTAATTACCGTTCATGCCGAGGAAATTTCCATGCGCCAGATAGAGCTTGTCAGCAGGTGCCGATGTTACAGCGGCACGCACTTCGGCATCGGCGTTGGCAACCAGTACCGATGGTACAGTGCTGAGCAGCACATCCAGATCGTTGCCACTGTCGCCAGCAAAGAGGGTCTGCGTTTCAGCAAAGCTCATCTGCTGCATCAGGAAGCGTATGGCATGCAGCTTATTGGCGGCGGCGGGCAGAATATCGAGCAGGCCCACCTTGTTGAGCTCATCGATACTCCAAATTATATTGGCTTTCACCCCATCCGCCTGTAAGCGGGCCTGCATCCTGTGGATGATTTCTTGCGGCTCGTGTTCAAGCGGCAGGTAATAACTCAGCTTATGGCTATTCTGTTTCTCAACTTCCTGTGCCTGCAGCGGCCCGATATCCGATAACATAAGCTGAAGTTGCTCACGGCTCATGCCCTGCCAGTCACCGGCAATCGCATCGCGCCAGGCCTGCAACGGCTGCCAGTGGTTTTGTTTAATCTGATAAATGGTCGAGCCGACATCAGCAATAGCAAAATCAGGTACGGGGAGCTGGTAAGTGTGAATCGCCGCTTCAATCAGTTGGCGGTGACGCCCGGAAACATAGGCGAGCAAAATATTCGGCTGACTGACCAGTTGTGCGAAGCGTTGGCGTGCCCCCTCTGATTCCGGCGCTTTACCGTTGGGAATCAGTGTTCTGTCCAGATCGGTGCAGAGCAATAATTTTTTTAAGTGTGGGCTCATGTGCGGGCTCTTTTGCCGGTGTTGAAAAAGTCAAAGTGTTCGACGGCTTCGATGATGCCGGCGGCATAACGGCCTTCGGCGAAGTAGATTTTTTCGACTTCGGCCAGTTCGGATAACTCCTCATCGTGGCGATTGCCGACCACCACAGCGCGCATATTGCCACGCATCATATCTTCATCGGCCCCCGTACCGCCTGCAACCAGCAGGTTCTCCAGCGGGATATCCAGTTGTTCGGCAGCCCAGCGCAAGGCATAACCCTTGGAAGCACGGTAGGGGAGAATGTCGAGAAACTGCCCGTGTGAGAATGTTACGTTGACCGTTTGCTCATGTTGCAGCAATAAGCGATGGATGCTCAGAATGTCAGGGGCCACGGCCGGATCGATAAAATAACTGATCTTAAATGGCGTCTGGCACTCTTTGCCTTGCATCTCAAGGCCGGGAACCTCTTGCAGCAGTTCAACCAGATCCCGTCGATGCCAGCGATGGTTGATATGTCTGCTCCAGACTGAGTCACGGGTCAGATTAGGCGCATAGTAAATCTCTGTTCCCAAGCTGGTAATTAACAGATCGGGTTGGGCTATACGGTATTTGCGCAACACACTCAGGGCACTCTGAAGGTTTCTGCCGGTTGCAACGCCGAAGCTCACTTTTTTGCGATGTTTCTGCATCATGCTGGTAAATTGCGCTAACGATTCGGGGTCGCCGAGCAGATTCTGATCCAGATCGGTGATGATCGCCGTATCACGGTAGAGCATCGGTTTGGTGATAAGCTCCATCCGTTTGACCGGTTCAGTCTGTTCAATTAACGGCCGTATCATATCCAGATACTTCTCCACATGGGCCGACCATGAATAGTGACGCTTCACCCCCTTGATGCCGTTACGGGCAAAGGTTTTCCAGATCTTTTTATCTTCAAGAATTTCAATTAGTACGCTGGCAATGGCAGCGGTATCCAGAGGATCAACAAGGCGTCCGTTTTCACAGTTGCCGATAATATCAATCGGGCCACCATCCTCGGTCGCTACAATCGGCACACCGCATGCGGCTGCTTCAGTGAGGGTCAAGCCAAACGGTTCGGTGAGTGCCGGATTGATAAAAATACCCCCGGATAGTGCTGTAAGCCTGAAGAGTTGTGGCACCTCATCGGCTTTATGATGTTTAGGAAAGGCCACTTTGCCGTAGAGATCGTATTGATCGATGGTCATCAGGATGCTCGTTAACACCTCCTGTGCGCCTGCATCCATGCTATGAATGTCATCCCGGTTACCGGCAACGATCACCAGATTGGCAAGTTGCTGTAACCTGGCTGACTGCCCGTAAGCCTCAACCAGTGTGGTTATGTTTTTTCGCGGGTCAGGTCTGGAGAGGGCAAGAATGATCGGCTTGTTCGCATCTTTGAGAAAGCGTCGCAGCTCTGCGGCAATATTGCTCTTATCTTCATCGCCGGTAGCCGGGAAGAATTTGTCGAGGTCCGTGCCGGGTGGCACAACGCGCATCTGATCCGGCTGATAGTAGTCGTAAACGGCGTATTGCTCCTCAATCTCCTGACTGGTACTGACCACCACGCGGGAAGCTACGCCAAGCGTTCGCTCTTCCGCATTTATGCGACGGCTCATGCAGTAAGTTGTTTCAATCTGTTCACGCGTGATGCCGCTGGCGAGCAGACGTTTGCGTTTGCTGCGGCCCAGCGAGTGACCGGTATGCACCAGTGGCACACCCAGCAGGCTGCACAGTTGAGTGCCGATCAGTCCGGCATCGGCGTAATGGCTGTGAATAATATGCGGCAAACGGGGCTGTTCGTGCAGGTAGATCAGCGTATTATCGGCAAAGGTTTCGAGACTATCCCAAAGCTGTTCTTTGGCCAGATAACCCGGTTCGCCGCATTCGATACGAACAATGCGGGCATTTTCCGACAGCGGTTCAATAATTTCAGCATAATCATTGCTCAGTAGAGGGTCGACAACTCTGCGTGTAATCAGATCAACATGCCCGACCTCGGGCCGCTCGGCCAGCGCCCGGGCAAGCTCGACGACATACTTGGTCTGGCCACCGGTATCCGCGTCGCGGCCCAGTTCCAGATCATCCGCCCGAATCAGTCCGTGCGGACTGATCAGAACAATGTAGAGATTTGAGAATAGATCAGTTGTCATGTTTCACCTCTTTAGCTTTAATGAAGTTATTATCTCCCAATTAAAGTTTTACTTATCGAATTGATCGGGCCCACGCGAATCAGCTTGCTCTGTTTATGATGTGCTTCATCGAACATGGTAGCAGCAGATAGCAGTGATTTACCCAGAAATGTATTGCATTCTCTGGCCAGAGAATGAAATAAGGCGCATGCAGCTGCATTGGATGGGCTAACCGTGGCTTCAATATTGCGTATACGTTTCAGATGGTGCAGCGAAAGCAGATTTCTGAGCATTTGCTTGGCCACACCGCATTGGCGGAATGGCTGATCAACCGCCATCTGCCAGATAAATAGTGTATCGCGGCGTTCGGGAGGGCTATAGGCAATAATAAAAGCGATGACGACACCGTTTGCTTCAGCCACCACACAGGTCGAAGCAAAGTGTTCACAGAAGCTCAGATAGCAGAACCGGGAGTTTACATCCAGCGGAGCACAGCACTTCACAAGTGCATGAATAGCGGATACATCACCAACATCTGGTGAGCGGAAGGACAAACGGCCTGCTTCTTCAGGTTTTACAATCTTACCAGTAAGCATTACAGGCGACCCTAGGCGCTAACGCCTGAAATGCAAATCAGGGCAGGAGACTGTTGTGTAAAGCTCACATGTGTTTTTTGAAATTAACGCTGTGAAATTGGCAGGTAGATTTTAAATGTTGTCCCTTTGCCAACCACGCTGCCGACCTCGATAACGCCCTGATGTGATTCAATCGTGCCGAAGGCCATGGCCAGTCCTAAGCCGGTTCCTTTGCCGACCGGTTTGGTAGTAAAGAATGGGTCAAATATTTTTTGCAATACGTGTTCAGCAATGCCATGGCCGGAATCTGTAAGGGTTATGCAGGCATAGTGCGGGAATGTAAATTTGGGATTGTGTTTTCTAAGGTTCGCGTTGGCTTCAATGGGCTGTAAAGTCAGCCTGATTTCTTTTTTCGCGGCATCAAGAACAGCATCTCTGGCATTATTCAGAAGGTTCAGCAGCACTTGCTGAAGTTGGATCGGGTTACCATTGATGCACAAGTCATCGTTTGTAATCTCAGTGTTAAATTCAATAAATGAAGGAATCGCCGTTGAATGTAACTTGAGTGATTCCCTGACCAGTGCCGTAAGCTGAACCTCTTTCATTTTAATTTCTTCATTGCGTGAGAATGCGAGAAGTTGCCGGATCATCTCGGCTGCATCAAAGCCGCGTTGTTCGATAGAATCGATTAATTCAACAGCTTTTTTGTTGTCGCTCACTAATTCTTTAGCGAAAAACGTGTTGGCGGTAATTGAGGTCAGAAGATTGTTAAAGTCATGGGCGAAGCCACCGATAAGGGTTCCCAGAGCCTCCATTTTTTGCGCTTGCTGGAACTGCCGCATCAGGTTTTCATATTCAGTCATATCACGCACAGAGACGATGACTTTCTGCTCGGTCCCGACCATGACCGGATTCAAGCTGATGCTAACCGGAAATATTTCGCCGTTCTTTTTGCGGGCGCTCAATCTGCGGCCTTCTGCCATGGTTCGTGAAACGGGTGATCGCAGATAATTCTCAACCTGTGCGGCGTGACCGGCACGGTTGTTTTCAGGCACGAGTTCTTCGACTGAATGGCCCAGAATTTCATCGATGGTATAGCCAAAAACGTCTTCAGTGCCGGGATTGGCGATTTCAATGATGCCCCGGTTATCTGTAATATAAACGGCATCGGGCATGGACAATAGCAGTTGCAAGAACTTGTTTTTTTCTGCCCTGATGGTTTCGGTTGCCTGTTGGACTTCATTTTTAAGTTCGGCGAGATGATCTTCGTTGATGCGACAAAGTCTGATGGCTTTTGCAAAGTTGCGCATGACCGGATAAAACATTTGAGTCACCGGCATTTCCGGTGTCAGTACCTCCGGAGCCAGTAGCAATACACCGCCCTCGTGAGCAGCTGGCAACCAGATCGAGTTCCTGGTCAGGCTGCATCCGGCACAAAAATCGGACAGATCAGGGTTTACGAGTACGCGTTGAGCAAATTCAGCCGGAAAGGATATGACGTACCCGATCTTCGGCAGTGAGGCATTGCCACCAATCATTGATGTGATGCGATACGTTTGTTGCTCAGGCTCTTTGTCGCTGCTTTGTAGAGAGAAATAGATACCTACAGAATAGCCGGTATGAAACATCAGCTTTTGGATGAATTTACTCACCAGAGGCTCAACTTTGTTTTCGCCGCCGATGACGATCGTCAGGTCATAGAGAACTGAAAGGATATGTTCCTGCTTCATGATAAATCGTCACCTTCTTTTTGCTCTGGCCACTGAACGAAAAGCACTGCGCCATTGTGGAACTCAGGGTAACTGCCATGGCTGGTGCAACCAATCTCGCCAAGACTGAGAGCTCCCGTGATATCGCCAAGGAAATGATGCACTTCGTTTAATTCGCGGCTTGCCTGCTCCAGACCAAGATGCAGTCGCCTGCCGGCGCAGTAGAAACAGAGTTCCGATCCGCCCAGTCTGAATGAGACGGTTTGTGCCAGATTTTTGGCTGATGACATGAGCTGCTCTGCCGGGGCTTTTAGCAAGGTGAGAATCGAGTTCTCGGGAATTTCACCGATACAATAAATATCACCAGCCTCATTGAGTCCGACAGGAATCCTGACCAGTGTTTGCCCATTACCTTTGGCAATACCAAACGGGAAATGAACAGCTTTTTCATAAAAATTTTCGGCGTTTATTTCGAGCCCGTATTCATTTTTTGCCAGCAAACAATATGATTCGAAAGCGGCTTCCCAGTTGACCGAATGAATGCAGTTACCCTCGGTTGATGTTGCCATATAGGTGCTTTCTGATGAGCTGTAACCATGTCGCAGTAAACCACCAGCATGTTCTTTCAGCGCCAGAGCCAGAACACCATCGCGGTAGGTGTTGGCGTCGTCAAACAGGCAATCCATCGGTTTGAAGCTTTCACTTCCGGCATTGGCGCCGGAATAAGCAACGCGACTACCCAGTTTCAAATACAGCGCGTTGAGAATGGATGAAATGTTCGGGATCAGCGCATCAAAGATGATCATTAAGGCGCCTTTCGTTGCATCAAGCCCCTCTTCAAGCGTGTCACCGAGGGCGGCTACATGTTCAATCAGTTCGAGTTCTCTGTCTTTACCGTGGCTGATGCCATGCATAATCAGATATTCAGGCATTGGGTTCATGCGAATGAATAAGGTGCCGTTTTTGGTGAATGTTGAATCAACAATCAACTCAGGGAAAACCGCACCGACAAGCGGCACGTCACTTGCCGAACAGATCTTCTGAAGATCTGCAATAGCAGCAAGATCAGCTTCAGCGACCAAAGCTAAAACACCGCAATTCGGCCAGTTCGCTTTCCAGCCCCTGACAAGCTGTTGGGGCGAGTGCTGCTTCATGTCAGGAAAATAGTGGTATTCAGACATGCTGGCGACAAGTGTGATAATTGGTTTTTGTGCCGATTTTCATGATTTGCAAGGGTAAACGTATCCTCAGATAATTGAAAGTTTCACCATGGGAGCAGTAAGCTTCAGCGCTGTCTGGAGCAATGGCGGGCTGGCCGGGAATCAGCCATACCCGATGGAAATACGAAAGCGGACAGGATTATCGGGGCCTCAGGCGTGCGTCTGCTTGTTTGTTTGCTGCCGGGCTATTCCTGAATCCGGGGGAATGTGCTAGTAATGCGTAATATGTACCGTATTTTTCTGCTTTTATTCTTACTGTTGCCCGGCCAGGCTTTTGCCGGGAATGCATCACTATCCAGCCATGACGGGATGGCGTCTGATTTTCCGGACCGGCCTGATCGATCTGATCAGGGAAGGCGCGATATTTGTTCTGATTTGCGGCTGGATCATCCTCTTTCGTTGCTGGAAGTGGTGAAGTACACCTTGTGCAAGCATCCGCAATTGCGCGGCAGCCGGGCGGCGGCGGATGTGCAGCAAGCACTGCTCGGGGTGAGCGAAGCGGCGCGCTATCCGAGTCTGAACGGGCAGGGCGGCTTAAGTGGCAGCAGGGGGCGCAGCGGCGGGGTGAACAGCGACAGCAGCCAGCAGTCGTTATCGCTTTCGGCCAGTTATCTGCTCTACGATTTCGGCGGACGAGAGGCGTCTGTTGAGAGTGCGCGGCAGTTGTTGCAGCTGGCCGATGCCAATCGTGATGCCTTGCTGCAAAATCTCTTTCTCACGGCCGTGCAGGCTTACTATGCCCTGCTGACAGCCAGCGCCAATGTCGAGGCGCTGCTTGTTGCAGAAAAGTTTACGCAGCAATCGCTGCACGCCGCCGAAGCACGCAAACGGGCGGGGATCGCCACATCGGCGGATCAGCTTCAGGCCAAAACGGCGCTTTCTCAGGCAACACTGAATCGGATCACCGGCGAAGGCACGTTGCGTAGTGCGCAGGGGTCGCTGGCACACGCCATGGGATTACAACCGACGCAGGTTGTGTCGCTGGCCGCTGCCAGTGATGTTATGCCCGATCCGCTTAGCGAACAGAAAATTGGTGAATTGATTGAACTGGCGCAGCAGCAGCGCCCTGATCTGCTGGCGGCGGAGGCACAGCTTCGCGCCGGGGAGGCGAGCATTGCTGCCAGTCGTGCCGCTGATATGCCGCAGATCAGCCTTGATAGCACCGTTTCAGCCACAAATAACAGTAGCGGCGGCATCAACAGTCAGCGCCAAAACGGCAGTATTGGTCTGAATATTACGGTTCCGATTTTTACCGGCTATCGCAACCGTTACCAGATTGCGGTGGCCGAGGCGCGTCTGGCAGGCAATATCGCCAGTCGTGATCAGCTGGCCAACCAGATTGCGCTGGATGTTTGGAAAGCCTTTCAAGGCCTGCAAACCAGCAGCGAGGCGCTACGCGCCAGCGCGGATCTGGTCGCTTCAGCTGAGCAGTCGGAAAAGATGGCCACCGGTCGCTATGGCGCCGGGGTGGGCAACATTATCGAGCTGCTCAATGCCCAGTCCGCCCTTGCCACGGCGCACCAGCAACAGATCGCTGCACGTTACAATTGGCAAAGCGCCAAATTCATCCTCGCGCAGGCCATCGGTCTGCTTGATGCTAATCTGCTCAGTGGCGATGGCGAGAGTGAGCGAGAATGAGCAGAAAGGAGAACGATGATGACATCCGGCTATAAGACGTTGATTTCGGTGTTGGTGGTGTCTGCGCTTGCGGCACCGGCCGGGTGGTACTTCTGGCCAAAGTCGGTTCCTTTGGCGCAGCAGTATGAGGTTGAATCGATTGAGCAGCGTGATCTGACACAGACGGTATCGGCCAACGGTACGCTCAATCCGGTGGTGCTGGTCAGCGTTGGTACTCAGGTCTCCGGCGTGGTGCGCGGCATTCATGCCGATTTTAATGATCATGTTGAGAAGGATCAGGTGTTGTTGGAGCTCGATCCCTCCCTGCTCAATGCCAAGCTGCGCCAGTCGGAGGCATCGCTGGCCAGCGCCAGTGCTTCGGTAGCGCTGGCCAGGGCCAATGAAAAACGGACACGGCAGCTGGTTAAGCAGGATTATATGACGTCGCAGGAGCTGGATACGGCGGTGCAGGCGCTGCAATCGGCTATGGCGCAGCTGGCGGTGGCCGGGGCGCAGTCGGAGAGTGATCGCGTCAATCTCTCCTATACGGTGATCCGCTCGCCTGTTTCCGGTGTCGTGGTATCGCGGGAAGTGGATGTGGGGCAGACCGTAGCCGCCTCGTTCCAGACGCCGACGCTGTTTAAAATCGCCCAGGATCTGACCCTGATGCAGATCGACTCCAGCTTTGCCGAGGCCGATATCGGCCTGATCCGGGTCGGTCAGCGGGCTGAATTCACCGTCGATGCTTATCCCGGCAGCCAGTTCAGCGGTGTGGTGCGGCAGATTCGACTGAACCCCACCACCCAGTCCAATGTGGTGACTTACAATGTGGTGATCGACGTCAACAACGCCGATGGCCGCCTGCTGCCGGGGATGACCGCCTACGTCAATGTCACCACGGCGGAGCTGAAATCGATTCTCTGCGTGCCCAATACGGCACTGCGCTTTCGCCCGGCACGCGATGTCGCCATGCAGCCGGATAGCAAGCGCCAACGGCCCCATGGCGAAGGCATGCGCGGCACGGTGTATCTGCTCGGTGGTAAGGGGCTGATTTCTGCATCGCTGATCCTCGGCGCCAGTGACGGTGTCTACACTCAGGTGCTCTCCGGTGAACTCAAAGCTGGTGCCCAGGTGGTGATCGATACCAAAAACGCCGAAGGTAAATCCGGCCGTGCGCCCAGTATCAGGATTCGTTGAGATGAGGGACGCATTCACCATGGCACACTTGAAGTTGAAACCGCTGCTTGCTGCACCGCTGCGGGTAAACGCAAGATGAACGCGGTCGTGACCCTGCACGGGTTGTATAAGGATTATGAGACCGATGCCGGGCCGGTACCGGCGCTGCGTTATCTCGATCTGAGTATCGAGGCGGGTGAGTTTGTCGCCATCATGGGGCCATCGGGTTCGGGAAAATCGACGCTGATGAACCTGCTCGGCTGTCTGGATGTGGCGACATCGGGTGAATATTTGCTGAACGGGCGTGATGTGGGCGGCTTAAGTCAGAATGAGCTGGCTGAGGTGCGCAGTTCGGTGATCGGCTTTGTTTTTCAGGGCTTTAATCTGCTGCCGCGCGCCTCGCTGGCGACCAATGTGGCACTGCCGCTGGTCTATCAGCGGGTGGAGCGCAGGGCACGGCGTGAGCGGGCGGCGGCGATATTGCAGCAGGTGGGGCTGGGCGACCGGCTTGATTCATTGCCGCCACGCATCTCCGGCGGCCAGCAGCAACGCGTGGCTATTGCGCGGGCGCTGGTGACCAATCCCCGCCTGATTCTGGCCGATGAACCGACCGGTAATCTCGATAGCGTCACGGGGCGCGAGATCATGACCCTGTTTCAGCGCATTAACCGCGACAGCGGTATTTCCATCATTCTGGTCACTCACGACCTGAACGTGGCCCACTACGCCACGCGGTTGGTTTATCTGGTTGATGGTACCATTCAATATGATGGCGCGGTGGCTGAGTTTCACGAACCGGCGCCGGAACTTCCATGATCCTCTTTTCACTGCTTGAGGCGCTACAGGCGATGGCCGCCAATCGACTGCGCACCCTGTTAACGGCAATGGGTATCATGATCGGCGTGGCGGCGGTGGTGCTGATGGTCTCTATCGGTGAGGGAACGCAGAAGCAGGTGACCGATTCGATCAAATCAATGGGGGCCAATATGCTGGTGGTGCGTTCCGGTTCACACAGCCACGGCGGCGTGCGCGGCGGCGCTGGCGGGGTGCAATCGCTGACCGAGCAGGATGCGCATGCCATTGCCTTGTTGCCCGGCGCACTGTTGGCTGCGCCGATGGTGCAGAGCGGGGTACAGGTGGTCTACGGCCCCAACAACTGGGGCACCACCGCCATCGGCACCACCGCTGATTACCTGCAAATCCGTAACTGGGAGCTGGCCAGTGGCCGCGATTTCTCCGATTCGGAGATGCAGAGCGGTATGCGTGTGGCGATGATCGGTCAGGATGTGGCGAGCGAGCTTTTTGGCAGAGATGATCCGGTGGGACGGATGATGCGCATCCAGCAGTCACCCTTCCGCATCATCGGTCTGCTCAGCATTAAAGGGCAGAGCCTTGACGGACGCAGTCAGGATGACGCCATTCTGGTGCCGCTGCGCACCGCTCAGCGACAGCTGTTCGGCTCGCGTTTTCAGGGCAGCGTCTCCTTTATCATGGTGCAGGCGGTGGATGATGCAGCGATGACCCCGCTGCAACGCAATATCGGTCTGCTGCTGCGCCAGCGCCACCATCTGGCGGATAAGGCGGATGATGATTTTTCTGTCACCAATATGGCAGAGGTGACCGAAACCGCCTCGCAGATCACCGGCATGCTCTCCATCCTGCTTGGCGCGATAGCCTCCATCTCCCTTTTTGTTGGTGGTATCGGCATCATGAATATCATGATTGTCTCGGTTACCGAACGTACGCGTGAAATCGGTATCCGCATGGCCCTTGGTGCACGGCGCAGCGATATCATGCTGCAATTTCTGATGGAGTCGGTGATCATCACCGTCGCCGGAGGTGTTGTCGGCATCTTTGCCGGTATCGGCCTCTCGTTGCTTGCCAGTGAGATGTTCGGCATCTGGGCCGTGATTACCCCGATGCCAATTGTGCTCGCCTTTTTCGTCTCCATGGCTGTCGGAGTCTTTTTTGGTCTCTATCCGGCAAGAAAAGCCGCTCTGATGCGGCCCATTGATGCATTGCGTTATCAGGGGTAATTGTACGGGAAAAGGACGCTCAGTCGCTTTCGCGATGAAATCAAAAGCCGCCGAAGTGGCGGAATTTCTCCATGTTCGGAATTGTGATTGTTTTGCCGTTAATCAGCATCAGGTTTAAATCGCTCAATTGTCTGAATGTGCGCGAAAGCGTTTCCGGTGAAATATTCAGATGCGAGGCAATGTTATTTTTACTACTGGGAAGCGTAAATGATATGGCTTCGCCAGCTTTTGAGGCTTCGGCGTGATGGAGTAAATAGCCGATCACGCGCCGGGCTGCATTATGCAACGTGAGTGTAGCGATCTGATGGGCAAAATGCTGTAACTGGGTGCTCAGATTGGCAATCAGGATGCGTGCGAAATCTTGGTTGTTTGCAAGACAGGCATCGACGGCCTGCTTGCTGATAAAAAACATTTTAAAAAGGAACCTTGCGAGAGCCATGGGCTTGTTGCGCCTCAGCGGGAAATAATGCAGCGAGATGGAAAAAAATGGCCCGCCCCGCAGGGCTGCACCGCTTCATATATTATTTTATGTGAACAAGCCCTGACATCTCATATTTCCCGCCTGCGTTGTTTGAAATGTGGGCTTTGCGGGCAGCTCGCAGAGATCATCTAAGCAGCCCGGGGTGTAAACAAGACAAGTGTTGTTGTGCGGGGAAACAGGAGTGCGGATGAGTTTCAAACAAGCATGGTTTTTTGCCGGGTTTTCAAACGTCAGCACATCGAGCATGATTGATGTGTCAATCTTTCTATTATTTCAAACTTCCAATGCTTGTTATTTCAGGAGAAATTATACATGTCTGTTACTCGAAAATTATTCAGTTTTGCAATTCTTGGCCTCACGGTTGCCACCCTTGGCGCATGCGGGGGAGCCTATAAGATGCCGGTCGGCGGCATTCCTACGGCATCGATGATGATGTCATCTAAAACGATTGAACTGGGAGCTGAAAACCGTGAGAACTATGCCCATATCCTTGAAAATTCCGTGAAACTCGTGGCGCAGGAGCCAGTCTCCACCTTCAGTGCGGATGTTGATACCGCCTCCTACTCCAATGTGCGCCGTATGCTCAATGATGCCCGTCTGCCCCCACATGATGCCGTGCGCATTGAGGAGATGATCAACTACTTCTCCTACGACTACCCGGCACCGCAGAGCCTTGATCCGCCATTCCATATCTCCACCGAGATGGCACCGTCACCGTGGAACAATAACAACGTGCTCCTGCAAATCGGATTGCAGGGGGCAAAGGTTGACCGTAACAAGATGCCTGCGGCCAATCTGGTGTTTCTGGTCGATGTCTCCGGTTCCATGCATTCAGCCGATAAACTCGGCCTGCTCAAGTACGCCCTGAAAGAGTTGACCGGACAGCTTACGGCACGCGACAGGGTTACCCTGGTTGTTTATGCAGGCGCATCCGGCGTAGTACTGGCAGCGACGCCCGGCAATCAGCGTGAGCGCATTGATGCCGCCTTGGAGAGCTTGAGCGCCGGTGGTTCCACCAACGGCGGAGAGGGCATCCGGCTAGCCTACGCCATGGCCAAGGCATCCTATATCCCGGGCGGTATCAACCGCATCATGCTGGCCACCGATGGCGATTTCAACGTCGGCACCACCAATTTCGAGGCCTTACTCAATCTGGTCGAAGAGAAACGCAAAACCGGCATCTCGCTCTCCGTGCTGGGTTTCGGGGAAGGCAACATCGACGATCAACTGATGGAGCAATTGGCCGATCATGGCAATGGCAGTTATGCCTACATCGATACCCCTTCCGAGGCGCGCAAGGTGCTGGTCGAACAGGTGGGCTCAACCCTGCTGACCATTGCCAAAGATGTGAAAATCCAGATCGAATTCAATTCGGCTGTGGTCAGCGAATACCGTCTGATCGGCTATGGAAATCGACTGTTCAATCGCGAAGATTTAACAACGACAAGGTTGATGCAGGTGAGATGGGCGCAGGCCATTCGGTGACTGCGCTGTATGAACTCACGCTGCAAGGCGACAGAGGACTCATTGATCCGCTACGCTATGCCAAGGCAGCACAGACTCCGTCCGGCAAGGGTGGAGAGCTGGCCTTCCTGCGCCTGCGCTACAAAAATCCTGATACGCAAGAGAGCCGGCTGATTGAGCAAGCGATTCGTGCCCGCGATATCCAGAGTGATGCAACAACGAGCAGCGAACGCTTCCGTTTTGTCGCCAGCGTTGCCGCTTTCGCTCAGCTTCTCAAAGGCGAGACCTATACTGGAGCGTTCGGTTTTACCGATGTGCAAACACTGGCGCGCGCGGCGCTGGGGGCGGATGAGCAGGGTTATCGCCATGAGTTCATCAAGCTGGTGCAGACGGCAGATAGCTTGAGCAGTTCAAAAGCAGTGATTAAATCCACCAGCAAAGAGCATTGAGATGAAGGTTCCGGTCAGGCTGGGGTTGTACAAGGGCGGTCGCCTGTTCGACGAGGTTAGCGCCAGAGAGCTTGCCGATTTGAACTGCCGCATCGAGATGCTCACCGGCATCGCCTGGCTGGATGTGCGTGAGATGTACGCGCAGATGTTGGCGTTAGACGTAAATTCAATTGAAGGCACTTTTAAGGTCTGCCACAGCTATGAGAAATGGGGCGATATGCAGCAGGAAGTGGAAAACATCAAAGTGTGGATGGAGCGGGTGTGAGAACATTTGCATTGGCCTGCATCTTTGCCACAACCCTTGTCGGTTGCGCGAATCTGAGCGAACACACCACACAAGCTCTATACAATCCCCTGCAATGTCAGTCTATTCCCGGTAGTGATGAGCAGCTCTGCGTGGCAATCACCCGCAACAGGGGTGATGTGTGGCTGGTGAGCGGAAATTCGGCATATGGCGAAACCCGACTGCTTGAGTCGTTTTCATGCATGGGTGGAGGCAATAGTGCGGCCAGTTTCGGGGAATTCAGCATCTCACCGGGCGGGACGTATCTGGCCGTAGTGATAGCTGAAGAGGGACATCCGTTTCTCTTCTTCAGGCGTATGAATACAATTCTGAACGAAACAGAGGAAACCGATCCTTTGCCGAGTATCCCCGTTTATCCGGGCGGCCTGACAATTCAGGGATGGAGAACCGATAATTTGCTGATTATCAGCAGCGATCAGGATCTGGCCCATTACCGGCATGGTGCAGCGCTGCAAGCATCACAGGATTATCGCGTGTATCTGCCGGAAGGCACACTCTCTGAGGATGTGACTATTAAGATACGAAAGCCCTGATGCGGCACATTGATGCCTTGCGTTATCAGGGGTAAAGGATGAAGTATTCACGTCATCCGGGCGGCTTCTTGCTCACCGGGATGACGTGAATCAGTTCTCTTATTTAGACTTACCTTCCAATACCTGTTCTTCGAGATTCGCTTGTGCTTCCTCTTCACTGCCGGTGAAGCTGTACCAGTCGAGTTTACGTGATACGAGCATGGTTGCAGCCAGAGCACTGAATAAAACCGTGGTGCCCATCAGTAGCGCATTGTCTTCCGACTGCAACACGCCATAGAGCACGGCGTAAAGCAGGGCGATGGCGCTGGAAAAAGCGATGGCTGGCTTGTAGCTGTGCAGAACACCGGCCAGATAGATACCGATCAGGGCAGTACAGGCGGTGGCTGATATTGCGTAGGCGCTCAGGAAGGGGATGTGTTCGGACAGGCTGATGATCAGCAGAAAAAACATCGCCTGCGCCATGCCCACCAGCAGGTATTGCATGGGGTGTATGCGCAGATGACGCACCATCTCAAACATAAAAAATCCGGCGAACAGCAGCACGATGAACAGCAGGCCATACTTCACCGCTCTCTCCGACAGCAGATAGATATTCACCGGGTCGATAAAGTTGATCGAGAAACAGTCGGTGATGATCTTATCGCCATTTTCACCCTGACTGCCACTGTTGCGCGCCAGATTGGTCACCAGCCACTGGGCGCGAAACCCGTCGGCATTAATCTGGCTGCTGCGCGGCAGATAGCTGCCGCCAAAGGAGGGATGGGGCCAGGAGGAGTTGAGCTTCAGTTCGGTTTTATCGCCGGATGGAGTGACGGCAAAGGTGCTCATTCCTTGCAGCTCAAGCGGAAACTCGAAGCTGAGCTTGTGCGCCGAATCCAGCGACAGTGGCTCCAGGGCGGCATGAATACCGTTGCCCGACAATGGACGCACAACGCCCGGCGCGAAATTAAACTGCCGCTTGTTCAGCGTCAGCTGCGGGGCATTGCGAATGCCGCGTGCGTCGCTCACCGTCAGCACAAAATAAGCAGCAACAGGGGTCATATCCGCCAGTGCGCTATCAGCACCATAACCTTCTGCTACGTCAAAGCTGCCCTTCACCGTGCCGGTGAAATTAAACAATCGTACCTGATAGATGCCGCGCTTGCGCGACTCGACATCGGCATTGGCATCAATGATCAGCTCATGTGCTGCAATTAAACGCTCTTTGGTGATACTGTTGGTGACTGTTTTTTCAAGGCCGGTGGCATCTTTCACCGTATGGCGCTGCAATAATTTATAACGCAGCACCAGATAGGGGCCGGACAGCGTTTGCGGTCCGGAAGCGCTGCGGGCGATCTCCTGCTGGACGCCCTGTTGCAGCGCCTGCCGTTCGGTAATTTTTGATTGAATCATGCTCAGTGGAATGAGTAACAACAGTGACAGCAACACTATCATCAGCGTTTTTGTGAATAACAGATTTCGTAACATCGTCTTCTCCTTGGGGTGGTCGATGCCGAATGTTGCAACAGCGATGTGTGGAGAAGATGGGTTTGTGTGTGCTCTATGTGTGCCGGTTCTGTGAATTCAGATGCTGTTAATGGGCTCTTTGTTGAACTTTCGCGCTTCGTGACCTTTGTATCTCGTTGTGAATGTTTTTTTCAGAATTAGTCGTTGTGCTGTTTTCTCGGCAGCAGAAGACGCGCCTCTACGCCGCCCTGCGGCATGTTGTGCAGCGAGATTTCGCCGCCATGCAGTAGCGCCACTTCGTGAACAAAGGGCAGACCCAGACCGCTGCTTTTGCGGCGGCTGCCGGGGCGGGCGAGGGAGTAGAATCGCTCAAAGATGCGTGGCATGGCGTAGTCGGGGATGGCCGGGCCGGGGTTGTGCAGTAGCAGAGTGTAGTGGTCCGTATCCGCCTGCAACGACAGTGTAATCCGGCTGCCATCGGCTGAAAAATCGATGGCATTATCCAGCAGGTTGGTCAGCGCCTGATGCAGCAGAAAGACTTCGCCCTCCACTTCCGCAGCCGCAGCAATCATGGTCTTGCAAGTGATGCCACGCTGCCGCATGGTGACTGTCTGATCGGCGATGACCTGTTCGGCCAGCTGTTGCAGATTGATTGATGCGCTCCCTTCAAGTTCGTTGCGATGTTCGACGCGAGCCAGTGCCAGCAGTTTATCAAGCATCGTGCGCAGGCGGATACTTTGCTCGCGAATGTTAGCGGTAAAGCGGGCACGCTCCTGCGGCGGCAGCTTTTCATCGAGCAGTTCCGCCGAACCGATCAGCGCCGTCAGCGGGCTTTTCATCTCATGCACCAGATGGTGTACGTAATTTTCGACATACTCACGCCCATCGAGCTTTTCGCGCATCTCGCGCAGCGCCAGACCGAGCTCGGCCAGCTCTCGGCTGCCAAGGGACGGCAAGGAGATTTTTTGCCCGCGACTGACTTCCCGTGCGTAGTGGCGCAGTTGATCAATGGAGTGTTTCAGCCACCAGCTGAACAGCAGGCCGATGATCAACGCGCTGAGCATCAGCAACCACCCGGCCTGTTCGATGGACTGACGGCTGTGGTCGATGAATGGCTGGACGCTGGCGGTGGGCTTGGCCACGGTCAGCACCCCGACCAGTTGCCCCTGATAGTTGATCGGCGCGGCGACATGCATCACGGTGCTGTGATCATCACCGGGATGGCTCGGTGTACTGCGCACGCCGTAGCGACCGCGCAAGGTCAGGTAAACATCATTCCAGCGCGAGTAGTCCTGCCCCACGGCCTCATTGCTTGAGTCGTAGCGCACAATGCCCTGCGTATCGGTGATGTAGACACGCAGATCGAGCTGCTCCTTTTTAAACTGCCAGATTCGGGCATGCGGGTTGCGCGCCAGATAGCGCTGAAACAGGGCGGAAAATTGCCCGTCAAACTGACCTGAAGTCATCGTGCCGTCCGGCATCTGCTGCGCGGCCACTTCGGCCAGCAGGTTGGCGGTATCAACCAGCGTATCCTCCATGGCCTGACGTACGCCGGGTTTAATTTCCTGCGAGAAGATATTGAGCACAAACCAGGCGGAGAGGCCGACAATCAGGAAATAACCGATCAGCAGACGCAGCGAGATGTTCATGCATCTGTGCCGTTAATGAGGCTGTAGCCCATGCCACGGTGGGTGATAATGGGTTCGATGTCCTGGCGAATATGTTTCAGCTTGGCGCGCAGCGTTTTGATGTGCGTATCGACGGTGCGGTCGGAGGTGTCCAGCGCATCACGCCAGATTAAATCCATCAGCAGCGTTCGTTCGTAGATGCGGCCCGGATGTTGCAACAGCTGTTGCAGCAACAGTTGTTCGTAGCGGGTTAAATCGAGCTGATTGTTGCAGAAGCTGATGCGTTCGGTTTCGCTGTTCTGCTCAAACCAGTGGTGTTCCCGTTTGCCGCTGCCCGACATACGTCGGCGCAGGATGACCCGCACCCGTGCGGCCACCTCACGCGGCGAAAAGGGTTTGCTGACATAATCATCCGCGCCGATCTCCAGCCCGATGATGCGGTCAATCTCATCGCAGCGGGAGGTGAGGAAGAGGATGGGAATATCGCTGAAGGAGCGCAGTTCACGGCACAGGTCGAAGCCGCTCATGTCGGGTAAGCCGACATCCAGAATCGCCAGAGCAAAGTGATTGTTGCGCAACAATTGCAGCGCCTCGCCACCATGCATGCTGTGCTGCACATTGTACCCTTCACTGCTGAGTGCATAGCTCAGCACCTCGGCAATGGGCGTTTCATCTTCAACAATAAGGATGCCTTTATCCAAATCCATGCAGTCCTCCCGATGTGTGCAAGCAGGCTAGCGTGTTACTGATGATTGAAAACTGCAAGTTGTTTGGGATTGTTATGGGTTAAGGCGGCTATCGCTGATTCGTATGTCAACGTGGATTCAACTCTCAAGTGCAACCCCGGTAAGTCGTTGTGATGTGTTGAAAAACTGAGTACCTACACCTGAGCATCCCAAACTGTTCAATTCAGCGTGATGGCGCTAATCTGCCTTGCCAAAATTGAAGGAATAGGACTTACCTCTGTGTTTAGATATCCTGCTGACCGGCTTCCTGTAGCCATTATTGTTGCCCTTACATGCCTTGATTTTGCAATCTATTTTCAGGTTGAGCAGAGCTGGATTCTGCTTGTGTTCTGGCTGGTGATGATGATCCCGAAGGGAAAAATCGGGGCCTGGAACCACCATCATCAACATACGCCAACATTTAAAAAGAAGCCTCTAAATCGTTTGCTGGAGCTGTCGTATGCCTTGCATACCGGTGCTACAACCAATGTGTGGGTGCTGCATCACACGTTAGGGCACCATATGAATTTTCTCGATCAGCAAAAGGATGAGAGCCGCTGGCAAAGAAAATCCGGTGAAGTCATGGGCAAAATTGAGTACACCCTGAATGTGGCGGCCACTGCGCATTGGAGGGCTTATCATGTGGGGAAACGTTTCCCGAAAATTCAGAGAGCCTTTCTGCTGTATACCGTTCTGACATTTTTGTTCGTCGCCATGTTAACCTGGTTTAAACCGGTGCAGGGTCTGTTCCTGTTCGTGTTGCCGATGCTTTGCGGGGTACTGTTAACATCCTGGGCCACGTTTAAGCATCACGCCGGTCTTCCTACCGACAATGAGTTTGCGGCATCGAGAAATAATCTTAATCGTTTTTATAACATCACCACGGGTAATCTGGGCTATCACACAGCCCATCATTACAAGCAGGGTGTGCATTGGTCACGCTTGCCTGAGCTGCATGAGCAGATTAAAGACAAAATTCCAGAGGAACTGATCTCATCAGGTTTGCCGGTCGGTGACTGGATACGCCGTAAACTGGCATCATAAAGGCTGTTGAATTAAAAACAGGAGGGCTTTGTTCTTCGGGGTCTCCGTATCCGCAAATCAAGCCCGTATGGCTGCTTCCCCTTTTTCTCAGGGCGAGAACCCCTTCTACCTCCGGGAGAAGGTTGGGATGAGGGGATTAAAACAATCTGCCAAAGACGAATTGAATTGCTCAAAGGGCGGGAACGAGAAATAAGAAAATCAGCGAATCAAGACCCGAAGGGCTTATAAAGTTTACCCGTTTCTGAGTCATGAAAGGGAAGTGTCCCACTGCTGTCCCTACGTTGTAAGAAGGTGTCGGCTTGGTTCCATTCGTTCATGTAACACATTTGCAATCACGATGTGATCCTGTTTGATGATATAGAATACAATGTGTTTGCCTGCCGGGTGACTGCGCAATGTATGATGAATTTCCGGTCGGGCTTTGCCTTGCATGGGTGTGATGGCCAGAGCATGGAAACATTCATCGATCATTTTCAGAAAGCTGCGGCGTTGCTCTGTCCCCCACGTTTGCTGCGTGTAGAGGGCAAGAGATAGCAGGCTTGCTTTGGCATCGGGTGTTAGCCGAAAGTCATTCATTATTGATCTTCTTGATCGATATCCTGCATGAGTTGATCAAATGAATAGTCTGCGTACACGCCATTCTCAGCATCACGGATGCCCGGTTGCAGCGTCTTTTTCAGTTTAGCCAGTTTTAATTCATAAAGAATTTTTTCATTGGTATCAACATTACGGATGGCTTCACGTATAAACTCGCTGGCATTGTTATACATGCCACTGGCGACCTTTTTTTTGCACCAGCTGCATCAATTCAGGTGTGAGAGAAATATTCATGGTTGGCATCTTACACTCCTTAGGAACAAGCTGGGTTGGCAATAATCATGCAAAGATTGCCATTTGAAGATGCGCACAGCAAGTTTCAATCCAGCCTCTGCCATGGGTGATGCTGACGATGTTCGCCCGCAACGCCGCCATTATTCCGAATTAAAAAAGGAAGCGCATCGCTTATTCGGAACTACGCCATGGATGCCGGGACGAGCCCGGCATGACGAAGCGGAAATTGGCTATCGCAGACCGTTATTCTGAACTTGATTCAGAATCCACAGATCAAGCCCGTATGGTTGCTTCCTTTTTTCTCAGGGCAAGAGCCCCTTCTACTTCTGGGAGAAGGTTGGGATGAGGGGATTAAAACAATCTTCCTAAGCGAAATAGAATGAATCAAGCGGTGGGAACGAGAACAAAAAAAAATCCGCGAATTAAACCCCGAAGGCCTTGCATCAGATGAAATGCAAAGCCGTTGACAGGAATAAAGTGCAGCACTAAATTCGTGCTATGAAAAATATAACGATTAAATTAGAAAATGATGTTGCCCACTGGGCACGAGTTTGGGCTGCTGAGCATAATACAAGTGTGTCGCAAGTGCTTGGAACGTTGTTGAAACGCATGAAAAAAGAGAAGACAGGTTATGCGCAAGCCATGCAACAGTTTCTCGCGGTTGAGCCCCAGTCTCTGAAGGATAATTCGCCCTATCCTTCGCGAGATGACCTGTATGAGCGTTAACTGCTTCGTTGATACCAACATCCTTGTCTATTCGCGTGACAGTTCAGAGCCTGATAAACAATTGAAGGCAAAGGCTTGGCTAACGGAGCTTTGGCAACAGGAAGCGGGGAGAATCAGCGCGCAGGTGATGAATGAGTATTACGTTACCGTCACGCAGAAACTGAAACCAGGCCTTCCAAAAGAACAGGCACGATCAGATTTACGTGCACTGGCAGTGTGGCAACCACTGGAAGTTTCCACGCAGCTGATTGAATCCGCATGGGAAGTTCAGGATCAATATGCGTATTCATGGTGGGATAGTCTGGTGATTGCGTCGGCTCTATTCCTGGATTGCCGCTATTTATTGAGTGAAGATATGCAACATGAGCAGCGCGTTGGCAAACTGGAGATTATCAACCCGTTTTTAATGGATGTTGGGGTTTTGATAAAATAGGGAAGATGATTGAATAAACTTCCTTTTTTTCTTCACAGCCCCTTCTACCTCCGGGAGAAGGTTGGGATGAGGGGATGAAAACAATCTGCTTAAGTCGACATTGAATGACTCAAGCGGTGGGAACGAGAACTAAAAAACCGCGAATCAAGCACTGTCCCCGCAGTCCTTTGTGTCTACCCTCTACGCTACCCGACTATACCCATGGTTAATAACAAAGATTGACATAAACAATAGGCGCTTCCAAAGTCCCTTCTCAAACATATTCATATGGAGGCTGTTATGAATTTCAGTTTAACGCCCAGTCTGGAGCAGTTTATTAGAGATCGTGCAGCAACCGGCGATTACAACAATGCCAGTGAGGTCGTGCGTGAAGCCCTTCGTTTACTTAAACGAACAGAAGAGCAGCGCGCATTGAAATTGGAACGTTTGCGCACAGCTGTCCGTGCCGGTGATGAAGCTATTGCCAATGGTGACTTTATAGATGTGAATGGCGATGAAGAATTGGACGCATTCTTTGGCAGACTCTAAACGGTTACGAATACCCGGCCCCGCCAGAGCCGACTTGATGGCGCTTGGAAAATACAGCGAATGAGAGTGGGGAACCGATCAAAAGAGAAAATACCTTGATGGTATCAAACAGTGTCTTAAATCGCTGGCTCAAAATCCGGCTTTAGGAATCCTCCGGGATCATGTTGATCAAGATCTCAGATCCTACCCTGTTGAGCGGCATATGGTTTTCTATCGGGAATTAGTGGAGGAGGTCATAATTGTTCGGGTTCTTCATCAATGTATTGATGTGCAATGTCATATTGATTAAATGGTGAAAGGGGTGAATTCAATAAAAAAACCGCGAATCAAGTCCCCGCATACTATGGGTCGCCCCCTGCGAAGGTCCAAAAGGGCTATGACCTCTTATCCGGAGGTCAGCCGACAAAAGGCTGACTTTGAAGTCCACAGCCGGATGGCTGGCATGAAGAGGCAAGCAAACGCATGATGAAGGGGCCTTTGGCCCCTTTTTCTTTGAGTAAAATTGCGGAATTATAGAATCTGACCTATCCTACGCGAAGGGTGAGGGAGGGTTCCTCCCTTTTGCATTTAATCGGGGAGGTTCGATGAACCACGCTGTTCATAACAAACTTGTATCTTTTATCTGGTCGATTGCCGACGACTGCCTGCGCGATGTTTATGTTCGCGGCAAATATCGCGATGTCATTCTACCGATGGTGGTGCTGCGTCGTCTCGATTCGCTGCTTGAGCCGACCAAGGACAAGGTACTCGAAGAGGTGGAGTTCCAGACCAAAGAGATGGGCCTCACTGAGCTGGATGGCAGCGGCCTGAAAGACGCATCTGGGTATGTCTTCTATAACACCAGTAAATGGACCCTTCGCAAGCTTCAGGATACGGCGACCAACAATCAGCAGATATTGCTGGCGAATGTGGAAGAGTACCTGAACGGCTTCAGCGACAACGTCAAAGAGATCATCAGCAAGTTCAACCTGAAAGCCCAGGCGAGACACATGGCAGCTAAGGATGTGCTGCTCGATGTGCTGGAGAAGTTCACTTCACCTTATATCAATCTGACACCGGTTGACCTTGAAGACCCGGATGGCAACCGATTGCCAGCGCTTTCCAACCTTGGCATGGGCTATGTGTTTGAGGAGCTCATCCGCAAGTTCAACGAAGAGAACAACGAAGAGGCGGGCGAGCATTTCACTCCACGCGAAGTGATTGAACTGATGACCCACTTGGTGTTCGACCCTGTAAAAGAGAAGCTGCCGCCAGTCATGACCATCTACGACCCTGCTTGTGGTTCGGGTGGCATGCTCACCGAAGCGCAGAACTTTGTTAAAGACGAAGTAGGCGCTATTCGTGCCACGGGCGATGTCTATCTCTATGGCAAAGAGATCAACGATGAGACCTACGCCATCTGCAAGTCCGACATGATGATCAAGGGCAACAATCCGGAAAACATACGTGTCGGCTCCACACTCTCGACCGATGAGTTTGCCGGTACCCGTTTCGATTTCATGCTCTCCAATCCGCCCTACGGCAAGAGCTGGGCCAGTGAAGTGAAATACATCAAGGATGGCAAGGATGTCATCGATCCACGCACGGTAAATTTGTTCTAGGCCACCCTGCAACTATTTTTGGTCATTTTGAGTATATCGAGTAATTGTCGTGTATTCAAAAGTAATTGGCGCATTTTTTCC
>PFXG01000005.1 GCA_002791545.1 Zetaproteobacteria bacterium CG_4_9_14_3_um_filter_49_83
CAGTTCACGTTCTATCGCTTCGTCGAGGTAGCGGCGATTGTAGAGGCCGGTCAACGGGTCGTGCAGGGCCTGTTGGCGCAGTTGTTCCTGCAACTGCTGCACTTTTTCCTCGGCGAGCTTGCGCTCGGTGATGTCGCGCGCGATGCTCAGGAAGTAGGGTTTGTCGAGTTCGAGCAGTTTGGAACTGACCTCCACAGGAAAGGTAGTATCGTCCTTGCGTTGATGGATAGTTTCGAATCGCGCCTCTCCGGTTTGTCGGATCAGTGCCTGAATCTCTTTTAACTGGTTTGCAGTCATTCCCGCGTCGATGTCCGATACCTTCATGGATATCAGTTCTTCCCGGCTGTAGCCCAGGTCGCGGCATTCAGTTTCGTTGATGTCCAGCAGATGCAGGGTGACAGGATCGACCACTTCGATCGCATCGCTGCAATTGTCGAGAAGGGTTCGAAATAGCTGGAGTTTAATTTCGGCCTGCTTGTGTTCGGTGATATCAAAGATCACGCCGTCGATATACAGTGGCAGATCGTCCGTTCCGTAAACAGGCATGCCATGTTCTGTCAGCCAGCGTACGCCACCGCCTTTGTGCTTCAGCCGGTACTCCACTGTGAAGGCACGTTTCTCTGCCATAGCGCGCCTGACTTCAGCCTTCACGCCGGGGCGGTCCTCGTCCAGAATCAGCGGCTGGATCGAGCATACCTTGCCGGTTGTCATTTCATCCGCTGCATAGCCTGTGATTTGAACGGGCATGTCGTTATAGAACTGCATCCGTCCGCCTTCGCGGACGAACACCCGGTAGACCATGCCGGGCAGGTTCTTCGACAAGGTACGATAGGCTTGTTCGCTATCACGCAGCTCGGTTTCCATTTGTTTGCGCTCGGTGATGTCGGTGCCGACGCCAATCGCCAATGGACCCTGCGCAGTGTCCACTCGCGTAGCTGTTAGATTAAAGTCTCGTATGCCAGTCCTGGTGATGAGGCGCGCAATGTTGCTTGCCGTGCCCTGTTCAAAAGTTTCATGCATTTTTTGGGCGACGGACGGACGATCCGCCTCGTGAATAATATCCAGTGCATTGGCTGCCGCCATCTGTGCGTAGGAGTAGCCAAGGAGGTATCTGAGTTTGTCGTTCCAGCGAACAAACTGCCCGGTCTGGTCTAGCACGTAGAATATGTCCGGCTGGCTTGCGATCAACGTGTTTGAGAAATTCCTTTCGTCAATGGTCGCCTGTTCTGCTTGCTTGCGCCCGGTGATATCCTGCACCGTTCCCAGCATGCTGATCGGCTGCCCGTCTTTCCCCCGGATCACCTCGGCCTGTTCATGCACATAACGTAGCGTGCCATCCGGCTGCAGGATGCGGTGCTCTATGCTGTATGTGTGCTGCCGTACCAAAGCCTCGCGCACGTTGTCCTCCACCAACTGCCGGTCTTGCGGATGCAGCGCATTCAGAAAAGCCTCGTAGCTCGCGCCGAACTGCTGTGGGGTGAGGCCGAAGATGCGGTAAACTTCATCTGACCAGCTCAGCTTGTCGTTAACGATATCCCATTCCCAGTTGCCGAGATGGGCGATGCGCTGTGCTTGCGTCAGGCTGGCGGTTCGCCGGGCCACCTCCTGTTCCAGATGGGCGCGGTGCTGTTCCGGTTCCTGCTGAGCTTCCAGTAGTTGCTGAACCTTTTTTCTCAGCTTCTGGTTCAGTTTCAGGATTTTCTCTTCCGTCCGCTTGCGTTCGCTGATGTCACGCAGACGCAGCACGGCACCGAAGATTTCTCCTGCATCCCTCCGCAATGGGGCAATGACAGACTCGAAGGATCGCGCCGAATCCTCTCCGGCAATGCGGAATACGACCTCTCTGGCCCCGAGTTGTTCCCCTTTGAGGACTGCCCTGATTCTGTCGTCTTCATCCGTTAGCTTCATGAACGGGATATCAGCCAGATCCTGTCCGATCACCTGTTCCCTGTTTTTGCCGCATATCTGCTCCATGAGCGGATTCCATTGCGTGATCCGCAGGTCGATATCCACGGCGAGCACGCCATCCGGACTCGACCTGATCAGCGTGTTGGCATACTCGAGCGCCTGCGCAAGTCTCGAATCTTCACTGCTCTTGAGCTTATCGTTCATTCGATATACGCCTTCAGCCTCACCAGCGCCTCGTCTTCTGAAGTAAAGAGCGGGTCGACAGGTTCGAATTGTTGAGGCCAAGGTAGAAATTCGCCAATGCCCGGCTGCGCTGGAATGATGTCGGTATTGGGCGAAGCGCCCGCCATACCCAAGGCTCTTGCGCTCTGACCTGGCGTCGATAGCCCGCCTGAAAAAAAAACGGAATCGACCCTGCAATTGAAATCGGTTTCATTTTTACTCCTTTTTTTTCGGCGTAAGCGGCGCCAGGAAATTGGCTGAAAATATTTCCGCCGGCACCGCTTTACTGAACAGGAATCCCTGAATTTTGTCGCAGCTCAGCAGCCTGAGCAGGCGCGATTGCTCCTCGGTTTCGACGCCCTCGGCCACCACTTCGAGTTTCAGGGAGTGCGCCAGATTGATGATGGTGGATACCAAGGCCAGCCCCTCCGGCCCTTTGGTCATTTCGATCACGAATGAGCGATCAATTTTCAGTGTGTCCACTGGTAGTTTGGCGAGGTAGCTCAGCGACGAAAAACCTGTGCCGAAATCATCGATGGCGATGGTGATGCCCATGGCGCGGATCGACTGCAGGGGGGCGATATTGAACTCGATATTGTTCATGATCACGCTTTCGGTAATCTCCAGCTCCAGCCCGCTTGCCGCATGCGCATCCAGAGCAATCACCTGCCTGATCTCGTTGATGAAGTTGATATTACGTAGTTGCAGCGGCGAGACGTTGACCGCGATGCGGACTGCGGGCAGCCCCGCCTTGCGCCAACGCATATTGTCTTCAACGGCTTTGTGCAGTGCCCAGCGCCCGACCTCATAGATCAAACCGGCCTCTTCTAGAATCGGGATAAAGATGCCCGGCGGCACTAGATCGCCGCTGCGCGGATCATTCCAGCGGATCAGCGCCTCGGCACTGGTGACTTTTTCGCTCTCCAGATTCAACTTGGGCTGGTAGTGCAGCACGAATTCATCGTTGTCGATGGCCTGACGCAGACGATTTTCCATGGCCAGTCTGTCAGCCACCGATTCGGTCATCTTCTGAGCGTGAAACAGGAATCGATCACCGCTGAGCTTTGCCTTTTTAAGTGCGGCCTCGGCGTTCCTGAACAGGATGTCAGCGTTGTCACCGTCATTCGGAAATAGTGCCATACCAAGCTTGATGCCGATGCGAAACGTGGCGTTGTTCAGATTAAACGAATATTCCAGAAAAGCAGTAATCAAATTTTCGATCAGATTCGCTAGATGGCCATCTGATTTTACTTCTGGCAGCACGAATGCGAAATGGTCTGCATCTATGCGTGCCAACAGACTTGCATCCCCTGTTTTGCTCACCAGCCACTCCGCCACCTGTTTCAACAGGGTATCGCCAGTTGAACGACCAAGGCTGTCGCTGATGCTTTTAAACCGTTCCAGATCGATCAGCCCTATCGCAAGCTTGTGCCCGCCGCTGGCGGCGCTTCGTATATGCTGTGCCAGTCGCTCAAGAAACAGCGTGCGGTTGGCGAGCCCGGTAAGCACATCGTAATAGGCGAGGTAATTGAGCCGTTCCTGCGTATTGATATGATCGATGGCGAAGGCGATGTCGTCGGCCAGTTCTGCCAGCAATTTCAACTCATCTCTCTGGAAGAATTCGATCTCATTGGCGTATAACACAAGTGTTCCCAACGCTTCATCCGATATGATTAGCGGCAATACCAACATCGAGCCCACCCCTGCTTCGGCGTACTGTTTGGCGAATATCAGTCTGGGATCGCTTTGCGTATTGTTCACCATGATGGCTTTTCTCTTGCTGATCGCCTGTGCGACCAGCGTCGTTTGCCTACCCTCACTGGATGCCATGACATCTTTGATAGCAGCCAGAAGTTCCTCATCCTTACCTGCCGATATGACTGAAATCGGCAGCATTGTGTTTCGATCTACGATCACAATCATGGCCATGCGAAATCCGCCTGCATCAATCGCGATGTTGCACGACTCCCTGAACAGCTCTTCGCGGTTATTGACGCGGACGATCAGGGTGTTGATGCCGCTCAACACCGAAAGTACCCGGTTAAGCGATTTGATGCTGGCTTCTGATCTCTTCCGTTCGCTGATGTCGCGAATAGCGCTAATCACTACGATACCTTCGTTTGTTATTAATGGGCTAAGGCTAACTTCTATGGGAAATTCGCTACCATCCTTGTGCAGCCCGAACATATCCATGCCTGAGCCCATTTGCCGTGGGCGTGGTTGCACGAAGTAGTGGTTCATAGATTCAGGATGCTGATGGCGATAACGTTCCGGCACTAGCAGATCAATCGTTTGCCCCAGCAGTTCCTCGCTATGCCAGCCGAACAACCTCACCGCCTGGGCGTTGACCAGCACGATTTCGGCTTTGTGATTAACGATCACCATCGCATCGGGGGCAGACTCCAGAAGATCTTTGAATTTCTGTGCATCTCTTTTGCGTTCGCTGATGTCACGGGCAATCGCGATCATGTAACTCCCCTCGTTAAGGGCGACATATTTCACGCTGATTTCAACCGGAAAGGCGCTGCCATCCTTTCGCCTGTGCGCCCCCTCTACGACCATGGCATCAACTTTTTTTACTGTGTCTAGGTGGGCATCCCAGGCAAAATCGTCCGAAATAGTCGCCTCAATTGTTGTTACATCCATCGCCAGCAGCTCATCGCGGCTGTATCCGAGGCTGTTGCATGCCTGTTTATTCACATCAAGGAAGCGAGCACTGTTGGGGTCGACCACGAACACCGCATCGTTGGACTCGTCAATAAGATGGCGGAAACGCAGCAATTGCAGCTCGGCCTTTTTGCGCTCGCTGATATCGTGGGCACTGATGGATGCCCCGACGATCCGATCCGAACCATCACTGATGGGACAGGCTTTGATGGAGACTTCAATCAACGAGCCATCTTTGCACCTGCGGACGGTGTCCGCATAGCTTGCGTGCTCGCCGTGCCGGATGGCATTGAGCTCCTGCTTCACCTCATCAGCATGCTCAGGGCCAACCGTCAGCTTCAGCATATTCCGCCCGATTGCCTCTGCGGCGGTATAACCGTATAGATGTTCAGCGGCTCTGTTCCAACTTTCCACGATGCCGTCGAGCGTAGTTGAGATAATGGCATCGTCGGAGGATTCGACGATCAGCGCCAAATGTGCCCGTACTTCGGCGGCAGCAATCACCTCGCTCAGATCGGCGAGGACGACAGAGATCAGCTTTCCTTCACTTTGCGGCAGGGGGCGCATGGAAAAGAGGGTGGGAATCGGTTTGCCGTCAACTGCCAGCAGTGTCAGCGCACCTCTGCTCTGCTCTTGCGTCGCCTGAACAAGCATGGCATCGAAACGCTCCTGATCCTGCCCGGCGAGCATCTCCTTCAGTGAAGTTCCGACAATCTGACCGGATGGCACCTTGATCCAATCGGCAAACAGGCCGTTGCAGTAGAGAATAGTGCCATCCGTCGCCAGCGTGACGGCCCCCTCGTTCATCGACTCGACCATGACCCGATAAGGCTCCAGACCACCGTTCAGTGCATGGATATAGTCACCTTCCAATCCGGATAACACCAGGGCATCCGCTTCGCCGCAGCGAATAGCGCGCAAGGTGTCTTCGGCTTGATGCAGCTGGGTGCGCAAGGATTCGTTTTCCGCGAAAAGTTGCTCTGGGGACGCGGGACTAATTGTCATTATGCTTGCTGGATATCCAGCCCCACTAACACACGCTCGGTGTCCGATAGATCGCCGATAATGCGGCGTAGTGGCGGGGGGATTTTTTTGATCAGTGTCGGCAGGGCGATGATCTGGTCACCTTGTGCCAGTTGCGGCTGCTCGTAGAGATCAATCACCTTCAGCTCATAACGCCCTTGTAGGTTTTCTTCGCAGATTTTTTTGATGTTGGCAATGGCGTTGAGGGATTTCGGTGACTGCCCGGCTATGTACAGCTTCAGAACGAAGTGCTCCAACGCGGCTGGGGCTGGGGTCTGCTTCTCTGTCGAGGAGGGCTTCGATTTCATGTCGAATCCTCCTTGTCTTTGTTCGGTTTCTCATCGACGCTACGGCTGACACCCATATCCACACGCCCCTGTGCCAGTTGCGCTTTTTCGGCGGTCTCCTGGCCGATGATTTTTATTGAAGCAACCTCCTGCACCGCAAACTCGGCGCGCAGCATGGCGATCTGCGCCTTCAGCGTGGTGCGCTTGCGCTCCAGCTCGATCCGCCGCAGTTCAACATCCTGCTTGTGAACCAACTGCGCAGCTTCATTTTCCGCCTCTTTGGTGAGCCGCGCTGAGCCGGTCAGCACCCCCTCCGGGCCGACATAGACATCGCGTAATTCCACACCATGCCCGGTGAGCAGAAACTCGCGTATCTGGTTGGAGTGCGCCATGCCGCGCGATTTCAGGATGGAGAGGCCACGATTGCGTTCGCTGCCACTATCGATATCGCGCAGCAGCAGCCAGCTGTCGATCACAGACGAAATATTCACATCGGTTTGCCCGACCAGACTGCTGCTCTGCGCCAGATTGGTAAACAGGCCGGTGATCTGCTCTGTTTTCAGATAGTCCACCAGCCGGGTTAACATCGATTTCACTTCGATCTCATTGTCGGCAAAGATGAAACTATTCAGCGGATCGAGGATCACCACGCGCGGCTTGAAGGCATTCACCACGTTATGCATCTTGACCAGATGTGTTTCCAGTCCTGCCGAGCTGGGTCGGGTCGCCTGAATCTGCAACAGACCTTTCTTGATCCACGGTTGCAGATTGATGCCGATGGAGGCCATATTGCGCAAGATTTGATCAGGAGATTCCTCGAAGGAAAAGTAGATCACGCGCTCGCCGCGATGGCAGGCAGCATCGGCAAAGTGTGCGGCAAGGCTGCTCTTGCCGGTGCCCGCCGTGCCGGAGATTAATATGCTGCTGCCGCGAAAATAGCCCTCGCCGCCCAGCATCGCGTCGAGTCGCGCAATGCCGCTGGATATGCGTTCATAAGAGGCTTTGTGCGCCAGCCCCAGCGAGGTGACCGGCAGTACCGAAAAACCCTCTGCATCGATCAGGAAGGGATATTCGTTGGTGCCGTGGGTCGCGCCGCGATACTTGATCACACGCAAACGCCGCGATGAGGTCTGCTCGGTAACGCGATGATCAAGCACGATCACGCAGTCGGAGACATACTCTTCCAGCCCTTGACGGGTGAGCATTTTTTCGCCGCGTTCCCCGGTGAGGATGGCTGTCACCCCCTTCTCCTTCAACCAACGGAACAGGCGGCGCAGCTCGGCACGCAGGATGGCCGGATTGGGCAGGCCGGAGAAGAGCGTTTCGATGGTATCAAGCACCACGCGTCGGGCACCGATGGCATCAATGGCCGCCCCCAGACGGATGAACAACCCTTCCAGATCATATTCGCCGCTTTGCTGAATCTCACTGCGCTCAATATAAACGTAGTCCAGAACGATCTTTTTCTGCGCAACCAGCTTCTGCAAATCGAAACCGAGCGAGGCGACATTCTCGGTCAGATCCTGAATGGTCTCTTCAAACGACAGAAACACGCCAGGCTCGTTGAACTCGGTCGCACCGCGCACCAGAAACTCCATAGCCAGCAGCGTCTTACCGCAGCCAGTACCGCCGCAGACCAGCGTCGATCGCCCCTGCGGCAGGCCGCCATTTGTAATCTGATCCAGACCGACGATGCCTGTGGGACTCTTTTTCAGCCCTGCGGGGTGACTGGCACGGGATTTACTATCTGATTTCATCATGCTTCACCCTTGAGTTATTTGTTAATATGGGAAAAATAAATAATTTATGGAATCACGAGCTGAGCGTCTGTGCGGTGTCGTACGTAAGCTGATTCCTGTAGATTTGCAGCCAAAGAGGGGATGATCATGCGCCAAACACGCCCCCCAGCGTTAAACCGGCAGTTTGTAGTCGTCATCGCGGAACAGTTTGAGGCAGGCATCCACTACATCCGGTGCATAAAGCTTGCCACGGTTTTTTTCGATCTCTGTCAGGGCCAATTCCAGGCTCAGCCCCGCACGATAGGGACGGTGCGAGCACATCGCTTCCACCACATCGGCCACAGCCATGATTCGAGCTTCGAGCAGGATGGCATCACCCTTGAGCCCTTGCGGGTAGCCTGAGCCATCGAGCTTTTCATGATGCTGCAGAATGACCTGTGCTATCGGCCAGGGAAACTGCACATCCTTCAGGATGTCGTACCCGGCCTGCGGATGCTCTTGAATCAGCGCGTACTCGGCATTGCTGATTTTGCCCGGTTTGGAGAGTATCTCTGTCGGAATGTGAATCTTCCCCAGATCGTGGATGATGCCAGCAAAATGGATGCCGTTGATTTGTTCTTCCGGCAAGCCCATCTCCCGCGCAATGGCCGTGGCCAGCTCGGCAACGCGGCGTTGATGGCCGCCGGTATAGGGGTCACGCGCGGCCAGGGTATCGGCGATGGTTGCAATGGATTGCTCCAGACTCTGCCGCAGGATGTTCGAATGCTCGCCTTGTTCGACGCGCGCACGCAAGGTGGCAATGCAATAGGAGAGGTCGTTGGCCAGCTCCTCAAGCAAGTGGATTTCCTCGTCGTCGAAAGCGTCCGCTTTAGTTGAATAGATGCTCAGGCTGCCGAATATCCTTTTGCCGTCGGACATGGGCAGTGCGATGTTTGAGGCATAAGCGAGCTTCAGGATAATATCCCGCCATGGTTTAAATGCCGGGTCGCCGACGATGTCATGGCAAACCTGCGTTTTCCCGCTACGTATGGCTCTGGAGACGGGCAATTGACCTTGTTCGGTATCGGCCCAGCTGAGGTGTTCCGCCCAGTAATGCTCGCCCTTATAACCCGACCAGGTCCTGGGGTTGATGCTCTTTTCCGGGTTGTTCTCGGCATAGTCGACCACGGCCAGAGCATAGCCGCCTTGTTTCATGATGACCCCGGTGATGACTTGCAGCAATTCATCTTCGTCCGTCGCTTGTACCATCGCCATATTTCCTGCCGACAGCGTTTGCAGAGCGCGATTGGATTTGATGATTTCCAGTTCGACCGACTTCAGGTTATGAATATCGGTGCCGGTGCCAAACCATTTGATGACAGTACCGTTGCTATCCCTGACAGGCACACCACGCACCAGCCACCAGCGGTAAATCCCGTCGGCGCGTTGTAAGCGGATTTCGACGGAATAGGCGGCCAGGGTTGTCGTTGCGTTCTGCCAGGCAGCCCATGCTTGTTTCTTGTCATCCGGATGAAACGGCTTGTTCCAGCTGTGGCCCATACTCGCCTCAAGGGTGAGTCCGGTGTAGTCCATCCACTGTTGATTGAAATAGGTGATCCAACCATCGGGCCGCGCAATCCAGACAATTTGCGGCATGGCCTCGGCCAGGGTATGGAACTCTTTTTCGCTTTCACGCAGGTCATCCTCGGCCCGTTTGCGTTCGGTGATATCCTGATTGACGCCAATCAGCCGGATGGTGTTGCCCGGCAAGTCCTTCTTGATTTTGAGACGCACTTCCACCCAGACAATTTCTCCGTCCCCGGTTAAAATGCGAGTTTCGGTCGTGGCGGAATAATCCGGATCCCGGGTTTCGGAAGCCAATTGAATTTGTTTCCCAATCATGGATGCGTCTTCAGGAAAGACGTGGTGACTGGCGAAATACGCAGGGGACATCCGGTAGCCTCCCGCATCAGCCGCAGTCATTTTGTGCAGTAAATAATATTGATCGTTAAATATGAATTCATCCGTGGAAAATTCATATTCCCAGTAACCTATCCCGGCTATTTTCAGCGCTTCGGAACGTTGCTTCTCTTTATTCTGTAGTTCAAGTATGGCTTTCTTGCGTTCGCTGATGTCTCGGACGATCGCCTGCCGGAATCGCTTGCCCTCCACCTTGATGATACGTGCGCCAATCTCGACAGGGAAGGTCGAGCCGTCCTTGCGCATGAATTCTGTCTCGAAGATCACCCCCTGCTCATCAATCTGCCACTGCTCATCCTGACCTTCGCCGGCCTGTGGCGAGCGCAACTGGCGGAGATTCATGCTCAGAAGTTCTTCATGGCTGTAGCCGCTAGCCTCGGCGGCACGCTCGTTGGCATCGAGAATCCGGTTGTCGGCATCAGCCAGCAGAAAGATGTCGTTGGCATATCTGAGTATGCTTTCGTAGTGACTTCTCAGCGCCTTGCGCTCCATCGTCTCCTGATAGTATTGCCTCATCCGGGTATGCTGTTGCTGCCGCCAGAAGAACAACAGGAAACCACCCACTATGGCAACCAGCAGCAGGGAAAGGATGAACACCCCCCAGCGTTGCAGGCTCAGTGAGCCATACACCTCACTCTGATCCACCTTGGCCACCATGATCCATGGCGTGCCTTCGATCTTGTTTGTTGCCGCCAGTACGGGCACGCCGCGATAATCCACCCCCTCGCTCACAGCCTGTTCGCCGCGCAAGGCCATGGCCGCAATCAGTTTCTTTTCGTTTAGATCTCTGCTGAACTTGAGAGATTTGTCGTTGGTGTAGCGGAGCGTGTTGAGGAACACCACCTTGTCTCCCACCCTTTTGACCAGCAACGTTTCTGCTGTTCGGCTTGGTATCGGCCAGACGTGGATGAACCGCATCAGCTGAAGTTCGAATGAGGCCTGTATAACAAGCGCACCAATGGATACTTTCTCTGCGCCGTGTTTAAGTAGCAACGGTGCGATGAAATCGATATGCACGTCGCTCTCCAGGGGATCCCGGTAAAGGGGGGAACTCAAGCTTGTGCCTTTGGCAGAGGCCTCCCTGGCCAGTGATTGCAAGCTATCGCCTATGACTGCGTGTTTGGCATTGGCAAAGACGGGGTGTTGGCCCTGAGTATCCAGCAGGAAGACGTTGATATAATCATGCTCTTTGCGGATGTTCTCCAGCCGCTCCGTCAAGATTGATTTTTCCTGCCCGGAAGCCTGGCCCGATAGCTCCAGCGAATAATGCCTGGCCATGTCATAATCCCGGCCAAACAAGGTCGCGTCATGCAATCGTTCGCGCAACCAGGCTGAAACAATATCCTCTTTCAACTCGACAATGCTTTTCAGCACCTGTGATTGTTTCTGTCTTAGATTGTTGTGCATTGAATTATCAATGCGCAGCCCGCTGCTCACAATGACAGTCAAAATAAAGGCAAAGATGAGCAGCATCGTTGCAGTCTGCCGCACGGGAAAGGGCGCAATGTAGCCTGACCGGTCATTGATTGTGTCGGGAAAGCGATAACGGATCAGCAGATAAAGCAGCAGAGCTATGCAAGCGATCATGCCTGCCATGGCCAGATGGTCTGTCGATAAGACGACTTCGTTGGCAGAGCTGAGCAGGGTCGGAAAAATATTGATCAGCAGTACCCAGCCGCTGGCCGGAAGCAGGTACCAGACAGTGGTGCGCAGTGCTTCCCTGTTTCTGGACATCATGCAGCTCGGCTCGCCGTCACACCTCTATCCTTCCGCCAGCGAAACAGGCGGCGAAGTCCGGCAGGCAGGATGGCCGGGGTGGGCAGGCCGCCGATGCCGGTCATGCTCTTTTTCAGCCTTGCCACCTCTGGCGGGGGAATGAATGTTTAGTCGCTTCAAAGACATATCAGTTTTCCATGGCGTACTTTTTTTTGTCGATCAGGGAACATCAACGTTTGATTTGGCGGCTGTAAATCACATCAGCCAGCGTCGTTTCATTAATAGGTAGGAGAGATAAAACATCAGTAGTCCCAGCCCGATTAGATAGAGCCAGTCAAAGCTCATACTCGCCAATTGGCCGTCTTCCAGCAGGATGGATTGCAGCGGTTTATACAATTGGTAGGAGGGAAGAAACGGTGCAACAGCAGTCAATTTCAGTGAAACATCAGACATCGCAGCAGGCAGCAGGTGCGGTAAATAGAAGATCACGCCCAGCGTTCTGGCACTGGCCTGATTGCGGCAGAGAAAACCCAGAAATATCCCGCAGGCACTGAAACAAAAACTGCCGGCGAGGATGAAAATGCTATAGTCAAAAAGATGTAGCGGGCCGAATGAGCCAAGCAGGTGAAGAAAAAGGACGGCAATGAAGATCAGAACCATGCCCAGGATTACTTTGGCTATCAGCCACTGGAGTTCGTGGATGGGGGTCTGAAGCAGCGCCAGCAGCAGTTTTTTCTCTTTTTCCTCGGCAACCTGCATCGGCAGAATAATAAAACCGATGAGCAGGACCAGCATCAATACCCAGGTGGGCAGCGTCTCGCGTTGCACGTCGCCCCGATGCAGTGACTTAATGCTACTGATCCAATCCGGCGCATTGCCTTCCGCCGCTTTCTGCAAGGCGGAGAAATTCTGCATGATGGTTATGGCAGCAATGGAGTCTTTTTTTAAAACCAGCAAGGCAAGGCTGCCTGTGGCTTCATCATGAGGGGTCAATATCCCGTCTATCTGGCGTTCTTTCAAGAGACGCACGCCATCCTGCTCATTCTGAACGCATGTCACTTCAATGTGTTGTTTGGCAGCCATGATGCTCTGGATAATCGCGGGTGCATAAGCATAGTGCTGAACCAGCACGATTCTGACTTTGCTTGCTTCTGCGCCGCTTTCGTCCAGCAGATTCAGCGAAACGAAGACGAACAGCGGAACAAACAGGATCAGCAGAAATGTCTTATTCCTGAATGCGATGGCCAGATCGTTGAAGGTGAGAATCAGAATATTTCTCATCATGCGTACAGATTTTCGTGGATTTCGGAGCGAAAATATGCTTCGCCGGGGCCGTCGAAAATCAGCCTGCTCTGGTGCAGCACCATGATACGTGTGGCCAGGCTTTTTATTTCTTCAGGTCGGTGGGAGGTGAAAAGAATTGTTTTTCCGGCTTCATGCATCGTTTTCAGCAAGCGGTGGATTTCCTTTGTCATCTCGAAATCCAGCCCCGATGTGGGCTCGTCCAGCAGAAGCAGCGAAGGATCCGACAACAAGGCGCGTCCGATGTTGACGCGTTGCTGCAAGCCTTTTGACAGCGTCTGTATTCTGTTTTTTCGAAACGCTAGCAGATTGAAATCGTCCAGGATTTCTTCGACCCGCAAGAAAGGGGTGTGGGTGAGTGCAGCGAAAAGTCTGAGATTGTATTCAACGGAGAATACGTCGAAAAGATTGGGTACTTCCGGAATGAAACCCACTTTTCCAACAAGCGCCGCCCTGTTTTTCAGGTCGATCCCGTCAAACATGGCGATACCGGCATCCGGATTGATCCAGTTAGCCAGAACTTTCAGGAGGGTGGATTTTCCTGCGCCGTTGTGACCGACAATCGCGATCATTTCACCTTTGCTGACGGTAAAGCTGGTTGGTGCAAGGCCTCTTTGTTGATCATAGAACCTGGCAAGATTGAGAATTTCAAGTTGCATGAATTATCGTTCCATCTGCATGAGAAAACGAACCGGTCTTTGCGGCCTATTGTTTCTGCAGCGTGTGTAAAAGTGGCACATGGCGATTTTCATTTTCAGGTGTTGCCCGGATAAGGGAGGCAGCATCGGTTTTACACATGTTCTTCTCAGAGGTTATGGCTTTGACAAATTCGATCAGTTCTTTGACGTTAAATGGCTTCAGCAATACGTGATCTACATAATTACTGGAATGATGTTTGCGGGTCTCTTTGCGAGCAGATGGTTTGAAGCTGCCGTGCATCAGGATAAAAGTTACATTCGGATATTGTTGTTTGATCAGTCTGGACAGAGTACAACCGATGCCTTCAGGCTGATCCACGTCGGAAAATATCATATCCGGTGGCACGTACGCGTCATTGAGCATGTAACAAAGATAGTTGCACTCTGAAACGAATACCTTTGATTGACTGCCCGAAAACGATGCGACGGTCGATGCCAGTTCACAGACAAACGGATCATTATCAATGATGTGTATCATATCGGGTTCTCCTCCCTGCGGTTGAGTTGAAAATTGAAAAGCAATGCGATTGAACGGCGAGGTTTAGAGGGGTAGGGGAAGTGGATGCCCTGCTGCAAGATCGGGCACAATGACTGGCCTCAATGATTGACCAGAAAACTTCGCTGAATTTCAATACGCAACAAGTTAGGATACTTTGAGAATGACCATAACGAGAAGGACAATGAGTAAAACACCAATCATGATAAACTCCTTATATTCGGGTGGCTCGATGAAAGCCGCCGGATTTGGATTTAATGCTCAGCATTAGTCCGGACCAGATAAGAAGTCTGCTCTCGACAATACTTCGTCACCGTACGTTACCGCACATTGCATCAAGATAAGGGGTGGCTGCGGCTGTGCTTTTTAGGAAACTGTCATTTTACAGCCGGATTTGGCAGCTTGTCCGGCAGTTATTGATCTTGAGATTGCTTGTTTGAAGGGAGCTTGTGGGTGTTACTGTTGCGGTCGCTTATTTTTAATGGGTTCTTTTTTGCGGGAACAATGCTGTTCTCTACGCTTGTGGTGGTGTCGAAACCTTTCGGTTTTCGGGCGCTGTGGTTCTGGGCGAAAACGTGGAGTGCTTTTGTCCTGGGCTCAGCGCGTTTTTTTTGCGGTATTCGGGTCGAGATTCGCGGCGCAGAACATATGCCGCAAGACGCCTGCGTGGTAATGGCCAAACATCAATCGGCTCTGGAGACAATTGCGATGCCATTGCTGGTTCCGCCCTATGTCTGGGTGCTGAAACGCGAGCTTTTTTATATTCCTTTTTTTGGCTGGGCATTGTGGGTAGCCAATGCCATAGCGATTCGTCGTGGAAACCCGCGAGAAGCCATTAAGCAGGTCAACGATCAGGGTTGCCGATTTCTCCAGGAAGGGCGTTGGGTGGTTATTTTTCCCGAGGGAACACGATCCTCAGTGGGTGAAAAGGGTGAATATAAGGCCGGTGGTGTGACGCTGGCACAGAAAGCGGGCGTGGGTATTTTGCCGATGGCTCATAATGCCGGTCAATGCTGGCCCAAGCGCAGTTTTATCAAAAGACCGGGGGTGGTATATATTGAGTATTTGCCATTTATTCCGCCAGAAACAGTGCAAAATACTTCGCGTAAAGATTTGATGCTGAAACTTGAAACGGATATTGAATCAGCCACGCGAAGGCTGGAAAAAATGTAAAGGTTTTCGTTGCGAAACAAATGGATAAACCATTTGGTTGACAGTTTGCTGTAGCCGGTTACGCTAAGCGATATTCATATGTCATTTTTGCAGCAAGGGTTGATGCTATTCACAGATGGCATTTAAGGAGGATTCAATGTTAAAGTGGTTGATTATGGTTGGCTTCATGCTTTCATTGACGGGGTGTTATACGCTGGACAAAGAGCACTACGAGTCAGTGGTTACAACACCGAGTAAAATTGAAAAGCTTGAAAAAACTGATGAGCAGTTAAAGCAGGAAATTCGTTCCATTAAAGAAAGTCTCAGCAATATGGAACACACCATGGAAAAAGAAATTAGTGCGAACGATGTTGAACTCAAGCAAACCTCGCCGCAAAAGTTTATGGTCACAGTCAAGGAGCAGCTATTATTCAACAGCGGTTCTGCGGATTTGAATCCTCAGGGACGCGAGTTGATTGCTAAATTTGCCAAGGCCTTTGAAAAAGCTCCGGCCACCGCGCATATCCGCGTGGTTGGCCATTCGGATAATCGTCCTGTTTCGAAAAGCAGTGGCTATAAAGATAACTGGGCACTATCTGCGGCTCGCGCCGCAGCAGTGGTTCGTTCATTGATTTGGGGAGAAGATATCGCGCCATCCAGAATGCATATCGAAGCCTACGCTGATACCCAGCCCATAGCAGAAAACACGACTGAAGAAGGCCGTGCTAAAAATCGTCGTATTGACCTGTTTGTCGAACAGGGCTGATTTAATCCGGGTTAATAAGCGTTCGTTTTATCCTTTCAGGCCCGCTAAAGGATAGTCAGAACATGTTCGGGAGGGCGGCCAATCGCTGCTTTTCCACCAGAAACAACAATGGGCCTTTCAATCAGACGCGGATGATTTGACATCATCTGAACAGCCTCCTGCTCACTGAGGTTTTTGCCTTTCACCAGTAATTGATATTCATCTTCACCATGGCGCATCAGTGCATCGGCTGGCATTCCGAGCATCGCTAACAGTTGTGAAAGGGTCTCTGCTGAAGGTGGCGTAACAAGATACTCGACGATTTCCGGGTTGATGCCCCGATCTTGCAGCAAGGCCAGCGTTTGACGTGACTTTGAACATCGCGGATTATGATAAATAGTAACCATGGGTCTCTCCTTTTTTATTGAACAAGCAGCGTGCTGAAAATCAGTCTGCTGAAAAGCAGTTTACAGGCGTTGCAGTGATGCGTATTTCAGCATCAGGCGTTTGATGCCGACTTTGCGAAACTGAACGCTCACCCGCGTTGCATCACCAGAACCTTCTACGCCCAGAATCGTGCCATCACCAAATGTCGGATGCAGGACGTCATCACCGATATTGAAGGCATTTTGGCTGAATGAAACAGCGGATACCGGTCTGGCTGAAGGCGCGGGCTGCTGCGGCTGTTGAAGATGTTCTTTGGGTATGTTTAATAGAAAGCGGCTGGGTTTGGGGTATAATAAATCACCGAACAAACGGCGAACCCGGGCAGTTGTTAACAGCAGGCTGTTTTTTGCGCGGGTAATGCCAACATAAAGTAAGCGCCGCTCTTCAGATAAGGCATCTTCACCTTCATCGATGGCTCGCTGGTGCGGTAATAAACCTTCTTCAACGCCGGCAATGGCAACGACATCAAATTCGAGGCCTTTGGCACGATGTAAACTCATGAATGAGATGGTTTCCGGGTTTTCTTCATCCTTCCCGTGCACGGATTCACCCGATTGCAATAGGGCGGCACGATCCATGAATTCAATCGGTGTGATACCTTCAGCCAGCGATAATTCAATATAGCCCTGCAAGGCACGAACGTTTTCAAGGCGCGATTCCGCCTCAATTTCACCAAGCGCTTTCAGGCTTTCCAGATAACCGGAATCTTCCAGAATGGCAGCGAATCCTGCATCAGCAGTCATGCTGATATGGCTTCTGCTGTCGGATATCAGCTCGGCGAGTGGCTTAAGTTTGCTCATGCTGCGGTCACTTTGTTTGGCGATCATATCCAGCCATTGTGAAGCATGTAAGCCACTGCTATTGAGCGAGGATGAGATGTTTTCAAGTGCTTTGGGGCCGATGCCACGCTTGGGTTTGTTGGCGATGCGTAAAAGGTGCATGGCATCACCGCAATGATTGAGCAGCGACCAGAAAGCCAGCGCGTCTTTGATTTCCAAGCGTTCAAAAAAGCCTACGCCGCCAATGATACGGTAGGGCATGTTCAGTTGCCTGAAGATTTGTTCCATCGCCAGCGATTGTCGGTTGGAGCGATAAAGCACCGCCATATTGCGCCACGGGATACCACCGGCATGGTGTTGCTCCAGCCAGCGAGCAATGGTTTTGGCCTCGTCGTATTCATCATTGCACGCCAATAAACCGGGTAAGCTCCCCGGACCGCGCGTGCTGCGCAGTGTTTTTTCATGGCGGTTAGGGTTGTGGCTGATGACATCGTTGGCAAGATTAAGAATCGAGCCAGTGGAGCGATAATTTTCTTCCAGTCGATGGATGCCTGCTTCAGGCCAATGCTGAGTAAACTCGAGAATATGTCTGACATCGGCACCACGCCAGCCGTAAATACTCTGGTCATCATCGCCGACAACAGTCAGATGATGATGACGATCACACAACAGGCTGAGCCATTCATGCTGAAGCGGATTGGTATCCTGATATTCATCCACCAGAACATGGTCAAAACGCGACTGGATGGCAGCTGCAATGTCTGCTTGTTCGCGCAGCAGACGCACAACATTCAGAATCAGATCGGAAAAATCCATGCGCTCCAGATCGAACAAAGCCTGTTGATACGAGAGATACAGTTCGCGCAGGTTGAATTTGTTCCAGCTATGATCCGGTGCCTGTTCGGGCAGCAGTTCGGCATGTTTACAATGTTCAATCCAACCGATCACATAGCTGGGGTGAAGTTGTTTGCTGTCGATGTTCCGCTGTTTCAAAATGCGTTTAATCAGCGTCTTCTGATCATCCGCGTCAAGAATCTGAAATGTCCGGGGGTAACCCAGAGCATCAGCATAACGCCGCATTAAGCGCAGCGAGATCGAGTGAAATGTGCCTGAAGTAACACCGCCACCATCGTCACCGATCAGTTCGGATAAACGGGATTTTAATTCAGCAGCTGCTTTGTTGGTGAATGTTACGGCCAGAATGCGGTGGGGAGCATAACCGCGATCAGCAATCAGGTGACCAATCCGGTGAATGATGGTGCGTGTTTTGCCGGAACCGGCACCGGCAAGGATAAGTTGCGGGCCATCGGCTGCTTCAGCGGCACATTGTTGGGCGTTGTTTAACGGATGCATCAGATAAGCGCTTAACTGCTACGTTCAGCCGCTTCTTCTCCATGCTGCACAATCAGTTTGTGATATTTGGAGAAAATAGCGTTGCGCGAAAGAATGCCCAGTACCTTGCGTGGATTATCTTTGGAAACAACTGGCATTTGTTCAAAGATTTCGCGGTCAAGGACGCGAATGGCATCCAGAAGGCTGGCATTTTCCGCGATGGTGAGCACATGCTTGTTGGCAACTTCAGCCGCTATAACAATGTGATCCAGCGTTGGATCAAGCAGCCATTGTTGCAAATCGGCAAAGGTTACGATGCCGACCATGTCGCCCAGTTCGTTGACGACCTGGACGCAACCTTTGCCCGAGGTGATGTAGGTGTGTTTGAGATCTGCCAGTGAGGCATTTTCAAGGACGCTTGGAATGCCGCGCCAGGGGATGCGGGTGATCGGTACAGCTTTCATCCAGGATCGCTCCAGGCCCCATCCCGTTTCAATGCCACGCTCCTCCAGAGACTCGGTGATAGCAGACTCCTTGCCGAAAATTCGCTTCACCAGAGCTGCAACAACGCAGGCCGCCATCAGTGGAATCATAATCTCATAGTTTCCGGATAATTCGAACACCATCAGAATGGTGCTCATCGGGGCTTGAATGGTTGCTGCCAGAAGGGCGCCGCTGGCCACCAGTGCATAAGCGCCATAGGTCTCGGAGATCTCCGGAAAAACCGAGTGAGCAATACCGCCATACAAAGCACCGACAGAAATGCCGATAAAAATGGATGGGCCAATCATGCCGCCGCCAAATCCGGCACCGGAACAAATGACGCTGGTGAGGATTTTCGAAACAATGAGAATAAACAGAAAAATAGTGACGGGGATGGCCATGCCCAGAATCCGGGAGTCAATATTTTCCATCAGGATATTTTCCACAACGCCATAGCCGATGGACATCACCTCAGGAACAATCAGGGCATAGACACCAATGATTAAGCCGGCAATCATCGGGCGGAACATGATGTCCGGAACATGTATTGCAAATAATCGCCGCGAAACAGGCATAAGTCGGACAATCAGTGCGCCAATCAGTCCGCAGCAAACGCCCATGCCGATGTAGGCCGGAATTTCAAGGCTTGAGACCAGCCGGAATTCAGGGATGTCGTACATCGGCAACCCTCCCAGATGAGCACGAGTGATGACCGTAGCGATCACCGATGAAAGTACGATGGGCGTGAAGGTGGCGACAGCATAATCAGCTAAAATAACCTCCAGAGAAAAAAGCACGCCGGCAATCGGCGCATTGAATGAGGCGGCAATGCCCGCCGCGACACCGCAACCCACCAGCGTACGCAATTGTTTGTCGGACAATCTGAATAACTGACCGCAAAGCGAAGCCAGAGATGCACCCAAAGCAACCGTGGGTGCTTCACGCCCCATCGAAGCGCCACTTCCTACCGATACGGTATTGCTGATGAATTCAGAAATGGTTTTTTTCGGACTGATGCGGCCGTTTTTTTCAGATAAAGCTTCCAGTACGCCGGGGATAACACGCGCTTCACCGGCCAGAAGGTGTTTGTTGATGATGCCGACGAGAAGTCCGGCAGAGGTTGGGGCAATGATATATATATACCAGGGGATGAAACCGATGGCCTGTGACCAGGCGATTTGACCGGTCCAAAACGCACTAACGCTCTCTATGCCAAAGCGGATACCCAGCGCGCCGTAACCTGCCAGTGCGCCAATAGCGAGTGCCAGTGCACCAAGATACAGTTGTTCCTGCGAGCGTATCCAATGGCGAATAGCGTGTGTTAGCTGGGTAAACATATGTGGACTGCTAGCTCCTCTGACTTTAACCCGGATAAGGCAATGAAATTGAAATCGGGATAGTAACGTTTAACGGCTAAAGCTGGTAGTGTTTGCTGATGTTTTCGATTCTATTGGCAATGGCCTGCATCATCCTGATTGGCGTATTGTGGCGTTTATATCTGGGTGCCAAAGTGGCCGATATCATCCGTTCACATCTGGCAAAATCCGTCTATGAGATTTTTCTTCCTGCGCTGGTTCTGCATGTTCTCTGGCAGGCGGAATTGTCGTTGAATACAGTGCGGATTCCTGTGGTGGCGGCTTTGAGCGTGTTGCTTTGCCTGCTTGCGACGTTCCTGATTTATGGCAATGGATTGCTGATTAAAAAGATGCTCGGGCCCAATGCTGTCGGTAAGAAAATGGGCGCTTTGATGCTGGCCGCTGCCTTCGGTAATTTTTCCTATCTGGGCATACCTGTGCTGACGCAGGTGTTCGGTTCGTGGTCGCAATTTGTCGCGGTACATTTTGATATGCTGGCCAGTACACCGCTGCTGTTCACGGTGGGTATTCTGGTGGCCGGCCATTACGGCAAAGCCGAAAGTGCCGGTGCCAGCCCGTTTGAATTACTGAAGGTTCCGGCGCTATGGGCTGCTGCACTGGGTTTGATTGCCAGTGCCAACCACTTGTTTATGCCTGACTGGCTGGAAAAAATATTATCGTTGCTGGGCTCGGCCGTTGTGCCGCTGATGCTGCTTTCGGTGGGTATGGCGCTACGCTGGCGTGCAGGCTGGTTTGTCAGAATACCGCTGATATTTCCGGTTATTGCTATCCAGCTGATGTTGATGCCGCTGATCGCCTGGACGGCAAGTGTGGGCGTGCGGATGCCGGAAAATCTTATCGCACCGGTGGTGATTGAAGGTGCTATGCCTAGTATGGTGCTCGGCTTGGTGATTTGTGATCGCTTTAAACTTGATACGGCATTATATGCGGAAATTGTCACGCTTTCGACAGCGCTATCGTTGTTGAGTTTGCCATTCTGGATGGCCTGGCTGCATGTGGCTTGAACTATCCCGCAAATGTGGGATGGTTTTTTCTGGCAACACGGCAGAGTGCCGCCCGCCATGGGTTGTTGGCATGGAAGAAGTGGTGTGCAGTAATAATTTTCTTTAGCGGAAGGGGATAAGTTTTGGCTGATCATGGAATGATGTTAAATATAGTGACGTATCTGGCTGCAGCTGTGGTGATGGTGCCCATTGCCAGTCGTCTCGGTCTGGGCTCGGTGCTCGGTTATCTGGTGGCAGGGGTGGTGATCGGGCCATGGTGTCTGAAGCTGATCACGGATGCTGAAGCTATTTTGCATTTTGCCGAGTTTGGCGTGGTGTTATTGCTTTTTCTGGTTGGTCTGGAGTTGCAGCCGAAACAGCTGTGGGCATTGCGCAAGCCTATTTTTGGTATGGGTGGCGGGCAGTTGTTGCTTTCGACGTTGTGTCTGATGCCTTTGCTGCACCTGTTTTCATTGTCATGGCAGGCGAGTCTGGTGGCTGCACTGGCCATCTCATTATCGTCTACTGCGATTGCTCTGCAAATTCTGAATGAAAAGAATCTGTTCAATACGCGTGCTGGCGGCATAAGTTTTTCAATCCTGCTGTTTCAGGATCTGGCTGTGATTCCGATGATGGCATTGATTCCTTTGCTGGGTGTCAGCGATGTTGCATCTGGCCAGCCTGTCTGGGTGGCTGTGCTGGAAGCCATTGGTGTGGTGGGAGGCATTATTTTAGCCGGGCACTATTTGTTACCTGTTGTGATGCGATTTATTGCCAAGACGGGAATCCATGAATTGTTCACTGCTTTTGCCCTGCTGCTGGTTATCGGTATTTCTCAACTGATGGATATTGTCGGTTTATCCATGGCGCTGGGAACATTCATCGCCGGTATGATTCTTGCCGAGTCGGAGTATCGGCACGCGCTGGAAACGGTGATCGATCCGTTGAAAGGATTGTTGATGGGTTTGTTCTTCATGGCTGTGGGTATGTCTGTCGACTTCGGTCTGCTGATGACGCATCCGTGGAAAGTGGCGTTGTTGGTGTTGTTGTTGCTGGTGGTGAAGATTGCTGTGCTGTCGTTCCTCGGTTATTTCGGCAAAGTGAGCCCTAAACAGACCCCGTTTTTTGCATTTTTACTGTCACAGGGTGGTGAGTTTGCCTTTGTGGTCTTTTCACTGGCGGTCAGCACTCATGTGATGAGCCGCGTTGATGCTGATCTGATGATTCTGGTGGTGGCTGTTTCGATGATGTCGACACCCTTGCTGATGATCCTCAATACACGTTTCATTGAGCCGCGTTTTCAGGTGGTAAAACAGGAAATGGTGATGGAACATGAACAGGGAAATCCGGTGATTATCGCCGGGTTTGGCCGGTTCGGTCAGGTGGTCGGGCGATTGCTGCACGCTAAAGATATCGGCGTAACCCTGCTTGATCATGATCCCGATCGGATTGAGCAATCACAACGACATGGTTTCAAAGTGTTTTTTGGCGATGCAGCCAGACTGGATCTGTTGCGGGTTGCCGGTGCAGCTAAGGCAAAGATGCTGGTGATTGCGGTTGATGACAAGGAAAAGGCTACTGAAATCATGGAAGTGGTCAGGAATAATTTTCCGCATCTGCGCATTGTTGCCCGGGTCTGGGATATGAAGCACATGTTCAAGTTTTATGATGCCGGTCTGGATGAGGGGGACGTTCATCGTGAAACCTTTGAAAGTGCGATGAAAGCGGCTGGCAGTGTGTTGCATGGGCTTGGCTTTGAGCGGCAGGATGTCGATGAAATCAAGCGGGAATACCGGGAGCATGATACCGAGGTGATTGCGCATTTGTATGAGGCGCATCATCAAGGCGACGATTCATATTTTCATGCGAGTTTGCGTATGCGTGAAGAATTGAGTAGAAAGTTGCTACGGGTCAAGGAGTGATACATGTCGGAAGAAATGCTGGTAGATCGGTGTGAATGTCTGGGTAAGACATTTAGTCAGTTGAAAGCGTGTGGTTCGCTGGAAACAGCTATGGCAACCGGCGCTGGCGTAGAATGTGAAGGATGTCTGCCTTATCTGAAGCTGGTGTTTGCCAGTGGTGAGATTGAATTTGACCTCGAAGATCCAAGGCTTGCCGCATTTGAATAAAATGCTGAAGCAGCCTGAGATTCTTCATCAGTCTCATCGGGGCTCGATGTTGTTGTCGCTGGCGGCGCTGGTGATTGTTCTGGCGGCGATTAAAATGGCGAAGGATCTCATGGTTCCCCTGTTGATGGCAGGCTTCATGGCCATTATTTGTATGCCGCTGCTGCAAGTGCTTATCCGGCGTGGTGTTTCATCCGGTTGGGCAGTTTTGTTGACCATGGTGTCGATTGTGATTGCCCTGCTTGGCACCGGCTTGCTGCTGGGTTCGTCCATTGCCGATTTTTCGAGTCGACTGCCTGTGTATCAGGATAATCTTCAGCATCAGATGCAAGGCCTGTTACACTGGCTGGATAGTATGGGTATTTCGATGTCGGGCGGTTTTCTGGCTGATGTGCTCGATCCTTCCTCGGCCATGAAACTGGCAGGAAATCTGTTGAGTGCATTTGGCAATATTCTGACCAACAGCTTTTTCATTTTGCTGACCGTCATCTTTTTGTTGTTTGAGTTTATCGCTATTCCGCACAAATGGGCGCTGATTGCAGAGCATGCGCCGGATACCAGTCATTTACATGCTTTCCTTGAGAGTGTGAATCGTTATCTGGCCATGAAAACCGGCATCAGCCTGATGACAGGTCTGTCGGTGGGTTTGTTAACGTGGGGTTTCGGTCTGGATTATCCGGTGTTGTGGGGCTTTCTGGCATTTTTGTTTAACTTTGTACCGAATATCGGATCCATTATCGCAGCCGTGCCAGCACTTTTGCTGGCTGTTATTCAGTTGGGCGTTGGTGATGCGGCACTGATCGGTGTCGGGTATATCATCATTAACGTGTTATTTGGCAATGTGATTGAACCGCGCCTGTTGGGTCGAGGTGTCGGTTTGTCGACGCTGGTGGTATTTCTTTCGCTGGTCTTCTGGGGCTGGTTGCTCGGCCCTGTCGGTATGCTGCTATCGATTCCATTAACGATGATTGTCAAACTGGCACTTGAAGCTGATCCGGAAAAGCGCTGGATAGCTGTGTTGCTCGGCCCGGATGTTGATTAAACACTGATTCTTTGCACTTCCATGTAAGACTCCTTAAGTTGGATTATTCATCAATTTTGTTGCGCCCCCGGGACTTGATCCTTGGCAGTTTACCTGCAATAAATTCATCATCAATTGACCGTATGCGCGCTGTGTACGTCGTTTTCATCATACTTTGCCATCATCTCAATGGGTCATGAATGCCAGTTTTAGAGTTCCTGAGTGAAATACGGGGTGAAATTTACGCTAAATTACCTTGCTATTTTATAAGCTATGATTAAAATACATTAACAATATATCATTTGGAATGTCTGGTGGAGGTGATTGTGGCAGAGAATGTTTCATCCGAAGGTCAGCGTTACAACTTTACGATTGTTAAATGGTTTTCTATTTGTGCGGTAATATATCTGGTTGTTGGCGCACTGGTTGGCGACATCATTGCCTGGCAACTGGCTTTCCCGTCTTTAAATCTGAACGAGTATCTCAGCTTTGGCCGTTTGCGCCCACTGCATACCAATGCGGTGATTTTCGCATTTGGCGGTTGTACGCTGATGGCAACGGCATTTTACGTGGTGCAACGAACCTGTGGCGTGCCATTGTGGAGTGACAAGCTGGCCTGGTTCACCTTCTGGGGCTGGAATGCGATTATTGTCGGTGCCGTGGTTTCATTTCCCATGGGCTGGACATCCGGTAAAGAATACGCCGAACTGGAATGGCCGTTTGATATTGCCATTGCCATCGTCTGGCTCAGCTATATGGGTAATTTCATCATGACGCTGGCGCACCGTAAATCGTCGCATATTTATGTGGCGAACTGGTTCTTCCTCGGTATGATGATCATGATCACCTACCTGCATGTGGTGAACTCACTGGCGATTCCGGTCACCATGACCAAGTCCTACTCCATCTTTTCCGGTGTGCATGATGCGATGATCCAGTGGTGGTGGGGACATAACGCCGTAGGTTTCTTCCTGACAGCAGGCTTCCTTGGTATCATGTATTACTTCATCCCCAAGCAGGCTAATCTGCCGATTTACTCTTATCGCTTATCCGTGCTGCACTTCTGGGCGCTGATGTTCGGTTATGTCTGGCTGGGCGCGCATCATCTGCAATATACGGCACTGCCTGACTGGGCCGGTTCACTGGGTGCAGCGGTCTCCATTGCGATGATTATTCCATCGTGGGGTGGTGCAGTGAACGGTCTGATGACCCTCTCCGGCGCCTGGCACAAGCTCCGTGATGATTATGTGCTGCGCTTTCTGGTTGTGTCGCTGGCGTTTTATGCCATGTCGACATTTGAAGGGCCGGTGATGTCATTAAAAACCGTCAACGCTTTGAGTCATTACACTGACTGGACCATTGGCCATGTACATTCCGGCGCTTTGGGCTGGGTCGTGATGGTATCGGTCGGTGCTATTTATCATCTGTTGACCCGTTTGTGGGGCCGTGAAATTTACTCGGTAAGCCTGGTGAATACGCATTTCTGGATTCACACCATCGGCACAGTGATCTACATCTGCGCCATGTGGGTGTCCGGTATCATGCAGGGTCTGATGTGGCGTGCTACTGATGATTACGGCAATTTGTCTTACACCTTTGCTGAAACTGTTGTCGCCATGCATCCATATTATGTGCTGCGTTCTGTCGGCGGGCTGCTGGTGTTAGCGGGTGGCCTGATCATGCTGTACAATGTTGTGATGACAATTCGCTACGGGCGGCCACAAACTGCCTCGGCGCAGCACTGAGGGGGTCGATCATGGGACTGAGCAGAATCATTGGTAACTATTTATCCCGGTCGGTTGAGCCACAGAAGCGTCGTGAAAGAAAATCATTTCAGGAATCGATGGAAAAGAACGTCTGGGGCTTCGCTATCATGATTGCTATCGTGGTGTCGATTGGCGGTATTGTAGAAATCGTACCGCTGTTTTATCTCGATAATACCATTGAGAAATTAACCAAAGAAGAAGATGGCATCCGCCCTTATACGGCACTGGAGCTGGAGGGTCGTGATATATACATCCGTGAAGGCTGCTATTTATGCCATTCGCAGATGATCCGTCCATTCCGCGATGAAAAAGAACGCTACGGTCATTATTCGCTGGCGGCAGAGTCGAAATACGATCACCCGTTTCAGTGGGGTTCCAAACGTACGGGTCCGGATTTGGCGCGTGTAGGCGGCAAATATTCCAATGAATGGCAAATTCAGCATTTGCGTGCACCTCGCTCGCTGGTGCCTGAGTCAGTGATGCCGAACTATGCATTTCTTGAGCGTGCGCCGATTGATGATGCAATTACCGAGAAAAAACTGCGGGCAATGGCTGCTGTGGGTGTGCCGTACAGTGAAGCTGATTTTGCCGGTGCGGCGGCTGCGGTACGCGGTAAAAATGAAATGGATGCTCTGATCGCTTATATGCAGGTGCTGGGCACGATGGTGAAGTTTGAGCCGGGGAAAGAGTACCGTGAGTGATTTGATTCAGGATTTCTTTCACACCGATTGGCAGGCCATGACGCGAGCCGATTGGACGGGGCTGGCTATCGTGTTGGTTTTGACCGTGTTGATGATTGCTCTTTATGCCTGGGTTTTCAGACCATCAAACAAGCAGAAATTTGAGCAATATCGTGATTTTGTTAATGATGAACAGGAAGAAGAGAGGAGGGAAGTTGAACATGGCCAAACAAGATAAACAGCCACAACACGCTCCAGATACCGGACATGAATGGGATGGTATCCGCGAGCTGACCAATCCCCCACCACGCTGGTGGATGATTTCTTTCCATGCGAGTTGGATCTTTTGTGTGGTGTATTTCATCCTTTATCCGTCAATTCCACTGGTCAATGAAGCGACCAAAGGTGTATTGGGCTGGACGCAGATTGGCGAGTTGAACGAAGCTGTCGCAGAAAATGATAAGATTCGTGCGCCATTCCTGAAACAAGTTGCACAAATGAATGGTCAGCAGTTGCTGGCTGACGATGGCATGCGTAACTTTGCCGAGTCTTCCGCAAAAGCAATTTATGGTGATAACTGTGCCGGCTGTCATGGTGCAGGCGGTGAAGGCGCACCCGGTTTATTCCCTGTTCTGGCCGATGATGACTGGTTGTTCGGTGGTGATATCGACACCATCACGGAATCCATTGCTGATGGTCGTATGGGACAAATGCCCGCACATGCTGAGATGTTGAGTCCGGATGAGATCGGTCAGCTGGCTGATATGGTGCTTGCAGCATCTGAGGGCAAGGCAACGCCGGAGCAGTTTGCGCAGTTCAACGACATCGGTTGCTCAGGCTGCCATGGTGAAGATGCCGCTGGCGGCGTGATCAATGATCTTGGCAATGGCGCAGCCAATCTGACAGATCGAATCTGGCGTTTCTCAAACAGTCGTGAAGAGATTATCCGCACCATCAGTTATGGCGTGAATCAGGAAGATGTGCCGAACACACGTGTGGCGATTATGCCTGCATTCGGAGAGAAACTTTCTCCGGAAGATATTAAAATGCTGGCGGTCAAAGTGCATCAATTTGGCGGCGGTAAATAGCCTGCATTGAAAAAAATGGTAGGAGGCTCGTATGGATGCAGTGGTTATAGGTACCATTATCAGTTTGGCAGGTACCATCCTGATATTCGGTTATCTGGCTTATCGATTTTTCAAGATAATCGCTACAGATAAAGATGAAGAGTAAGTGAACTCAACAATTTGAAGGGAGGGGTGCGCCAGGCGTACCCCTTTTTGTTTTGAAAATGACAATGCGGCGGGAGCAATCATGACCCAGGAAAAGGATACAGCACAGGACGAAGTCAGAGCAAAGGGCGAAGGCACAGAACAAGCCATTGAAGAGATCTATGCCGACGCCGTTCACTGGCATGTCAATACAGGTGGCGAAACCATACATGCCATGCGTATCGGTGGCAGATTCAGACGTTTAAAATGGTATGCCGGAGCATTGTGGTTAAGTTATTTTTTACTGCCTTATGTACGCTGGGAGGGGCAGCAAGCCATTCTGTTTGATGTTCCGGGAAGGCAATTCCACTTTTTCTCACTGACCATCTGGCCGCAGGACATCTGGATGTTGTCACTGGTGCTGATATTGCTGGCCATGACATTGTTTGGCGTGACGGCGGTTGCAGGGCGTGTTTGGTGCGGTTATTTCTGTTTTCAGACCGTGTGGACGGACTGGTTCACCTGGCTGGAAGATAAAATTGAAGGCAACCCGATTCAGCGGCGTAAACTTGATGCCGCGCCATGGGGCGCCCATAAAATCACACTGAAGCTTTTCAAACACGCGATCTGGATGCTGATCGCCGTGGTAACCGGCGTGACATTTGCTGCCTATTTCACTGATGCTTTTGACCTGTGGTATCGCTACATCACGCTGGATGCACCCATGGTTGCCTGGGTGGTATTGGCAGCGTTCGTTTTTGGCACCTACGTGTTTGCCGGTTTTATGCGTGAACAGGTCTGCTTCTGGTTATGCCCGTATGCCCGGATTCAGAGTGTGATGATGGATAAAGATACCATTGTGCCCACCTATGATGAAGCGCGTGGAGAGCCACGTGGAAAAGTTAAGGGAAAAATTGAGAGGGGAGATACAACGGCTCGCGGAGATTGTGTGGACTGCCATTTGTGCGTTGGTGTATGTCCGACCGGCGTGGATATACGGGAAGGTTTGCAGGAGGGTTGCATCATGTGCGGTATGTGTATCGATGCCTGTAACGGGGTGATGGGAAAGGTTGGACGGCCTGGCGATTTGATCCGCTACACCTCGCGCAAGGAGCTCTCAGGTGAAAGGTTGCCGTATTGGCTCAAGCGACCACGTGTGCTGACCTATCTGACCATCTTTACTCTGGCAGTATCGGGTATCACCTACGGACTGACCCATATTCCACCGGTCGAACTGTCCATAGTGCATGAAAGACAACCGCTCTATTTGCAGATGTCCGATGGCAGCATTCAGAACAAGTACACCATCAAAGCCGTCAATAAAACGCCGGATGATCTGCATTTACGCGTCAGCATTGAGGGGCTGGATGGTGTTGAACTGAGAATTGATGGTGGTCACGAAGTTCTGTTGCGGGCTGGTAAGCTGATTCCAATCCACGCTTATTTGCGTGCAATGCCTACGCAATTGAGCGAAGAAAATAGCAAGATTCGTTTTGTGTTTGAGAGCGTGGGCAGCCCTGATAAGATCAGCCTTACAAAAGGTTCCGTATTTATCGGGCCGAAGAAATAACACATGATGGGCGGAGACAAACGATGAGTGTGATGAGCGAGCAGTTGAAAGAAGACATGAAAAACCCATGGCTTCGGGCGGTCATAGCAACTGTGGCCGTCACTGTGCTGGTCAATTTTATCTTTATTGGATACGCCTTTTTATCGCCTCCGAATCTGGTGGTGCAGGACTATTATGAGAAAGGTAAAACCTATTTTCACGATCAGGAGGCTATCCGCAAAGAGGCCGGGCAGGCGTGGCGATTACAGTTGCTGGTGCCGCAGCATGTGGTGCTGAATGAACAACAGCCATTTCGTTTGTATGCCATGGATCATCAGGGTAAACCCGTATCGGCAGGCGATGTTACGCTTTATGCCTACCGCCCCAGTGATGCCGCGCTGGATTTTCAGTCGAAGCTGGCCATGACTGATATCGGTACATTTACCGCCACGGTGCTTTTCCCACAACCGGGGCATTGGGATCTGATTGCCCGAATCACTTCGGATGCCGGAGCCTTCGATATAGCCCAGCGCATTTTTGTCGAAAAATAATTCAATAACCGCTGCCATGAAGAACTGCCGACATTGTGGACTTCCGGCTGTCGGTGCGACTGCCTGCCACGGCGAAGTGGCCGGAGAGCAATATGTCTTTTGCTGCGCCGGTTGTCTGACGGTTTGTCAGGCTATCTCCGAGGCCGGACTTGACGGCTTTTATGAGCGGGTCCGGCAGCGTGAAAGTACACTGCAACCACCACCGGATATGCCATCCGACATCGATCAATACGATCTGGAAGAGGTTCAGCAGGATATGGTTATCCGCCATGCCGATGGTCGTCGTGAAGCACTGCTGCTGATCGAGGGTATCCATTGTCCGGCATGTATCTGGCTGATTGAAAAAGGTCTTGCGGAATTGTCAGGTATAACGCTTGCCGAGGTGAATTTGTCCCGTCAGCGGCTACGTGTGGTGTGGGATCAACAGCAGCTGAAGCTGTCGAGTATCATGCAGCGACTTGCGGCGCTGGGTTATGCAGCTGTTCCCTATAATCAGGAAACAGCCGAAGGACAGATTTTCAAACAAAACCGGCGCTTGCTGTTTCGCATGGGTTTTGCCGCATTTGGCGCGATGAACATCATGTGGATTTCGATTGCACTGTATGCCGGAGACGCTTCAGGCATCAGTGTGGAACATCGGCAGTTCTTTCACTGGGTGAGTCTGGCCATTGCCACGCCGGTGTTGCTGTACTCCGGTGGGCCGTTTTTATCGGCAGCGGGGCGGGGCCTGAGGCAAGGGCAATTGGGCATGGACTTGCCGATAGCCATTGGTGCAGTGGCTACATTCGGATACTCACTGTGGCAGACGCTGAACCACGGCACACACGTCTATTTTGATACGGTGGTCAGTTTTTTGTTTGTGATTCTGATCGGACGTTATCTGGAAGCGATGGCGCGGCGCAATGCCTCTTCAGCATCGTTGCGCTTGATGGAATTACAACCGCGGATGGCTACGTTACTACATGCGGGGACAGAACAACGCGTGGCAGTGCGAAAGTTGCAGATCGCAGACCGAATCCTGATTCGCGCCGGTGATAAAGTACCGGTTGATGGCGATGTGGAAGAAGGGGTAAGTCATCTGGATGAATCAATGCTGAGCGGAGAATCCAATATGGTGCGTAAGCAGCAGGGGGATCCGGTATCAGCCGGTACACTGAATGTTGATGCGCCATTGATTGTTGTTGTCCGTTATACAGCTAACAACACAAAATTGGCCCGCATGATTCATCTGGTTGAAGCTGCACAGGCCAGCAAAGCACCGGTGCAAAAGCTGGCAGACCGGATTGTTCCGTGGTTTGTTGCAATGACACTGGGACTGGCTGCTTTGACCTTCGTTTACTGGCTGCCGTACGACATAAATACGGCGCTGCTGGCTGCTTTTGCGGTATTGATTATCACTTGTCCGTGCGCCTTGGGGCTGGCTACGCCGATGGCGATTGCGGTGAGCTCCGGAGTGGGCGCCAAAGCCGGAGTGCTGGTGCGAAATGGGGATGCACTGGAGCGCTTGTCCGGAGTTGACCATGTCGTATTTGATAAAACAGGAACACTGACGCATGGCCGTATGCGCGTGGTGCAGGTTGATTCACTGAGCCAGGCCATTGGCAAGCAGCAGGTGTTGCAGCTGGCTGCTTCTGTCGAGCGCAATTTTCCACATCCGCTTGCCCGCGCAATTTGTCATGAAGCCGAATCACAGGGCTGTGCATGTCTGCCGACGCTGGAACACGCGATGATTCCGGGAATGGGTGTTGAGGCACAATGGGCGGGCCGGAAGTTGTATCTGGGAAATGCCAGGCTGATGCGTCAACGCGGTGTGATTTTGTCAGTTGAGTTGCAGTCCCGGGAACAAGGTATTGAGGATTCCATGGGTATCTGCGTTTGGCTGGCTATGGATGCTGAGTTGATCGGACTCATTCACGTGCAGGATAGCTTGCGTGATGGTGCGATCGAGGTGATTGCGGCGCTGCGTCAGGCCGGCATGGGTCTGACCATGTTAACCGGTGACTCTGCGCGGGCGGCGGCGTATGTGCGCCAGCAACTGGGCGAGATGGATGTGGTGGCCGAAGTGTTGCCAGAGAAAAAAGCACAATTAGTAAGACAATTGCGGGAGTCCGGTAAAACCGTATTGATGGTGGGCGACGGTGTCAACGATGCGCCAGCGCTGGCGCTCGCCGATGTCGCCATTGCCATGGGCTCCGGCTCGGATGCATCGATGGAAACATCTGATGTGGTGCTGATGAGTTCGGACATCCGGCATGTACTGTATGCGGTGAATCTTGGCCGACAAACCTTGAAGACCATCCGGCAGAATCTCATGCTGTCACTGGCCTATAACGTGCTGTTGGTGCCTGTGGCGATGGCGGCACTGATTACGCCGGTGTTTGCTGCCATTGCCATGCCGCTGAGTTCGCTGATGGTGATCGGCAACGCCATGCTGATTCGCCGGCGGATGAAGGGGAGCAAATGAGTGTAATTTACGGGCTGATTCCCGGCATGATACTGCTGGGACTGATCAGTGTACTGATTTTTTTCTGGGCGGTACGCAGCGGGCAATATGACGACATGGAAGGTCCGGCACATCGCATTCTTGATGATGACGATCTCGATGATGCTGATTCCGGACCGACCAAATGATGCCCAAACATGACTGATTTAATCTTATCCCTTGGACTGATGCTTACGATGGGCATCTTCGGCAGCCTGCATTGTATCGGTATGTGCGGCGGATTGGTCGCCGCGCTTTCTGTGAGTAGCAAAAGCATCTTCTGGCGCGGATTGATTCTGTATCAGTTCGGAAGAGTCGTAACCTATATGCTGCTGGGATTAGTCGCAGGTGCATCCGGTATGCTGCTGATCAGTTTCACCGGCGACTGGTTGCAACGCGGATTGGCTCTATTTGCAGGTATAGTGATGATGATATTTGCGCTGAACCTGGGTGGCTGGCTTGCCGATCCGCTGAGCCGGATGTCACTGGCCGTTAGTCGGCATTTGGGCTTGGTGCAACTTGTCCGTTCGGCGGCGCAGCAGGCACGTTCACAAAGCTGGATGGCTCTGGGTATGGCCAATGGTTTGCTGCCCTGTGGTCTGGTTTATGCGGCTCTGGCCATGGCAGCCGCCACGGCAAACGTCGTCGATGCAGTGCTGATGATGGCCGCTTTTGGTTTGGGTACGGTGCCGGCCATGTTATTGGCCCCGTCCGTGCTTGCGATGCTAAAACCGAACCAGCGTGCGATATTACTGAAATTCTCGGCTGTGCTGGTGTTGCTGCTGGGGGTAATGATGCTGATGCGCGGCTTCAATAGTCATGACATGCAGCATCAGCACAGGGTTATGGAAGTGAGTTCGGGTTGGCAAAGTGTAAGCGGGTGGCATCGTCCTTTGACAAGGTTACCGTCAAGCCTGCTGCCGGGTATTTAAGCCGCAAGCTTCCTTCCTCCGGACTTACTTCTTGTTCAGGCTGGCCGAAGCGGGCCATGATACTTTTCAGATCAACTTCAACACTTGGGATCAGAGTCAGCTCTTTCACCACAAGCTGCTGCGCCAGCTGCGTATCGGCCGGGCTCAGATTCATGCGGGCCACCGCGTTGGGATACAGATGTGGCACGGAGGCACGTTCCTCAATCGCATGCAACAGCGGAATATCAGCATCCAGTAACAAAATAATTTTGGAGTGGTCGGCAATCGAAGGGAAAAAAGCTTCCAGCGTCATGCCTGCCGCCGGATGGCCTTCCGGATAAATATATAAGGCGATATCGCTGCGGCTTTGCAGCATGTTCTCGGCCTGACGTAAGGTGGTTTCGCCCAGCGTGACTCCCAGCACATGTACATGGCCGCGCTCGTCAATCATGCTTCCCTGTTTTCCGTCGGACTGATAGTGGCTGCTGGTCCACATAAAAAGGCCTGCTGTGACCAGTAATGTGAGCACCAATATGCTTATCCACAATTTGTCGCCGGAATGTGCGGCTTGTTGAGTCATGGCGATTCCTTTTTTGAATCTGAACGCGATCTGGCACATCATGCTTGAAAGCACGTTGAATTGCATCAGGCCTTGTGCGGCAGTCACCAACATCAGTCACGCCAGACTTGCATCGATCTGGTATCCGTAACATGCTTCGCGGCCTTTGGGGGTAACACATGCAGGATCAATCGTTTGAGTATTTCGAGTCCAACAGACCGATGGAAACATTTTTGCCGGTCATTAAAGCATTAATCAAGACACCGAAAGCTTTTTTCGAACAGATGTCACCCGCCTATTTCTTTCGTGATGGCATCTTTTTTGTATCGATTATTATTTTCCTGGCGACATTTGTTTCCATGCCATTCAGCAATGTGCTTTTTCTGTTTTTGTTACCCGTAACATGGGGTCTTCTGTTGGTGTCGTTGCGCTTTTGGTCGGTGTATATGGCATGGGCTGTACGTGTATTCGCCAAACAGAAATTATCGACCAGGCAGGCATTTCAAATTTCCACTTATGCAGCATTTCCCATGGTGTTCGTCGCAGTACCGGTACTCGGAGTGCTTGCATCGATCTGGAATCTTTATCTGATGTGGGTTGGCCTGGTCTCATATTGCAAGATTTCCGGCAAGAGCGCCGCAATGATTATCATGATACCAGTGATCATTCTGCTGGTTTCAACTGTATTTCTGATCACGCTGTTGATTGCTGTTTTTCCGCAACTGGCCGGTGGGTTACCCCACTGATCCGACGCCCACCGACCCGACAATAGCGGCAAGCACGGCATAACGTAAAAACTTGCCGATCGTTATCAGTAATACAAATAACATAACATGGCTGCGCATCATCCCGGCGATAAAGCATAACGGGTCACCGACGATGGGCAGCCAGGCAAATATAAGGGCGGGTTGTCCGAACTTTGCGAACCATGTTTCGGCGGTGCTTAAATGCTTCGGATTCATGCGGAAGCGGGAGTTTTGAAATGTCTGATTCAAAAATCGCCCCATGCCATAAGTGATGAGACTGCCCAGCACATTACCCAGCGTGGCGATAGCAACCAGCATATAAACATTGCCACCATCAATAATAAGATAGCTTAACAGAGCCTCCGAACCACCCGGCATCAGGGTGGAAGAAATCAGCGCTGAGAAAAAGAGAGTCCAATACACCCTCAAACTCTAGCCGAACGAATAAAATCCTCCATGTAAGCTCTGAGCATGGCGTATTCACTTTTAGTCAACAAGTCTTCAACTTCCAATGTTGGAACCGACATTCCGCACCCATAACTTTTAATTTCAGGAATAAAACCTGAGATAGCAATTTCCCATTAACCGCAACAGTTTCTCATGTTGATTATTGA
>PFXG01000086.1 GCA_002791545.1 Zetaproteobacteria bacterium CG_4_9_14_3_um_filter_49_83
GCAATATGGCAACGGTATCAAGGCTCATGCGGTTTACCTGTCGTATTTTCAGCTATTGCCTTATGCACGCATCGAAGATTATTTTCGTGATCAGTTACTAAGTCCGGGTCAGCTTTACTAAGTCCGGGTCAGCTTTGACATTTACACATTTGCTGGATCAAATTCGGGATGTCCAGTCATCGGGGGCAGGCCTATCATTGTGCCAACTTGAATTCACTAAATAATGATACAATGGTAGACCTCTCTTGCCTGAAATAGCGAGGGCAGTCAGTCATTTCACGTCGTTCCGGACACAGATTGCTTTCCCGCTATTTCGGCGCTGACTCGGGTTAGCTTGAGGCGGGAAGCTCCTCCGGAATTACGGTGACGGTTTGCTAAATGAGCATAACTATCAACCTGATCCTCCCTTTTTGATTCTATAGCGGTCGGTAATCGCGGCAATTTCATGGAGGTCTTACAAGATTTTTCCTTCATTAATTCGACTTCATTGATTCGTGAGAAAATCCCTGCTGTTCCATGTGCTTGAGTAGCATGCTGCGTAATCTCAGAAATACAGGGACCTGATCAGGGTAGAGCGGAGCAACTTTTTCCAGTGACTTCAGCATTTCACAGGCTGTCTCTTTATTGCGGTGCAGATCAAGCAGCACATCAAGCAGCGTGACTGCCTCACCCTCATAGCCGAGCGCCGCCTTGCCGAGCGTGGACACCATATTGGCCCGCCGTTGCACTTGTTGCTCTTCACCCGGCTCGGCGAAGTCGTAAGCGAATTTTAAATGATTATCCACCATGTCGGGACGATGTGCCAGCAGCTCAGCCCAACCCATCTGTAACCATGCGTTTGAGAGTTTCATCTCAAGCTCTACAGCCTTTTGCAGGCAATCGATGGCGTGGTCAGCCTCGTCGTGCATCAGATGCGCCTCGCCCATGCGCTGCCAGATTGGGGCTTCGCGGTCGCGCTGTTCCAGCGTCAGCCGCAAATGCTCAGTTGCCAGATCCGCCTGCTGCCGAAAGGCGGCGATATCGGCAATCATCAGGTTGATCCAGGGATGTGCTCCCTTTTCATTAAAACGTTTAAGAAGATCGTCGGAAAGTGTGTCGGCAATGGAGACCTCTCGCCGCCAGCGAGCATCGAGAAAACGGTACAACAGATGATTGTAGCCATCACCGTAATCTTTCAGTTTATGCAGCGCTTGCAGAAAGCCCGGTGGGGGATTCAAACCCCGCAGCAGCAGCAACTCCGCCTGTTGAACGATATCGGTCTGGTCATCGTCCAAAATTGTTGTTGCTTCACTGATTGTTGAATTTGTTGTGGCGGGGTGTTCAGTCGAGCGACGCAGCACCAGCCAGAGGATGACACCTGCGTTGATGAGCAACACAATGATAAGCAGCAGGGTCAGCATCTCCACTTGCCCCTGCATACGACCAATTTCCAGCGAAAGCTCAGGACTATTCATGGCTCAACAATAGCAGTAGAGACCATACGGCGGCAATCGGCAGCCCGACAAAACATTACATAATATGCGAGACTCGAGATGCAATTCACGATCGGTCAGGTTTGTAAGTCTCTGCATCGTTAAAGGTGCCCGGATTATTCAGGAATTCTATTGCGCCCTTGCTTGCCCCTTTGTATACAGTTTATCCGCAGCGAATCCATCATCAGTTGTCCGTATGCGCTGCTATGCACGCCTTCTTCAGAATTCGTTGCGGACAAACGTTCGGCGCACAAAAAGGCAGAGCTGCCGTTTGGACGCACATAGTGCGCCTGAAGGGTAAGGGGCTTGCCCCGGTCATCACAACGATTCATGAATAATCCGGGAGGCTGTCCGAGAATTTTAGACCCTGCAGTGGAAAAGCGGATGTTGGGCACTTTCCCCTTTTATTTGCGTTAAATGCCGCCAACATTCGCCTCACTTAAACGGAAAAAAAGACTCAAGCGCACTTTTTCTCGGCACGGTTTCTATTCTCAGACAGCCTTTTAGCGTTCATTGGATAGGCTGAATGGTTATCGGTGGAGTTGATATGTTTTGGACATTGGGTCGTTCAAGTCATGAAAACGTCATTTTTAAATTTCAGGAAAGTGCAAGCATAAGCGCTGCTGATTTAAGCTTGTGTGCATAAAATGGAATGTTACAAAATCAGCTTGGGGTTGGAGATGGTTAGAACGCCGTATCCAATCAGATCAACGAATCGAAAATAATCAGGGATAAAAAAAGGCGGAACCAGTCCGCCTTTTTAGTATCTTCGATTTATTCGCAGCTTTAGCTGATGTGCTCGTTAATAAATTCGACGAGCTTGGCCTTGTTGACTGCGCCGACTTTGGTTCCCTGTACGTTGCCATTGTTAAACAGCATCAGTGTCGGGATACCACGAACTCCGTATTTACCGGGGGTGTTCGGATTATCGTCGATGTTAATTTTGGCAATCGTGATTTTACCGGCCATTTCATCTGCGACATCATCAAGAATAGGGGCGATCTGTTTGCACGGGCCGCACCATGGTGCCCAAAAATCGACCAGGACCGGACCGGATGCGCCAAGTACGTCCGCTTCGTAACTGTCATCGCTGACGTGAATAATAAATTCTGATGCCATGATTAGGATTCCTCTGTTGATAACTTAATTGTTTTCCATAATTGCGCTCATAGGATAAAGGCGAATTTAAACGGGGTGGGGATGAGCGTCAATAACAAAGAGCCAAAAAGCGAGCTTGGCAAAATGATTTGCCAGAGAATCGATGAACATGGCGGTTGGTTGCCTTTTGATCAGTTCATGCGGCTGGCTTTGTATGCACCGGGTGCCGGATATTATGAATCTGAGCATGTGTTCGGCGAGAAGGGAGACTTTGTTACAGCTGCTGATATGGGGCCATGGCTTGGTCTTGGTTTTGCTGATCTGGTGGCCTGGGCATGGCATGAGCTCGGTTCGCCGGAGCATTGGTGTTTGCTGGAGCAGGGTGGTGGAAGCGGTCGCTTGCTGGCACAACTTGTCCGGCATTTGTCGGCGCTGCCGATACCGATGCCGAAAATTATTTGCATTGAAACCAGTCAGCGCATGCAACTGGCCCAGCAGTCCACGCTTGATCAGGCCGGAATTCAGCTGGATATATTTGCTTCATGGGATGCGTTGCATGAACAAGCAGCATCCGTGCTTAATTCGCCCGATGGCAGCCGGATGCCGGTTGTGATGCTCAGTAATGAATTGCCGGATGCCTTCCCGGTTCGCTGTTTTGTGAAACACGGAGCGGAACTGTTTGAACGCGGCGTAACGTATCACGATGAGGTTTTTGGCTGGGCGGATGCAGCCTCTCCGATTGCGGCTGGTACATTACCCATCGAGCAGGCTCGAATAGATGCATGGCCAGATGGCTATATCAGTGAGTGGAATCCAAACCTGGATGCATGGCAGAAAGATATAGCCGCTTGCATTGAGCGCTGTTTTATCCTGACGGTGGACTATGGCTATACGCAGCAGGAATATTATCGCCAGAATCGGCAGGAAGGTACGCTGATGGGACATTGGCATCATGAAGTGATACATGATGTTTTGAGTCAGATGTGGCATCATGCCGGATCGATGGATATCACAGCACATATCGACTTTACAGCGCTGGCAAAGGCTGGTTTGATGCGGGACATACAAACACTGACGTTTACCACGCAGGGTGCCTGGCTGGCTCAAAGTCCATCTGTACAGCAGCAGGTACAGCAATGTGCACAACATCCGTCGGTTGATAGTATGCGGGACATGGCGTTTGCGAAACAATTGCTGATGCCATTCGGGATGGGGGAGACATTCAAACTTATGGTTCAGAGCAGAGGCTTAGATAAACGGCTTTCACCGCCTTATTTGCAAGCATTCGATCATCTGGTGAAACTGGCATTGTGATAGCTGAACTGTTTCCTTGCCGCGTGAAGGGTATGCTTGCCCAATGGTGATCATCGCATGACTTCACAGCTTCCTAAAACCCATCTCGGACCTTACCGGCTCGATGCACAGTTGGGTTCCGGTGGTATGGGGCTGGTTTTCAGGGCCACTGATGAAAAACTGCATCGCGAAGTTGCGATCAAACTACTGCACCCGCACTTGCTGGCTAATCAGGAACTCAAAAGCCGCTTCCATCGTGAAGCACGGGTACACGCCAGCCTGATGCACCCGAATGTGGTGACACTGCTTGCTTTATATGAACACGATGACGATGTCGCTCTGGTCATGGAAATGGTGCATGGCAGTGATCTGAAAAAACATTTAAAGCAAAATCCCGCATTGCCGATCAAGGAAATTCTGCGCATCGCACGAGCCATTCTGGCTGGTTTAGGCGCCGCGCATACTGCCGGCATGGTGCATCGTGATCTGAAACCGGCGAATGTACTGATATCGGATATGGGTGAAATTAAACTGGTGGACTTCGGTCTGGCCAAGCCTTCCGGTGGTGATGATGATCTGACGCAAAGTGGTACGACGGTGGGCTCATTCCGTTATATGGCTCCCGAGCAGATTCTGCACGGTGATATTGATGCCCGCACCGATTTATATGCCTTCGGAATTCTTTTATTTCAAATGCTGACGGGAAAGCCGCCATTTGATGGAACAGCCGATGGCGGAGGTGAATTCCAGATCATGGAGCAGCAGGTTCGGGCTAAACCCAGACCACCGATTGAGCTTAATGCCAGAATTCCTCTGGAATTGTCGGATTTAATTTTGAAATTGCTGGAGAAAGAACCGAACAATCGTCCTTTGAGTTGCAAAGAAGTATCGCAAAGACTCGATGACATTGAGCAATCGTCACTGATGCATGAAAATGATTCGTCGCTCATTCACGCCAATGCATCGGTTGCAGGTGATAAAACTCACTCCCATATCGATATGCATGGAATTCTGACGGCACCCTGGTATGAGCAGGCTCTCGATAAAGCGACAGATATGTCTCGCAGTGTTGTTTATATGCCGGTCATTCTGGGTGATGCTATCGCCTCTAAATGCCCGCCGGAATTTCGCCTCAGGGACATCTGGTCGCACATGGGGCGTAGCGGAAAGATCGGCTCTTCGTGGGCTGTTGTTTTAGTGCTGATGCTTATCAGCCTGATGATCTTTGCTTTGATGGGCAGCGATGCTCCAGAGAACAGCAGACCAACAACGCCTGCAACACAAGCGCCAGCTGAAGCTGCTGTTAAGCCAGTCACTACAGCGGCCGTGCAGCCGGGTATAGAGCAGAAAACCGAGCAGGCAAAAGATGCCTATGCTAATCCGCCGCATCCCGAAGTGATGGCCAGGCCTGTAGCTGAACCGCTGAAAGCAGCTGAGACAGTTAAGAAAGTTGTTAAGAAAACAAAGAAGGAAGAAAACCTTCAACCGGCAACTTACCGTTTGGAGCATGAAGTGCGTCGCGGTGATTACTCCAGGGCTTCATCAAACGAGACGCATGAGTTTAAAGGTGGCAGTCGTGTGTTTTTTGAAGAGCTGCGTGATTATCGCTGGAAGGAATCCATGCGAAACTTCAAGCTAGGGAAATCGGATCTGACGTTTAAAGCCCCCATTCATCCTCGAATGATTGTGCTGCGCAAAGCCAGTGTTGGTAAGCTTGATTTTACAGATGGTTTTGTCCGACTGTATGTGCAGTTGGAAGACGGCAGCTGGAAAAAAGTGTTTGATCGGCTGAATGATGATGTGGATGTGGCCGTGACCATTCAGGCTTCTGAACTGCCCGAGCTTATCAAAGGTGTTCGAATTATGCTCCGAACACCGGAGCCGATCACCGTTGGCCCGATTGATGTGATGGCATATTGAAAGCGGATGTTTCTCAAGCAAAATCCGATACTGTGAAAACCCATGTCTGAACAGACAGGGCATGTTCGCTGCATTGTTCCCGGTGGTGAGGCTGTTGTATGTTCACAGGGTCAAAGCTGGCTGGTCGCACAGGCATTACCGGATGAAGAGATTGCTTTTTCGCCTGAGAGTAAGCGGCGAGGGGCTCAGCGAGGGTTGTTGCAACGGGTGATCCGGCCAAGCCCTCTGCGCATTGAACCCGCTTGTAAAATAGCACATCTGTGCGGTGGTTGCGCTTTGCAGTCACTTGATTTTAAACATCATGCAAGCCTCAAGTCCGATTGGGTGATGGACGCTTTCCGCCATGTGTACCGTGATCAAACTTTATGGATACCGATTGATGCTGCGCAGCCATTCACATCTGATCTGGCACGCAGACGGGTACGCTGGCACGTTGCCACAAGCCCTGAAATCACGCTGGGCTTTCACCAGCGATCCAGTCATCAGGTACAGGTGCAGCAGCATTGTATGATTGTAAGCCCGGAGCTGGATGTGTTGCGAAACTCTTTGCAAGCCTTTTGGCGAGCAAGTTGGCGGACGCAGGCAGCGGATGGGCTGCCAGAATCGGTATATGCCGTGTTGTGTAGTCATGGCATACATGTGGTCATGGAATCGGATGCTGTAACGATGGATCAGGCCGCTTCATGGATGCTTCCCGAAGAGGGTTCATCGTTGCCGGGGGCACCGATACAATGGTGGCTCCGCAGCCAGCAGATTACGCGCCCGCTGAATCGCCCGGTTCATGCGTTGTATGATTTGCTTCCGGTGAAGGCTGGCCAGTGCAAAGTTCATATCGGCCCGGATGATTTTGTGCAGGGGCAGATGTTCGGTAATCGGCAGATGATTGAGCAGATCCAGGCATGGTCAGCAGATGCTCGCTTTGTCGTCGATCTGTTTTCAGGTATTGGTAATTTATCACTTCCTCTTGCCGTCAATGGTTGTCGCATCCGTGGCGCGGAAGTATCCGAAGCCAGCGTGCGTGCGGCCAATGCCAATGCTAAATATTTGAAGGTCGATGCATCTTATCTCACCGCTGATCTTTTTCAGGCACGGGCGCTTCAGGATCATGTTGGCGACTGGGTTGGGGCTGATGTTCTGATTGTCGATCCTCCCCGCAAGGGGGCAAAGCAGGTATGCGCCTTGATGCAGCGTTTGCTGCCACGGCGGGTTATTCTGGTGCACTGCGACAGCGCTTCAGCAGGGCGCGATGCCGCTGTTATGCAAGCACAGGGTTATCATTTGCATGCTTTGCGGGCACTGGATTTATTTGCTTACTCCGGCCATGTCGAAAGCATGAGCTTATGGTTGCCCGGAGCGACATGATTTCACGCATGGGTGTTTATGGTTCCGGCAGGTGTACTTTGACTGGCTTGCTGCTGTCTCTACTATTGCTTTCATGTCAGCAACACACACCAGCGCAGGATGTTTTGCGTATCGGTATGCCGGAGTTGCCTGCTACGCTGGATCCACGCTATGCCACTGATGCCGCATCGCATAAAGTGCATGAATTTCTGCATCGCGGACTGGTCCATCTGGACGATCATTTCCGCCCGCAACCTGATTTGGCATTGTCTTGGGAGCACCCCGGTCCATTGCTTTGGCGCTTTACCTTAAAGCAGGGCATGAGGTTTCATGATGGGCAGAATGTGCAGGCTGAGGATGTTGTAGCAACATTGAACTCAATTCTGGATGAACATCTGGCCAGCCCCCTGCGAGCCGGATTTGCGGCCATTGAGCGCATGGAAGTGACATCGCCGCAGCAACTTACCATTCATTTGAATAAACCGGACAGCTCATTTTTGACCCGTTTATCGGTCGGGATCTTACCTGCCCTGCTGGCGGTAAAGCCGCAACAGGCTCAAAGTATTATTGGGGCCGGTCCTTTCAGTCTTCTCTCCTGGCAGGATAATGATCTTCGCTTGCGGCGAGCAACACCGCTGACGCAGGCTAATCGTGTAAATACGTTGCACTTCGTCCGGGTTAAAGATGCCGTGACGCGCTGTCTGAAGCTGGTGCGTGGAGAAATTGACTTTATTCAGAATGATCTGCCGCCGCATTTGTTGCCCTATTTGAAGAAACAGCCGAACCTGCAGTTGGCCACGCGAGCTTCTACCACGTTCTCTTATGTCGGCCTGAATATGCAGGATGAGATTCTGGATGATGTTCGGGTGCGACATGCACTGGCGCTGGCACTGGACAGAGAGCGATTAAAAAGGGCCCTGTTATCAGATTTGCCTTTGCTGGCGGAGAGTATATTAACACCGGACCACTGGGCATCCACAGCATTAACTGAAACCTTGTATGCGCCTGAGCAAGCAAAAAAGTTACTGGATGAAGCTGGATTTCCTGTGCGAGCCGATGGTACACGCTTTCATCTTGTCTATCGCACCAGCACCGATCCGACCCGCTTGCAACTGGCGACAGCTTTTGCTGCGATGTGGCAGGAAATCGGTGTCGATGTGTCGATAGAATCGCTGGAATGGGGCGGTTTTTATGCGCGTATCAAGCGCGGTGATTTCCAGCTCTTTTCGTTATCCTGGGTCAGTATTGTCGACCCTGATATTTATCGCTGGATATTGCATTCCGATATGTGGCCACCGAAGGGGGCCAACCGTGGTCGCTATGCCAATCAACAGATGGATACATGGCTGGAAAAGGCGTCAGAAATGGAAGATGTTCAATCCCGAAAAGAGCTGTACGCCTTAATCCAGCAGCAAATGCAATCCGATCAGGTGTATATCCCTCTGTGGTTTGAACCTGTCATCGCAGTATCCGGCCCGCGTCTTCGGGGTTTTCTTCCGACGCCCGATGGCAGCCTGTCCGGGCTGGCTGATGTTCAGCTGCTGGCGCAATAATTTCCCGTATTTCGGTGCTGCTTGTGTGGCGGCAATCACATAAAATATATTTGGAATGCAATATAATGAAAGCGTAGGCTCAGACGGTTCTGAGTTGGCAATGTCGGGATGACGATTCGCCAAATTTATGTAAGGAGGATCGATATGATGAACTCGATTCAAGACAAAAGTATTTTATTGGCCGCATGTTTTACGATAGTGATGTGGGCGATGCCTACAGCTACGTTTGCAGCAGAAAGTGATGGCTATTGCATGTGCGGCTCTGAACTGAGCAGTAGCGAGTCAGAAAGTCTGGATGGAAGTAAAGATTCCGGCAAAGCAGAGATTGATAAGAAAATTGAAATCTGTCATGTCTCTTTGGGAAAATCTGACAATGCACATTCGATTACCATTGGCCAGTCAGCCTGGCCAGCGCATGAAAAACACGGCGATTACGTGGGCGAGTGTGATGAGGATAAGACCAAAACAAGTGCCAGTCGCATTCAGGTTTGTACATGTGCGGATGGAACACAGGGCATTTGGACTTCAACTTCTACCGGCACTCACGAAAAGGGTTTCCGTGAACTGCGCGGCCAATAAGTTGAGTTGAAAAAATTAAAAGTGCCCCCGAGACGGGGCACTTTTTTTAGTCATGACTTATGACTGATCAGTTCTTGTGATAGCAGCGTCAAATAAATCACGTGTGATAATCTTCTTTTGTAACCAGTAAGCCCATTGCTCTGCTTCAATTTTGCTGGCAAAGCAGCCCCATTGATGAGGGTGATGATTGATCCGAACGTGTGCCTGAAAATAACAATCGCATTCATCCTGTTGGTCTTTGACGTATATCATGACGAACTCCTGGCGAAGAATAATTAGATTATAAAATACTAATATTGAAAGGCAAGTTAAATCATTGTTCGGCCTTCGTTCGCCATTTTATTCGTGCTGTTTCAGTCACAATTTTCACCTACAATAGTTTGACCCAAAGGAACACATTCACATGCGGCTCGGAGAATGTTTCTAACGCTTTTTTGCTCTGCTGATCTGTAAATAACTGCAAAGTATTTACATCTGCTGTGGCATGATAGGCGGTATTAATGCTGGCATCATAGGTCGTATCAGTATCGAAGGCATCAGCCGGGGGAAGTTGCAAAGGCATGTTGAAGCTCGATGAGTAAGCGGCAGGTTCTGTAGATAAATGAGCCCAATGCTCAGCGATATTTCCATCGCCGGAGGAGAATATGAAAAGGCTGATGGCGGTAGCGGTGAGTTCGAAAAGATGTGCGCGCATGATAAAACCTCCCGTAGTTATCTTCTCATTGGCAGGCAACGTAACCAGCCGTTGCATCAAGACGTACACGCAATTGATCGTGCACACTTTGACTCAGTTGCACGCCACCATTCACGCTGTTGATGTCGTAGTGATAGTCGCGGACTTCTACCGTTTCACATGTATTGTTCTGCATG
>PFXG01000052.1 GCA_002791545.1 Zetaproteobacteria bacterium CG_4_9_14_3_um_filter_49_83
ATGGTAACCTTGTACCGAACCAGACATTCTCGGTGAGCAGTAGTTCATCAACGATGATTCCAAGTCCGATCAGTATCACGACAAATGCATCAGGCGTCACCGATGTTTATGTCCAGGATGGATTGCCTGAAACGGCGACGCTGACGTTTACTGATGCTACAGGAACGTTGTCGTTTGGTATCCCGATCCAGTTTGTATCAGCTTCAGCCAAGAGTATTGCACTGACAGCAACGCCAACAAGCGTAGCGCCGGATGGCGTAAGCTTCGCAACGGTAAGTGCGTTGGTTCGCGATGCGAACGGTGTTGCTGTAAGCAATGCGGTGGTAGATTTCTATACCCTTGCTGGCACAGCAGTGATTTCCAGTTCTCGCGTTCTTACAGATATCAGTGGTAACGCGATAGTGACAGTGAGAGATACATACGCTGAAATAATTGATGTTTATGCAGAATTGAGACTTAACGGTGTAAACTCTGTGAGCACTTCGATCACCTTTGAACAGACAGTTGCATCAATGTCCTTGATTGCAACGCCTACGGTGGCTCGAGCAGATGACGGTATTTCAACGGATGTGTATTCAACTGTGAGTGCTACACTGTTGGATGCTACAGGCTCACCATTATCTGGTCGCTCGGTTGTCTTTACGACGACAGGGAATGGTAAGTTTACAACAACCGGTTTGGGTAGTGCGACTGTAGCCACAAATCTGACTGGTGTGGCTTCTGTGACACTTTATGATCAAACGGCTGAAACGGTATCCGTGGTAGCCAAGCATGGAGCCTTTAGTCAGCCAGCTACAGTTAAGTTTACGCCAGGTGTAAAAACTCTGAACGTGATTACAGTGCCAAATAATGGTCGTATTGCCGCTGATGGAGTAAGTAGCGGAAAAGTAATTGTTAATGCAAAAGATAGTAATGGACTGCCAATTCAGGATGTGTTGATTTCAGTCTACGATATCTATGGTACATCTGCTCAATTAAATACAGGAACTGCGCTTACTAATGCTACGGGAACAGTCGAGTTTACGGTTGTGGATCCGGTAGCAGAAACTGTCCGGTTTTTTGTGACTGATGGGCAATTTAAAGATAAATATGCAAATTTTGATTTCGTTAGCCCGCAGCCAGCATATGTTACGCTGGCTACAAACAAGTACACATTACAATCAGATAATTCCGATACAGCAATCATTACAGCAACGGTATTAACGGATACATATTCGGTTGTTCCAAATGCAACGGTTGCATTTTCATCCAACGGTGGTGGATCAGTATCAGGAGGTGTGTTATCTGCATCCAGCGTAATTACAGATGCAAATGGACAAGCTTTTGTAACGTTACGTGCTGGCTCTTCCGATGCATCAAACAAGACAATTACTGTTTCAGCTGCTGTCTCGGGCCTGACTGCTAAACAAATTCCGATACTGGTGGTTGGCAGCAAAGTTAATATCACCTCAAATATTTCTGCATTTGATGTCGGGACGACGACACAGATGACTGTGAATGTCACGGATGCCGGAGGCAATGGTGTGCCCTACAGTACAGTGAATCTTTCAAGCGCTTCAGGATTTGTTGAATTCAGAGGAGCTGGTACTACTGCACCTGCGGTCACTTCATTAACCGCTAACGTTACAGGTCAGTTGATTGTCGACGTGTACGCATTGGCACAAGGTGTTGAGACAATTACGGCTTCGTCTTTAGGAACATCAGCTACGAAGTCCTATGATATTACCAATATTGGCAGTGTATTTAATATAGCGGTGCCAGCGACTGACCCTTATTCCATAACGACAGGCCAAGCACTGGATGTGTATGTGAATGCCGGAGCTCTGACCGATGTGCTTTTCTCTACGTCACTGGGCACCTGGGAGAATGGTAAGGCAACGATTCAACCAACAGTTGTAGGAACATTAGCATGGGCTACTTTAACTTCTACCAACGCTGGAATGGCAACAATTCAGGTTTTTGATCCGAACAACTTGAGCACTTTCGATAGTACCAAAGTAGCTGTTTCCGCTCCGGTGTCTGATGCCTATTCACTGACAATTCAGGCCAATCGCAATATACTTGCTTTGGATACTGGCGCTGGTGGAGACTCGGTCATACTAACTGCACTGGTAACAAATCCATATGGACAACCCATAGGGAATGCACAAGTTCAATATGAAATAGTCAATGCCTTGGGTGGTGGAGAATTTATACAGCCTAGTTTGAATATGACAAATGCATCTGGTAAAGCCACGACAATCCTGACCAGCGGTACGGTGAGTTCAACGCAATCCGGACTGCAGGTCAAGGCAACGGTGATTCAGGCTGGTGTGCCGACTGCAATTACAGGAACAGTGTCCGTGGTCATCGGTGGTACTGCGGCATCAGTCGTAATTGGACGAGCAAATTCAGTGGTGGTTCTTAGTCCAACTGAATATCAATTGCCGATGAGTGTACTTGTTACGGATTCCAATGGTAACCCGGTACAAGGGACGCAGGTAACATTGAGTGCCTGGCCAAATGATTATGTAACTGGTTTCTGGACAGGTACATTAGTCAGTCCTCCGCCTACATATATATATAGCCCGACAGTTATCGGCACGTATCCAAATGAGGATTTGAATGAGAACGTTACTCTGGATACAGGTGAGGATATTAATGGCGATGGTATTTTAACGCCGCCTTCTGCAGCTGCAGGCTCATTGCCGTCAACAGTTACCACTGATGCTAATGGCGTGGGCTCATTTAATCTGGTCTATCCGAAGAGTAGTGCTGTTTGGGTCAGAGATAGAATTCGTGCCAGAGTGATGGTCCAAGGTACAGAATCCACCGGGTCACTTATTATGACTCTACCAGCCTTGAAAAGCGATGCGGAAGATGGCTTATTGCCTGACTCGCCCTTTGCGAATGTAAGCAGCATGGTTGCGACTGCAACACCAGCAACACTTCCACAAGATACCTATACCACCGTTCAGGTTACGGTACTGGATCGATTGGGATCACCGTTGTCCGGTAGTGCTGTGAATTTCAGCGTTACTGGATCCGCAGTGCTAACACAGTCTTCAGTGATTACGGATGTAACAGGCGTTGCAACGGTTCAGGTGATTGATGGTACTGCAGAAACAGTTACCGTACTTGCAAAAGTAGGCTCTTTCAGTACCACAGCGACGGCAACATTTACGCAGGTGGTCAATACATTAAAAGTATCAGTCATACCAAGTATTGCTGCTATTGCAGCAGATGGCGTAAGTCTGGCAACGGTGCAGGCAACGATTAAAGATGCAGTGGGTTCACCTATCGCCGGAAAGGCTATTATTTTCACCGACCTGTATGCGTCATCAGCATTGCTAAGTATTGGCAGCGCTATTACAGATGCAACAGGAACGGCCAGAATTACGGTTTCAGATACGTATGCGGAAGCAGTTACAGTATTAGCATCGGCTGATACGTATGCGTCACCTGTGGCAATTAATTTCGTTTCTTCAATTGTTAAAATTGTCAGCTCTGCAACGCCTGTCTCGTTGCTAGGCGATGGTGCTACTACTTCGACACTATCGATCGTAATCACCGATCAAAACGGTGTGCCTCAATTGGGCAGAGCAGTGACATTATCAACAACCGGGCTTGCCCAGTTGTCTGCCGTGTCAGGTACGACAGACGCATTTGGCTCAGTAAAGGATGCCGCTCTGAATGCGATTACTGTGAAAGATACAGTTGCCGAGCCTGTAGTCATTACGGTGATCGATCTGATTTCCAATACAGCGACAACTATACCGATTCAATTTGTATCTAACGATGCCTACACACTGGCAATAGCGGCATCTCCTGCCAGCGGGACAACCCCTGATGGTGTCACGCCTGCAACCTTGGTTGCATCTGTAAGAGACGTGTATGGTGTTGCAGTGGCAAATGCGCTGGTTCGATTTGAAACAACCGATAGTTATGCGACATTAGCGAATCTGGAGATGTTGACCGGTATTGATGGCAGGGTGCTGAACAATCTGACGAGAACCCAGGCTGGTACAGCATCAATTTCTGTATCGACACCACAGAATGTTGCAGTAGCCGCTAAAGCTATCGATGTCTCGTTTGGCCAGACACCAGCAACTGTATCGATTGTACCTACTGCAACCAATGTTGCAGCAGATGGCGTAAGCACAGCATCTCTTACGATCACCGTTCGTGATGCGTTGGGGCAGCTGATTTCAGGACAACCTGTCAATGTAAGTTCCACTGGAGCGGCAGTGTTGTCGCTAGCATCTTTTGTAACGGATGCAACAGGTACGGGTACAGTGACAATCAAGGATGCAACAGTTCAAAGTGTAACAGTAACGGCTACTGCAAGTGGTATTGTTGGCACACAGGCAATTAACTTTACTCAAGCCGTTGGAGCTGTTGATCCTTACACTGTAAGCTTTACTAATGCCATTGATAACCAAGGGAATTCAAATGCAAATTTGAGTTTTGATGTGTATACAGCGCCAACAGCAGCTGATGTATATTCAACGTATGCAAGTGGCCTGGATACAGTACAAGTTAAATTCCGCATCACTGATGGAGCGAATCCTATTGCCGGACAAGCTGTGATATTCTCGGCAACAGGTAATCAGGGTGGCCTACCTGCAATCGCACCAAGAACCAGTACAACGGATGGTAGCGGATTTGTAACAGTGACGGTTACAGACACATATGCTGAACTGGTCAGTATTGCTGCTTCCGCCGGAAATATGATCAGCACGCAAAACCTTAATTTTATAGCTCTTGCGCCAGCTGGAATTGTATTGCTTTCCACGAACCCTGCACCTGCCACAATTGGCATAGCAAGTTCGGGAACACAACAGTCTGCATCGCTGACTTTCAACGTTGTGGATACCAACAATAATCTGGTTCAGGGAAGCCATTTAATAGATTTCACCATTCTTGGTGGTGGTCTGAATGGTGGAGAAACTTTACAGATCACCCAGTCTTCAACAATCAATGGAGCGGTGACAACTGTATTTAACGCAGGCGCTAAAGCAGGCACTGTTCAGATCAGGGCCTCACTAAACAGCAACCCAAGTATCTTTGCAGATGTTACTGTAACGATAACCGGTGGTTTGCCCAATGGCGGATCGTTTGGCTTGAGTGCATTGCCTTTGAATATCGAAGGCCGTCTTACTAAGGGAATTACACAGTCGATTACGGCGTTTGTTTCTGATTTCTTCAGTAACCCGGTAGCTCCGAATGTACAGGCTCAATTCCAGACTGACTTTGCCAGCATCGGCGGCACAAGTGTGTTCACCAGTAATGGGGTGAGTTCGTCTGCTTTGACGACGATGACTTCTGCTTTTCCGGATCCAACGGATGGTTTTGTGACTGCAGCTGCTCAGACCATTGGCGGTACACATGCAAAGGTTCTATCGGTGGCAGTAGATCCGACCAATTCAAACATCATCTATGCAGGCACGGATGGCGGTGGTGTGTTTAAAACTACTGATGGTGGTGTGAATTGGACACAAGTGGGAACACCACTAAAGACAATCGGAGCGAACAAGTTTGCGAATTTAACAGGTAGTATTATTCGGGACTTGAAGCTGGATCCAAACAATCCGAGTGTATTGTATGCAGCAACTGAAAATGGCTTGTTCCTGAGTATGAATGGGGCACAGGATTGGCAGAGCCTGACCGGTTTGCGTCATATCGTCGGAGATAACCTTGGCACGATGCCTGCAACAGGCTCTTATCTGAGCAATGGATTATGGAGTAATGATAACGTCAATATTTCACCTTATACCTTTGCTTATGATCATTCCGGTGTTCGTTCACGTACGAAGATTTTCGTCAACGCGCTGGCCACTGAGGGTTATATTCTGACCACTGATCAATTCGGCAAGTCGGCCGTTGTATTTACCGGTACCCCCGGAGGGACATCACTACAAGGTGCTGTGATTACAGCCGATTACGATACATTGCCAAATATTCCTTCTACGGTGCCATATTTTGCAGTGGCTATTGATAGCTCCACCTACTCTGTGCAGCGTGGCTATTCAGGCACTATTTATGTCGGAACTTATGGTGGTGGCGTATGGAAGACAACGGATGGTGGTAATACCTGGATAAAAGCATCGACGATGGCAGCTGCTTCTGTCGTACCCTTCGGCCAAAACGTAACGAGACTGATTATTGATAGTACCGGAGTAAACATATTTGCAGGAACTGATGGAAGTGGCTTGTATCAGAGTAATGATAGTGCGGTGACATGGAGTAAAGTCACGGGCGCAACAGCTGCAACAGCATTGAATGAAACCGTGGTTCAGGACGTCTATACAGCAACCATAGGAGTTGATCCGTATGTCTGGGTGGCTGGTAAGAATGGTATCCATTTATCCAGAGACGGGGGGCTCAACTGGTCGGTTCCAACTACCAATGTGAATGCTGTTGATAATGCCAATACCGATGTACGTGCATTCGCTCACTCAGCGACGGCTTTGTACGCAATTACCAATGGTGATGTGCTAGGTAACTCAACACCTAAAGGTGGTGTGTATGTTAGTACTAACCTGGGTGATACGTGGACGAAACTTAGTGATGTATACAGTGCGGCTGGCGCACATCGACTGGAAGCGATACAGGTTACTTCCGGAGTGACTTCTGCTACGGATATCATCACAGTGGGTACTGAAGGAAGAACCGTGTATCGAAGCATTGATGGTGGTTCGACCTGGAGCGCGCTAAACGGCACAGCACCGGCAAATATGACCAACACACTGTTTACAACCAAGCAGGTGATGCATTCTGGTCCATTGCTTATTCAGGTAGTGCCACAATCGGCAACTTATCAGCCGATGAATGATTATACTTATGCAAGTCCTGGTTATTACACATCGGGTATTAGTAAGATTTATAATGGTGAATCGCATACATTCTATATCCGCGTATCTGATGATCTGGGTAATACAGTGACCAGTGGCACAACGCTGACTGTTACAGTGAATGCAGGTACAGTGACGGGTAATACGGCAGTGACGTTACGCGATGGTGTGTATGGAAAGACAGACTATGCAGTAACATGGTCAAACGATCTGACGACTGTGACGCCAACTGATATTCTCGGCACTATGAGTATCGGTGTAACTTCAAACAATGGTACGGGTCAGTTATCGGTAGCACGCACTCTTGTGAACCCACTGAATGTAACCAGCAACACGACGGTTACAGATTCGTATACGAATGTGGCTGGCACGCCAATGCCAGTATCTGTTAGCGGCGGGTCAAATTCTGCTAATGGGTTTACCTTTACGTCGCAGGTGGGATGCCCAACAACTGCCGCCGGATGTGTGTTACCGACGGTAATAACGGTTCCGGCCGGGGCTTCTGCAACTACATTCTATTACTTCTCAACCGATGTAACTAAGCCGAATACGGTTAATGACACAATCAGTGCCCTTGATTTGGCGACGGGTAAAACTTTAAGCATACCTATAACGGTTACCTATCAGTAGTATTCGTTAAAGTTACAAACCATTCGGGCGGCTTTTGAGTCGCCCGAATTGTTTGGAGATTGGAGACATGTATGAAACAACGACTGCACATAGACCTTGGGAATCGCTCTTATGATATTCATACGGAAAGTAAGTGCCTGACAGGTATCGGTGAAGCCATGCGCCAACTATTTCCAACTGCAGAACGATGCATGGTTATATCCAATGAAATTGTTGCCCCATTATACCTGAGCAGTGTTGAACAGAGTCTCCGGCAGGCTACGTGGCAGGTATTTACGCATATCCTGCCAGACGGAGAACGCTACAAAACAATTGAAACCTGGTCCGGTATCATGGATGCGTTAATGGACTCCAAGCTATCTCGCAATGAGCCTGTTCTGGCACTGGGCGGTGGCGTGGTGGGAGACATGGTTGGATTTGCAGCATCATGTTATCGTCGGGGTGTGCCTTTTGTGCAAATTCCAACCACATTGCTGGCGCAGGTTGATTCCAGCGTCGGTGGTAAAACCGCCGTCAGTCACCCGCATGGCAAGAATATGATCGGGGCATTTTATCAGCCGAAGCTGGTATGGATTGATCCGGAAGTTTTACAGACGCTGGATAAGCGTCAATTGCGTGCGGGACTTGCTGAAGTCATCAAGTATGGCGCAATATGGGATGCAAAATTCTTTGAATATATCTGTGATCAAGCTGATGCATTACAATCGCTTGAGGCTGAAAGTATCAGCCAGGTAATTTTCGAGTCATGCCGCTTTAAAGCAGAAATTGTCATGCAGGATGAGACGGAGCAAGGTGCCAGAGCGCTGCTGAATCTGGGGCATACTTTTGGTCATGCAATTGAATCTCTTACGCACTATCGACAATATTTACACGGCGAGGCCGTTGCGATCGGTATGCTTATGGCGGCGCGGCTTTCAGAGCAACTGGGATATGCCGCGTCGGGTATTGAAAACGAAGTTAAAAAAAGCATTGAAGCATTAGGGCTGCCAACAGAGCCTCCCTGTTTTACAGCTGAACAATGGCTCGATGCCATGGGGCATGACAAGAAAAATATTGGCAGCCGAATCCGTTATATTTTACTCAAAAAAATCGGTGATGCGTTTATTGCAGAAGATGTGAAAGATTCAGACATTAGGAGTCTAATCAGCTCGTATGCATAAGTGATCTACTAAAGAAGTTGCCTTGGTATTCGCTGCATAGGTGTTTAGGGTGAGTTAACGTTCGAGGAGCACCAAAGATAATCAGATGCGTTGCTCGCGGGGGCGTCATTCTCGGGCTATAGTAATCCGATTAACGTCGTGTAGTTGTGATTGTCTTTATTCAATACGTACGCTTTGGTATTGGTGCCTGATTGTTTGATATCGGCAATAACTTTATTGATGGCCAGAAGAATTTCTTCATGATTTAACAGTCCAACAATTACGGTTAACTCATCAGGTTCGTGGTTGGCTAACATTTTGACTTTGAGATTAGCCAGCTCAAGAAATCTTGTACTGGATGATTTTTTTTCCAGTCCAAGTAGCCATGCGGTTAAATCTTCGGATTCAACAACAGCGTCGATAAAATCCACGATATGTTGATAGCTTTTATCGATCATCACATCCTCCGAAAAAATAGACTCAACCGCATAAGCAAAGTAAATTAAGGCTAACGTTGAAGCTCTAAAAAGGCAAAAGTGAAAAGCGCAGCTTTAGAGGGTATTTTTTGAAATCCGTTGAAGTGCTGAAGCATTTGCAGTGATATTCAAAATCTCAGCCAGAAAGTTATCCTTATCTGATGTTTGTCAAAATAACATTCATTTTCAATCAATGCCCGCTCATGATTTTAATGCGATTGCCCTGCAAACAGGCTTGCTGCGGCTTGACATGGCGCGAGGGGGCAACAAGATGGGCGAACTTTTTAGTGAGAGGTGAAGTATGGCAGATCAACAGAATTCCCCCGCAGGTAATTTGTTACCCGGCATCAAGAATGTGATTGCTGTGGCGTCCGGAAAGGGTGGTGTAGGCAAATCCACGACAGCTGCCAACCTGGCTGTGGCGCTGGCTCAGAAAGGGTTGAAAATCGGATTACTCGATGCGGATATTTACGGACCTTCAATGCCACGGATGCTTGGTCTTGAAGGCATCAAACCGGAATTTGATGTTGAAAGTCAGCAACTTTATCCGCTTGAAAACTTTTCTGTTAAAGTGATGTCGATCGGTTTTTTGATTGATGCAGATCAGGCCATGGTCTGGCGCGGGCCGATGGTGGCTGGTGCTCTGACGCAATTGATGCGTGATGTGGCTTGGGGTGAGCTGGATATCATGATTGTGGATATGCCGCCTGGCACTGGCGATGCTCAACTGACATTGTCGCAGCAGGTGAAGCTCGCTGGCGCGGTAATGGTGACGACGCCGCAGGATATTGCGCTGATCGATTGCCGCAAAGGCATCCAGATGTTTGATAAAGTGCATGTGCCGACGCTGGGTATAGTGGAGAACATGAGTATGTTCTGCTGTCCGGGTTGCGGACATCAAAGCCCTATCTTTGCTGAGGGTGGCGCGCAGAAGCTGGCCGATGAATACAAGGTGGATGTGATTGCCCGCGTGCCGCTGGATATGCGTATACGTGAAGGCGGAGATGCCGGAGCGCCGTTAATGGTTGCACATCCGGATAGCGAACAGGCGGCGATTTATCGTCAGATGGCCGATGTGGTGTATGAGAAAGTCAGCAAGCTGAACAAGAGGAAAATAAACATTCCGGTGATGCAGATGTAATAGAATGAAGCTTTAGCGGATAAAAAAACCTTCCGCTAAAGCTTCGTAACTGCATGGTTTGGCTTGCATATGGTCGACATGGGCAAATGCAGGGCCGGACTCAAGCCATGTTTTCATGCGAGCTATGGCACTGGCGTTGCCGCCAACCATTGCTTCAACCCGTCCGTCGGGAAGGTTTCTCACCCAGCCTCGAATGCCAATCTTTTGTGCCTGCTGCTGCGTGTGGTAACGGAATCCGACGCCCTGAACGCGGCCGGAAACAAAGATATGCCAGGCTTCCATGTGCATCTTATTCGATGCTCTTAAAGCTGTTCCGGCCAGAGGACGGTATCCCCGGCATGCTTAAGTGTCTTCGGGTGATCTTTGGAGTAATGCAAGCCGCGTGATTCCTGTCGCTGCTGAGCGCTGCGCACGATTAGATCGGCAACGATAGACAGGTTTCTTAATTCGATCAAATCGCGGCTGATGGGGTAGTGCCAGTAATAACTGGCAATTTCATCGTGAATGACGCGCAAACGCCTGCGGGCACGACGCAACCATTCATCCGAGCGAACAATGCCGACATAGTTGGACATGGTGAGGCGGATTTCATCCCAGTTTTGCTTGATCTGGATACGTTCGGTTTCCGGAGACAGGCCGGAGTCATCCCATTCCGGCAAAGCCATGCGGGTGCAGTCATGGGAGCTGGCAAGAATAGCTTTGGCGCAATAGTCGGCCATCACCAGACACTCAAGAAGGGAATTGCTGGCCAGACGGTTGGCACCGTGCAAGCCAGTGGCTGCTGATTCACCGATAACATATAATGCGTCAATTGTGGTGCGTCCGGCAACGTCGGTTTTAACGCCGCCGCATAGGTAATGCGATGCCGGAACAATCGGTACAGGTTCGTTAATCATATCAATGCCAACATCGAGAAGCCGCTGCATGATGTTGGGAAAGTGCGCCTGAATGGTTGCTTTGCCAATAGGGCGGGCATCAAGAAACATGCAGTCTTTACCCTGTTTTTTCATTTCGTGATCAATGGCGCGGGCTACAATATCACGCGGTGCAAGTTCGCCGCTTTCGTGATAATCGAAGGCAAATCTGCGTTGCTGTGCATCGACCAGAATGGCGCCCTCACCGCGCAGCGCTTCGCTGAGCAACATCGTTGAACCGCCGGGGTGAAACAGACAGGTGGGGTGGAACTGAATAAATTCCAGATTCATCACCGGGCATCCGGCGCGCCAGGCCATGGCGATACCATCACCGGTAGCAGCATGCGGATTGGAGGTGTAATGGTAGACTTTACCTGCTCCACCAGTGGCCAGAATGGTATGTGTGGCAGCAACCGTGATGATGTGATTGTCCGGTGTCAGTAAATACACCCCGAGGCATTGATTGGAGCCACCGTGGCGGCCGAGGCGTCGGCTGGTGATGACGTCGATAGCCATATGCTTGTTCAGACAATGGATATTCGGGTGTGCCAGCACATGATTTAACAGAGTTTCACCAATGGCCCGACCTGTCGCATCTTTGGCATGTGCAATCCGGCGAGCACTATGGCCGCCTTCACGCGTTAAATGAAGCGTATCGGTATCCACCAGCGTATCGAACGGAGTACCCAGGTTTTTGAGCTCCTGAATGAATGCGCCACCCTGTGCGACGATTTCGCGCACCACATCCTCATGGCACAGGCCAACTCCGGCTTTTAAGGTGTCTTGAATGTGCGCATCGTAGGAGTCTTCACCATCCATGACGCCGGCAATGCCGCCCTGTGCCTGATAGGTGTTGGACATATTGAAGTCGCCTTTGTTGACGATGCCAACCTGTCCGTGGTCAGCCAGACGCAACGCCGTCAGCAGACCGGCAGCGCCGCTGCCGATAATCAGAAAATCAAAAGTCAGATGAGAATTGGAATAGTTCACGGCAGTAGTTTACTACAAACATGGGCTGTGGGTATAGTTGGCACATGCAGCAGATATTAACAGTTATCGAAGTGTCAGGTTCCGATGCGATTGTCCTGGGTGAACGTGCATCTTCCTGTCATTCGTGTGCAGGCAAAACATCATGTTCCACGCTGGGATCGTGGAATCAGCGTACGGTTCACATCCGTATTGAAAACCGATTGCATGCTAAAGTAGGAGATCGGGTGGTGGTGGAAGTGCCGGACAGCTGGCTGATCAAGGTGGCTTTTCGCCTGTATGGCCTGCCGATGTTCGGTTTCCTCGGCGGAGGTATGCTGGGCTTATGGCTGGCTGAATTGTTTCAGATCTCTGCTGAAGCCAGCTCAGCCATAGGCGGCATCGTTGGTGCCTGTCTGGTTTATCTGCTGTTGTGGCGCAGTGAAGAAGTGATGGATGCGACGATGGTTCGTATCGACTCTCACGCGGCCTGCAATCACGAGCTTATTTCAATCAGACATTAAAGCGGAAGTGCATGATGTCGCCATCTTTGACGATGTATTCTTTGCCTTCCAGGCGCATTTTTCCTGCTTCCTTAGCTTTGGCTTCGCCGCCCAGAGATACGAAATCACCAAAGGTGATCGTTTCAGCGCGAATGAAGCCTTTTTCAAAGTCGTTGTGAATGACTGCGGCAGCCTTAGGTGCGGTGTCGCCCTGATGAATAGTCCAGGCGCGTACTTCCTTCACGCCTGCAGTGAAGTAGGTGATCAGGTTGAGCAGTTTATAAGCTGTGCGAATGACGATGTTTAAGCCGGGTTCAGACAATCCCAGGTCAGCAAGAAATTCGCTTTTAGACTCTTCGTCCATTTCGGATAGTTCAGCTTCAATCTGTGCTGAAACAACGGCGACTTCCGCTTGTTCAGCGGCGGCAAATTCACGTACCTGATCAACAAGCGCATTACCATCGGGAAGGGATGCATCATCCACATTGGCAATGTACAGAACCGGCTTAATCGTTAACAGGCATAATTCCCGTATTTTCAGCTTTTCGTCGTCATTCAGCGATTGGCGGCGAACCGGTGTTCCATCTTCAAGACCCTTCAGAATGCGCTGTTGTAATTCGAGCAGGGTCAGCATGTCTTTGTTACCGGTTTTACTTTGCTTCTGGGTGCGCTCAACAGCCTTTTGCAGGCTCTCCATGTCTTTTAACATTAGCTCGGTATCGATGGTTTCGATGTCGGAAACTGGATCAACTTTATTGGAAACGTGGGTGACGTTCTCATCTTCGAAGCAACGCACAACATGCGCAATGGCTGAGCATTCACGGATATTGGCGAGAAATTTGTTGCCCAGGCCTTCGCCGCTGGCTGCGCCGGCAACAAGTCCGGCAATATCAACAAATTCGACAATAGCATGTTGGATTGCCTGAGGATTGACGATTTTGGACAGAGCATCAATGCGTGCGTCGGGAACTTTAACGATACCTACGTTCGGATCGATGGTGCAGAAGGGGTAATTGGCTGCTTCTGCGCCGCCGCCGTTAAGCGCGTTGAACAGAGTGGATTTTCCGACATTGGGTAATCCGACGATTCCGATACTTAAAGCCATTGCTATTCTCCTAAGCTTGCAGGGTTGCTGACAGGTTTTGCAGGTCGGGTTGAATCTGACAGGACACCCGGTTAATTTCACCAGCCAGAAGTAAAGGCATACAAACAGCCAGTGCATCGAAGATATGCTTTTCAATGATTTGCTGTTGGGTGCTGGCTTTGCCAAGTACCCAGTCTGTAACGGTACCATGTTCCGGTCGGCCGATGCCAACTTTCACACGGATATAATCACTGTTTTCCAGGTGCTGATTCAGCGAACGCAGGCCATTATGGCCGCCATGTCCGCCACCTTTTTTCAGGCGAAGTTTTCCCGGCGCCAAGTCGAGATCATCATAAACAACGATAACATTCTCAGGGGGAATCTGGTGGTAGCGCGCAATTGCACCTATCGCTTCACCACTGTTGTTCATGAATGTCAGGGGCTTAGCCAGTAGAACTTTTTGGCCACTCCAAGAATGAGTTGCTGTTTCAGCACGAAAACGAGGGGAGTCGTTAAAACGAATCCCCTCGCGTTGAGCTAGTGCATCGAGAAACCGGAAGCCTACATTATGGCGTGTATCGACATAGCGGTCGCCCGGGTTGCCAAGTCCGACCAGCAGTTTCACGGGCCTTAATTACTCGCTGTCTGCTTCGGTCTCTGTGGCAGCTTTTTCAACTGTTGGAGGAACGCAAGTAATCACGGTGTAGTTTACAAACTCTTCGTCTGCTTCTGCATCGGCGTGTTGATCAGGGAAGGTGATGCCTTTCGGAGCAACCATATCCTTGATGTGGATAGAGTCACCGATTTGGAGCTTCGAGCAATCGACTTCAATGTGCTCAGGGATCGAATCGGCACGACATTGAACTGCCAGATGACGACGGATCACATCGATCATGCCACCGGCAACAACGCCCGGGCATTTTGCATCGTTTATTGCTTCTACAGGAACTTCGACGTCAACAACGTCAGAAGCAGAAACGCGGAAAAAGTCGAGGTGGGTAATGGTTTCCTTGAGTGGGTCCCATTGGGTGTCTTTCAATAAAACGGTGTTTTTGCCACGTGAACCTTTTACTTTCACTTCAAGCATGGACGTATAAAACGCTTCATCGCTAAGAAGCTTTGAAACTTCATAGAACTCGACGGAAATAGGCAGGTCCTGTTTGTCGCCACCATAGATGATGCCCGGGATTTTGCCTGCGCGACGCATGCGACGTGCATGGGCTTTACCCGTTGTTTCACGCACTTCGGCGTTAAGAATAAAATCACTCATGTTGTTATACTCCTGTGTCTTAAAGATAATCCGACGGGTATACCCGTGACGGAGGTGAAAATAAAAGCGAATCAATAATCAATTCACGCCGCTAAAAGCGGAGGCGCACTATAATGGGATAATCCTGAAAAACCAGAGAATCATGGCGCAATGCTTATTGGCTATGCTCCACATCAAATACATGGGCACGCAGATTGGCAACCCACTGGCGGCCGTTTTGTGTGGCATTCAGATAAGGCATCACCGGTTCAATATGGGGGAATGCGCACTTCCAGTAAAAGTGAGAGTAATTCTGGCGCAAATCCCATGGCGTTTTATAGCCAAATTTTTCATTCCAGTTAATTTCTTCAAACTCGTAAAACAAGGCCGGAATTTTGCGTAAATAATTGGGATCACCCAATTGCCCGAGCATATCGGCAGCACGCACAATAGTGCCAAGATATTTCGGGTCGCCCGGAGCTTCATCGTCGGGCACCGGAAAGCGGGTCATTTCAATGTATTCGGCGACAAGATCAACATCGATACGGCGCAGCGTGCTTTGTCCGAAGCGCTCTTTAACAAAAACTTTGCCGCGATCAACGTGATATGGAGCCAGAGCGGCATCGGTTGAGCCAATGGAAAGCTCTACAGTGTCACCATGTTCAGAGGTGATGAACATGGTTTTGGTATCGCCACGGCAGATGCCTCTGCTGTAGCCGATATCGTGGAACAACATGGCCAGGGTGACATGAAACCAGTCCTCAGGTGAAATGCCTCCATCAATCAATTGCTTGCCATGCAAAATGGATTGTCCGGCAGATGTTACCATAACGGTATGCTCCAGATCGTGATAAAGCATATTGCTGTTGGCGATATTCTCCAAAGACAGGCGAGCTGCCCATGAAGCGATTTCACCAAAGGGAGGCTCAGTATTGCCATAATTCAGGGTGTAAAACTCTTCAAGGTTTTGGCAAAAGGCATCGATTGTAAGCATGTGAGGATTAAGAATCATGGCTGGCTTTATACTCTTTTTTGGCGCGTATGGTCAAATGTTGATTGCCTGTTTCAACAACAAGGTGATGGCGCGGGTTAGCAGGCAGGCAGTCTGATTGAATCAAGCGTTTTGATTTGTCGCCAAATTCTCAATACTCCCCAATATGAGGGATGTGCAGGTAATTCTCGCGCCATAGTTTGGCGCAAGTGTGATTGGCTGCTCAGGTGACCGGCTTCACGTAAAAGCGATGGAGGTGATGAAAGTGAAATCAAACAAAAAATCAAAACAAATACAGAAAACTCAGACAGGTGATACGCGGAAAAAGTGGGAGTTTTCGTTGTCTTCATTAACCATAGCAGTATCTCTCGCATCGAATGATGATAAAGAAAAAGAATGCGAGCCTCAGCTTAAGAAATTGGCATAAATCGATAATCATTTATTTGCAGGAGCGCATGTAATTACCTGGCATCAGATGTTTTTTATCAGATACGTTGCGCTCTTGCTTGCCCCTTTAGGGTGTAAGATGTTTGTCCCAGCAACACATTCACATCCTTTATCAGCTATCCGTATGCGCGACTGTGTACAGCTGGTTCAGAACTGGTTGCGAACCAGCATTTGGTTCAATCATCACAACGGTTCATGAACAATCCGGTCTAACCGCCTGCCAATTTAGCCTTAAAGCCTTCACTCTCCAGTAATTGCAGCAGCTTTTCGCGGTGATCTCCCTGGATTTCAATGCTGTTACCTTTGACTGCGCCGCCGCAGCCGAGTTGACCCTTTAATTTTTTAAGAAGCTGTTTCAGTCCATTTTCATCCAGTGGTAAACCATCAATGACGCATACATTTTTACCGCCACGACCCTTGGATTCCCTGCGAATGCGAATCCCTTGCTTACCAGGGGTTTTAATCATGGCTTGAGCAGGCGAGGGTTTCTGCTTGGATTTGCCTTTGCCTTTGCTTTTGAATGGATCATGCTCCATGACTTTGCCTATCTGGCCATTTTCGGTGGAATAGACGAGGCGCCGATCGTTGCTCATGGCTCACTCCTTAATTGGAAGGCGTAGATGACTGGGTCATCGCGCCGCACATCATGCGGCACTTCTATTTCGGCTGCAATATTCATCAGTAAACGCATCTTTTACCGCATGGGGAATTTATTGCTGTAAATTGCTTTTTTTGTAATTACCAGAGCATGCCCTGGTTGAGTAAAAATCCATGATTGTGTTGCCGCACCAGTAAGGGTTGGGCAGCATTCGATTTATTTATTAAAGTGTATTGGGGGAAATATGCCTGCCAAGCAGAAAAAAGATCAGACACCCGGAATGACATATGAAGGTCATTTCTATGAGCTTGCGCGTTTACAGCACATGCACGACATGATGTTGTATATCCGGCGTTTTGAAGAAAAAGCCGGGCAAATGTACGGGCTGAAAAAAATCGGCGGCTTTTGTCATTTGTGCAATGGTCAGGAAGCAGTGTGCGTTGGTATGGTGGAAGCAGCTGAGCCTACTGATTACATGATGACCAGCTATCGCGATCACGGACATATTCTCGCACGCGGCTCCGATCCGACGGCGATTATGGCGGAGCTGCTGGGTCGTGCCGGTGGTATTGTCGGCGGCAAGGGCGGCTCGATGCATATGTTTGATGTTGAGCGCAATTTTGCCGGTGGTAATGGTATTGTTGGTGAGCAGGTGCCGATTGGTATCGGCTTCGGTTTTGCCAGCAAATATCGTGACGATAAACGCGTGTCGATCACCATCATGGGTGATGGCGGCGTTAATCAGGGCGCGGTTTACGAATCTTTCAATATGGCGGCGCTGTGGAAATTGCCCGTGGTGTTTGTTATCGAGAATAATCAATACGCCATGGGAACATCGCTGAGCCGTGCTTCTGCCGAAACACATCTGTTCAAGCGCGGCATTTCGTTCAAGGTGCCTGGCATGCAGGTTGACGGCATGGATGTGTTGGAAGTTGAGCGCAAAATGCGCGAGGCGCTTGAGCATGCGCGTTCAGGCAAAGGTCCGATCATTGTTGAGATGATGACTTATCGTTATCGCGGTCATTCGATGTCAGATCCGGCGACCTATCGTACACGTGATGAAGTGGATGAATGGCGTAGCGGGCGTGATCCGATTGCCAATTTACAACAACGCATGATTGACGCTGGTCTGGCGACGGAAGATGAATTCAAGCAGAAAGATAAAGATATCAAGAAAGCGGTGGGTGAAGTGGCCAGGGCAGCTGAGGCACAGCCTGAGCCCGACCCTTCGACGTTGTGGAATGATATTATCACCGACGAAATTCCGGGTGCATATCCTTATCCAAGGCAGGTGGGCTAATCATGGCAAGAATCACATACCGTGAAGCATTAAATCAGGCGATGTGCCTTGAGATGGAGCGTGATGATCGCGTTTTCCTGATGGGCGAAGAAGTGGCTGAGTACAATGGCGCGTATAAGGTCTCGCAGGGCATGCTGGAGAAATTCGGCCCGCGTCGCGTCATTGATACGCCGATCACCGAGTTGGGATTTGCCGGTCTTGGCGTCGGTGCATCAATGGCGGGCCTGCGTCCGATTATCGAATTTATGACCTGGAACTTTGCCATTCTGGCGATGGATCAGATTGTTAATGCAGCAGCAAAAATGAAGTATATGACAGCCGGTCAGTACAGCTGCCCGATGGTGTTTCGCGGTGCCGGTGGTGCAGCGGCGCGGGTAAGCTCGCAGCATTCGCAGGCGCTGGAAAACTGGTTCGTCAATGTGCCGGGTCTGAAGGTGGTGATGCCATCCAATCCCGCCGATGCCAAAGGCCTGCTTGCCGCATCGATTCGTGATAATGATACGGTGATTTTCATCGAAAATGAGATCAACTATGGCGATGTCGGTGAAGTGCCGGAAGGCGAATACATCATTCCACTGGGTAAAGCTGATGTGAAGCGCGTCGGCAACGATGTTACATTGGTAGCGCATTCCCGTATGACCGGTTATGCACTGACGGCCGCTGAAGAGCTGGCCAAGCTGGGTATTGATGCTGAAGTGGTCGATCCACGTACGATTCGCCCTCTGGATGAGGCAACGATTCTGGCATCGGTCAGGAAAACCAATCGTGCTGTGGTGATTGAGGAAGGTTGGCGTTTTGCTGGCATCGGAGCGGAAATTTCTGCACGCATCATGGAAAAGGCCTTTGATGATCTGGATGCGCCGGTGATTCGTGTAACTGGCAAGGATGTGCCGATGCCTTACGCCGCGAATCTGGAAAAATTGGCCCTGCCAAGCGTAGAAGAAATTGTTGAAGCGGCTCGTGTGGTTTGTAACCGCGCTTAAATAACGAATATTGTAATGGTAGAGCCGTGATGACTGCTTGTTCAGGTCATTGTTTGTCGGAATTCTGCCGTTTTCAAACAGAGGTGAAGCATGCCCATTGATGTATTTATGACCCAACTCTCACCGACCATGACGGAAGGTAAAATTGCCCGTTGGCTGAAGAAAGAGGGTGATACGCTGGAATCCGGAGAAGTGCTGGCGGAAATCGAAACCGACAAAGCCACCATGGAAATGGAAGTGATTGAAGAAGGTGTGTTGCATAAAATTCTCGCGCCAGAGGGTTCGATTGTCACCGTCGGCGCGGCGATTGCCGTGATTGCCGAAGATGGTGAAGCGATTGCATCTGACTATGTACCCGAATCCGGCGTGGCAGTACCGGCTGCGCCTGAACAAGCCGCTCCGGCAACGGTAGCAAAACAAGCCGCACCAGCACAGGCTGCCCCTGCCCCTGCCCCCGAGCTGGACATGGCCGCTATCGAGCGCGCCGCCAACGACAAGCGTATCAAGGCATCACCGCTGGCGCGTCGTCTGGCCAAGCAGAAGCGTATTAACCTTGCGGCTATCACCGGCACAGGCCCCAATGGTCGCATTGTCAAAGCTGACATCGAGAATGCTGTCACACGTGGTATCAAACTGGGTGTTGGTCCGGTCACGGCACTACCGGCAGTCAGGCCGATGCCGACTGGCCCGTTGCCGTATCACGAAGACGAATTCGAGCGCATCGAAAACAGCATGATGCGCAAGGCCATTGCACGTCGTTTAACCGAGTCCAAGCAGCAGGTGCCGCATTTTTATCTGAGCATGGATGTGGCGATGGATCGTTTAATGGACCTGCGTGTCCAGCTCAATGATTCAGCCGATGGCGCATTTAAGCTGAGCATCAACGACTTTATCATCAAGGCTGTTGCCAGGGCACTGGTTGCTGTGCCTGCCGCCAACGCATCTTGGACGAATGCGCACACCTTGCAGCATAAACATGCACATGTGTCGGTCGCCGTGGCCATTGAGGGCGGTTTGATTACGCCGGTGATTCGCTTTGCCGAGCAGAAAGGCATTGTCGAAATTTCCAATGAAGTCAAAGAGCTGGCAACGCGCGCGCGCAAAGGCGAATTAAAACCTGCTGAGTATTCCGGTGGCACGTTCTCCATTTCCAATCTGGGCATGTACGGCGTCAAGCAGTTCCAGGCGATTGTCAATCCGCCGGAAGGTGCGATTCTGGCCGTTGGCGGCACCGAAGAACGTGCGGTAGCAGAAAACGGACAAATCGTTGTGAAGCAGATGATGACACTGACGCTTTCCTGCGATCATCGTGTCGTTGATGGTGCGGTAGGCGCAGAATATCTGGCGGCATTGAAGAAGAACCTTGAATGCCCTGCCAGCGTGTTACTTTAAGATTATTTTTTACCACCAAGGTAATTAAGTATTAAGCCCTTGTGTCTTTTTGCCTTTGTGGTGAACCCATTTAAATGAGGTGATCCATGCCAATTGATGTATTTATGACCCAACTCTCGCCCACCATGACCGAAGGTAAAATTGCCCGCTGGTTGAAAAAGGAAGGTGATGAACTGGTTTCCGGTGAAGTGATGGCGGAAATTGAAACCGATAAAGCCACCATGGAAATGGAAGTTATCGATGAAGGCGTGCTGCACAAGATTATTGCCGGCGAAGGCGCCATCGTGCCGGTGGGTGCGCCGATTGCCGTGATTGCCGAAGAGGATGAAGAAATCCCTGACGATTATCTGCCCGAAGGTGCTTGTGAGGTGGCGGCAGAAGCAGCACCTGTGGCAACGCCGGAAGAGGTGGTGCAGCACATTGCAGCGGCGCAGGCCAGTGCTCCGGCCGATACGCATGAATTACAGTTAAAAGCTGCCGGTGTGTTCAATGCCGATGGTGATTACGATGTGGTGGTGATTGGTGCCGGGCCGGGCGGTTATGTGGCGGCGATTCGCGCGGCGCAACTGGGCTTGAAGGTAGCCTGTGTGGAATCTACACATCTGGGCGGCATCTGCCTGAACTGGGGCTGCATCCCGACCAAGGCCTTGCTGCGTACGGCCGAGTTGATCAATGTAATCCGGCATAGCGGTGATGAGCTGGGGCTGGGCATCTCCGAGGTTAAACCCGATCTGGCAAAGGCTGTCGCCCGCTCGCGCAAGATTTCAGCCAGGCTCAATGGCGGTATCGGTTTCCTGTTCAAGAAAAACAAAGTGACGCATATCGAAGGCTTCGCCACATTTGAAGCGGATAATCGCCTGATGGTCAAAGATGCCGAAGGTAACAGCACGCAGGTCACCGCCAAACACGTGATTGTCGCCACAGGTGCGCGGGCGCGGGCATTTCCGGGCATGGATGTCGATCACGACGTTATCATCACCTACAAGCAGGCGCTGGCTCCCAAGGCATTGCCGAAAGATCTGGTGGTCATTGGTTCCGGCGCCATCGGTATGGAATTCGCCTATTTCTACAAGGCGATGGGTTCCAACGTGACGGTGATCGAAGCCGCACCGCAAATCCTGCCTTTGGAAGATGAAGAGATTTCAAAAGTGGTGGCGCGTTCTTTCAAGAAAAATGGCATCAAGATTATCACTGGCGCGATGGTCTCTTCGGCCAAAAATGTCGATGGCAGGGCCGTGGTGGAATACAATATCAACGGTAACACGCAGAGCATTGAAGGTGACGTCTGTCTGGTGGCTGTTGGCGTCATCGGCAATACCGATGCCATTGGCGCAGACAACACCGCCATGAAGGTGGAACGCAACCAGATCGAGGTGGATGATTACTATCGCACCGATCACCCCGGTGTGTATGCCATCGGTGATGTGGTCGGCGCTCCCGCTCTGGCGCATGTGGCCAGTCATGAAGGCATTGTCTGCGTTGAAGCCATTGCCGGGCAAACACCGCATCCGGTGGATTACGGTAATGTGCCGGGATGCACCTACTGCCAGCCGCAGGTCGGTTCATGCGGCATGACGGAAAAAGCAGCCAAAGAAGCCGGGCATAATGTCAAAGTCGGACGTATGTCGTATGCCACCAACGGCAAAGCGATGGGTCTGGCTGAAACCGAAGGCATGGTAAAAACCATTTTCGATGCGGATTCCGGTGAGCTGCTCGGAGCTCATATCGTCGGCGCTGAAGCCACGGAGCTGATCGTGTCATTGCAGTTGGCGCGCACGCTGGAAACGACGGAATCGGAATTGATACACCACATGTTCCCGCATCCGACGCTTTCAGAAATGATCCACGAGTCAGTGCTGGATTCAGAAGGGAAAGCGATTCATATCTGAGCGCAGGTTTTCAATTGAAATTGAAAGGGGGCTTCGGCCCCCTTTTTTTGTTTTAGGGAGCATAAATCGGTATAAGTGCTACATCGTCTCCCGAATGCGGAGGAAAGAGGCAAAACGAGGCACGCCGTTGTGGGTCAAACCATAATATTTGAAGGTGATGCTGCTGCCGATGGGGGGCGGGTTGTCACGTTCCATATCGGAAAAACCACTGCCGATATTGAATTCTATACCATTGGGTAAGCGGACAAGCAGTGCGCCCAGACGCCCGGCATTTTTACCCGTGCCTGAAACATGCTTCACCACGACCGCTTCGCTATCGAGATAGGTTTTAACCTTCAATAAATCATGCGTGCGGCCCGCCAGGTACAATGATTCAGGTCGCCGGAGCATCAAGCCTTCGCCGCCAAGTGCCTCAATTTCTTTCAGACGCTTGTTCAGGTGCGCTGTATCGGCGCACACCTCCTGCTTGAGCACCTGCGCATAATCACTGGGATGCTGTGCAAACCAGTCGGACGTGGCGGCCATGCGCTTTTCAAAAGAGTCTGCAATGCCAGGGGCATCAAAAATGACATAACGCACCTGTTTCCATGCTTCCTCGTTATGCTTGCTGCGCACTATGCTCACAAGTTCTGAGAATTGCTGTCGGCCGAGCCAAAGTTCACCATCCAGAGCGGTGGCTGGAAAGTTGCTGGTAAACCACGCTGGTACATCCAGTTGCTGGCCCGAGCGCGAAAGCATCGTTTTACCAGTCCAGTAGCCTCTCACCCCATCCAGTTTTTCGCTCATCCACCAGCCTTTAATGTCTATCGAACTATCCCAGGTGTAGGCAAGCGCAACAGCTGGCTTCAAGTCGCCGTTTGCTGCTACCTCCGAATCAGCCTTAAGCGATAAGGGAAAGATGAACAGCGCAGCAAGACAATAGCTAAGGAAGCGTGTTGTATGGGTGCTCATGATGGTTGGGGTGGGTGCTGCATCAGATATTGGCGGATGATGGCATAAAGTTTCAATTCAGCTTCTTCGAGTGTTCTGCCAAACGTGACAATGCCATCTTCATGCCCTTGCATGACAAAAGCATTGTGCGTGAAAGGGTCATGTTGTTGGTAGAGGGTGGCAATATCATCGACCATTTCGGCAGTGCCGTATTCGGCAGTGGTGGCCAGGTCATGGTTAGCTCGCATCAGACCCCAAAGCGCGGCGCAATGGATATGAATCACCACATTGATAGCGGGATCAACCTCATAAATCATGGCATGACTCAATGCTTCGCTGCTGGGTTTGTGCATGCCTTTTGAGTAAACCGTGAACTTCGAAAAGTCATAAGCATCAATGAAGGTGTATGCATCAGCCGCCAGGCTGGCCTGCCTGCCCGTTTGCGTCGCAGAAATAAAAAAGCTGCGACCTTTCCCGGTGCGCATGGAGAGATTGCCGAAACCAATACCATCTTTTTCACCAATCAACCCCAGAGCAAACAGGCGAGCACGCAAAGCTTCCAACGGCGCATAGCCTGCAAATCGGGGCGCAGCAATGTGCTGATGTTCAACATGATATTTGATGACACCATCGATGATGTTGCTGCTGTCGGTCATTCGGCGATCACTCCTTGTCACGGTATTCCCACTCAGGCCCCAGTGTAAGGATGCCCGAACAAGACAGCCAGTTCGGATTATTTAGATTGTTTTTTTGGGCTTATCATCTATATTGATGATGACAGGTCTGTTTGGGAGGTTCATGGTTTCCGGTCTGATTGACTGGTAAAGGGAAGCGTCCTCTTTACTTCAAAAGGCGAGGGCAATAAGGAAGGTTGATGGTTGTAATTAAGTGTATTCAGTAAATTGTCACCGTAATGCCATAAATCATGGCATGACTTTATGCTTCGCTGCTGGGTTTGTGCATTAAGGTTGATGATGACAGATATGCTCGGAAGGTTCATCTTTTCCAACACGCTTTAATTAGTAAAGGGAAGGGTGATGAGCGAGGAATTAATTGAATTAAGTATTACGCACCCGGAATTGTTCACATAACTAAGGCTACTTTTGCACTTGGAGCGTACTGTTTGCACCTTTTTCTTAATACGCCTTCTGTGCAACATTACATATATTAATTGAGGGGAGATTAACCATGATAAAGAAGATTCTAATTGTTGCTGTGACTTTTTATGCAATGACCATACCTGCCTATGCAGGCCAGATTGATACGATTTATGCCGATATTGATGCAAAGCTGATGCAATCAAACACTAATATATTCAACTATTATGACACTAGCGCAGTTTTAATAGATGGAAGTACAGGTGAGGCTTTAACTGTAGATAAGGCAAAAACAAAAATGCAGGAAAATATTCGGAATGGACAGAAAATTGAAATTTATCAGTCTCAAATAATTGGTCGTCGTGATATTAAAACTGGTTTTACGGGCCGATTGATGGGTGTGGTCGTTTTTTCTAAAGATTTTATGAAAATGACAGGGCCAGATCCAAAGAATCCGAAGAAAACTACTGTGCTGGAAATGACTTTAACTACCACTCGCGTATTTGATACTGTGATCGAACCAAAGATTATTTCCGAACACTCATCAATTGATTTACTTTCAGTGAAATCGAATGGAAATCTATTAAGCATCAAATAAGGCTTCTTAACTCGTCTGTCGCAACCCGATAAACACGTAAGCCGAAGCTCGTGGGGTCTTGCTTCGCGGATTTCAGGGGTGGATTTTAGCCGCAGGTGCACTATCAATGTCCCGGCCGACATGCGGCCGCCTGAATATAGCTCGGACTATTTATCCTTGAGGTTCCACACCCCGACCCAGTCGGGATTGGCCGGAGCCTGGGAAAGTAAATCGCAACGGTTTGCCATGACCAGCCCCGTGCCCAGACCGGATTCCTTGTGCATGCGCAGGAACAGTTTCCTGGCCGTGTCCCAGTCTCCCAGACAATAGGCGTCATAGGCTTCAGCGTAAACGGGCGTGGAAGCAAGCTTCTTGCCGAAACGGGGATCGTTATCTACCAGCAACTCAAACAAGCTGATCGGCTCTTCAAAGTTCTTCAAATAGACCCGGTCGATAAAGCGCCAGGCAAATCGCGGGTCCTCGTTGATATAGGACTCGGCCTCTCTGAAAAAGTGTTCCGAGATCAGGATGCGGGCATCGTAAAACTTTGACTTGCCCTCAATGCGGGCTGCTTCATGCACGCCCATGCCAATCGGATGGTTTCGCTTATCCAGATAGTAATAGACCATTGAAATGTCGCCGGTGGTGATGCCAAAGCCCACGTCAATACTGGGCCGTGTCACGCCGGCGCCTTGCCTCTCGTTATAGTCGCGCATCCGGTTGGTCAGGCGGTAGATGTTCTCCATGATGTATTTCGTATTATCTTCAGGGAAAATGGCCATCAGACCATCACCATAAATTTCCGTGTGTGTTTTATCGTGATCCAGATAGAGGTATTCATAAGATGTTCGATGCACATCGAAAATGAATTCCTCGTAGCCATACTCCGCGCCGGTCTCGTTGTGGTACACACCCTTCTCAAAGTTCATGAGAATCTCGGTAGAGTTGCGCAGGTCGCAGAACATGATAATCCGCTTCGATTTGAGCGCGGCCGATTTCTTGCCAGCGTTAGCATCTGTCGCCCCTGCCGCTGTTTTTTTAGTTTCAGGCATATTCATACAGGCCATACTCTTATAGTTTTATGCGATATACACCAGCGGCGGCGGGGAGCAGGCGCACAATACGATCCGGTTCATCGGCCAGCTGTGCAGAGGCACCAACCCAATACGTGGAAATTCCTCCAGGTTTGACAAAACCTCATCAAACAATTTATCAAGCTATAGTGGCCATAAAGTTGTTATCAATCCATAGTCACGTCTTACAGGAGTGCCACATGCAGATGATTCCGATTTTTTTCGCCGTATTGATACTTGTCGCCGGGTGTGACGATACTAAACAGGCAGGCGACAACACCGCTCGCGAGCTTACCGGCTCCAATATGCTAAAGCAGGAACAGAAGGCCCAGCAACAGATTGAGGTGATAAAACAACAACAGCAGCAGCGCATCGATGAGATGGATCAGCAGTAGGCAGGGACTTGATCGTTGATCTGAACTCGTAAGCCGTAAGTCATATTGCCTTTGCGAGCGATTATTTGCTGAGTACTAATCTCGTGGCGCTTATGCTTCACCCTTACAGTTTGTCTAAACCGTAAGCGGATTAAGACTCAAAGAAGCTCCAAACAGACGAAAATATAGATGCGTTTTTTTGCGATTTTCATCAACATGAATGATTACAGGCCAGTTCGAAGGGCTCACAGTTCCTCCATTGTTAAATCAACAAGGGAGGATTCTTCAATGAATCAATGGATTAAATCTTTAGCAACAGCAATGCTGCTGTTATCGGCAAGTACTGGCGCATGGGCTCAGGATAATCTGTATGTTGGCGTGGGCGTAGGCCAGTTCACGCACAGTGCAGAATCATTTGGTTTCAAGGATAGTGGTAGCAGCACCGGTTATATCATTCAGCTGGGCAGTAATACCAACGAATATTTCGGCGTGGAAGCACGTCTTAGTGGTACAGGGAAGGCGAATGTGCCGGGATTTGGCGCATCATTTGATACTTCATTGGCATCGGTGTTTCTCAAGGCCAGAGCCCCTGTTGCCGACCAGTTCCATGTTTTCGGATTGCTTGGTCATACCAGTGGTGATTCGAAGGCCAGCGGGCTGGTTACCGGCACGGCGAAGAAAGGCAGTATCAGTTATGGTGTGGGCACTTCGATGAATATGGATAACTTTTCCGGTTCGTTGGAATGGGTGCGTTACTGGGACAATGTCGATGGCGGCAGTAACATCAAAATAACCATCGATGGCATCAGCTTTAATCTGGCCTATACGTTCTAGGCGTTTGGCTGAGAATAGAAGAACCTGCTGCGGAAAAGCAGGTTTTTCAGGTTGCGTTGTGGCGCGGAAATAAAGCGCTGTGTTATTAGTATTGGCAAAGGTAAGATGAAATAGATGTTGAGGGAGAACGAAATGGGCTTGATTATAAGCGTACGAAGGGCGATGTTTCTTTTGGGAATGATGGCTCTTCTGTTGTTATCCGGTTGCGCAACCGTGCATGAGATGGGATTAAAAAAAGGTGATAGCCAACTGGAGTTAAAGGGCAAAGGCATGGTCTTGATGTCGATGGAAATTTCCAATCAATACAAGCCGGATTATCAGCCTCAAATTATTGCTGCTCAAATTGAGAAACCCGGTGCAAAAAGCAAAGAAGACCGTGATAACTTTCAAACGGATTTGGAAGGGACCGTTTCAAGTGCCAGCGGCACACGTTATTTGTTGCGCATGGAGTTGCAGCCCGGCCATTACATTATCCGGGGGGCGCTGTGCAGCTACCATAGCTTTTTTGTGATGGCGAGCTGTCAAATGCCGGTGCATGGTGATTTCATCGTAGAGGCCGATAAGGTCACGTATTTAGGCCGTGCTGTCGGGGTTTTACGTGAGAGGCAAGGCGAGGAATTTCGTGCCGGACCTATTGTACCTTTAGTCGATCAAGCCGTGGCAGGTTTTTCAGGTGGAACTTTCGACGTGACCATTAGCGATCAGCAACAAGAGGATTTGTCATCATACAAACAACAGTTTCCGGCATTAAGAAATCAGCATATTGCGATTGAAGTGTTGTCACCTTTTGACAGAGAAAGGGCACAACTTTGGTGGGATAGCAACGGTAGTGAAGACAAGAAAACCATTCAGATGGTGAAAGGTAAAGGCGAAGTTCTTTAACGCGTAAGCCGCAACCGTAGGGTGGAAGAGCGAAGCGTTATCCACCGCTAATCGTATGTGACAGATATTTGCCGGATGTCGCTTCGCTTTTTCGGCCTTTGCGTGGCTATCTGTCGTTCCACTTCGTTCCGGCACAGATTGCCGTGCAAACCAGAGGCTCGCTCGCAATGACTTTACCCTTACCGGTGTATAGATGTTTTTACAGGTGGTCGCGACGGCAAGGAAGGTTATCCTTGGCGGATGTTTCTGGGTATTGATACGGGCGGCACGTTCACTGATTTCATTTTCTGGCATCAGGGCAGGCTGCGATTTCATAAAGAGCTTTCGACGCCGGATGATCCTTCGCGCGCCATTCTTTCCGGCATTGCGGCGATGGGTCTGGATGCCTCCGGCTTGCATCTGGTACATGGCTCGACGGTGGCGACCAATGCCATTCTGGAGCGCAAAGGCGTGCGCACACTGTTTGTAACCAATCGTGGCATGGAAGATCTGCTGCACATTGGCAGGCAGCAGCGGCGGCATTTGTATCGGCTGGATGCACCGGCCCCCGAACGCTGGCTGCAGGCGGAAGATTGCTTCGGCATTGGTGGACGGGTGACGGCCGATCAGCAGATGAGTTTGCCGGGTGAAGAGGATCTGATTCAGCTAATAGAGAAAGCCGCAGGCTATGAGGCGGTGGCCATTTGCACGTTGTTTTCCTTTTTGCGGCCGGAGCAGGAACTGGCGGCTGGCAGTGCATTGGCGGAGCATGATTTTGTTACCTTATCACATCAATTGCTGGCCGAGGCACGCGAATATGAACGTGCTTCCACGACCTTTCTCAATGCTTATGTCGGGCCACTGGTGCAGCGCTATTTGCGGCGTTTGCGCAGTACTCTGGAACCACGCCATTTATTCATCATGCACTCGGCCGGGGGTGTGATGTCGCTGGAAGAGGCCGGTGATCAGGCGGCGCGCATGGTGCTTTCCGGCCCGGCAGGTGGACTGGTGGCGGCGCACAAGGTCGGCATGGTATTGCAGCAAACACAATTGCTAACCTTTGATATGGGCGGCACCAGTTCGGATGTGGCCTTGCTCGACGGCGAGCTGCAACAAACCATTGAGGGCAGCATCAGTGGTATGCCGGTGGCATTGCCGATGCTGGATATTCATACCATCGGTGCCGGAGGTGGTTCGTTGGCGTGGCGTGATGCGGCGGGGCTGTTGCAGGTGGGGCCGGGTTCTGCCGGGGCTGATCCGGGGCCGGTGTGCTATGGCCGGGGTGGCGAAACACCGACGGTGACTGATGCCAATCTGTTACTCGGGCGAATCCCTGCATCCTCCATGCTGGCCGGTACGCTGCCGTTGAATCTCGACGTCTGCCGTCAGCAAATGGCGGTGATGGCGGAGCAATTCGGGCTGACGGTGGAAGCGCTGGCGCACGGCATTGTGCGGGTGGCCGAGGAAAACATGGCCGGAGCCTTACGCCAGGTGTCGGTTGAGCGTGGTTATGATGCGCGCCGTTTTGCGCTGTTTTGCTTTGGCGGAGCCGGTGGTTTACATGCCTGCGCGCTGGCTGAAAAGCTGGAGATGCGCCGGGTCATCGTACCGGTTGCCAGCGGTGCATTTTCGGCTTTGGGTATGCTGGCAGGGCGGCGACAGTCTGATCTGTCGCGCAGTTGTTTGTTCCCATTGAGCGCTGTTGAGGACTCGACGGAATTGCGGTCGATATTCGAGGCGCTGGAGCAGCAGGCGCGGCAACGCATGCCCGGTCTGGAGCTGAGTTTTGAGCGCAAGCTGGATATTCGTTATCGCGGGCAGGGTTTCCATATCACATTGCCTTTGACTACCAGTGAGACAGCGATGCGCGAGGCTTTTGCGGCGGCACATCAGCGGGCATATGGCCACAATCTTGATTTGCCCGAAGAGATGATCACGGCCCGCCTGACGGCTTATGCCGATACCGAGGTGATATCTTTGCCACCATTAAAGCCGACTGAGATCAGCCAGCCGCACTCTTGCGGAAGCTCGGAGGTGTTCGGTGTGGGTGAGGTGCCGCATTATCAGCGGCAGACTCTGGCGCCGGGTCATCGCATCGATGGGCCAGCGCTGATTGTCGAGCCGACCGCCACGGTGTGGATGCCACAGGGGTGGGGCTTGTCCTTATCTGAAGAAGGGCATTTGCTGTTGGAGCGGGACGCATGAACGCTATTGAGATGAGTTTACTGGCGCGCCGGCTGGATGCCATTTGCGGTGAAATGGGTGCGATTCTGCGGCGCAGTGCGATTTCTCCGAATATCCGTGATCGTGGCGATTATTCCTGTGCCTTGTTCGATGGACAGGGCGAACTGGTGGCGCAGGCGGCGCATATTCCGGTGCATCTGGGTTCGATGGCGTTTGCTATGGCGCAGGTGGTGCGCCATGTGGATTGGGCTGAGGTCGACGTGATGCTGTTCAACGATCCGTTCCTTGGCGGCACACATTTGCCGGATATCACAGTGGTGATGCCGGTGGTCGAGGCAGGGCAATTGCTGGGTTTTGCTGCCAGCCGTGCACATCACGCCGATGTAGGTGGAAAATCTCCCGGTTCGATGGGGCTGCATTGTCAGCTTGAGGATGAGGGCGTGGTGATCTCGCCCGGCTTTTGGTGGCGCAAGGGCGTGGAACAGCGGCAGCATTTACAGGAATTTTTGCAACGGGCACGAAATCCGCAAGAAAGAATGGCCGATCTGTCGGCGCAGCGGGCGGCATGTATGGCCGGGCTACGACGTTTGCTGGCACTGCAAAGCGAGTCGCCACTGGCCGAACGTTTTGCGCAGCTGATGCTGGTGTCCGAGCGCTATGGTCGCAATGCCGTGGCAGCTATTCCCGACGGCGTCTATGCGTATGCCGACTGGCTGGAGGATGACGGGCTGGGAAACGGTCCACTGGCGATTTGTCTGCGGCTGGAAATCAGCGGCGATGAAGCCATCATCGATTTTACCGGCTCGTCGGCGCAAACCGACGGGCCGGTGAACTGTTCGCTGGCTGTGACGGCGGCCTCGGTGTTTTATGTGTTTCGCTGTCTGATGCCTGCGGAGACGCCGCAATCGGCGGCGGTATTTCGTCCGCTGCATTTGAAGGTCGAAGAGGGTTCAATGTTGCATGCACGGCGCGGTGCGGCCGTCGCCGGTGGTAATGTCGAAACCAGCCAGCGCATTGTCGATGTGCTGCTCGGCGCACTGGCGCAGGCGCTGCCGCAGCGTATTCCGGCAGCCTCGCAGGGCACCATGAATAATGTGATTTTCGGCAGTAAGAACTGGGTCTATTACGAAACGCTCGGCGGTGGCATGGCGCATCGGCGGCATGCGACGGGCAGAGTGCCATTCAGTGCCACATGACCAACACCGCCAATACCTCCATCGAAGTGCTGGAAATGCATTATCCGCTGCGCATTCGCTGCTATGCGATTCGTCCGGAATCCGGCGGAAACGGTAAATCGCGCGGTGGCGACGGCTTGATTCGCGAATGGGAGGTGCTTGAAGATTGTTCGCTCTCACTGCTCAGTGAACGCCGACTTTCCGGCCCTGTCGGTATGCTGGGCGGAGAAGCCGGAAAGGCGGGTAAAAACCTACTCTGGCGCGATGGCACATGGCGTGCCCTGCCATCGAAATGTGATATTCAACTCAAGTCCGGAGATCGGCTGCGCGTGGAAACACCCGGCGGCGGCGGATATGGTGAGCTTGAGCGCGTTGTTTGAGCATTGTGCCGGTGAATCGCCAGGCATAGCCTGTATCCGTGTGTTAAATGGAGGAAGTATGTCAAATCTCGAACAGATGAATGAGGAATTTTCTATCGCCGGACAGGTGGTGTTTTCCGCCGGTAAAGGTGATATGCCGATGGTTACAGTCAGCAATGCGCTGGGTGAAGCATCGATTGCCTTGCAGGGCGCGCATGTGCTGGGATTTCAGGCGAAGGGCGAGCGGCCGCTGATCTGGATGTCCGATGCGGCAAGCCATGCGCCGGGGAAATCTCTGCGTGGCGGCGTGCCGATCTGCTGGCCGTGGTTCGGGCCGCATAGCAACGATGCAACATTACCCGGTCATGGACCGGCGCGGACGGTCGACTGGAAGCCGGTTGCATCCGGGGCATTATCCGATGGACGTAGTAAAATCAGTTTTGAAATGATCGAAAATGACAAAACACGGGCACTGTGTCCGCATCCGTTGCGTGTGCAGTTGCATGTGACAGTGGGCCGCAGTCTGCTGCTGGAAATAGAGACGACGAATCTCGGGGAATCCCCCTTTACGCTGGGTCAGGCCTTACACACCTACTTTCTGGTTGGTGATGTGCGGCAGGCGCATGTCGATGGTCTGGATGGCTGCGACTACATCGATAAAATGGATAACAGCGTGCGTAAGACACAGCACGGGCCTGTCACCATCAGCGAGGAAACCGACCGCATTTATCTGAGAACGGGCGCTCGCGCTGAAATCGTTGATCCGGCGATGAGTAGAAAGATTGTCATTCAAAGCAGCGGCAGCGCATCGATGGTGGTGTGGAACCCGTGGGAAGCGACCGCCAACAAGATGGGCGACCTCGGCCCGGATGGTTATCTGCATATGCTTTGCGTGGAAACGGTCAATGCAGCCGATGATGTGGTCGAACTGGCCGCAGGAGCCACGCATAGCATGAGCGCAGAATATTCAGGCGAGCCACTGTAAGTTTTGACGGATTTGATGATGCAAAACACTGCCGCCTGCCCGTGTGGTTCAGGGCAGGCGGCAGAAGCCTGCTGTCGGCGCTGGTTGGATGGGGATAAGCCAGCACCCAGCGCAGAGGCACTGATGCGTTCGCGCTATACGGCCTATGTGCTGAACCGGCATGAGTATCTGCTGGCAACATGGTATCCGTCGACACGCCCGGCAACGCTGGGCGGTACGAGCTTACATTGGATCGGGCTGGAAATTGTGCACACCGAACAGGGCGGCGAGCAGGACAGTAATGGCATCGTCGAATTTATCGCCAGCTATGTGCAGCGTGGCAAGGGCACCCGCCTGCATGAGCGCAGCCGCTTTGTGCGGGAGTCGATGCAGGGCGAGCATCACTGGTTGTACGTGGATGGTGATTGCCGGGTCAGCGACATCGCTCGCAACGATGCTTGTCCGTGCGGTAGCGGTAAGAAGTTCAAACGCTGTTGTATGGGTGTTTAGGGTGATAATTTAATCGTAACAGTTCTGGTTTTTAACAGGAAAGGAGAATGCATATGACACAAAAATTATTAACGGATATTCCGGATATTGGCGAAAGCACAGCCAGCAAACTGATCGAGCATGGCATTGCTTCGGTGCAGGAGCTGTGTGATGGCGGCGTGGAGCGGTTGATGACCGTACCCGGTTTTGGTGCCATACGCGCAGAGCGCATTGTTGCCGCTGCAATGGCTCTGGCAGAAGAGGGCGCGCCATCTGCTGAATCCGAGCAGGAAGTTTTAGCTGATGAGGTCGGCAAAAAGAAGAAGTCCGCCAAAAAAGAGAAAAAGGCCAAAGCGAAAGGCAAGAGCAAAAAGTCGTCTAAAAAGGCAATAAAGAAAGCAGATAAAAAATCAGACGCCAAAGCAAAGAAGAAGGACGGGAAAAAGAAGAGGGAAAAGGCGCTCAGCAAAAAGGCGAAGGCTAAAGACAAAAAGAAGAAGTAGGGTTGGTTTATGCCTAATGGGGATGCTTGCCTTTTTTGATTTTCTTATATGGCGTGTGAAAAGGGACGCTGCTAAAAGGAATGTAGGAACTCACGTAGGATTGTGAACTTTGCAAGGTTTCTTTACTTTCCAATCAGTGAATAAATAAGCGGAGGGGAAATGATTTAACATTTAAAGGCTTTGTGTCGCAGTGTGCGTGATCCTGAATGCTTGTTGGTTGTTTTAGAACAGAATGGTATCAAGCATGTGTGGTGATTTGTAGGGTTCGGGTATGACTCAAGAAAGAAATACCTTCTTTATTGTAACTATTCAGCCCTTTCGGTAGTGAGGCATATTGCCACACTGCAAAAACAATCCTTGACATGGTTTTTCTGCATTTTTCTCTTTTGAGA
>PFXG01000003.1 GCA_002791545.1 Zetaproteobacteria bacterium CG_4_9_14_3_um_filter_49_83
TCGGCATTAAGAATCGAAGGCTTAAAGCTGGATGGGATAATGATTATTTGGAAAAACTGCTAATGGGAAAGTAACAGTTTTAATGCGATTGCCCTGGCATATGTGGGGCTATGTGTCCGATGATGCAAGAGCTGACAAGGTCGATGTGCATGGTTGTGCATTAAGAGAGTTACTATTGGAAACTCAGCGACGCGCGATGGCGAACAGGATGGATTATTTGACCGCATCTACCGCCTTAAGTGAGCTGATGCTGTGGATTTCCGAATGTTAAACCTGTCTTTTTAGACGACGAGGGTACAGAGGCACGCTCCGCTAAACTTAGTGCCTCTGTACCATCATGGTTCAAATTTTAATGCCTGAAGTGACGGATGCCGGTGAAGATCATCGCTATGCCTGCCTCATCGGCTGCGGCAATGACTTCTTCGTCACGGATCGAGCCGCCCGGTTGAATCACGGCTGTTGCACCGGCTTCAGTCAGGGCATCAATGCCATCGCGGAACGGGAAGAAGGCATCAGATGCCACGGCCGAACCCTTAATCGCCTCACCGCCATGATGCGCAGCAATGCGGGTGGAGTTGACGCGGTTCATCTGGCCAGCCCCGACACCCAGCGTTACGCCATCTTTTGCGAAAACGATGGCGTTGGATTTGACATGCTTGGCGACTGACCATGCGAATAGCATATCCTGCCATTCAGTTTCAGTTGGCTGACGTTTGGTGACGACCTTGCAGGCTTCACGATCCAGAATATGCGCATCGCGCTCCTGCACTAACAGACCGCCATTGACGCGCTTGAACTCAAGACCGCCGGTGACGGCATCAGCATGGGGTGACTGTAACAGGCGCAGATTTTTCTTTTCGGCCAGTGCTACGCGGGCACCATCGGTAAAGCCCGGTGCGATGACCACTTCCATGAAGGTTTCGGCGATCAATTTCGCCGTTGCCTCTTCCAGCGGACGATTGAAAGCGGCAATGCCTCCAAAGGCCGAGGTCGCATCGGCTGCGCGGGCCCGCTCATAAATCACTTCCTGCGCACCACCGACGGCTACACCGCACGGGTTGGCATGCTTGACGATCACCGCTGCGTTATCGGTGAAGTCGCGGACGCAGGCAAATGCCGCATCGGCATCGGCGATGTTGTTGTATGACAGTGCCTTACCTTGCAGCACGTCGCAATCGGCAAGGCTTAAGCCGACATCTTCCGGATCAGCGTAAAATGCGCCGTCCTGATGCGGATTTTCGCCGTAGCGCAACTCGTCTGCTGTCTTGATAAACTGGCGGGTGAAGATGTCCGGGAATTTACGTTTGGAAGCATCCGAATTCAGTGCGGAAAAGTGGTTGGCAATGGCACCGTCATAAGCGGCAGTGTGGGCAAAGGCTTTGGTCGCCAGAGCCCGGCGGATATTTAAATTCAACGTGTTGCCATCGATTCCGGCAATCACCATGTCGTAATCGGAAGGGTCCACGACAATCGTAACAAATTTATGATTCTTGGCCGAGGCGCGTACCATGCACGGGCCACCGATGTCGATATTCTCAATGGCATCCTCAATCGTGCAGCCTTCTTTGGCGACTGCCTGACGGAAGGGATACAGATTTACACACACCAGATCAATCTGCTCAATACCATGCTCTGCCATGGATGCCAGATCGCCCGCATTATCGCGACGGGCCAGGATGCCACCGTGCACTTTCGGGTTCAGCGTTTTCACGCGCCCATCCATCATTTCAGGGAATCCGGTGTAATCTGAAACATCACGACAGGTTATGCCTGCTTCACGCAACAATTTGGCTGTGCCGCCAGTAGATAAAATGCCCACACCGCGCTCGGCAAGTGCCCGCGCAAATGCTTCAACGCCGGTTTTATCGGAAACGCTGATCAGCGCCCGTTTAATTGTGGATTCATGTGACATGGTAAACTCCGTGGCTTGCAAAGATGAAAACGATGCGCAAGCTACGCATCCAGCGTTCGGCGAACAAGGCTAACACGTCTGGCCAGCCTCATTGGAGATTATCATGAACCACTTTTTCACACATGTTATCGCACGCCCCGGAATCTGGATGCTTCCTTTTTCTATGCTCTTTTTCAGCGCCATGGCTGTCGGCAATACGGCCGAACTACAATCCTTCACCTACAACAACGGTGTTAAACTGGTTGTTGAAGAAGATCATTCTGCCCCTGTTGCCATGGTTCAGATTTGGCTGAAAGTTGGAGGTCGCGATGAAGTGCCGGGTAAAACAGGGCTGGCGCACGTGTTTGAACACATGATGTTCAAGGGCTCCAAAAAACTGGCGCCGGGTGAATTCTCCAAACGTATTTCTGCCATCGGCGGCAATGACAATGCTTTTACCAGCACCGATTACACCGCATATTTTGAGACCGTTCCGGCATCGGCCGTCGATGATGTGCTGGGCATGGAAGCAGAACGCTTCGCCAACCTGCGCCTGCGCGATGAAGATTTTCAGAAGGAAATCAAAGTGATCATGGAAGAGCGGCGCATGCGTACCGATGACGATCCGAACTCTCATATGTTCGAAGAATTATCGGCTGCTGCCTTACGCTTACATCCATACCGTAATCCGGTGATCGGCTGGATGCAGGACCTGCAACGATTGAGTATTGAAGATGTACGGGCTTTCTACAACAAACATTACGTTGCCGGCAATGTGACTGTGGTTGTCGTCGGTGATGTCGATTTCAAGCATCTTCAGAATAGTGTTAAAAAGACTTTCGGCCACATGAAAGCCCGCCCTGTTACCGAACGGTTCAACCCGATTGAGCCGCCACCACTGGGTGCCAAACGTATTGAAGTTTCGCTGCCCGCCAAACTTCCTCTGCTTGCCATGGTTGTACCAGTACCGGTGTGGCAACCGGGCCAAAATGACCATGAAGCTGCCGGTTTGGCTCTGGCTACATTTTTGCTTGGCGGTGGACGCACCGCACTGGTGCAACAGGATCTGGTCGACAAGCAGCGACTGGCATTTTCTGCCAGCGTCGGTTATGACCCGTTCGGTATGGGGCTGGATTTATGGTATGCCTACGCCATGCTCGGTCCGTCGCAAACACCCAAAGCTTTTGAAGATGGCTTCTGGAAACTTATTGAGACCTTATCTTTATCACCTGTCAGTCAACAGCGTCTGGATATCGCGCGTAAAAATATGATCGCGCAAGAAGTGTTTGAACAGGACTCCTTGTATTTACGCGCTAAAACCATTGGCCGACTCGAAACATCGGGAATTGGCGCTGATCACAAAGATGACTGGATCAAAGCGCTGCAACAAGCGACGCCGGATGATGTGCAACAGGCGCTGAAAACCTGGATACGTCAGGATCATTCCACCACGGGCTTACTCAAACCGGAGAAAACATCATGAAATTTAACCCTGTCACCCAAAGCTCGTTTCCTCTGCCATTTCTGACTCTGCTGATTGGCTTGCTGTTGCCGTTTTACGCTGAAGCGATACCGCAGATTCAGGAACAATCACTGCCTAATGGCGTGCGTGTGCTGCTGGTTGAAGCGCACAATATCCCTATGGTTTCCATGCAGATCACCCTGCCGGCTGGCAGTCGCTTCGATCAGCATGGTAAAGGCGGCAGCGCTTCATTGCTGGCTGAAATGCTTACTGATCACACGGCTTTGCATGATGATAAGCAGTGGGCTCTCTGGCTTGATAGTGAAGCCATGCGCATAGGTTCAGGTGCAGATCGTGATACCCTGCAATTATCGATGACCGTGCTCAGGGAAAGCCTGGGAACCGGCATTCAGGCCGTCTCTGAAGCCCTGTTGCATCCGGGCTGGAAGCAGCAGCGTTTTGATTTGATCAGAAAAAATGCTGTTGACGGCGCGACCAAGGCACTCGAAGACCCCGGCACTCAGACAGCAGAAGCTACGGCCAGCTTACTTTATGCTGATCACCCGTACGGACACCGCTCACCCGGCACCGCAGAATCACTGGCCAGAATTCAGCTGCCGGACCTGCAACGCCTCTACAGCGAGCAGATCAAACCACAGGGTAGCGTGATTGCCATTAGCGGCGACACGACGATGCAGGAAATTATCAGTCTGCTACAACCCCGATTAAAAGACTGGGTTGGTGTACCATCCGTAGCAGCTATGGCTATTGCCGAACCTCCGCTGGTGCTCGGTCAGAACAATCAAATCAGCATGCCTACTTCGCAAGTTCAGCTTCAGTATTCTCGTCTGGGCATTGCTCGCTCAAGCAAAGATTTCTTTCCTCTGTTCGTGCTCAATCATATTCTCGGTGGAGGCGGTTTCGGTTCACGCCTGATGGAAGAAGTGCGCGAAAAACGCGGACTGGTTTATGGTGTTTATTCCTACTTCATGCCGCTTCTTGCACCAGGCCCTTTTATTATCTCCCTGCAAACCAAGGCGTCACAAGCTGATGATGCCGATCTGGTAGTTCGTGATGTGCTGGATCAAATGCGTCATGGTGCCATTACTGAGAAGCAATTATCCGACAGCAAAAAGAATCTGATCGGCAGCTTTGCCCAACGGCTTGACTCCAATCGTGAACGTGTCGGGCTGATCGGCATGATCGGCTTTTATCATTTACCTCTGGACTATCTACAGCAGTGGGTTGAGCAAGTGAATGCCGTCTCGCTTGCCAATGTAAAAATTATTGCGCAAGATTGGCTTGATCCTGACGCGTGGAATCTGGTAGAAACAGGCCCATATAGTATCGCAAACCCTTCCCATAGGAGCATTAAACCATGAAAACTATTCTTGTTGTTGAAGATTCAGGCTCAAGCCGAGACATCACGAGCCATTTTTTACAGCAAGGCGGATTTCGTGTACTTGAAGCTGAAGATGGAGAAGTTGCACTTGCCATCATCAAATCTCAACATGTCGACCTGATCCTGACTGACATCATGATGCCTAAAATGGATGGTTGGGCACTTTACAGAGAAGTTCGCAAGGATCACAAATTTAACCTGACACCATTCGTTTTCCTGACAGTTCTGGATGAGCTGGAAAGCCAGATTAAAGGCCTGAGCCTTGGTGTTGATGATTATATTACCAAGCCAGTTACACCTCAGCAGCTTATTGCCCGTGTTAATACAACACTGCTGCGCAGCGAGCGCTTATCTGCTTACTTTTACATTAACCCGGTATCCGATCTGGGAACTCCCGGTTATTTACGCCACCGTTTACAGACTGAAGCCGTCCGTTGCCGGGCAGCCAATCAGCACCTGAGCCTGGTCATTTTCGGTATTGGTAATTATGTGTCTCTGGTCGTTCAAAACGCTCAGTGGTTTGCTGAGAGTTGCTCGCGCGAAGCTGGAAAACTGCTTCTTTCCAAAGCTCGTGAATATGATGTGGTTGCCGATATGGGCCAGGGTTGTTTTGCCATTTTACTGCCTAACATTTCTGCCGATAAAGCCAATCCGTGGGCAGCTAACATCACCAACAAAGCACGGCTTTCTCAAGTTTGGCCGGATACCGAGCAACAAATCTCTATCGATCTTGGCTTCAGCTGTGATTCCATCTCACCGGGTGATCAGGACCCAATCGAACTTTTGAACAAACAATTAGCCTCATTTGAACGCAAGTGGTAATTCGCTCTATCTGACAGTATGCATGTAACTGCCGGCCACTTGCGCGGCCGGAAAGTTCCGGTGCCCAATGTGCAGGGTCTTCGCCCGACACCTTCAAAAGTAAGACAGGCGCTGTTTAATATCCTTTGCGATATTGAGGGCTGGCAGATGCTCGATCTCTTTGCGGGTTCGGGCCTGATGTCCATCGAAGGTATTTCCCGAAACATCAAGCAAGCCACGTCGATTGAGCAAAACAAGCTGGCAATCCGGAACATGCACACAATAAAGCAACAGTTTAACACTGATGCATGGCGTATCCTTCCCGGCACCTTGCCGCAGGCTCTTGTGCACGTCAGAGACTCTTTCTTTGATCTTGTTTTTGCTGATCCACCCTATGACAAAGGCATTGCAGCCTGTATTCCCGGCTGGCTGGATCAATACAACATTCGTTGCCATTATCTGGTGATTGAAGAAGCATCACGCGCCAGTCCAGACTGGCCGGATAACTGGCAGCTCGAACAATCCAGGCGCTATGGCGAAAGCAATCTGCATTTCCTTGTACCAGTCGACCCATCTTCAGCGGAGAATCCATGAATCGTGTCACCATTTATCCCGGAACTTTCGACCCTATTACGCTTGGTCATGTTGATGTCGTCGAGCGTGGCCTCAAGCTGTTTGATCATGTCATTCTAGCCGTTGCCAGCAATCCCGGAAAACTTCCCATGTTTGATCTGGAGACTCGATTGGCCATGGTGCGTGAAACTTTCGCACAGCACAGCAATGTGACAATCACCGGATTTAATGGTTTGCTGGTTGATCTGGCGCATCAATATCACGCCACTTCAATTTTGCGCGGCTTACGCGCCGCATCAGATTTTGAATATGAATTTCAGATGGCCACCATGAACCGGCGACTGGATGCAGATATTGAAACTGCTTTTGTTATGGCCAGAGAAGATTATACCTTTGTATCTTCAAGATTTATCAGAGAGATATCGAGCATGGGTGGCGATGTCTCCACGTTGGTACCGTCACCGGTCTTAAAGCACCTGCAAAAAGCTTTTAACCAGAGCTGAACTCAATTCAAGCAAAAGACTGTTCAGTTTCATCCTTCTTTTGCTGAATCCATTCAGCAATTGAAGGGGTATCCGCCATCAGCTGGGCAAAATCTTCGCCGTTGATTTTCAGCAGATGACATCGATCCATGGCAAACACTGTTGCTGAACGTATCCCAGCATTCAAATGCGCCTGTTCACCAACAAAACCACCAGTCCGTAACTGCCGAAGCATTTTGGGGGTGCCGCCCACTTTCATCGTCACGGCCAGACGACCATCACGCACAAAATAAACATCATCGCCAACATCGCCTTCCTGATACAAAGGCGAACCTTTGCTCAGCTCAAATGGCTCCATTTTCCTTGCCAGCATCATACGTTGGGGTGGTTTCACACCCTTCATCATGGGATGAAAGCCCAACTGTTGAACCAGCACATGCTCCTGATACAACATTTGCCAATGATTCTTTAATTCTTCGTTATCATTTTGCATGCTTTCGATGCTTTCATAGGTAAGCACCATGACTTCTGATTTACCTTGCGCCTTCAATAAAACATTTCGCTGATCTCCGGTGAAGTAACCCAGCGCACCACAAATACCGCCCTGCGGAATCGACGACAAACGTTTGGCCTGCCCCTTAATGGAGGCCCATTCCTCAATGGTTCCATTAACCACAATGTAAATGGACTGGGCCGTTGCTGTTGATGCGGTCAACACTTCCCCATCTTCCAGATACTGGTGTTGCGTTGAGCCAAGCACCTGCTCGAACGCTTCCTGACTTAAACGACCAAACACATTCTGCGCACGTAAATGGTACGATACACGAAAGCCAGTCGTCATCAGCGGATCCATGTTTTCAGAGACAAAGCCCTGCTCCTGACATTGCTCGATAATTGGTTGAATTCTGGCTTTTTCTTCCGGAGCAATACGCTGGTGCATCTGTAAGGCTGCAATAGCCTGAATACCAAAGCCTGTTTCGGCGTATTCTTTTCCAGCCAGATAATAACAGGTCGCAGCCTTCTTCTTTTCACCGGAGCGCTCAAAGCTTTGTCCTGCACGCAAGAGATAATCAAGCTTCTTTAACGATAGAGAAAACATTGCGACATAGATTTCAGCAGCTTTTTCATGGTTGCCTGAGCCCAGCTCAGATTTCAGTTCACTCTGTAAATTGCGCGTGATAACCCGATCCATGTCCATGGATTGATTAAACAATGTCTGATACAGTCGATGTGCATCAATCATGTTCCACCTTCCTGAATCCTGTTAGCAGCAGAGTCACTACAGCAACTGAAATATACGCATCAGCGAAATTAAATGATGGCCAATAATAAGCGTGACCATCGATTACAACATACCACTGTATAAAGTCAACCACGTAGCCCAGCTGGATTCGATCCCAGATGTTTCCCGCAGCACCGGCTAGAATCATGATCAGTAACCATGTGTCGAGCCCTGCTTTATCGCGTTCCCGCCACCACCATAATGCTACAGCAAGGGCGATCCCTATGGTTACTCCCAGCAATAATCGCGTTCGCCATGCGTGATCCCAATCGGCAAACATGGAAAATGCAACCCCAAAATTATGCGCTTTAACCAGATTAAACCAGTGCTCAATCACCGTCATATGAAAATATAACGGCTGCTGCTCAATCCATAGCTTGCTGAGTTGATCGGCAACGACCAACAGCAGCAAAAGGACCAGCTGAAACTGAGCTCTGCGCTTAACCATGGCACATCATAATTAAGCAATTGCCTCAAAGCAGCGGGGGCAGAGTGCGGAATGAACATCATGCGATGCATCAGCGGGCTCTGCCACATTCCAGCAGCGCGGGCATTTAATACCTTCGGCCGCTTTGATAGTCAGGGCAGCTCCATCGACAACGTTAGCGACAATGAAAAGTTGCTCATAGGTTTCACCCAGCGATTCGGCAAAGCCACTGTCAAGATTTGGCACAGTAACGGATGCGGCAATGGATGAACCGACCACCTTGTCTTTCTTTGCCTGATCCAGTGCCGTATTGACCTGCTCACGGATATCGAAAAAGGCATTCCATGCCGCCTCATCTATCTGAACGTCTGTCACCGGATGAAAATGATGCATATGAATACTGTTAGTCGCTGAGCCGGGTAAAAACTCCCATGTTTCTTCCGCCGTAAACGGCACGATTGGCGCAATCAGGCGAATTAACGTGTCGGCCAGATCGTAGATGGTGGCACGCGCCGAAGCACGTCGCGCTGAGTTTGCGCCATCGCAATAGAGGCGATCCTTAATCACATCCAGATAAAATCCACCCAGATCTACAGAACAGAAATTATGCACTTCCTGATGAATACGATGAAACTGATAATTCTCATATGCATCCACAACATTCTTCGTCACCTGCGACAATCGATGCATGGCCCATTGATCGAGCCTGCTTCGCCCGGCCAGCGGCACTGCATCGATTTGCGGATCAAAGCCATCGATATTACCAAGCAGGAAACGAATTGTGTTTCGAATGCGACGATAAGCCTCTGCCAGTTGTTTCAGAATTTCATCGGAGATGCGGATATCGGCTGAATAATCGGAAGATGCAATCCACAAACGCAGAATATCTGCACCCATCTGTTCGATGATCTTCTGTGGTGCAATCACGTTACCCCTGGACTTTGACATCTTATTGCCATTTTTATCAACAACAAAGCCATGCGTAAGAACACCCTTAAACGGAGCAACGCCACGGGTTCCGATGCTCTCTAGTAATGATGACTGGAACCAGCCGCGATGCTGATCTGATCCTTCCAGGTAGAGATCGGCAGGTGAACTCAGCTCATCTCGCTGCTCCAGCACACAGGCATGCGTTGAGCCGGAATCAAACCAGACATCGAGAATATCCGTCTCTTTTTCAAAGGCTGTTCCATTGCAGTTCGGACAGACTGTTCCTTCTGGCAAGAAAGCACTGACATCCTTGGCAAACCATACATCAGCCCCGCCAGCCTCAACCTGTTTGGCAATACCTTCGACCACCTCCGGCGTTGTCACAGCGTGCGACTCACAATGTGTGCATTTGATGGCCGTGATCGGCACACCCCAATTACGCTGACGTGAAACACACCAGTCCGGACGCCCTTCAACCATGGCACGAATTCGTTTCTCGCCCCACTCTGGCATCCATTCGGTTTCGCCGATGGCTTTCAGCGCTTTGTGGCGCAGATCGTTGGTTTCCATGGAGATAAACCATTGTGGCGTAGCACGGAAAATAAGCGGATTATGACAGCGCCAGCAATGCGGATAAGAGTGCTTGATCTGACTGGTCTCCAGCAGTGCACCGCACTCCAGCAGATGCTCAATAACAATGGCATTGGCTTGATAAACATGGCGTCCGGCAACCACTGGCGTGGCCTCATCGAATACGCCGGTATCACCAACCGGATTGAAAGGCTTGAGGCCATACTTCAAACCGATTTCGTAGTCCTCCTGACCATGGCCGGGGGCGGTATGTACCAAACCGGTACCGGCATCCAGGGTGACATGATCGCCGACGAGAATCGGCGCATCCTGCTGCAGGTAAGGGTGCCTGAATTTACGCTTATCGAGCTTGTCACCGCTAAAATGAGCAATAACTTCACCCGCTGCGCCAATGGCGGTAAGCACGCCTGGGCGTAAATCTTCTGCCAGAATCAGGATTTCTCCGGGCTTAAGATTCCGATTCTCTCCGACATCGGTCATCTTCACTGCTGCATATTCAATATTCGGACCAACTGAAACAGCAAGGTTGGCAGGAATTGTCCATGGCGTCGTTGTCCATATCACAATCGAAGTATCCGCTGACAACGCTGGAGAAATATCACTAAGGTCTTCGCCCGCTGCAAATTTCACATAGATTGAATGCGAGGTATGATCATCATATTCAACTTCAGCTTCAGCCAGCGCCGTTGCACATGAGACGCACCAGTGCACCGGTTTTGCCCCTTTGTAGAGGCCGCCATTACCGAGGAACTTGCCGATTTCGCGCACGGTATTGGCTTCAAAATGGTAGTCCATGGTGATGTAAGGGTTTTCCCAGTCACCCATAACGCCGAGTCGTTTGAACTCTTCACGCTGAATGTCGATCTGCTCTTTGGCGTATTCACGGCACTCGGCGCGAAACTCGGAGTCGCTGATATCTTCTTTCTTGCGTTTCTTCTTTTTGAATTTCTCTTCAACCTTCAGCTCAATCGGCAAGCCATGGCAATCCCAGCCCGGCACATAAGGAGCGTCGAAACCCATCATACTGCGCGAACGAACAACGATATCTTTCAACACCTTATTCACAGCATGACCGATATGGATCGAACCATTGGCGTACGGTGGACCATCATGCAGGTGGAACTTGGGAGCACCTGCACGGGCCTTGCGCAGTTCGGCGTAAAGATTGATTTCTTCCCAGTAAACCAGCTTCTTCGGCTCATTTTGCGGCAGGTTACCGCGCATGGGGAAATCAGTCTTCGGCAGGAAGACGGTAGGTCGATAATCGTAGGGTTGTAGGTCTGACACTGTCATGCTCCCGTTAGTGAATCACTTAAAGCCCGCGAAGCATAGGGAAATTCAGCATTGTTTCCTAGTCCGGTCTGGCCAAGTTGATTAAAAATTTTAAACTGTAGGTGAAAGCTCACCATGGTGTGATTAAAACCCCCAACCCAAGCACATTCTGATAGCGATTGTAGTCGATTAAACTATTGCCATAACCTGAAAAACCTTGCAAATATCCTTTCAGCGATCCGGCAATCGGGAATACGTAATCTGCCTGCAATGCGCCTTTATTGCCTGTCACACTGTAGCGTCCCAAAACGGATAAATACTGTTCCTCATATTTATAAATCACCCGCGCATCACCATAACCCATGAAACGGGTAATATCGGGATTATCGTCCGTCTTGCCGTTTTCCGGGATTCTCATCCATGGTCGTAGTAACACCGCCAGATGTTCATTATCAAAACCGAATTCAGCATACAAACGATTCCAGCTACGAGAAAGGCCACCAGACTGTCCGTTTGACTCGTGCAGAATCGCCAGATTGAGCATTTTCCATTTTAAATCCAAAGGTAGCGTGGTTTCCAGCGACCAGCTGTTGCGGGCTGGCAGACTCAAAATGAGTTCGGGCGCGTAATCCGATTCGCGAAACGGTGATGATTGCGAAGTATTATAGAGTTGCCAGAATGACTTCTGCGTATAGGCAAACCACAACGTACCCCCACCGGTCATCGGTACATCGCGCAGTAGTTTGTTTTTAAAACTTAACTGGTAAGACATTTCCATCGGATCAACTTTGCGCATGGGTGTTAGCGGATGCGTTGGTGATGCCGGTATCGCATTCGGATCGTCCACATATCGTGCCGGCAAAACATAGTTGGGCTGATAGCTGCTGAACACATACAAGGGAATATGTTCCGATTTCAAATCCCACGTATAATCCAGCAACGATGCCGGTGCTTTCGCTTCCTCGGTTCCAAACAATTGATCATAACACTGCAATCGATTCACATCGTTCTGGGTGGACTTACACGCTGCAATTGCGGCATGAGCGCTGGTCTGTTCAGCTCCCATAGCGATAGAACTGTTCAGCCAAACGAGGAGAGTCGCCCACAGCAATCTTCGCAAAATAAGCATCATTTCCACTCCGTACCTGTTAGGGCATAACTCAAACTGAATCTGCCACACGTCGGGAAGATGGCGTGGCTTTCTCCTCAGCATATATACCCAGTTTTTTAAACATGGCCATATCCTGATCGGCGGCCTGATTTCCCGTGGTTAAAAGTTTCTCACCGTAAAAGATTGAATTGGCACCGGCCAGAAAACAAAGCGACTGCAAATGCTCACTCATCGTTTCCCTGCCGGCCGACAAACGCACGTAACTGCCCGGCATGGTGATTCTAGCCACGGCAAGGGAGCGTACAAAGTCAAATGAATCAAGCTCCTCCGCGAACTGCTCGTCCTCAGCCATGGGTGTTCCCTCAACCTTGACCAGCATATTGATCGGAACCGATTCGGGATGTGGATTCATGCGTGCCAACTGGGCTATCATACCGGCGCGGTTGTGCAACGATTCGCCCATGCCTACGATGCCACCGCAGCACACGCTCATGCCCTCGGCACGGACGTTTTTCAGCGTATCCAGACGCTCCTCATATGTCCGCGTAGAGATGATTTCTTTGTAGTATTCTGGGTCGGTATCAAGGTTATGATTATAATAATCAAGGCCCGCCTGCCGGAGTCTGGCCGCCTGCCCAGCGCTGAGCATACCCAGTGTCGCACATGTTTCCATACCCATGGCCTTAACCTCGCTGACCATCTCGCAAACCATCTCAAAAGCGCGACCTTTGGGCTCGCGCCATGCTGCACCCATGCAAAAGCGTGATGCCCCTTTCTCTTTGGCTGCGCGGGCTGCTTGCAGAACTTCGTCCTTCTTCATCAACAACTCGGATTCCACTTCGGTGTTGTAACGCGCCGATTGCGGGCAATATTTGCAGTCTTCCGGACATCCGCCTGTTTTGATCGATAGCAACGTTGACAGTTGAACGGCATTGGCGTCGAAATGGGTCCGGTGTACTTGCTGGGCTCGAAATATCAGATCGTTAAATGGCAATTCATACAGCGCCATAATTTCATCTACAGTCCAGTCATATCTCATCGTGATGCCTCTCGTTAACTAAATCGAGGCGCAGGGTAAACCGTTTTGTGCAGTTCGGCAAAATCCTGCAAAGGTCAGTAACAAATCCGATACTAAATATGCCTCCGCCACTACACAGACTGGTGTGAAACCAGGCTCAGTTGGCGCCGTACCAACAACAATTGACTCGCACTCATAGAAAGTGAATCCATATCCAGACGTAAAAAAGTTTCAGTCCATAGCGGATTAGCCGCCAGTTCGCCGCAGATAGAAACCGGGATACCTGCTTGCTTTGCCGCTGCCACAGTCAACTGAATCATTTTTAATATCGCAGGATGATCAGCGGTATATGTCGCACTGACCTCTTCATCACTTCGATCTGCTGCCAGCGTGTACTGGATCAAATCATTGGTTCCGATGGAGAAAAAATCCGACACTTTAGCCAGCTCATCGGCAATCATTACCGCCGCAGGCACTTCGATCATCGTCCCGACTTTCGGACTTTCCAAGCCCAGCTCATCACTGCACCTGCGAACCAAATTCCGGATAAGCGTAACTTCTTCACACTGCGTCACCATTGGAATCAGGATATACACCGGGCCATGTGCCGCTGCTCGAACCAGAGCCCGCAATTGCACGGACAACAGATCCAAACGATCGAGTAATAAGCGAACACCCCGTTTACCCATTGCCGGATTATCACCGCAGCGCAAATCTCCCACGCCATCCATCGATGGGCTGATTTTATCACCCCCCATATCCAGCAAGCGAAACGTTACAGGCTTACCCTGCATACCTCTGACAACGCCGCTGTAACAGTTAAACTGTTCGCTTTCACTTAGCGGTTTTTCTGATTGCATCAGTAAAAACTCAGTCCGGAACAATCCAATACCTTCCGCCCCCAGACTGCGTGCTCGATCCACTTCATCATTGAATTCAAGGTTCACCATTAATGGCAGATGATATCCATCGGCACTTTTCGATTCCCTGCCGGCAAACTCACCGAGGCCAAGTTGTTCAATAGCCAGTGCTTCACACTTCTTTGCATAGAGTGAGTAAGTGCTGGCACTGGGGCAAAGCGTCCAGCTTGAGGCTTCTGCATCCAGCACAAATGCATCACCTTCCTCGGCCAAATCAAAAACATCATTAACGCCAGCCAACATCGGCAGTCCGATACCACGAGCAACGATGATGGCGTGGGAATTGCTACCTCCCTGCCGTGAAAGCAAACCTGCTAGCCCCATGCGCCACAGGCGGATTACTTCAGAAGGCGAAATATCATCAGTCAGCAAAATTGTACCTGACTCAATCAGAACCTCTTCACCCGACTCGCTACCACTGATGCATCGCATAATGCGTGAGCCGACCTGCTCAATATCACGACCCTTTTCCCGCAAATAAACATCATCAAAAGCTTCAAAGGTCCGGCATAATTTGCGAATCTGTTTTTGCAGAGCCCACTCGGCATTGATCAGTTCATCTCTGATCCGCGAAATCACCGCCTGCTGAAAGTCCTGATCAGCAATCAACATCAGGTGTGTCTTCAATACCATGGCAACATCCGGATATTCCCGGATATGCTCATATTCATGCTGAAGCACGGCTGATGCCTGCTGTATGGCCAGGCTGAAGCGCGCTATTTCGTGTTGGCCCTGTCCGATATCCAGATGCCGTTCAGGAACAAGTACGCCATACGACGATAATTTCTGAACATGCCCCAGAACAATACCCTGGCTGCAAGCCAAAGCTGAGCCCTTAGCTTGCCGCTTCACTCGGCCTCTCCGAATTTATTGGCTACCAGTTGCGACAAAGACTCCTGTGCTTCACTGGCATCATTTCCTTCAGTCAGCAGCATCAGTTCAGTTCCTTTTGCTGCAGCCAGCATCATCACGCCCATAATGCTTTTTCCATTCACTCTGAAACCATCTTTCTGCAAATACACTTCAGCGGTAAAATGCGATGCCAACTGTACAAATGCTGCTGAGGCGCGTGCATGTAATCCCAATTTGTTTTCTATGCGAATCAAACGTTCTGTTTTCATATACTTAATTCCTCAACATCCGTTCCAGATGCCAGCCTCACATATTGCTTTCCAGCGACTTCAATCATTTGCGCCAGTTGTCTCAGCGTTTGTTCCTGCTTCCGTTTGGATGCAGTTTTAATCAACATCGGCAAATTAAATCCCGAAATAATTTCGCCCTGTCCCTGTTGCATCTGTGCAAGCGCAATGTTGCAAGGTGTACCACCAAATAAATCTGCAAAAACGATAACACCCGCTCCACTATCGCAGCGCTTTACAGCTATCAGTAATTGACTCCGAATAAGCTCAACATCATTCGAATCCAGCACATCAATAGCTTCGAACTGTGTTTGAGCACCCAACACATGCTCAACAGCCCGCCTCATTTCGCTGGCAATATGCGCATGAGCAATCAGAATCATACCAATCATATTTTCTTTTCCAGTTCCCGATGATGCACCCGGGGTTCTACTTTCAATTGCTGACGCGCCCATACCGCAAGTTGCTCAGCCATATATACAGATCTGTGACGACCGCCGCTGCAACCGAAGGCAACGGTAAAATATTGTTTGCGCTCCCCTTTCAGGTGTGGCCAGACGAACTCAAGCCATTGAAACACCCAACGCCTGGCTTGTGTCACTTCGGGAAAACTCTCGAAAAATTCCTGAATTTGTCGGTCGCAACCGGTTAATTTAGCCAACTCCGGTTGATAGTGGGGGTTAGGTAAAAACCTCAGATCAATCACCATATCGGCTTCAGCAGGCAGTCCTCTCTGATAACTAAACGATAGCACAGAAAACACTGGCGATTGAACGTGCCAGTCAACATCCTCAGAGACTCTGGACTGGCGACTCCAAAATGATTCTACAAGCCAGGATAATTCATAAGGATTTAAATCTGAACTATCCAGAACCAAATCAGCACATGCCCTCAGTGGAGCCAGAATCTCCCGCTCTTGCCGTATCGCTGACTCCAGGTCGGCCTCGGAATCAAACGGGTGTCGACGACGCAAGGCTGAAAAGCGTCGTTGTAATACGTGATTGCTGGCATCAACAAAGAGAACCTTCCAATTATGTGTCTCGCGCGCTTTATGGATATGTTCTATTAGACGTCTGGGCTCCTGGCTACTACGCACATCGATACAGACCGCTGCATTTTTGTATTCTTCCGGCACATGACTGACCCAGGATTGCAGCATGGTGACTGGAAGATTATCCGTGCAAAAAAAAGACATATCTTCAAGTGCATGTGTTGCCGTGCTTTTACCCGCACCGGACAGGCCGGTAATAATCAGTCGCATTCCTGATCGCTTCCCTGCTCATCAATACGCTGCTGTAAACGCTCAATAAAGCGGTTGTGACTGTAAATACCTCTCAATTTCAACAGCTGATTTCGTGTCGCCACTTCGATCAACACCGCCAATGAGCGGCCGGGCCGAATTGGAATCTGTACACGTGGCAAAGTAACGCCATTGATTTCTATGCTGTCTTCTTCGTCCAAAATCCGTGTTTCATGCGCCACTTCTTCCCAGTGCATAAGATGAATAACCATTCTTACCCGCTTGGCATCGGTGATAGCCGCCGCTCCGTATAAATCACGGACATTCAAAATACCAAGGCCTCGAATTTCCATATGATAACGTAAAGATTCCGGACTATGCCCGACAAGTACGCCGGGTGCTGATCGAACAAGCTCAACCACATCATCCGAAATCAGTCGGTGTCCTCGCGAAATGAGCTCCAGGCCAATTTCACTTTTACCGATGCCACTGCTCCCAAGCAAAAGAACTCCCAGGCCAAACACGTCCATATACACACCGTGTTGCCAAAGCCGTGGAGCAAGCCTATTTGAAAGGTACAGAAGCATATCTGTCATAAATTTTGACGATGCATGTTCAGAAATAAATAACGGGGTGTCCGTGCGACGGGCCGCCAGACGGATAATCTCCGGAGGCTCGATGCCGCGCGTCACCACAACACCGGCCAGCCGCAGATCAAACAACTCTTTTATGACTCTTTTTTGTTCTTCTGCAGACTTGGTGGATAAATAATGAAGCTCAGTCATGCCGATAACCTGCAAACGATAATCACTGAGATGTTCGAGGAAGCCATCAAAGGCCAGCGAGGGTTTCTGCATACGGGGATGATCAATATACCGACTCAGTCCCGCCTCTCCCTCAATCAAACGCATCTGCATAATTTCACCCTGTTCGGCAAAAATTTCTCCGAGAGTGATTCTTGGATGCTGCGGCGATTGCTCGTCCATCAATTAATCACGAAAGTCACGAAGCACTGAAAGGCATTTTCAATTCAACAATACTCTTGAAAAGATCAGATAATTCTTCTGCATTACCGGCACCCATGATGCTCTGCCTGAACAATTTATCCTGAAGGCTGCGTGCCAATGCAGCCAGTGTTTGCAAATGTTTTCTATCCTCATCATCCGGAACCAGAAGCATAATCACAATATGCACAGGAAGTCCGTCAATGGCATCAAAATCAACACCTTCGACGTGGCGAGCCAGAGCCAGTCGAGTTTCCGTCAGTTCCGGAATCCGGCAATGGGGTATTGCTACCCCATGACCGATTCCAGTACTTCCCAACTTTTCACGTGCCATAATACTTTCGAGAACCTGATCTGAGTCCATCGACGAAAACAATCCAGCCATTTCAGTCAACATCGCTTTTTTGCTTGTTGCCTCAGATGCAGCAAGCACTCTTTCCGGAGGAATGTTCAAGGTCAGCTATCAGGCCGCTTCCGGCTCAATCCAGCTAAGTGCACCATCCGGCCTGCGATACAATGCATTCAAACGATCTGTTTCCACATTCATGAAAAACAACACGTCTTTATTATCTGACAATTCCAACTGCATCACCGCTTCATCCACGCTCATCGGCATGGCTTCAATTTGCTCGTGGCGCAGCACATCATGTTGATGTTCTGCCGTCAGTTCATCTTTCTCATAAGCCAAATCCAACACGCGATGAGAGACCTTTAGCTCTCTTCCCTCACGCTGATGATGCTGGGAAGAATGTCGCTGCATCTTGGCGCGATAACGCTTCATCTGACGATTCAGCTTGTCCATCACGCCATCGATAGATGCATACATATCCTCGGTTTCATGTTTGGCATGCACATTCATGCCATTTGCCTGCAAACTCACTTCAGCGCGCTGCCTGAATTTTTCCACCGACAAAACCGCATGCACATCCATCACATAATCAAATGAATGTTTTAAATGCTGGAGTTTTTCTTCCACGTACTGCTTTAGCGGATCAGTCAATTCTACATGACGACCGGTAATGGATACTTGCATAACTACCTCCTTATTGATTCTGCATGCGTTCTGCATGCCGTCTTTGGCTGCTTGATGGCAACCCAAGTTGTTCTCTATATTTTGCAACGGTTCGACGTGCAACATCAATACCCTCTGCAACCAATCGCTCTGCTATCACCTGGTCTGACAGAGGTTTGCCCGGCAGCTCGGACTCAATCAGCGACTTCACTCTCTGACGAACCCGGTACACGGAAATCATACCACCCCCCAACACAGGAAGACCAGCAGAAAAAAACCGTTTCAACTCAATTAATCCAATCGGTGTTTGTGCATACTTTCCCTGCACCGCACGCGAAACCGTCGACTCATGAAGACTCAATTCTTGAGCAACTTCCTGCATCGTCAATGGCTGAAGCGCAAGCATGCCCGATGTTAAGAATGTCTTTTGCCGTTGCGCCAGGCAATGACCTATTCTTATTAAAGAATGCTCCCGCTCTTCAATAGCCTGAATCAGTCGAACAGCCTCCCGTTCAGCATGACCCATAAACTCTTTATCTTTGCCTTCCCACGCATGCCCTTTCCATTGTTCACCCATTTTCACACGCAAACCTTTGCCTGCGAGCTCAACCGAAATGACATCCTCTTCATCCGCCCTGAAAATAAGATCAGGCGTAACATATACATTCATCGGAGAGATGCTATGGCCAGGAAATGGATCTAAGCGTTTAAGCGCATTTTTCGCATCAGTTACCGACTGAACCGGGCAATCAAGCTTGCTCGCCAGCACGGTGTCGGGAAGTGCTATATCATCGGCAAAATGTAACAGGAGCCGCCTTGCGATCTGGTCGCCTTTCGCATCTCCCAACTGCAACAACAAGCATTCAGCCAAATCCCGAGCACCAATACCTGCCGGTTCCAGCTCTTGCACAACCTGCTCCAGCACTTCTGTCAGAAGATGGCTGTTTACATCTAAATCCTCTGCCATCGCCGACAAATCCGCCCGGCAATAGCCATCTTCATCCAGCGTATCAACCAATGCGTGAGCTATAGCCCGGAAATTATCGGCCATCGGCTGCTGATTGATCTGCTCATGCAGAGAATCTGGCACACTGGGCACATCTGCCTGCTGTAACTCAAATGAATAATCTGTATCCCGGCTTGAGGAGACATACATAAGCTCCCATCGATTATCGCCCTCACCGTCTGCCAGCTCACGGGATGTTGTATCAGCCGGATCTTTGGCATCAGGCTTGGCTGCCGGTGGAACAACTTCAAGAAGAGGATTACTTTCCAGGCACTCCAGCAGATAGGTTTCAAGCTCCACCGAGCTTTTCATCAGAATTTCCAAACTCTGTTGTAACACAGGTGCCAGAGTGAGCTTTTGCTGTAGTGACTGGGAAAGTCCGGCCTGCATCGAACGGCTAGCGGACATGCGTTCCCTCTGCGACAGAGAAATCAACGATTAGGGAAAAAATCCTTATACTCATATACAAGCAGTGTAGTTCACACCACCAAAAACGACAAGTGCCAGACTCTCTTGAATTTGCAAATAATCCGCCCTGAAGAATCAGGCAGTCAGATAAGGCTTCAATGTTTCAGCCAGCTCTCCGCTGGCCTGCATCTCTTTGACGATATCACAACCGCCAACAAACTCTCCACCAATATACAACTGAGGTATGGTCGGCCAGTCGGAGTAATCTTTTATACCCTGCCGAACAGCTTCATCCAGCAACACGTTCACCGCTGCAAACGGTATCTGATAGGCATTAAGAATCCCTGCCACCTGCTGGGAAAATCCACACTGAGGAAATTCCGGGGTGCCTTTCATAAACAATACAATGTTGTTTTCTTTAACAACTTTGTCGATTTGATCCAGAATAGGTTGACTCATCATTGCCCCTGCTTAATAGATTCACTGTTATGCACGTGTTTTCAATGCCAGTGCGTGCACCGCTTCACGCATCTGGTCTCCCAATGCCGCATACACCATCTGATGCTGGGCAATCCGCGACTTTCCTGCAAAGACCGGTGATGTCACTTCCATTTCAAAGTGATCGTCACCGGAATACGTACGGACTGTTACATGCGAATCGGGAATAGCTTGCTCAACCAGGTCTTTTAATGTTTGGGCATCCACTTTCGCCATGTCGATACTCCCGAAAACTGGTGGGCTCACCAGGACTCGAACCTGGAACCAACCGGTTATGAGCCGGTAGCGCTAACCAATTGCGCCATGAGCCCTGATTTAAGAATGCGCGAGACTAGCAGTCAGATGTAGCAAGGCAATCACAGAAATTGTAGCCTGAGCACGATGTCAAATAATCTCACCCCTACCGAAGCACCGAAAAATTCACCGCTCGAGAAAAAATTGCCGCCGCGCAGCTTCAATGAACTTGATCTGCCAGCGGAACTTCTCACATCAATTAAAGACCTTGGGTTCACCGAATTAACTGCGGTTCAGCAAATTGCCTTGCCTTTAACGCTGGCGGGCAAAGATGTGGCTGGACAAGGACGAACCGGCACCGGGAAAACGGCGACTTTTCTGATCACCGCCATTCATAAGCTGCTGAGATCTGATGAAAAAGCCGGACGCAAACCACATCATCCTCGCGCCATCATCGTTGCACCGACACGTGAACTGGCCATTCAAATTGCTGAAGACGGGAAAAGTCTGACTCGCCATACCGCGCTGAAATTACATACTGTCTATGGCGGTGTTGATTACGAAAAGCAAAAGAAGGCTTTCGAGCAAGGCGTTGATATCCTGATTGGTACACCCGGCCGCCTGATTGATTTCTTCAAGCAGCAATGTTACGCATTGAAGCATTGCGATATTATCATCGTGGATGAAGCAGACCGCATGTTTGATCTGGGTTTTATTAAAGACCTTCGTTATTTGATGCGTCGTATGCCGCCATACGACCAGCGACAGGCCCTGCTATTTTCGGCCACTTTATCGCATCGCGTCATGGAACTGGCTTACGAGCATATGAACAACCCGAAAAAGATTCGCGCCGAACAAGGCGACTTAACAGCACACGGCATTGAAGAATCAGTTTATCACACCGCTATGGATGAAAAAATCCCCTTGCTGATTCATTTACTCAGAAGCCAACAGGTTGAGCGCGGCATGATTTTCATCAATGAAAAACGAACCGGTGAGAAAGTTGCCCGCAAACTTGCACAATATGGCTTCAGAGTCGGCATTCTCTCCGGTGATGTCCGCCAGAAAAAACGCATGCGTATATTGGAAGACTTCAGTTGTGGAAAGCTGCAATTGCTGGTTGCCACTGACGTCGCCAGCCGTGGCATTCATGTTAACGATGTCAGCCATGTGTTTAATTACGACTTGCCTGAAGATGCTGAAAACTATGTCCATCGCATCGGCAGAACGGCCCGCGCCGGATCGACCGGCACTGCCATTTCTTTCGCCTGTGAGCGTCATTGTTTCGGACTTCCTGATATCGAAACCTTTATCAAGCGTAGCATTCCTCTTTTGTCTGTGCCGCAAGACGCTCTTGAAATCGGCGAGCCTGTCGATGTACACGCCACAGCCGAAGGTATGCAAAAGGAAGACCGGGCAGAAACACACGGTGATCGGCATGCAGCCAAGCCTTCGAATCGACAACAACCCGGCAAACGCCGACCCAGACGCAGCTCTGGCAGCAAGCCTCCTGCTCACTAAGGCTCACGCAGATTCAGTATGACCCATTGAGCCTCCACGATCAGGCTCAGCGGAGACTTTCCACCAGAGTAAAGTAGTTAATTATTTAACCACTCATTGCAAGCTGCTAATATAGTTTCTTTTTTATCTGTGATTCACTTAAAATAAAACTGTACGAAGGGGCAGCATACGCTTATGAAAGTACTGCATATTACTGATTCACACTTGTATGCTGATGCCGATGTCAGGCTGAAAAATGTAAATACAGACCAAAGCTTCCAGCAGGTCATCAATACTGCTGTTGCAGCGCATCCGGACGTAGCCTTAACAGTACTCGGCGGAGATATGGCGCAAGATTGCCTTAATGAGACTTACTTTCGATTGCAGCAACATTTTAAAAACTGGCCTTCCCCGTTTCTCCTCTCTCCCGGCAACCATGCTTTAATTGAAAATATCGAGCTGAGCTTACTGGAAACGCTGATTCAGCCAGAACACTGGCAACAGGGCTTTCAATCTAAGCACTGGCACATCATCAGCTTAAACTCGAACGCCCCCGGGCAGATTTCCGGCCATCTAAGTGATGAAGAACTGTGCCGCTTACAGCGGCTTTTAGAAACCAGCCAGTCAACATACATCATGATAGCACTGCATCATCATCCGCTACCGATAGACTCAGCCTGGCTGGATCAAATCAGCCTGCAAAATGCGGATGCATTCTGGTCCTTGCTTCAAAGCAATGAAAAGGTACGGGCAGTTATCCATGGTCATACGCACCAGAGCGTAGACCATTGGCACAAGCATATTCGGGTACTGGGAGCGCCATCGACCTGCATCCAATTCAAGCCGAATCAGCAAGATTTCACGCTGGATGACAAGCCGCCGGGGTACCGATGGCTTGAACTGGCTGACGATGGCAGCATTTCGACCGGGGTTGAGCGTATCGAGGGCCACATCCCCGATCTGACTGACCTTACTTTTTACTAATTTTTACTAAGCGCGCTTATTGCAAACGATGATCGTTATATACTTCTCGCAGAATTTCTCTTGCCCCTTCATCCAGAAGCGCATGAGCAAGACTCACACCCAAAGCTTCTGCCTGTGAGCGATCTGCTTGCATGGAATGCTCTAACATCACTGAACCATCAAGATTGCCAACGCGACCTTTAATGGTTAACACATCACCCTGTAAGGTGGCAAAAGCAGCAATCGGAACCTGACATCCACCCTCCAGGGTGGTGAGAAATGCGCGTTCAGCCAATGTACAATCGTAAGTATCCTGATGATTCAACTGACGGACATAAGCGTTTAATGCTGTAGCATTATCACAGGTCTGAATAGCCAATGCACCCTGCCCCACTGCCGGTAACAATTCCTCGACTGCAATCGGCCCGTCCATCAATTCCCAAAGACCCAGACGCTTCACCCCGGCCGCCGCCAGAATCACCGCATCAACTTTTCCGCCCAAATGATCCAGGCGGGTTTGCACGCTGCCGCGAATCGAAATACATTCCAGATCAGGATACTGGCGTTTGAGCTGACATACCCGCCGCAAACTGGAGCTGCCTACTTTCGCACCGGCGGGCAAGCCAGCCAAACCAACATGGCCCACTGTAGCCACCACATCGCGTGCATCTTCGCGCTCAGGCACAGCACAAATCGACATGCCCTCTGGCAATTCAGTCGGCACATCTTTCATCGAATGCACAGCCACATCGGCCCTGCCGTCGGCTAACGCCATATCGATTTCCTTGGTGAACAGGCCTTTTCCACCCACCTTGGCCAAAGGAACGTCGAGGATTTTATCGCCCGTACTGACGATTTTAACCAACTCTGTCGTAATCGAAGAATCCAGAGCTTCCAATAGCCCTGCAACATGGTTCGCCTGCCAAAGTGCCAGCGGCGAACGCCGCGTTGCGATTCGAATATGCATCATAAACTCCCTTATTCAAAAAACCGATCTAACGGCATAGTCCAGAAACAGGCCTAGAAAAATGACCGCCCCCAGATAGTGATTGTTCAAAAACGCCTGAAAACAGGCTTGCTTTTGCCGATGATAAATCAGGCGCTGCTGATATAGCGAGAACCCTAGCGCCACAAGCAAACCAAGATAATAAAAAATTCCGGCATTGAGCATAAAACCAAGTGCCAGCAGCAATAACAGCATCGACACTTGCAGTGCAACGATGATATGCCGGTCATAACGTCCAAACAGGATTGCCGTCGATTTGACGCCGATCTCCAGATCATCATCGCGGTCCACCATGGCATACATCGTATCATATGCAATCACCCAACACACCGTGGCGATGAACAACAGCCATGCGGCAAGCGGCAGCTGATTCGTGACCGCAGCAAACGCCATCGGAATCGACCAGGCAAATGCCATGCCCAGAAACAGCTGCGGCAAGTGCGTAATGCGTTTCATAAATGGATACAATGCCGCCAATAAAACTGCCGCAAACGACAATTGTATTGTCAGCGCATTCAGCAATAGTACAAGAAGAAATGCAGCAAGAATAAGCAGCACAAACAGCACCAATGCTTCTGTTGTTGTAGCTTCGCCTGTCGCCAGAGGTCTTCCGCTCGTGCGTTCAACCGCGCCATCAATATCGCGGTCGGCATAATCATTGATTACGCAGCCAGCCGAGCGCATCAAAAATGCCCCCGCCAGAAAAATCGCCACAATAAATGCATCCGGGTGGCCGGCTCCGGCAATCCACAATGCCCACAGCATTGGCCAGGATACAAGATAGGTGCCGATAGGTTTTTCAACCCGCATCAGCCGCCCCCACACATGCAGTTTATTGCTTTGAATCACATCTTTCCCCATTGAAAACTCATGGCGGAATCATGTCAGGCTGCGCCCATAAAGCCAATCGCCACTGAACAGCTTGCTTTCACGATGCTTACCAAAGCTTGGTGCGTTGGAACAAGCGCGCTACTATGCGCCATACCATGATCGAAAAAAATCAAAGTTCTCTCCAATCTCTCGACACCCTGTTCATCAAAACCTATGGCTGTCAGATGAACGAATATGATTCATCGCGAATGGCCGACCTGATGAAGCAGGCTTATGGCATGCGTCTGGTGAATGCGCCGGAAGATGCTGATGTCATCCTGATGAATACCTGTTCGGTTCGTGAAAAAGCAGAAGAAAAAGTTTATTCAGAACTGGGACGATACCGCAAACTCAAAGAACAACGACCTGAGCTGATTATCGGCGTAGGCGGTTGCGTAGGGCAACAGGAAGGCGAACGCATTCAAAAACGGGCACCCTATGTTGATGCTGTATTCGGTCCTCAGACCTACCACAAATTACCTGAAATGGTTAACGAAATTCGCCGCGACCGCCATAAAGTCAGCATTACTGACATGCCGGAAATCGAAAAGTTTGATCATTTACCGGCGCCTTCAGCCCACGGCTTGTCCGGCTATGTCACCATCATGGAAGGCTGCGACAAATTCTGCACCTTTTGTGTGGTGCCATACACTCGCGGGCCTGAGCTTTCGCGCTCTGTAACATCCATTCTTGATGAATCTCGCCAGTTGCTGGAGCACGGCATTCTCGACATCAGCCTGCTTGGACAAAATGTTAATGGTTATCGTGGCCTTGGCCCGGATGGCGAAGAATGGGATTTCACCATGCTGCTTTATGCTGTTTCCACTTTGCCCGGACTGAAGCGCCTGCGTTTCTCCACCAGTCATCCAATGGAAATGACGCCCGAGCTGGCTGTCGCTTTCGGCGAAATATCAAATCTCATGCCCTATCTGCACCTGCCAGTACAAAGTGGTTCTGATCGGCTGTTAAAAGCCATGCACCGGGGGCATAACCGGGATGAATATTTCGCCATCATCGATTCGCTGCGTGTGCAACGTCCGGATCTGGCACTTTCTTCAGATTTCATTGTTGGTTACCCCGGTGAAACGGATGATGATTTTGAGCAAACGCTGGATTTGGCCCGACGTGTGCAATACGACACTGCTTTTTGTTTCAAGTATTCGCCGAGACCCGGTACACCAGCTTCTAAATCTGAAGACGATGTGCCTGAATCGGTGAAAGATGAACGGCTGCAACGCCTACTCACCCTGATGCGGCAACAAACACATCAGGCCATGCAGAACAAGATTGGCAAAACAGAATCCGTGATGATTGAAAAGCAAGGGCGTAACCCCGGCGATTTGGAAGGTCGAACTGAAGACTTTAAAATTGTTCACTTTGCCGGACAAGCACGTTTGATTGGTCAAATTATGCCCGTGACCATCACCGAAGCCTACGGACAATCATTACGCGGTAAACTTGTACTCACTGAAGATGCGGAATAACTGTTGATGTTACCTGCTGATAAAAATTTAATTTCCCTGCCCGAATTGACGCCCGACCAACTGGCCAATTTATGTGGCCCTGATAATCAGTTCATCACACATATCGAGTCACGTTTGCACTGCCAGCTTTCCGGACATCCCGGCCATTGGCATATCGATACCGAGGGCAAGCGCCGGGAGCAAGTTCAGTCGATATTACTGAAACTGGCCTCGATAGCTCAACTTCAGTCTCTCAAACTGACGGACATTGAACACGCCTTACGCGAAGTTGCTTTGCCGGTTGATAACACAAAGCATCCGGCCCGGAGCAACGTGACTACAGATACACGTTCAACCCTGTCGTTGCAGGCTGGCAGACGTCAGGTGCAGGGGAAAACCCCTAATCAAAAACTTTACCTCGATTCAATTCAGTCCAATACGCTGACGTTATCTATTGGTCCGGCCGGCTGTGGTAAAACCTATCTTGCTGTGGCCACCGCTGTGGTTGCACTGACCAGTCATCAGGTGGAGCGCATTATCCTGACCCGACCTGCCGTCGAGGCTGGCGAGCGTCTCGGCTTTTTGCCTGGCGACATGCAACAAAAAGTCGACCCCTATCTGCGACCCTTGTTTGACGCTCTGACGGATATGCTTGGCGTGGAGAAAATGAATGCACTGATGGAGCAGGGGCGCATTGAAATTGCACCATTAGCATATATGCGCGGGCGCACACTCAATGATGCCTTTATCATCCTCGATGAAGCGCAGAATACCACGCGCGCGCAAATGAAAATGTTTCTGACACGTTTAGGTTTTTCTTCCAAAATGGTTGTTACCGGCGATGTCACCCAGATCGATCTTCCAGCGCATCAGGGAAGTGGCCTTGATCATGCCCTGAAAGTATTAGCCGGCTTGGAAGGTATCGGTATCTGTCGATTGGGCAGAGAGGATGTTGTACGCCATCATATGGTCGAACGTATTGTTGCAGCCTATGAAAATGACAGTAATCTTACGTCATGAGCAACGAAGCAGTTTGTATTTTACTGGATGAAGGCCTGACAGAAGACGCTGAAGAGCTGCCGGATGAGTTAACAATCAATACGGCCGTACAACTTTCGTTCCAACGTGCCATGCAGATGCTGGCTTGTGCTACTTCTGATCTGCCGGAAGTTTGCCTTCGTTTTGCTGTGGATGTCGATGTACAGCAATTGAACGAACAGTGGCGCGGAAAAAATGCTGTAACCGACGTTCTTTCTTTTCCAATGCAGGAACATCCTCCTTTTAATGTTCAGGAGCCGTTGGGCGACATTATTCTGGCACTGCCTTTCGTCATTCAGGAAGCTCGTCAACGAGATTTAAAACCATCTGCACACATCATTCACCTGATCGTACACGGCGTTCTGCATCTGTGCGGCTTTGACCACATCGATGATCCGGAAGCCGAACAAATGCAAGCTTTAGAGGCCGATATTTTGCTACAACTGGGTTTGCATCACCCATACCCTGACAATACACAGGAAGCGGATTCCACACATGTTTAAAAAGTTACGTCGTCAGTACCGTTCCACGTTGATTCACTGGTTACGTCCGGGCAAAACCACGCAGGAACTGCAACATGTTCTGCAACATGCCGAGGCTATTCAGTCCGATGAGCAGCGGCGGATGTTTGAAGATATCGTCGAATTTCGTGAAACACGTGTGCGCGAAATCATGGTGCCACGTTCGGATATCTATAGCATTGATCTGCATGCAGGCATTGAACAGGCCGAAGCCAAGATGCTTGAGTATCATGTCAAAAAGCTGCTGGTTAGCGATGGCGACCTTGACCACATTGCCGGCTTCATTGATATCCGGGATGTATTACACGCCCATCGCAGCAATGAATTGATTGATCTGGCCAGCCTCATCCGCCCCTGCCTGAAAGTATCCGAGCTTGAGCATATTCCCGGACTGCTTAACAAAATGAAAACAGGCAGCCATATAGCTGTCGTACGCGATGAATTCGGTGGCACGGCCGGTCTGGTTACTTTATCCGATCTGCTTGAAGAAATTGTCGGCGATATCGGGCAGGGCCAGTCCACCGATGATTCCGAATGTGTTCAAACGGATTCCGGCTGGGAAGTGCTGGCCAAAATGCATGTCGAGGATCTGGCTGATGTGCTTCGTATTGAGTTGCCAGAAGGTGATTACGACACAGTCGGCGGACTCATCACCACTGATCTTGGCCGCATTCCCGTTCGCGGTGAACGCTTACTGGTTGCCGGACTCGACATTCATATCAAGGAAGCTGATCCGCGCAGAGTGATTCGGGTGCTCATCCGCTCCGCTTCTGTTGAGCCTACCGACAACGCGTGAACCTGACGTTCCTCTCACCAGCAAGCGATCATCATTATAAGTTTAATTTAAGACTGCTGACGGCCTTTATCTGCGGCGCCTGCATGCAATTTTCATTCGCGCCACTGCAATGGTCATGGCTGGGTGTGATTGCTATCGCTATCTGGGCTTCGCTGTTGTGTCGGGCCCTCAGCCGTCAACAGGCCCTCTGGCTGGGCCTGTCTTTCGGTTTTGGCTGGTTTTCTGTCGGGGCATGGTGGTTATCGGTAACCGTACACGATTATGGTGGATTACCGTGGTTCGTCGCTGCCTTGTGTGTCGTCCTGACGGGTAGCGTACTATCTTTATTTGCTGGCCTGTGGGGCTGGCTCTCGCATCTTCTGGCCCGTTCAAATCCCTGGTCATGGTTTTTCGCTTTTCCTGCCATGGCTATACTGAGTGAATGGTTACGCGGGCATCTCTTTTCCGGCCTGCCATGGACAGCGCTGGGTAATCTCACGCTTGATTCACCGTGGTCTGCATGGGCAAGCGTTCTTGGTGTTTATGGCACAGGCTTATTCCCGGCCTTAGCTGCCTTTTCTCTGGCTGCCTTATTCCATCGTCCATTCCTGCTACCGGGACTGACAGGCTTGTTTCTGCTGCTCCTGAGCTCTGTATTTCCACCAGCCATTTCAGACTTATCTAACACTGCGACTTACCGGGCGGCGCTGATTCAGGCAAGTATCCCGCAGGATCAAAAGTGGGATGCCGCTTTTTTGCAGGAAACCATGCTGCGTTATACCCGCTTATCTAATCAGGCTACTGAGGCTGACATCATCATCTGGCCGGAATCGGCTGTTCCATTTTTTCTTGAGCTGGCTCCCGACTGGTCGAACTGGCTCGACAACAATGTTCGCCAATGGAACAAACCCCTGTTCTTTGGCGGCATGAAGCTTGGTGAAGCGATATCGTCCGGAGACGCACAACAGCAAGCTGAAAACGGGCTGTTTTTATTTGAACCGGTGCAAAACAGTACGATTATTCAAAAATCCTTTGCCGGTAAACATCATCTTGTTCCATTCGGCGAATATGTGCCGTCGTGGATTCCCTGGTTGCATACACTGGTTCCGGCCATTGCCAGCTTTCAACCCAGCAATGACGACGGCGGCGTCATCTGGCAGGGCCAGCATTTTGGCGCATTAATCTGTTATGAATCTATTTTCCCTGAAGAAGCCCGCCACCGCGTACTGCACGGCGCTCAGGTGCTGGCTATCGTCACCAATGATGCCTGGTACAACAAGACACCCGCCGCATGGCAACATTTGCAGGCCTCGCGAATGCGGGCCATTGAAACAGGCCGCTTTGTACTGCGGGCTGCCAATAGCGGCGTCTCTGCCATCATCGATCCGGCCGGCGACATTCAGGTTACAGCCCCATGGTGGACCCAGCGTGTTATTCAGGGTGATTATCATCTTTCCGATCACATCACGCCCTATGTTCGCCGGGGCGATATGCCAAGTTTGGCAGCAGCACTGTTCATGCTTATGATAGGCCGATGGATACGACGCAGAGACACTTCATCATACGCCGGGTAACGCAATGACACATACAATGGCAATATCCTCCCGCGAACCGGTTTGCGTGTGGGGTGCCGGCTCCTGGGGAACCGCACTGGCGATGGTGCTGTCGCGCCATGGGCGGCCGGTTCAGCTGATTGCCCGCACCGATGAAAAAGCAGCTCGTATGCAACAAGCCCGACAAAATGCCGACTATCTTCCCGGCATCCGTTTTCCCGACAGCTTACAGGTCACTGCGGATACAGCGGCAGCCATCGCTCTAAGTGCCGCCATTGTTGTAGCGCTTCCGTGTAGCGCCGCAGCCAGGGAATTATCGCAACTGGATACCGGAAATGCGCCCGTCATCACGGCCTGCAAAGGTCTCGACCCGAACACGCTGGAGCGCGTCGATGACTGGTTGATCCGCATCGTCGGCGCTGATCGAGCCGTACTCCTGTCCGGTCCCTCATTTGCGCTGGATGTGGCACAAGGTAAACCCACTGCATTAACCATGGCAGCCGCCGATGCATCACTGGCGCGGCGCGCTGCATCCTTTTTCGACGACAGCAGTTTCCGCATCTATACCAGTATTGACGTCACCGGTGTGGCGCTGGGTGGCGCGCTGAAGAATGTAATCGCTATTGCCGCAGGCATTGCCGAAGGTCTTGATCTGGGGCATAACGCCAGTGCGGCTCTGGTAACGCGTGGCATTGTGGAGATTTCGAGGCTGGCCGTTGCCTGCGGCGGCAAGCAGGAAACGCTTAATGGTCTGTCCGGTCTGGGTGATCTGGTGCTCACCTGTACGGGCAATTTGTCGCGCAATCGCAAACTCGGCATGGCGCTGGCTCAGGGTATGAGCCTGGATGAAGCACGCGCTTTTGTCGGTCAGGTGGTGGAAGGCGAACGTTCAACCGCCGCAGCCTGCCTACTGGCCCAACAGCGCGGTATTGAAATGCCGATTGCCAACAGTGTGCTGGCTGTGCTGCAAGGCCAAATGTCTCCGGTGATGGCCGTCCAGTCATTGTTGTCGCGACCTGAGCGGCATGAATCAATCACCTGATTTCTGATGACCTCCAGCGACGACTTGTTTCAACAGGCCATGGCAGCGGTCACACCGATTGAAGCACCGAAAAAAGTTCAGGTAAAAAAAACGGCCAAACGACATTTATCAGTTCACCCCCCACTAACACCGGCCTACCGACCTTCTGAACCCAAACACCACTCGGCTCCCGTTCGAATCACCCATGACACCCTTCTGGCCAACGGCATTTCGCAGGAACGATTAAAACGTCTGGCCGGTGGCGAACCGCCCATCGATTTCGAGCTTGATCTGCATGGCTGTAATCGGGATCGATCACTGGAATTGCTGGATACCTGCGTATCCCGCATGCTGCAAGAAGGGCAGCGCGTGCTTTGCATTGTTCACGGACGCGGCCTCCACTCCTCCGAGCAAACGCCGGTGCTGAAGCAAACAGTATACCAATGGCTACAATCCGGCCCGGCCAACCATGAAATTCTGGCAACCATCCCCAAACCCGGCACCCGTGGCGGCTCATGTCTTGTCATGCTGCGGCGGCAAAAAGATCAGTACTAACGTCGCAATTCACCGGCGGCAAAAGCCAAAGCGAGGAACGAGCGGCGCTTTTTGCCGTCCGAGTGAAATTGCCTTGTTAAGCAATTTCCTGTGGCCGGCTTTTTCCTCCGGATAACGCCCAACGAAGAAATTTTACCCACCATGACCATTCTGAAACTGTTGGCGTAAGGTTGAGCCGTAGTTCAGCAAAGCAAAGTGAATCTTCGATTAAAGCATCGTGCAGCGGACGAAATATCAATGGCCACGATAGTTGCGCGATTCCATGCGTGTTCATCTTCAACGTCTCACGCAGCTCCGTTTTATCTTTTTCCAACTCGAAGACATCATACCCATGAAAGCCGTCAAAGCCACTCGGTCCCGTAAATCGAAACACAACCCGTTTTCCGGGCACATATTCTTCGACGAAATATCGAATCGGACCGTGCCCACCGTTGGCGGAAACGGCAAGTGGTTTATCGAATTTCATTCGAGGCCAAAGCTGGTGAGGCCACAACAAATCGTTTTTTGACGATAGTGTATCAACCAAGCGACCGACTTCGGCTGATGCGACTGGGTACTCACGTCTATGAACGTTGATAACCTTCATTGTCTTTCTAGCCTAACGTCCAAGCTCAGGGGCGCTGCGCAGCTTTATCGCGTAGCGTCCCTTGGAGCGCAGTGTTGGGCCACGGCTCACAACGAAACCTTCAGCTTGCGGCCACCGCTTATGGCAAACCCCTCACGCTCATAGAACGCCAAAGTTCTGTCGAACTGCGGAAGCGGAGGGGTCGTAACCTCTAATCGTGTCCAGCCTCGCGATGAACCAAAAGCCTTCGCTTTAGATACGAGGTGAAGCCCCAATCCATTTGCGCGGTGCTCGGGCCGAACGTATAACTCGGGAATAGTGCCGAATGCGCCCTCAGCGTATAGAGCGTAGCTTTCATACAGAGCTATAAACCCTGCCGGGTTTCCACTCGCGCTGCGAGAGACGAACACGAAATATTTCTCTTGATTGAGGAAGTCAGTAAGTCTGGATGTGGTTTCAGCAAGGTCAAAGTTGAACGCTTGAATACCAATGGCGTTCATGATTTCGGCCAGCAATTCGCCAACCATCTCAGCGACTTCCGGTGCGTCGCTTGCGGTTGCTTTTTGGACAGTGAACTCTGTACTCATTTCATGTGGCCCAACGCCTAGCTCACCCGACGAAAACCGCGAAGCGGTTTTTGGTCGGGTGGAGCGCCGTGTTAGAAGCTATTTTCATAGTTGCGCCAAATTGGTTATAAGGTTGTAAGTAAACCAACCATCACCAGTTTGGAATGATTGCGGTTTAGCCGTCTGTGCGTCTCTTTGAACGCCTATGCCATCAGAAAACGGTTCAAATGCGACAATCTTGTTAAATGCAATGCGGAACATTTTTGATGGGCCTGCAAAATAGATATGTTTATTCGTAATACCTAGAAGCCCTGTATCGGCATGAATTGTTTCAGAGGTTTGCACTCTCTCACCTTTAAAGGCGCCTGTTCTGTAATACAAACCTTTGGCAATACGAATGCTCACGCCCTGAGAACCACCAACATATCTTGTTCTGGTTTTTTCTTCATAGTAGTTGACGTTTTGAAAAACCCAGACAACCTTTTCCGTTTTTTGCAAATTAAAAGGCAAGTCGCCGTCTACTTTCATACGCTCTGGCAAGTTACCGTCCATGATGTCACGTAGAACAGCACCTTTTACTAGTTTTGAATACGAACCAGTTCTATCAAGAGCTTGTTGAGATAAGCCAAAATGCTCTTTCAGCTCACTGAGTGCCGTTTCCTCTTGCTCGGAGAGCAAGCCATCATCAAATGCAAGTTCAACTGCTTTTTCCCATCCAGAGGCAACTAATGCCCTCAACGATTCAGAGTCAACAAAGCTGTTTGCTGCAACTTGCTCAATTGAGCTTTCCAAGTGCTTCAGATCTCCGCCCTCAGAACCAACCTTACCAACAAGGGAAACAATTTCAGACTTTCCTTGATCGTGTTTCTGTTTGCATTCCTTGTGTGTTTTTCTCAAAAATCCGGCAGGTTTGCCACAGTAAATACAGTTTCCCATTGTTTCTCCTTATTGCTTCTAACGCCTAGCATCAGCCGACCATTGTAGCGGTGTGAGGCTTGTGGCATTCGCCACAAACGAAACGCCGCAGAAATGGGTCGGATGAATGCAATTGTTGGACGAACCCGCTATCGCGGAGAAAAAGAATTCACGCACTCAAATATCCTCCCTCTCGCCAAATCATCTAAAATGTAACTCATCTCCCT
>PFXG01000079.1 GCA_002791545.1 Zetaproteobacteria bacterium CG_4_9_14_3_um_filter_49_83
AATATCAATAATCAACATGAGAAACTGTTGCGGTTAATGGGAAATTGCTATCTCAGGTTTTATTCCTGAAATTAAAAGTTATGGGTGCGGAATGTCGGGAAGAAAAGAACATGGCCGTATTTGCACCATCACCGATTTCACCGGGCGTGGTTCCGGTGTAGCCATAATTTTGATTGTCACCATATAAGGTTTCTTCTGTTAAGCCGAGAGTCTGCCGGTCAGAAAGCGCTGCGGCATTTAAAGCCTTGACGCGATAGACTGCAAATTCAGGTATAGCGACGACTGCCAAGATGCCGATAATAGCAACCACAATCATCAATTCGATGAGCGTGAAGCCGAGTTGATGATCTGTTTGAGTCATGTTCGCCTCCATGCATGGCCTTGAGGCAGTGGCGAGTGTACATGTCTGTGCCCAACGTACATTGCTGCAAATGCTCTTACAATTACGCCTTTTCCAAGGCAGATAAGAGTACCAGTATATTGGTTGATTTTATAAATGGAATGTTTGCAATAAAGCGTAAAGCAAACCACTCTATTTGCGTGAACTGCACCACAAAAAAAGGCGGCTCTTATGGGCCGCCTTTTGAGGGGTTGTATTGCGTCTAATTGAAATTCATGCGGTAGTGTATATCCAGCCAGCATTTCGGAAGCGCTTCACCTGATGGAAATATTAAGTCGCCTTTATTTACATCTTCGGAGTCACCAACCTCTTCACCGGCCTGGAAGCGCACAGAGATAGATCCAATGGATGGGTCGAACAACTGGGACACATCCATCACTTCAACCAGATCAGCACTTTTTATTTCTTTCAAGAACAAATGATACCTCCTTGTATGATTTAAAGTAGTTTAGCATAGAAAGGTTTTTTTTGGCTATGGTTAATGTCATCTGACACTGAAATTTATCTATTGACCTTGGTCCTCATCGAATCAATCAGGCTGCTGGCATCAGTCGCTGCAAAGAGTTTAAGTTCAGGTGTGAGGACATTTCCAGTCTTTCAGGCCATAGGCTGAACAGTCACATTCAAAGGCACAGTCGGTATCAGGCAAGGTTCCTTGTTGTTCACAAGATTTCAATTTAAGGATGATTTTTTCGATGTCTCGTGGGTAATACGGTTTCTTCAGATAAAAACAGGCACGGTTTTTGAAGGGATGATCAATATCCGGACGGCCGGAAATGACGACGAACCTTTGATCAGGATATGACTCGAGAATTGCCTCAATCATTTCATAGCCACCCAGCTTGAACATCATGAGATCAGTAAAAATTGCTGTTGGTCTTTCGTAGTCGGAGCTTGTTAAATATTCAATATAGTCCATGGCAGATGAAAAGTGCCTCGACTTTTCATTGAAAAGGTTAATGATTTTAGCGGTGTTTTTTCCGCTGATCAGATTGTCATCTACAACATGAAACATGACCACACAGAGTAGTTTTTAGTCAGGGCGAGTCAACATTAACATTTTTTAACAGCCTGCGCGGTCGCTATCTTGGCAAAAGAGTTTGGCTAATGAACCGGTCATGTCCGATAAGCTCTCGGAGGTGAATGCTTAGTTCTGCCCATGAGCAATTTCGCGAAGTGTCGGGACATCAAGTCCAGCGGCATCGGCCTGGGTTATAGCTCGCGTCAGCCTTGCCGGGGCACTACGGCCCATGCAGCTATGCTCTGGATCACCATCAAAGGCTTCCAGTATTCCAGTGATGAGACACTCACGTGGAAGTTCTACGCCCGCCAGAACCTGCTGAATATCCATCACATCTGACACTACTGAACGAGCAAAGTTTTCATGCCTGGACCAGAGTTCAAAAACGGTGCCGCCGGTTTTTAGACCGGCAATATTAGTGGCGATGATGTAGACATTCTTGCGTAGCAGTTCATAAGTCATTTCATCGAGCGTCTTCACTTCGTGCGCAGGAATCGCCAGCGAAGCCAGTGCACCGATCAGCAGTGAAGCCTTCGGCCCCCAAGCTGGAGAGGAAATCAGCGGTTTGGAATCCATACCCTTTTTCTTTTCGAACCAGATGGAAATAATGGTCGGATAGGAAAACGGGTGTTGCTGCCAGTCGGCAGGCAGCAGTTCGTTCTGCAGCAGGGCGACGCGGTCATGCCAGCGCTGCGGCACTGATTTGAGCACCGATTGAAGTGTTATTTCACCTACAGCGATCAGCACGAGTTCCGGGTCGGGGGTGGTTTGTGCAACTTCATCAGGGTTTGCTGAGCTTGTGATAGGAACCACGGTATAGCCTAATCGAAGAAACCCGCGAGCAAACACGCTGCCCATTTCACCCAAGCCCCAAATTACCACTGTTTTTGCCATCGCCATCTCCCTGGATATTTATCTGTTTGCCTATGCTCTGAAGTCTCAACGGCTGAAAAACCTAACGGGCTTAGAGGTAATAAAAACCCGACCAATGCACTGGTTTTAAGCGGATGTCACCCAGCGTTTGAGTGAAGCGGCATCAAGTGAACCGGATTGGCGGCTGACTTCCCGACCCTGCCGGAACACGGCCAGTGTCGGGATGCTGCGAATAGCAAAGCGTGCAGCCAACGCTTGTTGTTGTTCTGTGTTCACCTTGGCAAATCTGAAACTACTTTTCAGTTCCCTTGCCACTTTTTCGAATGTGGGAGCCATCATTTTACATGGGCCACACCACGGAGCCCAGAAGTCCACCACGACGGGCAAATCATTGTTGGTGATGAATTTGTCGAACCCTTGCTGCTCGAGCGATGTGACGCGCCCATCCAGAAGCGCTTGTTTGCACTTGCCGCAATTTGCGGTCATTGCAAGCTTATCAGCAGCGAGGCGATTAACTGCGCTGCATTGCGCGCAAACGATATGAATATTCTCGGCCATGGGAGATCTCCTTTAAAGCGACACTTTTCAGTTTATAGAGGTTGTCAGTTGATTATTAAAGGTGGTTGGGTTGTTTATGTATGTCGAATCTGTCTCTTATTGAAGACTGATGCACGTTGGGTGGATAGGTCAGGCTTGGCATGGGCATAGGGTTTGAGAAAGTTCGGGATTTTCCGGCCCTCCAGTTTCAATAAATCTGCCAGCAAGGTAGCTGCCAGTGGCGCGGCTTCATGTTCTTGTTTGAGCAGGTATTGAAAAAGAAGTTCAGCCAGACGCTCCAGTGAAATTTTCCAGGTGCTTTGAGTTTGAGCGTAAATCCAGACGGAAAAGGCATGAAAGGCCTGAAAGACATCGCCATCCGGCCAGAGCAGGGGCAGGCTTTGTTTGAAATTACCACTGTTGTAGAATAAATCCCAGAAACGGGCAAAACGTTTCATGCGCTGAATGTCATCAAAACTGAGCAGATCATTTTTCAGGATGTCGTATGGCGGCTTATCGCTATAAACCATGCCAAATGCCGCATCGTGGCGTACCAGCGAAGTGCCGGAAAGTTTTTTCAGGATGCCAATCTGAATTTCAGAATTCGTCATGGCACACAGACGATTCAGGTTTTCACCGAAACTGGCAAGTGACTCCCCCGGCAATCCGACAATCAGATCAAGGTGCATATGTGCCGCTGTTTCATGGGCCAAAAAACTGATGTTTTGTTTTATCTTTGCAAGTTTCAGGTTGCGGTGGATGTTGCTGGCAACTTCGGGGTTAAGTGTCTGGATGCCGACCTCCAATTGCAGCGAGGCTGACGGAAATTGTGCGATGCGCGCTTTCAACGCCTCCGGAAAATGATCGGGGATCACCTCGAAATGTACAAAGCATGGACCATCGGGACTGGCGCATTTTTGCAGAAAGAAATCGAGCAGGCGACTGGCGACTTTGATGTTGAGGTTAAATGTTCGGTCGATAAATTTGAAGCTGCGTACACCGCGTTGCCAAAGCGTTTCCAATGCATGCAAAATAATTTCAATATCGAAATGACGCACTTTTTCATCGATAGATGACAAGCAAAATTCACACTGGAATGGGCAGCCACGTGATGCCTCAATATAAATATACCGATGGGCAACATCGTCATCCGAGTAATAGGTGTAAGGTAATTTGATGGCGAGCAAATCTGCCGGGGAAGCCTGAATGATGCGCGTGTTTGGCCGGAGCCCGCCCAGCAAAGCCTTACAAAGATCATGGAAGGCGGTATCACCTTCCCCCTGAATAATGAAATCAGCAGCTTCAAAGTTGACTCGCATCGGTGAATAGCTGACCTCAGGTCCCCCCAGAATAACCATCGTCTCCGGTGACACCTTTTTGATGGTGGCAAGAAGTTCGGCACACTCCAGCGCATTCCAGATGTACACGCCAAGGCCGATGATGGCCGGACGGCATGCCAGCAGTTTTTCGGCGACATCCTGAATGTTGTCGTTAATGGTAAATTCCCGGATGCAAGTCCGGCTTTCAAGTTCCTCCATATTGGCCAGAAGATATCGCAGACCGATGGCACTGTGGGTGTAGCGCGCATTGAGAGTGCTCAGAATGATGTTGGCGGATGTGTTCAATTGTGTTTCAAAGATTCCTTAATCCAGTGTGCGACGGTAACGCATTGCACCGATTGTAATGGCTGCAACAAAGAACAGTAGAATCGGCCACAGTTCGGGCAATACATCGAGCCATCCGGATTCTTTGAGCAGAATGCCGCGAACCATACGCAGAAAATGGGTCAGAGGTAAGACTTCGCCAATCCATTGCGCCCATTCCGGCATGCCGCGAAAGGGAAACATGAAGCCTGAAAGCAGGATAGATGGTAAAAAGAAAAAGAAACTCATTTGCATGGCCTGCATCTGATTTTTGGACAGCGTTGAGAAGGTGATGCCCATACTGAGATTGGCAGCGATAAATGGCAGCATCAGCGTCAGCACCAGCCATATGCTTCCTCGGATAGGTACATGAAACAGATACACCGCCGCCAGCAAAATCAGGAACACCTGTACATAGCCGACGAGAATATACGGAATAAGTTTCCCGGCCATCACTTCCAGCGGTTGAACAGGTGTAACCAGCAAATATTCCATGGTACCTTTTTCATGTTCGCGGGTAATCGCCACGGCTGTCACCAGTACCATCGTCATGGTCAGAATCACGCCCATCAGGCCGGGCACGATATTGTACTGGCTGATGCCTTCGGGATTGTAGCGACGATGAATGGTGATGCCGAACGGTGGCCCGGTGGAAGGGTTCGCCTGTTGCAACTCGGGTAGATTGATGACGGGAAACTGGGCGATAGCCGACAATGCATTTCCGGCAGCCACCGGGTCTGTGGCATCGGCTTCAATGAGGATGGAGGGATGTTCTCCGCGCATGATTTTTTCACTGAAGCGGGGCGGGAAGGCTACAATAAACTGTACCTTGCCTGTTTGCAGCAAATGATCCGCTTCACTGTGCGATACCTGACCAGGTAAAAAACGAAAATATCCGCTATGCTCGATGGCTTGCAGAATGCTCCGGCTGGCCGCTGATGATTCATGCACCACCACTGCGGTGGGCAGGTTTTTGGGGTCGGTATTAATGGCGTAGCCGAATAAAGTCAGCTGGATAACCGGTATACCAATCATGATGGCAAAGGTCATACGATCACGACGCATCTGAATGAATTCCTTGGAGACCATGGCCAGCGTTCGGCGTAAAGACCAGCGGTTCATGTGACGCTCCGTGATAAATGCAGAAACACTTCCTCAAGTCTTGGTGCGATGGCTTCGACGGCTGCATCGGGCGCAATGATTGAAGCGGCGTCATACAGGGCTTTTTGATGTGGGCCGGTGAGATAAACACCGGAAGTTGTTTGCGCCGCGTACTGAACACCGGCATGAAATTTAGCCTGTTGAAGTACATCGTGTCCCGCTTTGGCGATGCGCAGGGCGCTCAGGCCGGAGTCGGCAATCACTTCGGCGGGTGTGCCCGAAGTCAACAATTTGCCTTTCAGAATATAGGCCATACGGTGACAATATTGTTCTACTTCATCGAGGTAATGGGTGCTGATCATGGCTGTCATGCCACGGGCAGTTTCGGCTTGCATGACTTCCCAGAAAAAACTGCGTGCTTCCGGATCGACACCGCTGGTGGGTTCATCCAGCAGCAGCAGGCTGGGCTCGTGCAGCAGGCCGCAGGCCAGCGACAGGCGCTGTTTCCAGCCGCCGGAAAGTTGCCCGGCAAGCCGGTCGATATATGGCGCAAGATCAAAGCGTTCGATAATGTCCTGTTTGCGTCTTTTTGCGTTGGCGACGTCATAGACACGAAGCACGAAGTTGAGGTTTTCCGACACATTTAAATCATCGTAGAGGCTGAAATGCTGCGACATGTAACCAATGCGCGGACGAATGGCCGATTGCTCGTTGCGCACATCAAAATTCAGACAGCGACCTTCACCCGTGTCCGGTGTCAGCAGGCCGCAGAGCATGCGCATGGTGGTTGTTTTGCCGCTGCCGTTGGGTCCCAGAAAAGCAAAAATTTCACCTTCCCGTATTTCAAGGTCGAGATGCTGAACGGCTGGCTTACCGGCGAAGGACTTGCCCAGACCACGCACCTCAATGGCGTTCATGGCAAAAGCACATCCACAGGCTGTCCGGGATGCAGGCCATTGTGATGGTTTCCCAGCAAGCGGGCTTCAACGCGATATACCAGTTTGCTGCGCACATCTTCGGAATAAATGATCGGTGGTGCGAATTCTGCTTCGTCCGCAATAAAGCTGACTTTGGCTTCGATTTGTTCGGTGATGCCATCAATCAGGCATTGAACCGTTTGCCCGATGATAAGGCTGCTACGTTCATTCTCGGGCACATAAAAGCGTAGCTTCAGCCCGTCATCCGGCAACAGACGAAGCACTGGTTTTCCGGCCGGCACCCATTCACCGGCTTCAAAGAAGACATCCTCGATGCTTGCCGCAACCGGTGCTTGCAGCCGCTTTTGTTGTAATGCCCAATCCACTTGCGCCATGCGGGCATCGATGGCGCGGCTATTGGCTTGTAATGCGTGGAGTGCTGCTTCGGCTTTCTCGACGGCGAGGCGCGCCTGATCCCGTTGATTGGTGCTGGCAAATTGTTTGTCGTTCATTTTTTGCAGACGGTAGAGCTCCAGCTGACTCAGTTTCAAGCTGGCCGAGGCCGCTTGCTGGTTGGCCAGGTTGGCTTCACTCTCAGCTTGCAGTTGCGGGATTTGCAAGGCTTCGGGTTGCTCATCCAGCATAAAAAGCTCTGCATCAGGGTCTGCATGTGAACCACGTGTTGCAATGCTGAGCAGTCGACCTGAAACCTGTGTGGCGATATCAATGTAATCCGCTTCAAGATAACCATGTAGCTTTGGCTCAGGTGTAGCCTGACAAGCGGCAAGCAGAGCAAGCAGCAGAAGCAATCGTATGACATTCATGCCTTTAGTGTGGCTTATTCGGGTGCGCATCGCCAGTTCAAATCCTCTTTGTCTATTGCAAGGGTAAATGTATGGCTTCCAGTTTTCCTATGCTGGCAGCCAGTTGTAAACGAGCCAGCATGGTTGCGCTGTTGGCCAGTGCCAGATCACGTTTGGCACCAGCCAGCCTGCTTTCGGCATCGAGTACCTGCACGATGGTTGAAAGACCGACTTCAAAACTGGACTGGGCGGCACGGCTCGATTTTTGCGCGGCCTTAACAGCAGCCGATAGTGCCTCTACCCGTGCCTGAGCCGTATTCAGGCTGAGTGAAGCTTCGCGAGCGCTAAGTTCAGCTTCGCGACGGGCTTCATCCAGACGATACGCGGATTCGGTTTTTAGCTGTTCGGATTTGCGCCGCTGCGCCCATGTGCCGCCACCGGCATAAACCGGAATATCGACCTGAATACCGATCATCTCATCACGACGAACTGAACCGGCCCCGAAGAGTCCGTTGCTGCTGTCATCATGCGTCATACCGGCCACAAAATCGACAGATGGCAGGGCCGTTCCAAGTGAGCGGGAAACTTCGTGGTCAGCAATGCGGTAAAGAAGCTGCGCCAGCTTTACGCCCGGCGCATCGGCCATGGCTTGCTCCCTATAGTTTTCCTCCCAATCGCTTGGCGCAGGCATCACCGGCGAAGGCAGGGTTTCCGGTAGTGGCGGATGCTCGGCACCGATCAGCGAATCCAGACGCGCTTCGCAGAGGGAAAGATTGTTTTGTTCGTTGAGCAGTTCTGCTCTGGCCAGTTCCGCCCGGCTCTCTGCTTCCAGTTTATCTGTTACGGTGCCAAGTCCGGCATCGAGTCGGGCGGCACTCATCTCAGCCATGCGTTTCAGTGCATCGTATTGAGCCTGAGTCGCCTGAAAGGTGATATGTGCCGCGACCGCATTGGCAAAGCGGTTGGCAACTTCCAGCATCAGAGCTTGCCGGGCCAGTTGCAACGCGACCTCAGCCGCTTCATCGGCCAGTTTTCCCTGCTCCCAGCCGTGCCAGCGGTCCAGCCTGAACAGGGGTTGAACCAGCTGAATGGCGAAATTCGTATCGTTGTAACTCAGGCGGTTGGGTAGCGGGATTTTAAGCGGCCTGTCATAAGTGTATCGCTGCATGATATGGCTATATGAAGCGCTGGCTTTGATGTAGGGAAGTAACCAGGCACGCGCCATCAGCACATCTTCACGTGATGCTTCACGTTTGGATTCCTCAGCCAGATAGGCAGGGGCATGGGCAAAGGCACGCGTTAGTGCCTGCTCCAGAGAAAGTGTTTCAGCCGATGTCGTGGCCGCTGATGCCGTAGTGACTGTGCTCAGGGCCATCAGCAGGCCGAGAGTTTGCATAAAAAAAAGTCGGATGATGTTCATAGGCGGGAGCTCCTGTTTTGCCAGCGCTCAAGCTTATGCTCAAGCAGTGAGTAAGCCGCAGGCACAACGGCCAGCGTTAATAGTGTGGAAGAAATCATGCCGCCAATGACGGCTACAGACATCGGAACAGTCATTTCACTGCCAGAGCCGAGGCCCAGCGCTGTCGGCAGCATGGCGAAAATAATAGTCAGTGATGTCATCAGCACCGGACGCATACGCGTCGGGCAGGCTTTTTTCAGCGCTTCATCAATGCCCATGCCTTCGGTGCGGTACTGATTGGTCAGATCAACCAGCAGGATCGAGTTTTTCGCCACCAATCCAACCAGCAGCACCAGGCCGATCATGGAGAAGATATTCAGCGTCTGATTCGTGATAACGAGCATGCCAATGGCCCCGGCAATGGCCATCGGTTGCGCCAGAATCAGCACCCACGGTTGGGCAAAGGAGTTGAACTGGCTGGCCTGAACCATGAAAACCAGCAGTAGCGCCACGGCAAAGGCGAACAGCATGTTGCGGGCTGTTTTGGCAAATTCAGCCGCCTGTCCGGTGTAAATAATCCGGTAACCGGGAGGCAGAATATCATTGCCAATAGCATTGACGGATTCGATAGCTGCACCAAGTGGAATCGATGGCGCAGAGAAAAAGAGTCCGGCATAACGTAGATCCATTTTAGCAATGGTGGCGGGGCCCAGCTTTTGCTGCCAGCTGGCGATGGTATCCAGCCGCACCTTTTCTCCGGCAGCGGTCATCAGATAAATCCGGCTCAGATCCTGCGCATGTTTGAGCATGCCCTGCTCGGCCTGCATGCGGATATCGTAGCGGCGACCATCACCGGGTTGGTCATTGAATTTGGCGACATTCATACCGCTCACCAGCACGCCGGCACTTTGCGCCACATCGATGGCTGACAGGCCAAGCTGACTGGCCCGGTCACGGTCCACCTGCAAAGCCAGTTGCGGCAGATCCAGTTGCAAATCGAGATCCAGCGAACCGATGCCGGGCAGATCCAGAAGTCTGTCGCGCATGATGTTCGAAACTCTGGCAACTTCGTGCAGATCGGGGCCGGTGATGGAGAATTGCAAAGGCTCCCCACGCTGGCCGCCGACAATTGGAATTTTGACAGCAAAGGCCTGAATGCCGGGAATCTGATCCAGTTTCTTCTGGATGCTCGGGAGAATCTCCCATTGCCTGCGCACACGCTCGGTTTTCGGGGTTAACCGTACATAGCTGATCCCCTGATTGACCTGCCCCAGCGCTCCCAGTCCGACCGTTGTGAAATTGCTGGTGATATCCGGGTCACTGGTCAGCACCTTTTCGATGTCGCTGACTTTGGCTTGTGTCTCCTCAATCGATGCGCCCAGCGGTAATTTGAAAATGATCATGAAGCGGCCTTCGTCCTCTTCCGGCACGAAGCCTTTGCCGATGACGCCGAATAACATTGTGCTGGCAAGGAAAATGCCGATGGCAATGGCCAGTACAAGCCAACGGAAACGTAACACACCATTGAGAAAATGCCGATACGCTCGATCAAGCGCGTCAAACAGGCGACCAAAGAAACGGTATAATGCGCCATGCTTTGGTTCTTCCTGCATATAGCGGGAAGCAAGCATGGGTACCAGCGTCAGCGATACCAGCAGCGAGGCCATGACGCCAAAAGTCACCGTCACCGCAAAAGCGTTGAAGAAACGGCCGATCATGCCGTCCATAAAGATCACCGGCGCAAAAATGGAGATCAGCGTCAAACTGGCGGCAATCACGGCAAAGGTAACTTGCCGGCTGCCATTGAGAGCGGCGGTGCGCGCATCTGCTGCCAGGCCTTCCTCGCGATGACGGAAGATATTTTCAAGAACTACAATGGCATCGTCGACAACCACGCCGATCAGCAGCAATAAGGCCAGTAAACTCATCAGGTTCAGTGTGAAACCGAAGAAGTAGGCCACCGCAATCGAGGCCAGCATGGAGACAGGAATCGCTGTCGACACAATCAGGGTGGCGCGCAGATTGCGTAAAAATGCCAGCACAATCAGTGTCGCCAGTAACACCGACTCAATTAAGTGGTCTTTAAGTCCATCTACAATGCCTTGCACAATATCGGCATCATTGGTGGCGATATGAATTTGCATGCCGGGGGGTAATTGGGGGATGATTTCCTCATTCAGGCGCCGTTTGGCTTCCGTGGCAATGGCAACGACATTGGCGCCGGTGACTTTGATGATGCCGAGTCCAACTGTCGGCTGGCCGTTAAAACGGGCGAACTGACGGAAATCTGCCAAACCGTCTTCGATACGGGCGATGTCCTTTAAATGTATTGTTGCACCTTGCTGACTGCGCACGGCCAGATTGGCCAGTTCATCCACGTTGTGAAATTCCATGTCGAGTTTCATCATGTATTCGCGCTGTGAGTCGCTTAAAAAACCACCGGGAAACTGAACGTGCTCGCGCTGCATCGCAGCCATGATATGTGGAATACCAATGCCGAAACCTTGCATGCGATCCAGATCGAGCCAGATACGGATGGTGCGCTGGCGCTCACCGCCAATCTGCACTTCACCGACGCCACTGATGTTTTCCAGCCGCTTTTTGATGACGTTGCGGGCATACTGGTTGAGCTGTTGCAGTGTGCGCTCACCGGTCAGCGTCAGCCACATGATCGGGGCCGCGCCAATTTCTACTTTGCCGACAATCGGCGGATCCACATTGTCCGGCAGGTCGCGCAGAACCTGATTCACCTTGGCCTGTACTTCGTTGAAGGCGACATTAACATCTTTAGCCAGCTCAAACTGCACTGTCACCACCGACACGCCGGGCGATGAGTAGGAAATCACATGTTCAATGCCCGGAACGCTGTTGACCTTTTCCTCAATGATGGAAGTGATCGAAGCATCGACGATTTCAGGGTCGGCACCGGGCAGAATCGTGGTGACCGAAATCATCGGAAAATCCACCGTTGGAAAACGATCCACGCCAATGCGCTGGTAGCTGATCAGGCCGAACAGCACCAGCAGTCCGGACAGCATCCACGCCAGCACGTGGCGGTTGATGGATAATTCGGGCAGTGACATCAGTTTTGATCCAGCGGCCTGGCTTGCGGCGAAACGATTTCAACCACTGCGCCGTCACTTAAATAAGCCGCACCATCGAGCGCCAGAGTTTCGTCACCGCGCAGACCTGCCGTGATTTCGATCCGCGCATTCAGGTGGCTGCCGGTGGTAACGGTGATTTCACGCGCTTTTCCCAGTTCAATGGCATAAACAACGTGACCGGCTGGACGCAAAACAACGGCCGAAGTGGGCACAAGCAGCGCCTGTGCATGGGTTTCAACTTCAACACGGGCGCGCACGCTGCTTCCGGCATGCAGGCGGGTGGAAATCTTGGCCGGTAAATCTGCACGGGCGAGAAAGGCTCCGGATTGACTGGAAACAGCGGGCAGTACTTCGCTGATGCGGGTGACAATCGGCTGCGCCAGTCCGGGTATGGTTAAGGTGACTTTCTGTTGTGGTCGGATCATGCCCAGCAGAGTTTCAGGAAAGGGCAGGCTGGCTTGCATCTGTCCGCTTATGGCAATGCTGAGCAGTGGTTTGCCAACACCGATGAAGTCACCGGCAGCAACAAAGCGCTGCTGAACTCTGCCATCCAGCGGCGCACTGATGCGTGAACGGGACAGGTTGGTGTTGGCCAGCTCCACCGTTGATTGCGCAGATTCTATGGATTTACTCAGAACTGCGAGTTCGGCGATGGCGGCATCGAGCTGTGTTTGCGATATAAATTGCTGCGGCCGCAATTCGCGGTAGCGGCTGACCAGCTTTTTCTGCGCGGCATACATCGCCTGTAAACGGCCGATATTGGAAGTGGCAGATACGAGTGCATTCTGAGTGTCGGTATCATCCAGTTGCACCAGTAACTGGTCTTTGGAGACGATATCACCGACATCGACATTGACGCTTACGATGCGCCCGGGAATCTCTGCCGAGAGGGTCGTAAATTGGGGGTTTTCCAATTTTCCGAGGGTGCTTTGATAGATGTGCACATCCGCTCGGGATGGCATCGTGGTAGTGATGCGGATTTTGCGTACGGTCACTTCTGCATTGTTGGTGCTGTTATCTGAACAGGCAGAAAGCATTGCGATAGCAGCGATCAGGACAAGTCGGGTGAATGTGTTCGGCTTCATGCGATTGTTTTCTCCGATGGTGCTGGGGTTTGAATACCTTCGAGCAACATGCGGAAGGTTTGTCGGGATGCGTGTTCGATGTCAGAAAATGGGGTGTCCGGTAAGTGATGGAGAACCGGCCAGAGTAAAAACAGCATGATGTTGATGCTGACGATGGCATGTGCCTGAATGCCTGCATCCATGTCCGGGCGAATTTGCCCATGCGACTGAGCACGCGTGATAAGGTTTTTCAGGCGCAAAAAATGTTCGCCGAACACGTCATCCACCAATTGCTTGGCCTGAGATTCGTTGCCCATCGTCAGTTCGCGAAGAATAAGCCGTACAACGGATGCATGCGCCTGAATCTCCGATAAATCCCGCTGCCGATAATCGCCAAGCTGTTTCAGCGCATCGCCCTGTGCATCGGAGGAGAGTGATTGCAAGAGTCGCATCGTGCCCTCGCAAGCACGGCGCACAACACTGATGTAAAGCTCCTGCTTGTTGGCGAAATGATGAAAAACCGTGGCTTTGGAGATGCCGGACTTATTGGCGACTTGCTGAATGGAGACACCATTAAAACCATGTTCGGCAAACAGGCTTTCCGCCGCATCAAGAATCCGTTCGCTACCCGGATTAATCTCCGACGATGGTGGAGAGGTTGTCTGATTCATAAGACGCTCCTGCATGAGAATAGATGGCCGACCGATCGGTTGGTAGGGTCTGCGTACAAGGCGATGTTGTCAATGCTGATGTTTCAATGCGGTGAATTCAGCCTTATCCTGAAGGTGGTTGATATTATGGCCTTCCCCTGAATCGGAAATGCAGCATGAAAGACTCGGCCAGGTTTGTCGGTTTGGATGTTCATCATCAGTAAATTGCTGTTGCGGATGAATGCAGGGCATAAATCGGCGGCAGGGGCTGGATCGCCGTATCTTCATCTGCATACATTGCAAACCGGCCAAACGGGAGCACAGCGATGAATGAGCACTTTTCTGCTTTGTCCGGCTGAGTTTTACCCCCTTTTGGTTGTGTGAAATCCATACAATCAATAAGATATGGGATTGCGGTTAAGGGAGTACACTTGAATGATGCGACCTGCACGCCATGCGGCCGGGCTGGAAAGTGAGAAGGGTGGCCGCAACGGCTTATTAATTCTTTTAAAGTTGGTAGACTTCTGAAACATGCGCCGATGTTTTCTTTGGAAGGCCGACATCGTAAGCAAGTTGTATTCAGGGGGCGCTATGCAAAGCAAAATAATGCTGGATGAAATTCAGGCGGATATGCAGACGCCAACACTTCTGCATGAGAAGGATGGGCATGCGATTTACTGGTTGGGTATTACTGAAGAATCAGTTTTTCGCTGCAATGTATATCTGATTGTTGATGGTGATGAAGCCATTCTTGTCGATCCGGGTTCGCGTAATCACTTTGAACAGGTCAGAGCGCGTGTTTCTCAGATTATTTGCCCTGAGAAAATTACAGGCATGATCCTTTGTCATCAGGATCCCGACGTGGCTGCGTCCATGGTTGACTGGTTGCAGCTTTGTCCGGCCAGCACTGTATTTACCTCGCCGCGTGCCCAGGTGCTGTTGCCTTATTTCGGCGTGAAGGATTATGCCTGGCATGATATTGAGGACGAGCCTGTTTATTGTTTTGCTTCGGGTCGGAAAATACGTTTCGTAACTGCGCCTTTTTTGCATTCACCTGCTGCCTTTACCACCTACGATGAAAGCTCAAGCTTTCTTTTTTCCGGCGATATTTGGGCGGCTCTGATGACTTCATGGCAATTAACGGTCAGTGAATTTTCTGGTCATTGTGCGCAGATGGATATCTTTCATATGGATTATATGGCCTCCAATATTGCAGCTCGGGGGTTTGTTGCCAAGCTCGATGCTCTGGTTATTGATGCGATTCTGCCTCAGCACGGTTCAATTATTCCTGCACAATTTGTTTCACCGGCTCTGGAATATCTTCGTGCGCTGCAATGTGGTACCGACATTGCTTACCCTGCTTGAGTATGATGAATTCCGGCCGGAACGAAGAACAGAATCGTCGGATTCAGGCGCTTGAACAGCAAGTTCGCTTGCTTGAAGAAGCGCTCAAGCAGTCTTCCCGTATTCGCGATCAGTGGCATGAAGCCAATCGTCAGCTGACGGCATCAAGGCAGGCGCTGAAAAACAGTGAAACCCTGCACCGGCAGGTCACAAACAGTTCTTTTGATGCCATTCTTATAGTTGATGATGATGACGGTACTATTTGTACGGCTAATCCTGCTGCAGTACGCATCTTCGGATATCCTGCACAGGCGTGGGAGGGGATGAATATCGCTATCCTGATTCCGCAAGGCTTAGAGTTGAAACGTAGTCACCTGTATCAAAATGCCTCGCCCAGAGAAGATTTAGGTACTATTTTTCAGCAGGTTGAAACCGAAGCCTTGCATAACGACGGTCACGCATTTCCAATCGAGTTGACGCTTTCAGTGCTGGATACGAGTCCGCCAAGGCTGATGGCGACAGTTCGTGACATCAGTGAACGAAAACGATTTGTTGATGAGTTGGAAAATCGTGTGCAGGAGCGTACCTCAAGTCTGAAGAAGCTGAGCGAAGCCGTGGAGCAGGCTCCCGAAGCTATTCTCATCACCGATTGTTTTGGTACGATCGAGTATGTAAATAAGACGTTCACAAAATTCACCGGTTATGAAGCAAATGAAGTCATTGGCAGGAATCCCCGGATACTTAAAAGTGGCCAGCAGGATGTGCAATTTTATGCCAGAATGTGGGAAACCATCACCAGTGGACAGCATTGGCAATCGCGGGTGGTTGAGCGGCGAAAAAACGGAACATTTTATCCGGCGTTGTTGTCTATCTCACCGATCATGGATAACGAAAAAAATATCACCCATTTTGTCGGATATCATCAGGATATGACCGATCTGCAGATTCTGGAAGAGCAATTCCATCAGGCTCAGAAAATGGAAGCTGTTGGGGCTATGGTAGGCGGCATTGCGCATGAGTTTAACAATATGCTGGCTGGCATTACCGGTAATCTCTATCTGGCAAAATTTCAGGACGATCTAAGTCAGGAAACGACTGATTTTATGAATAATATCGAGAGCCTTTCCTTTAATGCGGCTGAGATGATTCAGCAATTGTTGGCCTTTTCGCGTAAAGGTTCGGTTGCGCGGAGAACGATTCCTCTTGCGGTATTCTGTAAGGAAACATTGAAACTTCAGGCTATCAGTTTGCCCGAAAGTATCACGCTGCGTAGCGCCATTGCGCACGATGAGATGGCGGTGAAAGGTGACCCCATACTTCTTCAGCAGGCATTGATTAACCTGATCAATAATGCTCGCGACGCCGTGAGCGGGGTTGATGATCCGGAAATATTTGTCGAGATCACGCCTTATACGGCCGAAAAATCTTTTTTTGAAAGGCACTCGGAATTGTCGGTCAGACATTTTGCCAGAATTTCTATCACGGATAACGGTTGCGGTGTTACGCCGGAGCAGCTTGAACACATTTTTGAGCCATTTTATACCACCAAAGAAGTCGGCAAAGGTACCGGTTTGGGTTTATCCATGGTGTATGGTGCTGTCAGGAGTCACGGGGGGGCGATTGAAGTTGCGCCGGTTGAACCGCATGGGGCTTGTTTCCATCTGTATCTGCCACTGATGGAAGAGGGTGATCACGACGTTTTGCCGGTTAAAGCGGATAAAATTATGCGAGGATGCGGAGAAACCATCATGCTGGTGGATGATGATGAATCTGTATTAAGTACTGTGCAGAGTATTCTTGAAACGCTGGGCTATATCGTTATCACGGCATGCGATGGGCAGGAGGCTGTGGATTTCTTTGAGCAGCATGATGATGAAGTGCATTTGGTGTTACTTGATTTGATGATGCCCCGCCTTGGGGGTGTCGATGCTGCCCAGCTAATCAAACAACGCCGGCCGAATATCCGCATTTTGTTTGCCACGGGTTATGATTTGAACAAAACCCTGAATATGGACATTGAGGAATCCGGAGCGCTGGTTTTGAATAAGCCGTTCAAGATTACAACGTTAAGCCAGTTTATTCGCAGAAGTCTGGCATAGCCGGATGATTGTTAACGACGGATGTTTATCCGGCGTCATGGCTAAAAATGCTTTCAGGGCATCATGCCTGCCGGAGCGCTGGATAGCTGGGACGAATCAAGGGGAGAGTGAGATGGGAGAAGTTAAAGTTGTGCGTCAGGCTACACGCCAGTGGTTGGATGAAACGGGCGTGTGGGACTGGTCAGTGCAGGAAAAGGATATTTCTGCCTTACCCTGTTTTTTCGATGTTGATGCATCCTTTTATCTTTTAGGTGGCGAGCTTTTGATCACGGCCAGTGGTGAAGATGAGGTGCATCTGCATGCCGGAGATTTTATCACCCTGCCGCAAGGGGTAGCCTGTTACTGTGAGGTTCTGGCGCCACTTCGAGTGCACCATTCAGGCGCAGCTCTGGCGTAAGTTGTTGCCTGTGCCATGACAGGCTGCTGAGTATTGCCCGGCAGATCGCACGTGTGTGATCTGTTTATTCATGGGATTAACCCAAAAAAATCAAAAAAAGTGAATTTTTTTTTGCGCCTATCATCAATATGAATGATGACAGGACATTTGCTCGCGTCATTCTGTAGCGCAGGGAGGAATATTTGTTCCGACCCGAAAGGCGACAGGGATTACAACTCCTGCGTCAACATAAATGATGGAGGTGTTATATGCGTTATTTTTTTACTTCTTCCGGCGTTGCTGCTCATGCTGCTTCCTGCCCAAACAATCCAGGCGGAAATATCTAATGCCAAAGGTATCTCGTTCAGAGGTAATGCCAGTATTCTGGCAAAGCCGGATATTGCCTACTTCTTTTTGAAAGTGGATGCGAGCGGTGTTGATTATCAGTCATCCAATGACAATGCGAAGACGCGCCTTGATGATTTGCGCGATGTGGTCACAACTGTACTGGGGAAAACCCCGGAATTTACAGTCTATAAGGTGTCAAGCAGCCCAAAGGCTCCCTCATATGATGAGGAATATGATCAGAAGGAGTATCTCGTAGGTCTGGCTAAGGCGATTAAGGGTGAAGAAATCGCGCCTAAGGAAGATGCCAAAGAAAGCAAACCTAAAGAAATTGAAACCTCTACCTATATATTCTTTTCTCTGGATACATTTACAAAAGAGATTGTTTTGACATTGCGAAGTAAGCTGGCAGAGAAAAAGTTGGCTTTTGACGATAGTGATCCATTGGCCATGTTTGATTTTGGTTATGTTCGACCTGGCCAGAGCGTCATTCTCTTCGGTCTGGCAGACCCAAGTATCCATCTGAAAGCCCTGGCCAAACAAGCGCATGATAAAGCGCGTGCCAATGCCGAAGTCATCGCTTTAGCCTCGAATACCAAAATCGGCAAGTTGATTGGCATTGCCGGGTGCGGTGGCGGTATGGAGGGTTCAGTAGAAGCGCCGGATCAGGAATTGATCGGCAGAGAGTTGGGCCCTTTAACCAATGATCCGGAGCGGCTTTCAATTAGCTTCTCCAAAACTTTTGAGTTCCAGATTAAGTAGACATTTGTGGAGGCGGGTCAACCTTTGCATTTGTATATTCTCAAAACCATAAACTTTTGAATGTGTAAATGTGAAGGTAGACCCTAACCCCTTATTGCGCACAGTTTTTTTGCGCAGGAAGTAAGTCTTAAGCAGGGACCGAGGCATCAAGCCAAAGAAACGTGGGCCAAAAGGGAAGTTAGCAATGGGAATTGAGTGTATTTAGTGAGCAGTCGCCGAAATCGATTCCTGAAGCGCCCAAATGAAAGTGACGATGAGAGAATTTAGCATGTGGAGATCCATGGCTGGTGGCCTGTCGGGTAAACAACGAATGCTTTTACGCTACTGCATGAGTACCTCTTTTGTGGGGGCGCTATGTACGTTTGCAAGCCTTGAGTTTTTATGGAAGGGCTGTTCACAGGGGTAACCAAGGTGCCGATCGAAGGTATTCCGATGCAGGCGCTGACTGTGGCATTCATCGCAGGACTTCTCTCATTACGCTTTGATCCTGATCATTTTGGCCCGCTTCAGGGTGCCATGCTTGCAGTGGCAACGTTTATGCTGATATGTCTGATTCTTAGTGCGGTTTATTTCATCGGCACAATGAAAGTAGGGCCAAGCTTATTAGATATCTGCAATCTTACTTGATGACACTCTTTGGGTACCTTTTTTTCGGCGGTCTGTTAGCTGGCTGGAGTACATTGCTTTTTGGGGCGATATTGGGTTTTATATTTAGAAGAAGACGGAACCTTAGATAATGCTGACGCACTGGATGTTTAATTATGACAAACAACTAAATGGAAAAAAATGGAACGCGTAAGTCGCAAAACGTAGGCCGGAAAAGCGAAGCGTCATCCGGCAAAATCTAATTATGAATCATCTCGATTGATGGGATTTCCATGGCTCAAGAATTCCTTAAATTCATCGGAGATTCGGACATCACTGGCGACCCTGTTCCAAAAGTCTTGAGCCGTTCTTTTTGCATATTCGATGATTGCGGTTTCAATGTTTAAGCCTTTTAAATCAGGTGGTGTGAAAGCATAAGGAAGGACTTCACCGCCTCTGGGTGAGAAGCCCATTGAGCACATGTCGTACACGGGAAGTAATCTGAAAACGCTGCCCTCAATCCCCAGACTCAAGTTGCCTAAATGCATGTCTGTATTGTTAATGAATTTACCAAACGCCCATAGCAATGCGACATCAACGACGTGAGCCCAACTCACCAGTTGTTCTTGATGAAGGGCTGTCATGACTTTTGGCCAGTCACTGCCTAAACCTGTAAATTCTGCATCAACGGATTGAAGCGAGAGCATGGGCAGCCTTCCGAATTCTCCTGTCCTGTCAAAACGCTGCGACTCCAGAAAAAGCCTGCCATCCATTTCAATGAGCCTTGTTTCAGCGGCAGGGTGATTTGTGTGGTGAATAGCTTCTGTTGCATGAAATTCGGTGATCAGAATATCACGCCATCTTCTGGCAACTTCGTTGTCGCCTAAAGGCGAGAATTTGACAATGACATGGGCTGAACGCTCTGCGCAATAAGCCGTAAACTTTGGCTGTTCACCTCCGGCAGAAGAGCCGGGAATACCGCCGCTCATGACGCGTTTGGCCAGTTCGGGGTAGTCTTCCGGGCTTGTGGATTCCGGTTTGCGACGAACACGCAGGTGCGCCTGCTGACCAAATTTAAAATTTCCGGGTAGATCATCGCCATTAGAAACCAGATATCGACCGACATGATTGGCATTCCAATTTGACGGGTCAGATGGGAAGTCATCGGATTGGCTTGCCATTTCTTCAGCGATTTGCCGGCCAAGAAACCCTTGAGGCCTTAAATCGTCGAGAAAATAAGGCAGGTCATCATATAAGCCATTCTTCCCGGCGCCCGATAATACAGAGGGCATACCTGTGAGTGCTTCGATAAAAAAGCCGCCATGCGCCAGGGGTCGAATATTTGCAACGGGTGCGTTGTTGCCATGGGCGTCGACCATGAATAAAGGGAGCTTATCATCGCCGCCAAAAGCATTGCGAGTTATGACATATCTGGGCGAGCGACCGCTGGGCAGTACAACGATGCTATTTTCCATCCCTCTTAACTGACGGGATACGGCAGCCTGGCTAAGTCCGGTTGCAGCCTGAATTTCTTTTGAAGTGGCAGGCCCGCGACTTAGATAGTCTCTGATAGATAATCCCATGTATGCGCTCCATGAACAGGTGAAGGCTTATATTGTGACTAACAATATAATGAACAGTAGCACTTATAATAGATATAAATCAATCATTTATATCATTGGCATGGGTGTATGTGACTTGTGTTTTGGCTAGGTTTGTGCAAGAGATGCAATAAAAAACAACACAGGAAGAGCATATCATTTGCTCTTCCTGTGTTGAGATGAATCAAAAAGCTTTAGGGACAAAATTTTGTTCGTTGATGTCCGGGCGGCTGTAATCTTCCTGATGTTTGCGTTCGCTCAGTTGGATGGTTTTCGGCATGATATCCTGATAACCGATGGTTTTCATGATATGGGAAATGCAGTTCAGGCGCGCACCTTTCTTGTCGTCGGCATCAACGACATACCACGGTGCTTCCGGGATATCGGTGTAGAAAAACATTTCATCTTTGGCTTTGGAGTATTCGATCCAGCGGTCGCGGGATTCCAGATCCATGGGGCTGAGTTTCCAGCGTTTGGCCGGATCGGAGGCGCGTTTTTGGAAACGGCGTTCCTGCTCATCGTCGCTGACGGAGAACCAGTATTTCAGCAGAATAATGCCTGAGCGCACAATCATGCGTTCGAATTCCGGACATGAACGCAGGAACTCGCGGTACTGATTGTTGTCACAAAAGCCCATGACGCGTTCCACGCCAGCACGGTTGTACCAACTACGGTCATAAATGGCGATTTCACCGGCGGCTGGAAAATGCTGCACATAGCGCTGAAAATACCACTGGTTTTTTTCGCGGTCGGAGGGGGCGGGAAGTGCTACCACGCTACAGCCACGCGGGTTGAGTGGTTCGGTCAGACGTTTGATGGTGCCGCCCTTGCCAGCGGCATCGCGCCCTTCGAAGACAATGATGACCCGAAGCCCTTTGTGTTTGATCCAGTATTGCAGTTTTACAAGCTCGACGCTCAGATCTGCAATGGCTTTATTGTAGAGCTTTTTCGAGATGCCTGACTTTTTCTCCTCTTTTTCTTGTTTGGCAGTTTTTTCGGCGATTTTAGCATTGTCAGTTGTCATCTCTCACTCCTTTTTCCGGGCCTGTAAGCAGCTATTTGATGTTGGCGTTGGTCACACAATCGCGCCAACATCGAACATAACGATCAAGTACGCACATCATACACGGGCTTGCAGATAGAGGAAATAAGCTATCCGGAGAAGTTGTTCCGCGAATGTGGTTCAAAGCTTCCTTAATCCGGATTTCTGAAGCAGCGAATTAACAGTGGTTTTTTACTGTTGGCGGCACGACATCGCCGGAGGCTTGCATGGCAATGGCTTCAGGGTGCGTTTTATAGTGCTGGCGAATGACGGCTGCCAGCTTTGTTTTCACCGCTTCATCAACAAGGCAGACAGAAGATTCCGGCAGGGCGGCAATCAGACCTTCCAGCAGTTCGTTCTGCGGTGCTGGCAGGCGGGCAACCCACGATTGCAGCAGCAGCTTATCCACTTTGGCCGGAAGTGAACCCATGATGCCAACATCGTTCTGGTCGTGAATCAGCAGGCCGCTGGTTGTGCCCCGATCCAGCGTCAGCACCTGAAAGAAATACAGGGTGTGATAATCCAGTTGCGTGCGTTGTTGAAGGTTGGTTGCATCGGCTGCAAGGCTTAGCGTGTCATGCAGGATGGACAGATAAGTATCAATGGCAGCTTTGCCGAGCTTTTTCGCCAGTCTGGCATCTGCTTTGGCATCATCAGTGCGGTAGCTTTCAAGATAAAAGTGCGCCACGCCACGATGCCGTTCAAGCGCCGGAATATAAAAATAACGTTCACCCTGCGCTTTTCCTATGGTGTATTTTTCAGGGGCGGCTTCTTCCAGTGCAGTCAGAAATCGACCTGTTGCAGCAGGATTTTCAATCGATGGATTCAGGTCGGCCATCATGCGCCAGTAACCATTACCATCTTTCATTTCAGTCCAGCTGATGTGGATGTGCACCGATGGTGCGAGCGGGTGCGAGGGGTGAATGATGGTCGAAATGGCGCTGGCCGAGCCCAGTTTTTTGCTTGCGTCATCATCGTAATGAACCTGTGAAACATTCACCGAGCCGCGACCGAACAGCGCACCATCAGCAGTTTCAAAACGAATGCCGCCCCCGTGGCGACCTTCATCGCGAAGCCATTCGACAGCCTGAAATGGCTGCGGCGTATTCAGGGATTCAGCCAGGGATTCAAGTCCGTTGACAAAGCGCCTCTGAAGGGCGCTAACCAGTTCATAGGCTTTGCTTGCGGTGGTGGATTGGGTGAAGGTGCGAGCGGACATGGGGTTCTCCAGCGAAATTTATTTTGTGCATTATGGGCCAGAGGCAAGAGCTTTCAACCTCGGGCTTAGCAAAATGGCAAAGCAGGAAGCGTCAGCAGACTTTGACAGTAAACCCGCCTCAACGCAGCTTACGCTTTATGACGACAAGCCAGACTACCCCACACATCCATTATGACACCGAAGAAATCCGCAAGTTTGAAGCTATGGCGGCGGAATGGTGGGACAAACACGGCAAGTTTAAACCGTTGCACCAGATCAATCCGCAGCGTCTTGACTATATCGATGCTAAAATCGGACTGGCTGGCAAGCAGGTGCTGGATGTCGGTTGTGGTGGCGGTTTACTGGCCGAACATATGGCGCTGCGTGGAGCCAGTGTGACGGGTATCGACCGCTCGCCCAAGGCGTTGGGCGTGGCTCAGGCCCATGCGAAGCAAAGTGGTGTTGAAGTGAATTACGTTGAAAATGATGCTGAAACATGGAGCCAGCAATATGCACAGGCCTATGATGCGGTGACATGTCTTGAAGTGCTGGAGCACGTTCCTGATGTGCCGCGCACGGTGAAAGCCTGTGCGGATATGATCAGGCCTGGTGGTATGTTCTTTTTTGCTACTCTGAATCGCACGCCTGCCTCGTATATTAAAGCGATTATTGGTGCGGAGTATGTGATGCGCTGGTTGCCAAAGGGTACGCATGAATATGGCAAGTTTATCCGGCCATCGGAGATGTACAGTGCCCTGCGCGCTGCCGGTTTTGAAGTCAAAGAAATCAAGGGTATGTCTTATTCCATGGCGACCGGTCAGTTCAGTTTGTCGGATGATTTGTCGGTGAACTATCTCGGGTGTGCTGTTAAGCCCGCCTGAATAGCGGCTTGATGGCATAAATGACTCACATGATGCGTTTTTTTTCGATTGCAGCCGTATTTCTGGCGATGGGCAGCTTTGCCAACAATGTGCTGGCTGCTCAAAGTAATATTGAAGCCGATTCGCTGACCCGCGATGCCTATGGCGTCGTCACGGCGCAAGGTAATGTTGAACTGACCCGTCAAGGGCAGACATTACAGGCACCGGTGGTTGTTTATGATGTGCCAAACAATCATTTGCGGGCGCAAGGCGGCGTTCACCTCTCCGATGTCGATAAAACGATGACATCTGACACGTTGCAGCGTGATGCCAGTGGCACCACAACGGCAAGCGGTGATGTACAACTTCAACAGAAAGAGCAAACGCTGACCGCCGATCAGGTGGTTTATCATGAAAACAGCGGCCGGGTCGAAGCCACGGGCCATGTACTCATTGATAATGGAGAGGCGACGTTGTCGGCAAAGCAGGCAGAGCAGGATGCCAGTGGCGTCATTCGCACCAAAGGAAATGTTTTGGTGAAGCGTCAACAGGAAACCCTGCAATCTGATTCGGTGAGTTATGATCGCTACAGTAAAGTGATGGAAGCGCAGGGACATGTGCATCTTGAATCAGCGCAGGCTTCGATTGATGCGGATAGTATGAAGTTGCATACAGTCAATCCGACGGGCGAGTTGAATCAGGTGCAGATGCGTTTGCCCGGTGGTGAGAGGGTGCAAGCCGAACATATCCATCGATTAAATACACGCTTATTTGATGCCCGGCAGGTCAGTTTGACGACATGTCCGGTGGATGAGCAGGCATGGCGTCTTTATGCCGATCAGGCCACCATAGATCAGCAGGAAGGGTCGATTACGGCCAAAGGTGTCCGCTTCGAGATGGGGGGGCTGCCGTTGTTGTATACCCCGTACGGAAAATATCCGTTGCGGCGAAGTTCCGGCTTGCTGATTCCGTTTGCCGGTAGCAGCAAATCCCGTGGCACTGAATTTGCACTGCCAGTCTATCTGGCTCCGGCCAGTAACTGGGACGCAACCCTGACGCCGCGCTGGATGACTGCGCGTGGTTTTTTGAGTCAGCTTGAGTTACGACATGCCAGCGCAATCGGCAGGGAGATGATCGACGGGTCATACATCAACGATAAAAACACCGGCACAACCCGTTATCACCTCAATGGAAATATGGCCTATCAACTACCCTCCAACTGGACTTTTCTGGCCAGCGGTAATCATGTCAGCGATCATCAGTATGTGGCTGATCTGGCACCAAATCGGGAAAATGCAAAAGTCGCATACCTGCAAAGTGACGGGCGACTTCAATGGCAGGACGGGCTGAATTTTGCTTCGTTATCGGTGCAGCATAATCAGGATTTACGTTTGATAAACGATAAAACCACCTTGCAGATTCTGCCCAGGCTGGAAAGCGGCGTGGTGCTACCGCTGAATTTTGCCAATTTACATCTGGATCAACAGAGCTCCGGCTTTGACCGGAAAGTTGGCACCGACGGCTGGCGCTTTGCTTTACATCCATGGCTTGAAAGGGATGTCGAGTGGTTCGATGGTTCGGTCAGAGCGAATGTGCGCGGCGGCATGCATCATTTGCGCTATCAGCAGCTGAACACAGCGCAGCGTCAGATGCATATGAATGTGTTTGATGGCAGTGTTGAGATGCGTGTTGAGATGGAAAAGGTGAATGAGCATGCCACGTTGCGACATGCCCTGACGCCAGTATTGCGCTACGACAGAGCCTCTGCGCCCGATCAGCGTCTGTTGCCTAATTTTGATTCGAGTTTCGGACAATTGTCGATGCAGAATCTGATGTCCGGCAACCGTTTCAATGGCTATGATCGTTTTGAGCGTATGAATCGCCTTAGCTTTTTGCTGGAGAATAGTTTGCAGTACAAGGGTGATGATGAGCAGGCTCACACATGGTTGAGTTCGCGTGTTGGCGTGGCTTATGACATGTTACGCGAAAGCATCGACCCTACCCTAAGCACCACCGTAACGAGGCCGTTTTCCAATCTGCTGGGTGACATTACTGTTACGCCGCTGCGTGGCATTCGACTGACAGCAGCCGGACTTTATGATCCGGTGGATCATTATTGGCCAACGGCCTCATCAGCTATGGCTTTGCAGCATGATGATGGCCATGCGCTTAACCTTAGCTGGCAACGCACGGACAAGCGCTATGCCGCAAAAACCGAGACAGTGAATTCTCAGGCGAGCGTGCAGTTGAGCTCCCGATGGCAAATGCTGGGAGCGGTGCAATATGATGCCGTTGAAAAATTAACACAGCAGGCCAGTGCCGGGATTCACTATCAGCATGCCTGCTGGGATTTCCTGTTGACCGGATATCGGACCCATTTAAGTGGCACTGCCGGAAAAAGCGATGTCGGCTTCAGTTTCTTGCTCGGTTTCAAGGGGCTGGGTAGCGTTGGAAATTAAACAGGCTGTGCAAGGTTGTTGCTGGCTAGCAGCGTTTTGAGCTTTCCCTGAATTAAAAGTATGTAGTGGAGATGCAATGAAAATAAACATGACATCATGGATTCGTCTGACCGGTTTTAGTGTCGCTTTGCTGGCGATGACTTCGGCATCAATCACCAGAGCGGAATCACTGGACTCTTTAGCGGCGATAGTGAATAACGAGGCTATTACCTGCTATGAGGTAACGAACAAGGCGATTACGCTGGCCAGTCAACTGCAGCAGAGCGGTGATACGCAGATGCCCGAGTCGAAAGTGGTATTTCAGCGTGCGCTGGATTCATCGATAGATATGCTGTTACAAAAGCAGGAAGCGAAGAAGATGGAGATCGGTGTGTCGGATGAGGAAGTTGATCAGGCCATCGAATCTGTCGAAAAAGCCAATAATCTGGAGTCAGGGCAGTTGAAGATGGTGTTACAGCGGCAGGGGGTGGATTATCGTGAATATCGTGAAACCATCCGGGATCGCCAGCTCACCACCAAGCTGATTGAAATCGCTGTGCAGGGAAAAGTATCGGTCAGTGAAGAGTCCATGCGCGAATATTATCGCAAGTATTTGAAAGATCCGAAACCAATCCGGGAAGTTCGACTGTCACAAATTTATCTGGGTATCGCTAATTCCGCATCTGATGCACAGCTGAAAGAGGTGTCGGATAAAGCGGATATGATTTATCAGCGCCTGCAAAAAGGCGAAGATTTTGTCAGTCTGTCGGCACTTTTCTCTGAAGCACCGGACGCTGTCAGCGGCGGTGATATGGGTTGGGTATCACCCGGTGGAATTGCGCCTTCATTCAATCGTATTTTTGAACTTCCGATTGGTTCTTTTCTGGAGCCGATTCGTTCACCTACAGGAATGCATTTGGTTTTGATCAGCGATGAACGATTCATCGAGCCGGAGGTGGGTGAAAGTTACGACGAGGCTCATGCCAGACATATTTTACTGAAAATACCGGACAGCGCAGATGATGCGGCGAAAGCCAAGATTTTCCATCAGGCTAAAGTTATCGCTGATGAAATGAAGAAAGCATCCGATGACGAATTTGCAGTTCGTGCCAAGGAAGTATCGCAGGGTCCAAGCGCCGTTCAGGGTGGTGATCTGGGTTGGTTTAAACGTGGCCAGATGTTACCGGCTTTTGAAAACGCAGCGTTTTCGCTCAATGCCGGTCAGACCAGCGGCGTGGTGGAGTCGAAGTTCGGGCTGCACATTATCCGGATGGTGGAGCGTCGCCATATTGATCAGAACAGTTACGAGGCCAAACGGGATTACATCAAGGGAATTCTGATTAATGCTGAATTGCAATTGCAGGTACCGCGCTGGTTGTCCGGGCTGAAAGAAAATGCACATATCGAGACGTATAGCTGCAAAATGCCGGAGAGCATGAGCAGTATTTTGCCGATATTGAATGTGGCAACGGCGGATTCAGCTAAAGCCGCAGCACAACAGGATGAAGAATTGATCTCACCACTGACAACGCTGGAGAAATGGCGTTCTGCGTGGAGTGCACAAAATCTGGATGCTTATTTCGCGACTTATGCAGAGCATTTTGATCCCGGTGAAAAGTTCCATTCGCTGGATGAGTGGAAAGCCTATAAGCGTCGTGTGATTATGAATAAACGCTTTATTGAAGTGACGCTGCGGGAAATTGAAGCAACACCTGTGGATGAGGTGACGGCGCGTCTGGTGTTTAATCAGCGCTATGTCTCTGACACATTCAAGAGTGAATCCTATAAATTGTTGATCATGGAGTTTGTGGCGGGCGACTGGAAAATCGTACGCGAAGTCGAACTCGTATAATCAGAGCTGATTTTTTTATGAAACCATTGTTACTGACGCTGGGTGAACCTGGCGGTATCGGTCCTGATTGCGTCATTCGGGCCTGGCATGCAGATGCCGCGTTGTTCGAAAATGTACTGGTGGTGGCACCGATGTCATGGTTGCTGCAACGGGCTGAGCAGATTGATATGCGGATACCATTGCAGTGCGTCGCAACGTTGCAGGATGAGCGACATGCCGGGGTATTACATCTCTGGAATCCATTATCGCCGGAAGTGGTGGTCGGACCTGTATTGACCGGTCAAACCTCGGAGGACACGGCGCAGGCGGTGATTGGCTGCATTGAAGCTGCGGCAGAGGCATGCTTACGACAAGAAGCGTCAGGCATGGTGACGGCACCGATCGAAAAGGCAGTGCTGCGGCGGGCTGGATTTGATTTTCCCGGCCACACTGAATTTCTGGCGCATGTATCCGCCCGGCATGGAAAAAACTGCGATATCGTGATGATGCTGGCTTCGACAGTCCTGCGTGTGGCTTTGTTGACAACGCATCTGCCGTTACGTGCTGTGCCGGATGCTTTGAGTGTTGATGCCACGCTAGAGTGCATACGTATTACGCATCAGGATTTACAACAGCGTTTCGGCATCGGGCAACCGCGTCTGGGTTTATGCGGCTTGAATCCGCATGCCGGAGAGCAAGGGCATTTTGGCACTGAGGAAATCGACATTCTGGCACCGGCAGCACAGCAGGCACGTCGCCTGGGTATCGATATCAGTGATCCGCTACCGGCTGATACGCTGTTTGCAGCGCCAAATCGCCAACATCTGGATGCCATTGTTTGCTGTTATCATGATCAGGCCTTGATTCCCCTGAAGGCCTTGAGTTTTGGTGATGCGGTCAATGTGACACTGGGATTGCCATTTATTCGAACCAGTGTTGATCATGGCACTGCATTGGATCGTGCGGCAACTGATAAAGTGTCCTACAATAGTCTCATGCAAGCGATAAGGATGGCAGGATATATGTGGCAGACATCTTTGACAGTGAGAATGACCCCATGAAAATAATCAGCTTAAGCGGGCAAATGTTACTGGCGACACCGAATATGCTGGATCTGCATTTTAAGGACAGCGTGGTGTTACTTTGTCATCATGATGAGGAGGGTAGCATGGGCCTGATCATCAATCGGCCACAGCGGATTTCAATTCATGACGTGTTGGCCGATGTCGGTATTGCGGTTAATCCCGATGCCTTCAAGGGCTTGCCCGAATATCGGATTTGCAGCTATGAAGGTGGCCCGATGGACGCGTTTCGTGGCTTTGTGCTACATGACAGCTGGTACGTTTACGATTCAACTATGCAGGTGTCCGATGATATCCACCTGAGTACCTCACGCGATGTGCTGGAGCACATCGCCGAAGGAACCGGGCCGGAACATTTTATGTTAGTGCTGGGTTATGCTGGCTGGGGAGCCGGACAACTGGAGCAGGAGTTGCTCGAAAATTCATGGATCGTCTGCGGTGTAAACCAGCAATTATTGTTTCATACTGAGCCGGAATCGCGCTGGGCACAGGCGGCGCGTAGTATGGGTATTGATAAAGCACATCTTTCGACGCAAGCTGGCCACGCCTGATTGTTCAGAGTTTTTTTCTGTTCAGAGTCCCTGTCTGAGGAGCGAGACCCATGCAAGTTCTGATTAGCTACCATTCCGATTATGGCAACACGGAAAAAATGGCGCAGTCCATTGCTGCCGGTATTCGTGCCGGATGCAGCAGTGCCAACGTGATGCTGAAAAACGTCGAGCAGACGAGCCTGAACGATTTGCAGGATGCGGATGTGATTTGTCTTGGTGCGCCGGTGCATATGGGCGACGTCTCATGGCAGATGAAAAAGTTCATTGATGAAGCCGGAAAACTCTGGATGGAAGGCGCGCTGGAAGGAAAGGTGGGCGCGGCCTTTGTCAGCGGCGGCGGTTTCGGTAATGCCGGAGGCGGCGCCGAGCATGCGCTGATCACCCTTCATTCCAATATGCTCGAACATGGCATGCTGGTCATTGGCTTCCCCAAGAGCCTGCTCGGCTATGGCGAAGGCGGCCTGCAATGGGGCCCATATGGCCGTTCAGGCAATGCCGAAGGCATGCCATCCGTCGTCAGCGAAGGTGCACTGGCTGCCTGCCGCAGCTTCGGTGCCCATCTGGCAGAAATGGCCGGAAAAATCTTACAGTTTTGATTTTCCATGTGTCGATGTTAGTACCGATTCAATGTGGATATTGTGTCAATTTATTGAGAGTAAACCTTCAATAATTATGCGTCACATTTAGACAATAATTATTAAGGTTTTCATTGAATCCGATAGCATAGACAAAGTCACTTTTAATCCCGCTGAAAGCTTTATGAAATAAAATAATGGAAAGGTCGTTTATGCAAGCGGTTTTATTTGTTCTTAAACAATACATTCACACTCTGCTTGTTTGTCCGATGAACAACTTATAACTAAAGCTCAGGAAGTAAGTGGATACAGGGTAGGAGGTAGCTATGGCAATCGAGTCCGTAACCAAAAACAAAACGATCCTCCACTTTCAAGGTTGCAAAATCGGGCCGTATCTGCACATCGTGTTCGCTCTGTTTGTCGAGCAACGCGTAAGTCGGAATCAAAATGTACAACAAAAAAGGCCAAATTTTGTTTGTCGATTTGATGTGCGTGAGTTCAAGGCGTTCGAACGTCAGGCTCGCCGTCGTCTGCTGTATTTGAATCAGGCGATTTCACTGGATGATCTACGTATACCACCCTCCAATCATTTGGAGGCGCTGGTTGGTGATAGAAAAGGCCTGTTTAGCATCAGGATCAATGCTCAGTGGCGAATCTGCTTTCGATGGAAGGGGGGTGCCGCTTTCGATGTAGAGATCGTAGACTATCACCAGGAGGCAGAGATGAATAACGACATGCTCGCACCAATTCTCCCCGGAGAAATTCTGATGGAGGATTTTATGGCACCGTCCGGTATCAGTTGCCACAAACTGGCACGCGACATAGATGTGCCTGCCAACCGCGTCAGTGAGATCGTGGCGGGTCGCCGCGCTATCACTGCTGACACTGGACTCAGGCTTGCTAAATATTTTGGCACTTCCGCTGAGGTGTGGATTGGCTTGCAAAAGGATTACGAATTGCGCGTTGCCCGCCAGACAAGCTGGCCGCAGGTCGAGGCGAATATCCATCCTCTGAAGGTCGCCTGAATCGTTCGGATCAAAGTAGCATCATGAATAATCGGGATAAGGATATTTACGATTTCCCCTGAAAAATCACTTCGCTTTTTCCTTGCTGAACCTGCACACGGCTCCAGCTGGCGTAGGGCATGTTCAGTGTGCGGCTGGCTTTGACGGGCAGGCCCATGATGTGGGTCAACAGCATGCGCAGACTGCCGGAATGGCCGACGACGAGGATGTGGGCGGCTGGTTTGTTTGTTAGTAAATCATCCCAGAAATGGATGATTCGCTGTTGCAGAGCATCCATGCTTTCACCGTTCGGGGGGGTCATGCCGGTGGGGTCGGTGCGCCACGCAGCCAGGATGCCGGGATAAGCAGCTTCGATTTCGCCATGTGTCAGACCTTCCCATGCACCGTAGTTCAGTTCAGCAATGCGGGGCTCAATGCGGTATTCGATGTTACGTTGCGTTGCCCATGTTTGGGCAATGTCGGCGCAGCGTGATAGCGGCGAGGTGATGATGAGCTCTGCTTCATGCTGAATGTTGGCCCAGACGGCTTGCATCTGGCTGCGTCCGTGTTCGGTGAGCGGATCATTCTGCGTGCCACGGTAACGGACACCGCCTTGCAGTTCGCCGTGTCTGAGTATATCTACAATCATGCATTTCTCTCCTGTTTGCTGGATGCTAAAGGTACCATCCGCATGCAAAAGTCGTTATCTTCGCGTTTCTTTATGGGATATGTAAAACACAAATGTGCAGGTGACGCGATATGGTAGAAAATTTTGATATTGAAGACCCGAAAAATAAAGAAGCAATGAAACATGTGCGGGCGTTGCTCGGTTACCTTGGCGATGATCCGGAACGCGAAGGTTTGCAGGAGACACCGGCACGGGTGCTGTCGGCGATGCAGGAGCATTTTGCCGGTTACAACGAGGATCCGGAAGATCATTTAATCAAAACATTTGAAGAAGTCTGCGGCTATGATGAAGTGGTGCTGGTTTCGGATATCGATGTGCACAGCCACTGCGAACATCATATGGTGCCGTTCGTTGGCAAAGCGCATGTGGCGTATATTCCCGATGGCCGCGTGGTCGGACTGTCCAAGCTGGCACGGGTGGTGGAAGGTTACAGCAAGCGTTTGCAGGTGCAGGAAAAGCTGACCATGCAGATTGCCAATGCCATTGAGAAGGTGCTGGAGCCTGCGGGTGTGGCGGTGATTATCCAGTGTCAGCATTTTTGCATGTGTCACCGGGGTATCCAGAAAGCCAACAGCTGGACAACCACATCGAAATTGACCGGGGCCTTTATGAATAACCCTTCGTCGCGGCTGGAGTTGTTTCAGCTGATCGGGATGAGGAAGGGTGGAGCTTAAGCGATGCATTCAACATTTGTTCGGCCATTGAATGCCATTGCCGTGATGGCTTCGGGAAAAGGCAGTAATTTACGGGTGATTCTTGATGCCGTGCAGGCCGGGACTTGCCCTGTTGATGTGCGGCTGGTGATTTCAGATAAAGAACATGCGCAGGCCTTGCAGATTGCGCGTGCTGCCGGTGTTGCGCAAGTCGAATTTATTAACCCGAAAGATTATGCCAGTCGCGAAGCTTTTGATGCGGCATGCTGCGAGCGGATCGAAACCGTCGGCTGTCAGTGGGTAGTGCTGGCCGGGTATATGCGGATTTTATCCGATGTGTTTGTACAGTACTTTTCCGGTCGCGTCATCAATGTGCATCCGGCCTTGCTGCCATCATTTGTCGGTGCCGATGGTGTGGGTGATGCGCTGAAATATGGCGTGAAAATCAGCGGTTGTACGGTACATCTGGTGGATGAAGTGCTTGATGGCGGGCCAATTCTGGCACAGATGGCGGTGCCGGTGCTGGAAGATGACACGCGTGAAACGCTGCATGCCCGTATTCAACAGGCAGAACATCAGCTTTATCCGGAGACGCTCAGGCGTCTGGTGACGCAAGCGTTTGAGATTTCAGGCCGCCGGGTGATCTGGCAGTCGCAGGCTTAAGCCATGCAGGCCCGAGTGATGCAAGTTTCAGTCAGCCAGTAAAAACTCCAGCAGCGCCTTTTGTGCGTGCAGGCGATTTTCTGCTTCGTCCCATACGACAGACTGTGGGCCGTCGATAACTTCAGCAGCCACTTCTTCACCGCGATGGGCAGGAAGGCAATGCAAAAATAAAGCATCTGAATGTGCCTGGGCCATGACTTCCGGCGATACCTGAAACGTAGCAAAGGCTTTCTCACGCTGCTTTTGTTCGTGCTCCTGTCCCATCGAGGCCCAGACATCGGTTGAGATCAGATCGGCCCCGCGTGCGGCGACCAGTGGATCGTTACTCAGTTCAATTTCAGCGCCAAGCTTGCGGGCTGAATCGAGCAGTTGCGGGTTGGGTTCATAACCTTCGGGGCAGGCGATTTGCAGGCGATAGCCAAAGGTGACTGCGCCGTTAATCCATGAATGTGTCATGTTGTTACCATCGCCGATCCATGCCGCTGTGCGTCCCTCAATCGAGCCGCGAAATTCTTCGTAAGTCATGATGTCAGCCAGTAGCTGGCACGGGTGAGTCAGGTCAGTCAGAGCATTAATCACTGGCACACGCGAATGCTCGGCGAATGTTTGTACGATGGCATGATCAAACGTGCGGATCATGATGCCATCAACCATGCGGGAAAGAACGCGAGCAGCATCTTCAATCGGTTCGCCGCGTCCGAGCTGGGTCGCATCGGAATGTAGAAATAAGGCGTGCCCACCCAGCTGAAACATGCCTGCTTCAAATGAAACGCGGGTGCGTGTGGAAGCTTTTTCAAAAATCATTCCCAGCGTTTTACCTGCCAGGACACGGTGAGGCGTACCCTGTTGCTGCATGGCTTTTAATTCGCCAGCGCGCTTGAGTATGTGGCGTGCTTCATCAGTGCTCAGATCGAGTAAGGTCAGGAAATGTCGGGTCATGAGAATGAATCCTCTATGGCTTGCTGCAGAATATCCAGACCTTCATCGATCAGCTGCTGAGATATATTCAATGCGGGCAACATGCGCACCACCTGAGGTCCGGCTGAAAGTACAAGCAGCCCTAATTCCCGGCAACGGGTGATGACGGGAGCAACATCGACGTTAAAGGCCAGTCCAAGCAGGAATCCCTGGCCACGCACTTGTTGAACCATGTCAAATTGTTCAATGAACGATTGCAGCCGCAGCTGCATATGCTGACTTTGACTTTGCACATGTAATAGCAGGCTCTCTGTTTCGATGGTTTCCAGTACCGTCAGTGCAGCACGGCAGGAAAGCGGGTTGCCGCCAAAGGTTGAGCCATGCGTGCCGGGCGAAAATGCAGGGCTGACTCTCTCGGTAGCCAGCATCGAGCCAATCGGAACACCACCGCCAAGACCTTTAGCCAGCGTCAGAATGTCGGGGCGAACGCCGCTGTGCTCACTGGCAAACATGCTGCCGGTTCTGCCGATGCCGCTTTGCACTTCGTCGAGGATGAGAAGCAGGCCATGCTGGTCGCAGATGGTGCGAACTTGTCGCAAATACTCTGCGTTGGCAAGGTTGACGCCACCTTCGCCTTGTAACGGCTCCAGCATAATGGCGGCTGTGCGATCCGTAATGGCTGCGTTCAGAGCATCCAGATCGTTATAAGGCACATGTGAAAAGCCGGCCGGTAGCGGGCTAAAGCCGATTTTTACTTTTTCCTGACCGGTTGCAGCCAGAGTATGCATGGTTCGGCCATGGAAGGATTGTATTGCCGTGATGATCTCAAAACGGTTTTCTTTTTTGTCATAAAAGAATTTGCGCGCCAGTTTGATGGCCGCTTCATTCGCTTCGGCACCTGAATTGCAGAAAAAAGCAGCCCCCATGCCTGACAGGGCACACAGTTTGTTGGCCAGCTGAATCTGCAGTGGAATGTGATACAGGTTCGAGCAATGCAGCATGGTTCCGGCCTGATCGGCAATGGCTTTGACCAGAGCCGGATGGGCGTGACCGAGTGTGTTAACGGCAATGCCGCCGACAAAATCGATATATACCTTACCATCGCTATCAAAAACGCGGCTGCCTGCACCGCGGGTAAGGGTTAGTGGATAACTGGCGTATGTGTTCATGACATGATTCATGCGCAAAATCTAGCGCAGAATTTTAATAACACCAAATAGTTGCCTGTTTTTATCCGTTTAAGATCATGATAATGTTGCGTGATGTTTAAGACGATGCGAACACGGATCAAGATTTGCGGCATTACCCGCCTTGAGGATGCCATGGCTGCATCGCATGCCGGCGTTGATGCGGTCGGGTTTGTCTTTTATGAAAAATCGCCACGTTTTATTGAACCGATGAAAGCGGCGAGTATTATCCGTGAGTTGCCGCCATTTGTGTCTGCTGTCGGGCTGTTTGTGAATCCGGATCAGGCCTGTATTGATGCGGTGCTGCGTTATTGCCCTCTGGGTGTGGTGCAATTGCATGGTGATGAATCCCCCGGTTTTTGCCAGGCCCAGTCCAGACGGGTGATTAAAGCGCTGCCCGTTTCCTGCCGTGAGGATTTGCAGCGCGTGCATCAGTATGATTGCTCTGTGTTGCTCGATGCCAAAGCACCAAAGGGCGTATATGGCGGCACCGGCGAGTGCTTTGACTGGCAGTTGCTGGATGGTTTTACGCATCCACATCCGTTGATACTGGCTGGTGGTCTGAATGAAGAGAATGTGACACAGGCACTTCAGCGCAGGAGCTGGTTTGCGCTTGATGTGTCGACCGGGGTTGAGAAAGCTCCCGGTGTAAAGAGCGAAGATAAAATCAGGTCGTTTGTGCAAGCGGTGAATAACGTTTCCCTGACCTCGGCCGAAGCTTGATCAAGTGAGTAACTATATGGATTCCATAGCAACGATGTATGATCTCAAGATTACACATGCGCCCGATGCAGGCGGTCACTTCGGCATGTACGGAGGCCGTTTTGCGGCTGAAACCCTGATGCAGCCTTTAAAAGAAATCGAAGAAGCATTTTTTGAAGCTTGGGCTGACCCTGAATTTCATGCTGAACGTATGCATTTGCTAAAGCATTATGTCGGGCGCGCTACGCCTTTGTACCATGCTAAACATCTGACGGCTAAAGTCGGTGGGGCACAGATTTATCTGAAGCGCGAAGACTTGAATCATACCGGCGCGCATAAGATCAATAACACCATTGGGCAGGCTTTACTGGCTCGTCGCATGGGTAAAAAGAAAGTTATTGCGGAAACAGGTGCAGGTCAGCATGGCGTGGCGACTGCTACGGTGGCGGCTATGTTTAATATGCAATGTGATATCTATATGGGACGGGAAGATATTCGGCGGCAGGAACCGAATGTGTTCCGTATGAAATTGCTTGGGGCCAATGTGGTACCGGTTGATTCCGGAACAGCTACGCTGAAAGATGCTGTTAATGAGGCGCTGCGTGTGTGGGTGGCTACGTGTGAAGATACCTATTACATTTTTGGTACGGCAGCGGGTCCACACCCTTTTCCGTTGATGGTGCGGCAATTTCATACGGTGATCGGTCAGGAAGCCAGGGCCCAGTGTCTGGATCAGGCCGGTAAATTACCGGATGTAGCAGTGGCATGTGTGGGCGGCGGCTCCAATGCAATGGGCTTATTACATCCGTTTCGTGATGATAATGTGCGTTTGGTGGCGGTAGAGGCTGCAGGGCACGGGCTGGAATCCGGCGAGCATGCGGCAGCTCTGGCCAAGGGAAGAGCCGGTATTATTCACGGTTCTTTGAGTTATCTGCTGGATGATGATGAAGGCCAGGTGCAGGGGACGCATAGTATTTCAGCCGGACTGGATTACCCGGGGGTCGGGCCTGAATTGGCGGCTATGATGTCTTCCGGTCGCCTTGAGCTGGATAGTGCAACTGATGACGATGCATTGGAGGCTTTCAAAACACTGACTCGCAGCGAAGGGATTATTCCCGCGCTTGAATCGAGTCACGCTTTGGCGGCAGGTATTCGTCTGGCGGCATCGATGCAGCCAGATCAGGTGTTGTTGATTAACTTATCAGGACGCGGTGATAAAGACCTTGGAACGGTGATGGAAAAATTTTCGCATCTGATGTCTGGTGAAGAGGGTTCAGCAGCATGACTAATATGCAAGGTGAAGATCGATTAAAAGCGTTGTTCCAGCGCTGCAAGGCTGAGCAGCGTGCTGCGCTGGTTGGATATTTAACGGCCGGAGATCCGAACATCCAGTTGTCTGAGCAGCTCGTGCTTAAGCTGGCTGAGCAGGTGGATATTTTGGAAATCGGCATGCCATTTTCCGACCCGATGGCGGATGGACCGGTGATTCAGGCAGCCAGTGAACGTGCGCTGGCAGCTGGTACGGTCATGAAGGATGTGTTTGCCATAGCAAAGAAAGTTCGTGAAGCGCACCCTGATATCGGCATTGTCCTGATGGGGTATGCCAACACGCCCTATACCATCGGCTTTGAGGTGTTTGCCCGTCAGGCGGTTTCGGCGGGTGTGGACGGCGTGCTGCTGGTCGATATTCCACCCGAGGAAGGGTATATCTGCGATGGTATTTTTAAACAATATGGTTTGAAACGGATACTACTTTTGTCGCCGACCTCAACAGATGAACGAATTCAACTGGCAGCCGAAGCTGGCAGTGGCTTTTTGTATTATGTTTCGCTCAATGGTATTACCGGGGCGGAGATGGGGGATATTCAGAAAGTTCAGCAGCAAGTTGAGAATATTAGAAAATTCACTGATTTACCTGTCTGTGTAGGTTTTGGAATTAAAACCCCGGCGCAGGCAAAAGCTGTAGCAGTTTTTTCCGATGGTGTGGTCGTTGGCAGTCACTTTGTGATGCAGATCACATCCAATCTTGAACAAATCTTTTTAATGGCGGATGCTTTGGAATCGGTTGCGCAACCCATGCGACAGGCAATGGGACGGGGGAAGGTTTGAGAATTAAAGTATTAGGCTGTTATGGTGGCCAGCTTCGCGGTTATGCGTTGTCTTCATTTTTAGTCAATGAATCGATTCTGCTTGATGCAGGTTGTCCGACAAGAGCATTAACGCTGGAAGAACAGCGTCATATTCACCACCTGTTTGTTTCACACGTTCATCTTGACCATATACAGGATATTGCTTTTCTGGCCGATAATCGAGCTTTGAAGCGCATGGGAGAAGATGTGAAGCGAACGATTTCCATCCATACCCTGCAAGAAAATATCGATATTATAAAAGAACATTTTCTGAATGATTTGATCTGGCCTGATTTTACGGTGATTCCTACGGTTGATGATCCTATTTTGATTATGCAACCTGTTACTCCTTATGAAAGTATTGTGGTTGATGGCATCAAAGTGACCTCGATTCCAGTTGCTCATCCGGTGCCATGCACGGCTTTTATGCTGGAAGATAACGGATGCCAGTTTATTTACTCGGCTGATACAGGTGTCACCGATGAACTGTGGCGCGTTGCCAATGAGCAGGCTAATCTGAAAGGGATTATTATCGATTGTTCATTCCCCAACGCCTATGAGAAGCTGGCGCATATCAGCGGACACCTCACCCCACATCTGATGGCGCAGGAAGTTAAAAAGCTCAATGCCTATGGCGAAGTGCCCATTTACCTCTATCATATGAAGCCTGAAACGATGGAACTGATGATTCAGCAAATCGAAGCAGAACGAATTCCAAACTTGCATTTACTTGACCAAACTGTCGAAATTTTAGTCGGAGAAGCGTAATATGAACTGGCTGACGCGCTTGATTGAGAGCCCTAAAACTATCCTGTCCAGTAAAGCTGAAAGCGGAGCGCCTGAAGGTCTCTGGTTGAAGTGTCCCGGTTGCGGGGAAACACTGCATAATAAAGAGTTAATGCGATCCCTGATGGTATGTGCCCGTTGTCAGCATCATTTGCGTATTTCAGCCGAGGAGCGCGCTAAGTTTTTGTTTGATGAAGATACGTTTGAAGAATTCGATGCTAACCTGACATCTATCGATCCTCTCGAATTTAAAGATTTAAAACGTTATAAAGATCGAATCAAAGAAGCCAACAAGAAAGTCGGTGATCATGACGCCATGCGCAATTATCTCGGCGATATTTGTGGTAAAACGGTGTCGACATCTATTTTCGAGTTTAAATATATGGGCGGCAGCATGGGCTCTGTGGTTGGTGAGAAAATTGTCAGAGGTATGGAGCTGGCAGTAGAACGCGGTTGTCCGTATTTGCTGATTACAGCTTCTGGCGGCGCGCGCATGCAGGAAAGTCTTTTTTCTCTGATGCAGATGGCAAAAACCTCTTCCGCCGCCAATCGGCTGCGCGATACCAGGTTACCTTTTGTCTGTTTGTTGACTGACCCGACCATGGGGGGCGTTTCTGCTTCTGTGGCATGGTTAGGCGATGTTATCGTGGCTGAGCCGGGGGCTTTGATCGGCTTTGCCGGTCCGCGAGTGATTCAGGAAACGGTGGGCGAAAAGCTTCCCGAAGGTTTCCAGCGACCTGAATTTTTGCGCGATCACGGCCTGATTGACGACATCATTCATCGCAAGGATCAGCGGCAGTATTTTAAAACGCTGTTTGATCATTTGCAGCAGCGTGCTTACCGTCAGGTTGCCTAGGAGCCTGTCCGAGAATAGAAGAACCTACTGCGGCAAAGCGGATATTGGCCATTTTCCCCGTTCATTGTCGTTAAATGCAAGCAGCATTCGCCTCACATGAACGGAAAAAGTGACTCAATCCCGCTTTCCCTCGCGACGGTTCCTATTCTCGGACAGCCTTCTGGCAGGTTGCCTGATTGATGGCAGGCAACCAACAATCACTTTTAATAACATGTCCAAAACCTGATTCGGTAGCAGGTTGGCTGGCTATGCTGGATCAGCCGCAGGCTGATCGGGATTATCAGCCCGGCCATGAGCGTATGCATCGTTTGCTGAGCAGGCTGGAGCTGAAAAAACCGGCTTACCGCATTCGCATTGCCGGAACCAATGGCAAAGGATCGACCGCTCACATGACAGCGAATGCTTTGCAGGCTGCCGGTTTGAAGGTTGGGCTGTTTACCTCACCACATATTCTGCATTTTAATGAGCGTATCCGTATTCATGGGTTGGATATTACCGATGAACAGTTGGCGCATTTGCTGGAGCTGTTGGTACCGACCGCGCTGGAGATGGGCGCTTCCTATTTTGAAACAGCAACGGCTATTGCATTGCAGGCATTCAGTGATGCATGTGTCGATGTTGAAATCCTGGAGGCTGGAGTCGGAGCGCGTTTTGATTCTACAACATCGGTGCCTGCCGATATGGCTCTTCTTACACCAGTCGGTCTTGATCATCAGAACTGGCTGGGAGACACATTAATTCGTATTGCCGATGAAAAGTCATGGATCTTTTCCGGCTGTAAGTCTTGTTATTCCGCACCTCAGAATGCCGATGTCATGCGTCTGCTGAAAGAGAAACGTGCTGATTTGCAAGTTGTGCTTGCTCTGGCTGAACAACCACTGCGCATGTTGGGGCAGCATCAAAAGGGAAATGCGGCGCTGGCGCTCGCAGCGGCTGAGCATGTGTGTGGCGAGTTGCTTGTGCATTGCGATGATGAGTGTCTGAGTGATGCAGTTGCGTATACTCTGGTTCCCGGGCGCTTGCATAAGGTGAATTATCAACATGCAAGCATTTGGCTTGATGCGGGTCACAATATGCATGCCATCGAGGCGCTGATGCCAGCTATAGCAAGGCTGGCTGATCCGCTGGATGCAATTCTTGTTTTCACCCGCGAGGACAGATCTCTGGATGATGCGTTGCCGATGCTTAAGGCAGCGGCCCTGCGTATTGTGGTTTCCCGGCGTTCTGATCCGGTTCATGGCTATGCAGATGTGATCGATGGGCTGGAATCTGTACTGATGGGCAAGAAAGACGCCAAAATTCTTGTGCTGGGTTCATTTACGACAGTTGCCCGGGTGCTGAACTGGCTGAAGGAGCGCAGTTAGCCACCGTATTTGCTCTGTGCTATATTTTCAAGCATGGGCCACGATCCGATATTATTTACCATGTTTCTCATCTTCTTCGGCGCTTCAATATTGGCGACGCTGGCTTTGTTTGTGCGCCAGTCATTGCTGGTTGTGTATGTGGCGCTGGGAATATTGTGTGGTCCGGCAGTGCTGGGTTGGGTTGCAGATGCATCGCTGATCGCGGAGTTGTCGCATATTGGTATCGTGTTTCTGCTGTTCCTCTTAGGCATGAATCTTCCACCGCAAAAATTACTGCGTATGTTTTCAGAAACGATGAAGGTGACGTTGCTCAGTTCATGTGCCTTTACCTCTACCGGCTTTACCATCGCCTGGCTTTTTGGTTTTTCTTTAGCAGAAGCACTGGTCATTGGTGTCGCCTTTTTGTTTTCCAGCACCATCATTGCATTAAAGCTGTTGCCCACGACAGTGTTGCATCACCAGCGAGCGGGCGGCACCGTGATCAGTATTTTATTATTTCAGGATGTAATCGCGGTACTTGCATTGTTGTTGCTGCAGGGTGGTAACGATCACGGAACCGGACAGGGGCTGCTGTCTTTTGCCGGTGACAATGTGTTTCTCGCCATTATCACAAGTCTGCTCAGCTTGCCGGTGATGGGTGTAATTGTGTATGTGGTCAACAGGTTTGTGCTTCTTCGATTGTTTCAACGCTATGATGTGTTACAGGAATATCTTTTTTTGCTGGCGATTGGAAGTTGTCTGGGCGCCGCTCAACTGGCTTCATTTTTGGGTCTTTCCTATGAGATTGGTGCATTTATGGCCGGAGTAGCTTTGGCCAGTAGCCCGATCTCTTTACATATTTCCGAGCGTCTGAAACCGCTACGAGATTTTTTCCTGATTATTTTCTTCTTTTCAATTGGCGCAGGCTTTAATCCGTTGGATCTGGCGCAAGTTCTCTTGCCGGCAATTATATTGGCTGTGGCAGCGGTTTGGCTGAAGCCCTTGTTGTTTGCATTGTTACTGAAGGGGTCGGGTGAAACTTCGGCAATGTCCGACGAGATTGGAGCCAGACTTGGCCAAATGAGTGAGTTCTCACTGTTGATTTCGGCGCTGGCCGTTCAGTTGCAGGTGATTGGTTCGCAAGCCTCCGATTTGATTGAACTGGCAACGCTGCTGAGTTTTGTGGTGTCTTCATGGTGGGTAGTTCGACGTTATCCAACCCCGATGGGGGCAGCCAGCCACTTGTTTCGCGATTAGGAGAGGGGGTTGTCGGCTGTTGTGATGAGGGCTGTTTAGCACAATGATATGTCGCCATGTTGCTCAAGGCTTGATTTCAATCGTCTTAACGGATTTCATTGGTAAGATGGGTCAAGTCTATCATCGTATCATTATTTGGTGAATTCAAGTTGGTATAATGATAGACCCCGATGGTGCGTTTTTAGAAATAGACAACGAATGTGTAAATGTCAAGGCTGCCCCGGTTTTTTTTGCCCGTTTTTTGCTCTTTTTCCTCTAATTTTTCAGATGGAATCGGAACCGGGTCACCCATTATGCCGTTGTCACCCATTATGCCGAAGTGATGCCAACTAAGGAGATTGTGTGAGAAAGATCAAGAAAGTGTTGCAACTGAAATGTGCCAGCAAGCGCCAAATTGCCCGCGCCACGGTGGCGGAGTGCGACCTGCGCAAGATCGCCAATGCCGGTTTGAGCTGGTCTCTGGCGACAGGCTGCTAGAGGCGTTGCTCTGAAATGAACGCAGATAATCTCACCCCGACCTCGCCCCCACCACCAAACCCACCGCCCCCGAAAGCTGGCTAGCCTCGACCATCAAACCAATAGTACCTACAATCTGGGCTGAGATTGAATGCTGGCGGGAGTAATCTGGCCTGACTGAAAGGGGGAGTCCATGCACAACTTGTTGCTCGTTATCAGCAGGGAACTGCAAATAATTTTGCAAACCAATCTGTTGTTATTGGCGGATGATTGGTGGGAACGTCATGTTCTTGCTGTTTTGACTTATCAGCAACAGGAGAGGGTCAAACAATCCCGCATCAATGATTTTTCCTGCCTTGATCTGGCCGCCCTACTGCGCGTTCTCGATCAGAACTGGTATGAATTATCACAACAAAATCACTGGCCAAAAGAGGGGCGCAACTGGCTGAAAGAGGCGCAGACCATCCGAAACCGCTGGGCACACGCCACAATTACGGCGGTAGAGCCGCAGGATGTTTACCGTGATTGCGATACCCTTGAACGTCTCTCCGCCATGCTTGGAGCCAGCCACTCAACCTTGGCCAATATTGCTGAATACAAACAGCAGCAGTTGATTTTGCTTGCGCAGCCTCTCGCCCCATCTGTTGCCACTACCCCAACGATGCCCCCGCCCGTGAATGTTCCGGCTGGCCATCGCTTTGTAGTCGGCCAATTGTTATGCCTGAAAAGCAACCGCACCTGCCAATTCCCCGTGATGCAGGTGCTGGAGTCGCCAAACTCCGAACGTCGCTATCAGGTTTTTGAGAACAATAAAATTTCCCGTTACTACGAAAGCCAGTTGGAAGCTGTGGAGCACTCCCCGGATGAACGCTCCGTATTGCCGTTGGCTGATTTTCATGCCCGTCTGTCCGCGCTTCTGCTCACCTCTCCCGGCAGTGGCAACCTCTATTCGCTGCATGCCGGACGGGTGCGCCATGTTCCCTACCAGTACCGCCCAGTCATCAAACTGCTTCATGCAGACCGTCCGCGCCTGCTGATTGCCGATGATGTAGGAGTTGGTAAAACAATTGAAGCAGGGCTGATTATCAAAGAGTTACAAGCTCGTTCCGAACTGGCTGCGGTACTGATTATCTGCCCCAAAGCCTTGGTTGCCGAACAAAAATGGCAGAACGAGATGAGACGTTTCGGCGAATCGTTTGCACACCTTGATAGTGGAACATTGCGTTATTGTCTTGATGAAACCGATAAAGACGGCTCTTGGCCGAGTCGGTACGCCCGCTCCATCGTGCCGTTCTCTCTGCTCAACAGTGAGTTACTTGATGGCCAGAGCACAGGCCGAAAACGCAAAAAAGGGTTGCGCGACCTTGATCCACCACCGCACTTTGATCTGGTCATTGTTGACGAAGCACACCACATCCGAAATGCCGACACATGGACACATCGCTCTGTGCGCTTTTTCTGTGACCACGCCGAAGCGGTGATTTTTCTGACTGCCACGCCGATTCAGTTGGGCAATCAAGACCTGTTTACCCTGCTTTCGGTGCTACGCCCCGATCTGGTCATTGACCAAGCAAGTTTTGCTCAAATGTCCGAGCCGAATCAGTTCATCCATAACGCAGCGAACGCGATTCGTCGTCAATCTGCCGATTGGCAGCGGCAGGCCAAAAGTGCATTGCTTGAGGTCAGAACAACGGTTTGGGGAGACTTCTTTATTGCAGGCTCCCCCGAATTTCAACAGATATTGGACACGCTGGGCGATAAGGCATGTTCAACCGGTGAACGTATTGCTCTGTTGCACAAGATAGAATCGCTCTCAACATTCAATGCGCTGATTAACCGCACGCGCAGGCGAGACATCGGCGACTTCACCACCCGCAAGCCAGAGACGGTATCCGTTCTTTTCAGCAATTCTCAACAACAACTCCACGATCAACTGCTGAGGGTGGCTGGGAACATTTATTCCGTCACACACGGGCAGCAGATGATCCGTTTCATGTTGAGCACACTGCGCCGTCAAGCGGCCAGTTGCCTCCACGCCCTGCGCCCGATGCTTGAACAGTGGTTGGCCAATAAATTCGATGAACTGGAACTGGCCGAAGAGGATGATTCTGACAGTGGCCCACCTTTGCAGTTGCCCTCGGTCAACGGGTTGCAACAGCAGATTCTTGAACTCATTGATGCTGCCAATGCGCTGGAAGAAGCCGACCCCAAACTGGACGCCTTCATCAACATCGTTCGCAACAAGCAGGCGCTGCCTAACAATAAGCTACTGGTTTTCACCAGTTTTCGGCATACGTTGTTCTACTTGGCCGAGCATCTGAAAGCTGCCGGGGTGCGTGTCGGACTGATGCACGGCGGAGTTGCCGACGATGAGCGGCGGGAGGTGCGCCAACGGTTTGCGTTGCCCAGAGATGAAGAGCATGCCTTGGATATTCTGCTTTCGACCGAAGTAGGCAGTGAAGGTCTCGACTTTCAGTTTTGCGATGCCATCGTCAACTACGACCTGCCGTGGAACCCGATGCGCATCGAGCAACGGATTGGCCGTATTGATCGTTATGGTCAACAGAGCGAAACCGTGGCTATCTACAATTTGGTTACACCCGGAACCATAGATGCCGAAATCTACGAGCGGTGTTTATGGCGTATCGGCGTATTTCAGGCGGCACTGGGTGCCAGCGAAGAGATTCTTGGTCAAATTACCAAGGAACTTCATGATATATCAGAAAATCTCTCTCTGACTCCAGCCGAGAGGGAATCCCGCCTGCAACAACTGACCGACAACGAACTGCGTGCCATTCACGAACAAGAGACATTGGAGAAGCAGCAGGCCGAACTGTTCGGTTTGAGCGTGCCGAACATCAACGGAGAGATGGCAACTTCCGCTACCGGAGACTGGTTGTTACCCAACTCATTGCATCGGCTGGTTGCCCACTACCTGAACCACCGCTGCGGCAAGCCAGATGCGATTCTGGGAGAAAAGCCGCTCAAAACCCTCCGCCTCGATAAAGAGGCGCGCATGACGCTGCTTGATGAGTTCCGGCAACAAAAAGCAGAAGGGGCAGTTGCCCTGGAATGGGAGCGCTGGCTCAAAGGAACCGATCAACATTTGTCGGTCACGTTTGAACAGGATTGTGCTTGTGACCATGCCAGCGCCGCACTGCTGCACGCTGGCCATCCCCTTGTGCAGGCGGCGGCCAGACATCAACCAGACAGCAACCCAATTTATGGCCTGTTCCGAGTCCCCGCTTTGGCAGATGTTGCGGCAGGTTGCTATCCGTTTGCCCTCTACCACTGGCACAAGCGTGGGGCACGAAACGACAATGAGATGGTAGCCGTGGTTGCTGATGCCCATATCGAAGAACATCTTTTCGATCTATTGGCCAAGGCAGATGAAGCCCGCGACGCGCAATTGCCCGACCAAGAGGCATTCGATGCGCTGGAAGCAAATCATCATCAGCGTTGGCGTGATGCGCTGGCCAACCATCAGGAGCAGAACCAGCAACGGGTAGCGCACCAGTTGCAAAGCCTTGAAGCGAGCCACAAGGCACGCTTGGCTCTGATTGCCGACAAGCTGCAAGGCGTCACGGATGAAAAGATCATTCGGATGCGCGAAGGCGAGCGCACCAACATAGAAGCCGATTATCGGAAGCGAAAATCACAACTCGAAATTGCCGCGAAGAGTGCCGATATTCGTGCTGAGGCGGTGGCGTTTGGGGTGCTGGTTGTGGAGGAAGAGAGATGACCATGGACTACGAGGCGATACGCCAGAAAAATATCAAAGAGTACGGCGAAGGAACGCGCCACCTCTCTTACTTCGCCGACATCTATTCGACCCGCACTCACTTTCTCTACGAGGTGCTGCAAAACGCCGAAGATGCACTGGCACGCCGACCAAACAACAGGCCGACTGGCTATGTGCACTTCCATTTGCATGATGATCGTCTTGAGATACGCCATAACGGCGCGCCATTCACTGAACGCGATGTCAGCGGGATTTGTGGCATCGGCGAAGGAACCAAGGCAGGTGACTTTACCCAGATCGGCAAGTTCGGCATCGGTTTCAAATCGGTCTATGCCTACACCTTTTATCCACAGATTCACTCCGGTGGCGATCATTTCAGAATTTGCCGCTTCGTTGAACCACATGCGGTTGCCTCCATTTCAGAGGCAGAGACGCTTATTGTCTTGCCGTTCGATCAACCAGACAAACGACCAGCTTGGGCATTTCGTGCGGATGTACCCGCCAAAAGTGCGGTACAAGAGATTGGCAACGCCATCAAAAAACTCGGCATTCGCACCATGCTGTTCCTGCGCCATATCGGAGAAATCAAATGGACTCTTCCAGACGGAAAGAGTGGCCACTTCATCAGAAGCGTGGAAACACTTCCGGGGCATGAAGACGCAAGAAAAGTCGAAGTGCTGGATCATGTTGGAAGCACCGAAGAGTGGCAGATATTCCAGCAATGTTGCGCAGTTCAGGATGCGGGTAAGGCACATGACGTAACTGTTGAGGCAGCTTATCTGGTCAAGGCAGGAGACGTAACCAGAGCCAGTGATACCGAGTTGGTTGTCTATTTTCCAACGGAAAAGAAAACCGAACTAGGCTTTTTGATTCAGGCTCCGTTCAAAACCACCAAAGCAAGAGACAACATCAAAAGCGATGACCCAGCCAATCGCCAGATGATTGAGGCGCTGGCTAAATTGACCGCATCCAGTCTAGAAAAGTTGCGCGACCTTGGCCTGCTGAGTGTGGCGAGCTACAACGCCTTGCCGTTGCGCGGACAGGATTTCCCAGTAGGCAGTCTGTTCCGCCCGATTTACGACAAGGTGCGCGAAGCGTTTCAAACCCAGCGTTTGCTGCCTGCGCACGGCGGTGGATTTGTCTGTGCCAGCAAAGCAAAGCTGGCTCGTGGTAAGGAGTTGGTTGAACTGTTTTCGCCGGAGCAGCTTGGCACGCTGTTTGGTAAGGAAAAACTGGCATGGCTCGATTCGTCCATTACAGAAAGCGGGTCTGCTGCGAATTTGCACACCTACCTGATAGGCAAGAAAATTTCCTCATGGTCAAACGAATGGGAGTTGGAACCGCTGAAAGAAGGCATTGAAGTTACCCCTCAGGATATTGCCTCGAAATTGATGCCATATTTTTTTGGGCAACAATCCATTGAATGGCTGATCCGATTTGTAATATATGCAAGTAATGGTTCTCAAGAAATTAAACGCACGCCATTGGTCAGATTGATTGATGGTAAGCATGTTGCTGTGCCATCCGATACGAGCGCAAAACGCCCTGCGTGGTTTGTCCCAAAAAAGGCTGACTATTTTGACCTGTCGGAATTCCCGCTGATACATCCCAATCTGGCTGACAATGAGGGAGTGAGAAAATTCTTGGAGAAGGAAGGTATCCGGGAGATTGATGCAGCAGCTATTGTGGAGCGTGCCATTCTTCCACAATACAAAGGCCGAAATACTGTATTTGACGAGACCAATTACCGCGAACATCTACGCCAGATTCGCAAGGCTTATGCAGAGAGTAACGACAGCACGAAACAACAGCTTAAAACCAGCTTGAATAATGCCGCATGGGTTGCATGCGTTCATGCTAGTGGCAACGATCCTGATAAGATTGTTTGGAGGCGTGCGGATGCAACCGACGTATTTGCGAGGACTGCCGATCACGAAAGTTGGTTTCTTGGGTTGGACAGTGTGGGGGCATATTTTCTTCACCCGTCGGTAAATGATGAACTCAATAGTTTTGCCTCTAGCTTGGTCAAACCCGCTACTGTGCTGACTCAGAATCTGCATCCATCGGAATACACAGCACAACTATCTTCCTGCTATGGCAAACACAAGCAAGGGCTAAACGGATTCAAGCCCGACGCGACGGTTATTGGTTTGCAAGCAGCACTTGATAGTTGGAACACAGAAAGAGCCAGCATCCTCTGGAACATTATGTTATCCGCTCCTCGCATCATCAGTGGCGAAACGCAAAGCGAATCAAATCGCCAACGATTGGATGCTGCCCCAAAGAATCTCGAATACACCGAAGTTGGCAATCTATGCCGTGACCGGGCTTGGCTACCCGACAGGAATGGAGAGTGGCGCAAGCCCAGTGAGCTTTTTCTTTCCGACCTGCCGGATGGATTTGATACGACTTCTATTCGCGCCAAGGAGGTGGCTGATAAGCTGGGGATGAAGCGTCCTGTATCCAGCGAAACCATTGATGCCTTGGGATTCAAGGACGAAGAAGAATTGCGTAGGGCGCAAGCAATAGTTCAATCACCAGATGAGTTTCGGGAATTTGAAGAGTTCAAACGACGCAGGCAAGAAGAGGGTAATTCCAAACCAGCTTTGCCAGACAAAACCTCTCCCGCCCCCCAAAGGCGTGAGGTGAAAATAGCCGAAGAGGCTCGCAACACACCAGAGAAAACGCAAGAGACCAGAGAGCGAACCGTTGATCCAGACTATAGCGGAGCGCAAGGTGACGCGAGAACCTACCTTAAACATCAGTACACGAATAAAGAAGGAGCAATGTTCTGCCAGCTCTGCCAAGCCCCGCAGCCTGTGATGTTGAATAGCGAGCCTCATTTTGAAGCGGTGGATTGCGTGGACGGCATCAACGCCCACCACAAACAGAACAAGTTGGCACTCTGCCCCAATCATGCCGCGATGTATAAAAACGGTGGTTTGACTCCCGATACCGTTCAGATCGCTATATGGGAATGTGATGGTCAGAGAATTCCGTTAAATCTAGCAGGTAACCAGGTTGAGCTATATTTCACGCAGCAGCATCTTGGCGATTTGCGCGCAGCACTGACATCCAAACATCAGCAACCGGCTGAAATCGCACCGTTGGAGTGAGATGGTCATGAAATTGGATGTTATCGAGGCCGTTGTTTTGGAAACCGGCAGGTTCCGCCTTACTTGGCCGGGGGAACTCGATGTATGCCCGAATGCGATGCGCCAACACATTGCGGCATCCGGTGAGTGGGTTATGGAATGAACGCAGATAAACTCACCCCGACCTTGCCCCCCACCACCAAACCCACCGCCCCCGAAAGCTGGCTCGAAGCACTGGGCCAGCCCGCTGCCGACCGCGACTATCGCCCCGGCCATGAGCGGATGTTGGCGTTACTGCACCACTTTCCGGCGGGGCAACCCAAGCTGCGCATCCGGGTGGCGGGCACCAACGGCAAAGGGTCAACGAGCAACTTTGTGGCGGCGGCTTTGCAGGCGCTGGGCTACAGGGTGGGACTTTTTACTTCGCCGCATATTTCGCAGTTCAACGAGCGTATTCGCATCAACGGAGAGCCGGTGGCCGATGAGCTGCTGGCAGAGAAGTTGAGCCAGATGGTGCCGACAGCTTTGGAGATTGGTGCCTCCTATTTTGAGGTGGCGACGGCGTTGGCGCTGCGCTGTTTTGCCGAAGCTGCGATTGAGGTGGAGGTGTTCGAAGCCGGAGTCGGTGCCCGGCTCGATGCCACCACCGCACTGCCCTCCGATCTGGCTCTGCTGACCCCCATCGGCCTCGACCATCAAGCCTGGCTTGGCGACACCTTGATCTGGCAGGCAACCAGGTTAAGCTATATATTTCAAGCCGCAGCATCTCAGAGACTTACGTGCGGTATTGCAATCAATGACATCAACATTGGAGATTTGAATGGACATCGAACGATTCAATGAGCGCAAACAAGAGTTGTCGACCGCCGTTCAGCGGTTGGGCGAGGCTTGTGCTCAGCCTTTCTCCAGTTTCATCCGCGATTCGGTGATTCAGCGTTTCGAATTTTGCTGGGAGCTTGCATGGAAAACCTTGCGCTTGAAGCTGGAGGCAGAGGGGGTGTTGGTCAACACGCCGCGCGAAACCTGGCAGCAGGCTTTGCAAGCTGGACTGATCCAGGACGGCAACGCATGGACGGAAGCGCAGAAGAAACGCAACCTGACCAGCCACACTTATGACGAGAAGCTGGCCGACGATGTTTACAACTATGTGCTGCAACAGGGATTGCCGCTGTTCCGCAAACTGGCCGCCGAGGCCGCAAAATGGCAAGCAACCAACTGACCTTCGGTTTGTCCGATAGCATCCTCGGCGACCTGCGCCGGGTGTTTTCGGCTTATCCGGAAATCGAACAGGTGTTGATTTTCGGCTCACGCGCAAAAGGGGCGTTCAAAGATGGTTCGGACATTGACCTAGCTGTGATTGCGTCGGCCATGAGTGACCAACGCTTTACCCAGTTGTGGAATGAACTGGATGGCCTGCCGCTGGTGTTCAAGATGGACGTGCTGCACTGGGACAGGCTGGGCAATGAGCGCCTGAAGAACAAGATCCCCGGCGAAGGCAAGGTGCTTTATCCTTCGCCCACGGCGAATTTGTTCTAAGCCATTCTCTGGCTGTTTTTTGTCATTATTAGGATGTCGAGCAGTTGTCTGGTGTTTAGGAGTAATTGCCGTGTCTCGCGATACCTTGTATCCCGACGAGATTTGAAAGGAGCTTTTATGCCCACGATCAGCATGTTTTATGGAATGGCAAACATGAACATCATTTCCCCTTCCATTTTACCTTGACTCATATGTATTCATCCTCACTACATCCATGGCCGGTACTCAGAGGCCTTCTTCTTGAGCTATCCAGCTACGATGTCCCCATGGTTGTAGACCGTGCCGGGCTTATGGTTGATTGGACACTTTCATCGCAACAGGACTTTTCCAACAAAATGCGCATCGCTGCATATAGACCACGGATCGATGCGGCATATGAGTCCGGGTCAGCTTTGACATTTACACATTTGTTGGATCAAATTCGGGATGTCTGCGGTTTTACTTATCAATTTGATTATCATGTATCAGCAAAGAGTAAGAGGGGCCTTTTTTCGCGGATTTATTGTCTGTCAGTTATTGTGTATCTGGATAAATACAAACATCTTACACCTGTTTCTCTGTTTGGATAACGGGGCTTTCATGACTTGATATTTAAGAAGCAGATAAGTTATCCCTATGGCACGACAACCAAGAATTTACATTGTGTTTCGATGGGGTGTTGAAATTTAATGGTGATAGAGCAGGAATAATTGTCAGCGTGCCGGGGACATGATTGTTTGACCGTCCGGATTTTGCCAAGCTCAGCTGTTTGTTGTGTCGCTTTAGCAAGCGGGTTTCATGACCATCTACAGATGCAATAAAAATTGATCAGCATCGTGCCATTGATGTTCGCTGAATACGCGAACGCCATGCCGGGTCAGCAGCTGTGTCGTGATTCCCTGACCCTGAATTTTGACGCCTTTGAATTCTCCATTGTTGATACGGGTGACGCCGCATGAAGGACTTCCTTCCTTGAGTACGGCAAGTTTTATGTTGTGTTTTTGGCACATGGCCAGTGCCAAATCGGCACCGGTGAAGAAGGCATCAGTCACATCATGCCCTTGAATGTTGATTACCCGATTCTGTTGGATTTCTGCCGGTGCTCTTGGAATGCTCAGACCTCCGGCGACTTCAGGGCATATGGCGATCACCCGGTTTTCTGAAAGCCAGCGAAGTAATGTCGGATGATTCTGTTTGCAGTGTAAGCCATCGTATCGCACATGTTCGCCAAGCAGGCAGGCGCTGACTAGAACAAGTATTTTGTGGCTACTGATCATTGCTCAGATGTTGCCAAAAAAGATTGAAGTGCCTGCAAGTCGGGCATGGCTGGCCTGGCACCAAGTTTGGTGCACGCCAGTGCTCCGGCGGCAGAGGCAAAGCGAAGCAGTTTTTCCCATGGAAGCTTCAGGGTGATGCCGTAAGCAAAAGCGGCGTGAAAAGCATCCCCGGCACCGGTACTGTCGATGGTTTGTACAGGAAATGCAGGCATGACACCCTGTTGATTGTTGTGCTGCCAGATAAGACCGTTCTCGCCCGTGGTGATGATGACACTTGGGCAGCACGCCGACAAAATTTTAAGGCTCAAAGACAGGCTGTAATCGACTTGTATATCATTTTCCTGTCCTGCAAGTTGATTGAAATATTGGCGGGTATATTGATGGGAAAAGGTTTCGGAAGCGACCAGATAATCGACATATTGAAGCAGCTCTACGGAACCTGAACGAAGCGATCCGGCATCGTAGATCACCGGAATCTGAAGGTGTTTAGCTCGCTGTGCGATGGCTAAGGACAGAAGTGGTTCGTGCCCATCGATGAGTATGGCGCCGAAGTCAGATGGCGTAGGGGCGGGCGTTTCGGCAGGAAGGAAATCATGTTCACGATAATTGACGACGCTGCGTGAGCCATCAGGCTTGGCCAGGATCTGCGACACGTTGGATGCGGCCGTACCTCTGGTAATCCAACGGACTTCGACATTTTCACGGATGAATTCTTGCAGGTGTATTTCACCGAAGGTGTCATGCCCGAGGTAGCCGCAGAATGCAGCTCGTCCTCCAAGTCTGCTGATGCACACGGCGGCATTGGCCGCAGGCCCGCCACCAGATACTTGTATGGCGCTGGCTGTACATTTCTCATTGCTGGCCGGATGCGCAGAAACTTGCATGCTCAAATCATAGGAAGCATGACCCACACATAGCACATGCATTATCGACAAGGGTGAATAAGCCCTGCGCTGGCTGGGTGTGCTCTGGAAATAAACGTGAAGGCATTTTGCATGTAATACTCATTTAAAATCAACGTGTTGTTGTTAGTTGGTGGGGAGTTGAAAATTCAATCATGATGCTCGTGGTTGATGCTGGCAAGTCTGGGGTGTGGATGGCTGTAGGCTTTTATACCCACCATTACCCACCGCAATGATATTTTTCACATTAAAGTCGTTTATTTGAGTTGATTTATAACGCCATGATAAATAAGTGTAAAATTTATTACATAATGTCTTAGCTGTTGGTAATTATAGATATTGATATGTTGATGGCGTTGACAATGGTTGAAAAATGCCACATATTTCCAACTTGTGGGTAAAAGTGGGTAATTGGGTAGAGGTTAAGGGCAAATGTTTTCTGGTGGGCATACCAACAACATGGATATCAAGGGGCGGGTGAACGTTCCTGCACCGTTCCGTGATGTACTTCGTCATCAGTATGGCGATGCCCGAATGATGATTACACTTGATATTTTTGACAATTGCCTGCGTGCTTATCCCCTTCAGGAATGGGAAGCGTTCCTCGAAAAATTACGTCAGCAACCTTCCACCAATCGTACTGTGCGGCGTATTACGCGACGGGTCGTGGGCTCGGCGTTTGAATGCGAACCGGATAAGCAGGGGCGAGTGTTGTTAGCTCCGACACTTCGTGATCATGCATCGCTTCAAAAAACAGTACATTTCTCGGGACATAACAATACATTTGAAATCTGGAGTCATGAATTGTGGCAGAAGGAGACAGGGCAATTCGATGAACCTTTTGACGAAGGGTTGCTCGCAGAGCTAGGTATCTGAAGTGCTGGAGGATGCCGATGCCATCCCGAGCCAAAACACACACATACCAGTCTTGCCATCTGAGTTTGTATGTTCTTTTGTCGATAATCCTGATGGTCAGTATGTGGACGCTACGTTTGGTCGTGGCGGTCACGCCAGGCTTGCGCTTGAAAAGCTGTCACCTGCCGGGCGTCTGCTGGCGCTGGATCGAGATCCGGACGCAGTGGCAAAAGGCCGTGAGCTTGAAATGCAGGATTCGCGTTTCCGCATTCTCCACTTACCTTTTTCCAGTCTGGGTGAAGCCTTGATCAATGCGGGCTGGCAGAGCGTCGATGGCATTGGCTTTGATCTGGGAGTTTCGTCTCCGCAGCTGGATCAGGCTCAGCGTGGTTTTTCTTTTCAGCAGGCTGGCCCGCTTGATATGCGGATGAACCCTGAAGCAGGCAAGCCACTGAGCGAATTGTTGAAGCATGTTGGCGAACGCGAACTGGCAAATGTAATTAAAAGTTACGGGGATGAGCGTTATTCCAATCGGCTAGCCCGGGCGATTCTGAGCGCCGAGGCAAAGGGGGAGTTAACGGATACCAGAGCTCTGGAAAACATCATTTTTCATGCGATGCCTAAACAAGCCCGTTATGGCGGGGCGCATCCGGCTACACGGACATTTCAGGCGCTTAGAATTTGGGTGAATGCAGAGTACGACGAACTTAAACAGGCATTGGCGCAAGCTGCCGATGCATTAAAGCCGGGTGGAAAACTGGCGGTGATTTCTTTTCACTCTGGTGAAGATCGCCGTGTGCGTGATCAGATAGAAGCGATGGTGCATCCATGCACCTGCCCGCCACAGTTTCCAATCTGTGTGTGTGGCAAAAAACCATCTATGCGCTGGTTGCATAAAAAACCGATTCGGGCATCTGATGATGAGCTCACGGTGAATCCGCGCAGCCGTTCCGCATTGCTGCGTGTGGCTGAGAAGCTTGAGGTGGCACAGTGACTGACGTGCAAGTAAAAGCGATGGGAGCTCAGCGATATGGGCCTGTGCTGCTGCTGATTGCACTGACTGCAATTCTGGGTGGCGGACAGGTTTGGCTGGCACATGTGCGTATTGAAAATAACCGAACCATTCAGTCGGTGCGTGCTGATATTGAGTCGGCGCGCCAGAATATTCAAAAGCTGCGCCTTGAACTTTCCAGTATGACACGTCCTGAGAATCTTAAATCGGTTGCGCGCAAGAAACTCGGCATGCAAGCACCCTTGCCGATGCAGGTCGTCAGACCATGAAACAACAAAAATTTTTACAGGAAACATTCATGCGCCGGCGGCTGGAAACAGTGGCTGCATTCATGGTGCTGGGGCTGGCGCTGTTGATGATCCGTGCTGTTGATTTGCACTGGTTACAGGGCGATGCTTTAAAGGCCAGGGCCGATAGGCAGCAATTCCGTCAATACAGTGTGAATGCACCCAGAGGGCCGATTGTGGATCGGAACCATCGGGTGTTATCAGAGAGTATCGAGGTGCCGTCTGTAGGCGCCCTGGCTGAAGAGTTTCCGGCTGAATTATTGCCAAAGGTTGCTGAAGTGTTGCAGCAGACGCCCTCCGGTCTGGCTGACAAGTTGAAGCAACGTCAGGGCTTTGTATGGCTGGCACGACAAATGACGCCAACGCAGGCAGAAACGATTGAGCAAATGAATATTCCGGGTGTGCGCATTGAGCATGAGTGGAAGCGTTTTCATCCGCTGGGCCCTGAAACGGGACATATTCTTGGTTTTGTCGGTCTGGACAATCACGGGCTGGAGGGTGTTGAGCGTAGCTTTGATGCTTTTCTGCAAGGCGTTGAAGGTCTGCGTGTTGTGCAGCGAGATGCCAGAGGGCTTGCCTTGCCGGGTAGTAAATGGTTGCAACAGCCAAAAATGGGGCAGGAACTGGCGCTGACGATTGATGCCAATATCCAGAGCATTGCTTATACAGCGCTTGCCAATGGGGTGCATAAGAGCGAAGCCAAAGGCGGCTCGGTGATTGTGATGAACCCCTATAACGGCGAAGTGCTGGCGATGGCCAGTTGGCCGGGTTACAACCCGAATAATTTTCGTCACCACAAACCCGGCCAATGGCGTAATCGGGCAATTACAGATGTCTTTGAGCCGGGTTCTGCCATGAAACCATTTACGATTGCGGCAGCGCTGGAGTCGGGTAAATGGCATGCAAACAGTCGGATCGATTGCGAAAACGGTGAATTTCGGGTGGCGGATTATGTGATTCACGATGATCATCCTGAGGGCTGGTTGACATTGACCGGTATTTTGCAGCGATCAAGCAATATTGGTGCCGCTAAACTGGCGCTGGGGCTGGGTGCAGAGCAGTTGCATCAATTTCTCGGCACATTGGGCTTTGGCAAACAGTCCGGAATTTCTATCGGTGGAGAGTCATCGGGTATTCTGCTTTCGGATAAGCGATGGGGGTCGGTAGAGACGGCCAATATTGCTTTTGGTCAGGGTATCGCAGTGACTACACTACAAATGGCAAGCGCCTTCAGTGTGCTGGCTAATGGCGGCATGAGCGTTCAGCCGCATATTGTGGCGCAGCAAAACAGCGATGAACAACAACTGCGCGTGATAAAAGAATCGACATCCCGCAAGGTGATTTCAATGCTGGAAGCAGCGACTTCCGATGAGGGTACCGGACATCGCGCCGTACCGGATGGTTATCGCATTGCCGGTAAGACAGGAACCGCTCAAAAAGCCCATTCTGGCGGCTATTCAAAAGATAGCTTTACGGCCGTTTTTGCGGGTATGGCGCCGGTGGAACATCCGGAAGTTGTGATTGTGGTGGTGGTCGATGAACCGAAGACATCGATATATGGCGGCGCAGTTGCGGCCCCGGTATTTAGGGAAATTGCCGCATCAACTTTACCTTACCTTGGTATACCTCCACAGCGTCATATGCCATCGGAATGGAACGTTTATCAGGTTGCCGGAGGCGATGCGCTGTATGATGAATCAAGCTTCAATGGACTTTCATTGCGTGAAGCCTATCAACTTGCCGAGCAACGCGGTCTGGCATTAAAGGCCTATGGTCATGGCTGGGTAACCAGACAGTCACCTAAAGATATCACAGAGTTGTCAGCCGGATCAGTCGTGGAGGTGTGGCTCAATGAATAATGCCGAAACCCCACCCGTTCAGCAGCCGTTGCAGAAGCTGGGATTTAACACGTCGGATGCTTTGCTGCATGGGCGCAATTTGCGTGATAATTCTCGTAACGTTGAAGCTGGGGATGTATTTGTCTGTCTACCCAGGGCGGCGAGTCAGGCGCGTGCTTATTGTCAGAAGGCGATTGAAGCAGGTGCCGTGGCACTGGTCGGAACCAAAGATGCACTTGTCGATACGACATCGTTCAGTGTTCCGTCGCTGGTGTTTGAAAATGTGAATGAACTGGCTGCGTGGTTGCGCCAATGGCATCAAAGCAGCCAAAGTAAAGTGCAATGCATCGGTATCACCGGCACAGATGGTAAAACCAGCGTGACCTGGATGTTAAGAGAGGCTTTGCAGCGTTTTGCCGGGCAAAGCAATACGCCGGGTGCATGGTCAGTGGGCACATTAGGGCTGATACGTTCAACGGATGAATGTGAGGAACTGGCTAATACGACGCCATCGTTATTAACGAATCACGATATTCTGGCAGCAGCAATGCAGAGCCATGTTTCGACCGTGGTCTGGGAAGTGTCGTCGCACGGTATCGCGCAACAACGCATTGCAGGCATACCCTTTAGTCTGGCGCTTTGGACAACGCTGGGTCACGATCATATTGAGGATCATGGCAGCTTTGAACAATACGCCGCCAGCAAAGCATTGTTCATGCAAAAAACCATGCTCGGTGGCGGGCTGTTAATCGCTAACGGTGACCAGCCACAGCTGATGGATTACCTCAGAGATATGCCGGAAGTTCACTGTTATCAGCAGTGGCCTGCCGATACCGGGGCAATGAAGGAAGATACGTTGTATTGGCAGCAGCAGGGAAATGAAGCGCTGCTTCTGCAACGCGGTTCCAATAAAGTGTTGATCCAACATGTGCCACGCGGCCAGTTTCATGCGCAGAATCTGGCGGCAGTAGCAACTGTTTTGCATCTGCACTGGAAGATGCCTTTGGCTGAATTGCCACAACTGTTGAATCATATGACAGCGCCACCGGGACGTATGCAGGCTGTTTCGGAGCATGTGTATGTCGACTTTGCGCATACGCCTGAAGCTTTGCAGGGCTGTTTGCAACAGGCCCGGGCATGGACGCAAGGACAGTTGAAGCTGGTGTTTGGTTGTGGCGGTAACCGTGATAAAGCCAAGCGTCCACAGATGGGTGCTGCGGCAGCCAACTGGGCCGATGAGATATGGCTGACGTCGGACAATCCGCGTGATGAAGCGGCTGAAACAATTATGCATGATATCTATGCCGGGATGACGATGGGATCTTCGGTATGTCATATGCAGGCAGACCGTAAACAGGCTATTTATGCAGCGATAGCCAGCCTGCAAGATCAAGATGTGTTGGTGATTGCCGGTAAAGGTCATGAAAACTATATGGAAACAGCGGGAAAGCGTGTGCCATGGTCGGATGCGGCAATTGCACGCGAAGCAGTTTTGAAATATGCCGGAGCGGCCTTATGCAACTGACGGGGCAGCAAATGCAGCAGGCGACGGGTGGAAGCTGGCGTTACGGTGTGCCGGCGGTGGTCTCATCCATTTCCACCGATACACGATCATTTACAGAGGGCGAATGCTTCCTGGCTTTGCGCGGACCGAAATTTGACGGTCATGTTCATGCTGAACCCGTTGCAGGCCGGGCGCAGGCACTGATTGGCGATGCTCAGGGAGCAGCGTTGTGGACGCCATTCGATGTGCCGCAGTTGATTGTTGAGGATACGCTTGTGGCACTGGGTCAACTTGCTCATGCCTGGCGTAAAGACCTTCCCGCTACACTTGTGATCGCCATTACCGGTTCATACGGGAAAACCACTGTGCGAGATATGTTACGCCATGTGCTCAGCCGGGCCGGCCTGAAGGTGCATGCCACACAGGCCAATCTGAACAATCTGGTGGGCGTTCCCAAAACATTGATGGCCGTATCAGCGGATGCTGACGTGGCATTGATTGAGTGCGGTATCAGCGAATGTGGCGAGATGGAGAAGCTGGCGGCGATTGTTGAACCGGATGTGGCTGTGATGACGGGACTGACGTCTGCGCACGCGCAGGGATTGGGTGGCTTGCGGGGCGTAGCACAGGAAAAAATGAAATTATTCGACACGCTGACGCCACACGGATGGGTTGCGCTGGGTCAGGGTGTGACCGGGCAGTTGGCGGCAATCGGCATCAAAGCGGCAAAACTTGATGAAACAGCGACGGTAGATATGGCAGATGCACCGATTAAAGGTGTTTTGCACGGTTGCACATTGAAGCTCGATGATGGTTTAGACGAAGCTACTGTAGCGTTGGCTCTGCCTGCGCCGCACTGGGCCAGCAATATGGCTTTTGTCATGGCCATCGCAAATAAAGTTCTGATGCAGCATTTTCCGCAAAATAAAAATACAAGTATCACGCAAATGGCTCAATGGCTGGCTGACTGGCAACCGGTAAAAGGACGCATGCAAAGCAAAAAGTACGATCATTTGACTGTGCTGGATGACAGTTACAATGCCAATCCGGTGTCTATGCAAGCTGCGCTGGATACGCTGAATGCGTTGGATGGTTATCGCATCGCTGTGATTGGCGATATGGCTGAATTAGGCGACGATGCGATAGATGCTCATATCAATCTCAACGTGGGAAGTGTCGAGCAAGTGATTCTGGTGGGTTCAAATATGCGCCATTTGCATCAGAAATTGACGGTGCAGAAGCAGCCATGCTGCTGGTACGCCAATACCGAAACCTTACTGGCTGATATGACACGGTTACAAACGAGCTGGCCCGAAGCAGCAACGGTTTTGCTCAAAGCATCGCGCAGCATGCATCTGGATTTGCTGCTGGAATCTCTGCGCGAACAGGAGACATGCGATGCTGTATAATTTCCTTTATCCGCTGGCGGATCAGTATTCGATATTCAATCTGTTCCAATATATTACATTCCGCACCGTTTATGCTCTGATCACAGCGTTGGTGATTTGCTGGGTATTCGGGCCGATGTTTATCCGCATGCTGAAGAGCCAGCAGGGTAAAGGGCAACCGATTCGGCGTGATGGCCCCGAGTCACACTTTTCAAAACAGGGAACGCCTACAATGGGCGGACTGCTGATTTTGCTGAGTGTTACAGTGTCGACATTGTTATGGGCTAATCTGACGAATCTGTTTATCTGGTTGGCCTTGCTGGTAACACTGGGCTACGGGTTGATCGGCTGGCTGGATGATCATTTGAAATTAAGCCGCAATAATTCTGACGGGCTGGCTGGCCGCTGGAAGCTGATGCTGCAATTTGTCTTTGGTGGTATGGCGGCAGTCGGACTGTATATATTAACCGATCCGATAGTGGATGTGCCGTTTTTTAATGTGCAATGGCATTTCGGATACTGGTATATCCCGTTTGTGGTGTTTGTATTAATCGGCTCATCCAATGCGGTGAATTTGACAGACGGACTCGATGGTCTGGCTGTAGCGCCGACGTTTATGGTGGCAACAGCACTGGCCGTGGTGGTGTATCTGACCGGACACTCCCATTTTTCAGATTACCTGATGATTCCCTATGTGCCCGGTGCCGGTGAGCTGGCAATTTTCTGTGGTGCCATGGTCGGGGCATGTCTGGGATTTTTATGGTTTAACACTTACCCGGCGCAGGTGTTTATGGGTGATGTGGGGGCATTGGCTCTGGGCGGTGCTCTGGGCTTTGTTGCATGTGCGGTGCATCAGCAGTTTTTGCTGGCCATTGCCGGTGGCTTGTTTGTGTTGGAAGCGGTTTCGGTGATGGTGCAGGTGGCAAGCTTCAAGCTGACCGGCAAGCGCGTGTTTCGTATGGCTCCTATCCACCATCACTATGAACTCAAGGGTTGGCCTGAACCGAAAGTGATCGTGAGGTTCTGGATTATATCATTAATTCTGGCGCTGGTGGCGTTGTCCACGCTGAAGATAAGGTGATGAAAATGAATCAGAGAAACAACAGTATTGCCATTGTTGGCATGGGTAAAACGGGCATCTCGGTGGCATCGTTCTACAAAGAATATGGCTTACGCTGTGAAGCTTTTGATGAACGACAGGCGACACTGCCTGAGGGTATGGATATCCCATTACACATCGGCCCGTTGAATGCTGACGAACTGGCACAATTTAAACGGATCGTGGTGAGTCCCGGTGTGCCATGGCAGCACCCTGAGCTGCTTGCATTGCGCCAGCGTGGTGCGGATGTCATTGGTGATCTGGATGTGTTTGTCGAACATAGCCAGGCTTCGCTGATTGCGGTGACCGGTACCAACGGCAAAACAACCACGACTGAAATGATAGGCTTACTGCTGGAAACTTTGCCTGGAGGTTGCCTGACCGGTGGTAATATTGGCCGGCCGATGCTGGATTTATTGAATGAAAAAACACCGCCGCAACGCATGGCGCTTGAGCTGTCCAGTTTTCAGCTGGAAAGAAGCCATGGGCTGCGGGCAGCAACGTCGATATTTCTGAATATTCAGGCCGATCATGTGGATGCGCATCTGTCAGATGAAGAATACCTGAATGCTAAACTGAAGTTGTTTGAGCATCAGCAGGCAGGCAGCACCGCATATCTGCCTGCTGAATCGCGTTGGGATAATCTGGCTGAGAAACTGTTGAGCCGGGATATCAGAGTGCATCGATTCGGCTTTGTTAAGCAGGGCTCAGTGGAAGAGGAGTCAGTGTCTGCCGGTGTTTACAGAGGCCCGGACGGCTGCGGATTATTCTGGCACCACGAGGGACATCGGGTCGATATCAGTTGCTCGAATATTCCGGCGCGCGGTAGCCATCAGCATTTAAACGTCGCCATAGCAGCGCAGGTTGCTTCAGATGAAGGGGTTCATCTGGATGTCATTTGTGAAGCGATCACTTCATTTAGAGGGCTGCCGCACCGCTTACGGAATCTCGGTAAAGTCAGGGGATACGAGTGGTTCGATGATTCCAAAGCAACCAATCCGGCGGCAGCTATCGCCGCGCTGGATTCATTTGATCGGGTGTTGTGGATTTGTGGCGGTTTGCGTAAAGGCATCGATCTTGCCGTATTAAAGCATGCGGTCAGTCAACATGTGGAAAAAGCATTTGTGATCGGCAGTGATCCGCAGAGTTTTGCGGCTTTACTAGAATCTGCGAATGTACCATATGAGGTGGTCGGAACCATGCAGGCCGCAGTCACGGCAGCATCGAAACATGGCAGCAAAATACCGGTATTATTATCTCCCGCAGCAGCCAGCATGGATCAGTTTGAAAACTATGCCCATCGGGGCCGGGTGTTCCTGCAATCAATTCAGGCGTTGAAAGGAGCTTCGGCATGAAAGCGTGCGCCAAACCCGATAGCATTTTGCTGAGCTGTGTGCTCGCATTGCTATTGCTGAGCGTGCTTATGGTCAGTAGTGCCAGTCTGAGTGTGGCTGAGATTCGCTATGGTGACCCATTTCAGATTATTCAGCACTGGTTGGTGTATATTCCGATTGGACTGGTGTTGTTATGGATAACATCACGGGTTGATCCGGTCTGGTGGAAATCGGCGGCCTTGCCTTTGGTTGTTGTGGCTTTTCTGGTCATGCTGGGCGTGTTGTTATTGGGTCAGCGCATCAATGGCGCTACGCGCTGGTTTTCGTTGTTTGGCATGAGTTTCCAGCCGGTAGAAATATTGAAGCCGATGGTGGTTGTGTATATGGCCTATTACCTGTCGAGTTTCACAGAACGGCTGAATCATTTTGCCACTGGTCTGGCGCCGATGCTGATTATTCTGATGGTGTCTGTGATGCTGTTGATGCTACAGCCGGACTTTGGCAATGCGGTGTTGTTGACGCTGACCTGTATCGGTTTGTGGTTTCTTGGCGGCGTGCCTTTCAGGCATTTGGGCGGTATGGCGCTGATGGCTTTGCCTTTGGCTCTGGTAGCCATTATTGCCGAACCTTATCGCGCCAAGCGATTTTTCAGTTTTACTGACCCATGGGCTGATCCGCTCGGTAGTGGTTATCAACTGGCGCAGTCGATGATTGCATTTGGCTCGGGTGGATTAACAGGAACGGGATTGGGACAGGGTGTGCAGAAGCTGTTTTATTTGCCGGAAGGTTTCACCGATTTCATCGCAGCGGTGATGGGCGAAGAATTGGGCTTACCAGGCACAGCCGCGCTGATTGCAATATTTGCAGTGATGATCGGGCGCAGCTTTTATCTGGTATATCACCACGAAGATGCCTTTCAGCGATTGCTGGTTTGCGGCTGTATCATGCTGATTGGTTTTAGCTTCATGATTAATATGGGCGCTGTGATGGGTATGATTCCGACCAAAGGTATGCCCATACCATTTCTTTCATATGGCGGTAGTGCACTGTTTGGTAACTGCATATTGATGGGCGTGATTCTGTCGGTACAGCGCCATGCAAAAAGCACGGTGAGTAACAGTTATAGCTCGCCAAGGCTGGTCACATGATGCCAAGGAAGCCTTTATTATGCATTGCCGGAGGCGGCACGGGTGGCCATGTGATGCCTGCAATTTCATTGGCAGATGCAGCACGCAAGAGCTGGCCGGACTTGCGGGTTCGTTTCATAGGTGCCAGACGCGGACTGGAAGCACAGTTATTACCGAAGCGCCAGGAAAGTGTGTTGTTGCTCAATATGCATGCCGTACAAGGTTTCGGCATCTGGCAACGGCTGCGTGTGTTATGCTGGGAATTACCGCGTTCAGTGATGCAGATTCGCCGTGACTGGCGGGACGAAAAACCTGACGTGCTCGTGGGTGTGGGTGGTTATGCCAGTGTGTCAGGCGTGATCGCCGCTATTATTTGTCGAGTGCCGGTGGTTTTATATGAACAAAATGCCGTGCCGGGTATGGTGAACCGGAAACTGGTGCGTTTTTGTCGTCGGATTATGCTCGGCTTTGCCGAGGCTGCTCCTGCATTGCCCGCATCCAAACGTGTCGTGACAGGCAATATTATTCGTCATGATATTCATCAGCTGCGTTATAAGTCGCATCAGCCGCCATGCCTGTTGGTATTGGGTGGTTCACAGGGCGCCCGGTTTCTTAACGAAACCGTACCAGGGGCTTGCGCATTGCTGGCCGGAAAAGGCCTTGAATTTACAGTGGCTCACATTTGCGGTGATGATGCGGTGCGTATCAGCGAAGTGGGAATGCGCTACCAGCAAGCGGCTATCGAGCACGAGATCATCGGCTTTTGTCATGATATGCCGGCATTTTATGCGCGTGGTGATTTTCTTATTGCGCGGGCCGGAGCGATGAGCGTGGGTGAAGCAGGCGTAGCTGCTATACCAACATTGTTTGTGCCGCTGCCACATGCGGCTGATCAGCATCAATGGTTCAATGCCCGGGCTGCTGCCGATCAGCAAGGCGCATTGCTCTGGAAGCAGGCAGAATTAACAGCAGAAAAATTAGCTGAGGCGATTGAAAGCATTTTGTTTGATCCGGAAAAGAAGCAAGCCATGAGCCGGAATATGCAGTCATGGGCAGCTACATCATGCCTGCTGGATGCTGAGCAACGGCAAATGCAGGTACTGGCAGAGTTTCTGGAGGTGGCAGTGTGAAAACACGGGTTCAACGCATTCATTTTACCGGCATTGGCGGCATTGGCATGAGTGGCATTGCCGAGCTGTTACACAATCAGGGGTTTAAAGTTCAGGGCAGCGATATTGAGGAGAATGCCAATATCAGACATCTCTACAGTCTGGGGATTGATGTCGAGATCGGTCATCGGGCAGAAAATATTGCCGGGGCCAGTGTCGTGGTCGTGACTTCTGCCGTACGCAAGGATAACCCTGAGATTCAGGCTGCCCTGATGCAGCATATACCGGTCATTCCAAGGGCCGAAATGCTTGCCGAGTTGATGCGCATGAAACAAGGTATCGCTGTAGCTGGAAGCCATGGAAAAACAACGATCACGTCGATGATTGCTCACGCCATGGAAGTGGCCGGTGAAGATCCGACCTACGTGATTGGCGGCAGACTGATCGCGTCGGGGACCAACACGCGTCTTGGAAGTTCACCATGGCTGGTGGCAGAAGCAGATGAGAGTGATGGTTCATTTCTGCGACTCTCACCGATGATTACGGTGGTGAGTAATATAGACCCCGAACATCTGGATCATTACGGTAATTTTGAAAATCTGATGGCATCGTTTCGTCAGTTTGTGGAGATGACACCTTTTTATGGGCGTGTGGTGCTGCATCATGAGCATCCCAATGTGGCGGCTTTACGGCTGGGCTTGCAAAAGCCGGTGATGACCTACGGCTCAAGTCCACAAGCGGATCTGTGTCTGGTGGAATCAATTCCGGATGGTAACGGGCAAAATATGACCGTTCGCCTGCGCAGCAGCGGCGATAGTATTTCGCTGCGTTTACCTATGCCCGGTTTGCATAATGCGGAAAATGCCATGGCCGCCATGGCTGTGCTGATGGACATCGGCTTTAGTTACGAAACCATTCGGGCAGGACTGGAAAGTTTTGCCGGTATTCAGCGTCGCTTTCATTGCACAAAAGTGGGTGATGCTGTGCTGGTCGATGATTATGCGCATCATCCGAAAGAAATTCTGGCGACGCTGGCGGCTGCCCATACCTGCTGGCCGGACCGGCATATCAGCGCCATTTTCCAGCCGCATCGATTCACCCGGACACGCGATTTGATGGATGATTTTCTCTGCTGCTTCGACTTAACCAGCACCCTGGCGTTGCTGCCGATCTACGCGGCCAGCGAAGCGCCGATTGACGGCATCAGTTCCGATGTGATGGCAGATTTATTGCGTCAGCGTGGTCACCACGATGTGCGACTTTGTGCGGATTTGAAAGATGCCAGACAACTTGCCACGCAGGCCTTGCAGCAAGGTCATATTGTATTACTGATGGGGGCCGGTTCCATCGGCTCACTGGCGGCACAGATGCGCGATGAGTTCAGGGGTCAACAGTGAGTTGGTGGCAGCGATTAGAGGCATGTGGTGAATGCCGGGAGTATGAGCCTCTGGCAAGCCGAACCACGATGGGAACGGGCGGCAGTGTCCGCTGGTTTTTTATGCCGCTGGATGTGAATGCAATAGCAGAGGCGATGAAGATTATTCCTTTATCAGTGAAGGTGATCGGTATTGGCAGGGGTAGTAATTCGCTGGTGCCGGATGTGGGGCTGGAAGCGCTGGTTATGGATTTCAGTAAATTGCAACATTTAAGCATTACAGGCAACAGCTTGATTGCGCAGTGTGGCATGCGCATGCCGAAACTGGCACAACACGCAGCCAATCACGGTTTATGCGGGTTGGAGTTTATGGCGACGATTCCCGGTGATGTGGGCGGTGGTATCGTCATGAATGCGGGAGCATTCGGACAGCAGGTTTCCGACACCTTGCAACGCATCGAGATTGTGCATCGCGATGGACAACAACAGAGCATCGCACGCTCAGAGCTGCAAATAAGCTACCGGCATACAACGCTGCCAGTCGGCGCCATGGTGGTACAAGGTGAGTTCAACCTTGCATCAGCAGTGCCGGATGACATCCGGAACAAGATCCGCGATATGCGGGCAAAACGAACCGCGACGCAACCGTTGTTTCAGCCGAATTGCGGCTCGGTATTTAAAAACCCCCAAGGTGATCATGCCGCCAGACTCATCGAAGCATGTGGACTGAAAGGTATGCAAATCGGCCGTGCTATGATTTCTGAGCAACATGCCAACTTTATCGTCAATCTTGATACAGCGACGACAGAAGATGTGTTAAAGCTGATTAAGCATGCACAAAAACAGGTGACTGAAAGATTTGGTGTTCTGCTAGAGACGGAAGTGAGGGTGTTGGGAGGTTATCATGAATCGACCTGATATCCCATTTCATCATGTGGGTGTGTTGATGGGCGGCACGTCGACGGAACGTGAAGTGTCACTGCGCTCTGGCACAGCCGTGCTGGAAGCCTTGCAGCATGCGGGAATTGAGGCCATCGGTATTGATTTGCAAATGGACTGGCCACAGCAAATAAAAGACGCCAATGTTGATGCGGTATTTATCGCCTTACACGGTACGCTCGGCGAAGACGGTTGTGTTCAGGGTTTGCTGGAAATGATGAGGATTCCTTACACCGGTTCGGGTGTATTGGCGTCGGCTTTGTGCATGCATAAAACTCAAACGCTGAATGTATTAAAACAGGCTGGTCTGAATGTACCTGTATCCATAGCGCTGAGTGAAAACGGACCTTCACGTTATCCGGTCTTTCTCAAGCCGGAAGCTGAAGGTTCAAGTGTCGGTCTGCATTATCTGAAATCGCAGCAGGACTGGGATGATCTGAAACTATCGACGGTGCAGGGCTGGATGGCGGAAATGCCTTTGAAAGGTCCGGAGCTGGCCGTGAGTGTGCTGGCGGGAAAAGCCTTGCCTCCGGTTGAAGTGGTGCCGAAATCCGGGGTGTATGACTATGCCTCTAAATACACGCCCGGCGCTACCGAATACTTTTGCCCGGCACGAATTCCGCCAGAATCATTAAGGTATTGTATGCAACAGGCCGAGGCCGCTGTTCGGGCCGTCGGGGCGTGCGGAGCACCACGGGTAGATATGATTTTGCATGATGGTGGTGAACCGGTGATGCTTGAAATCAATACCATTCCGGGTATGACGCAGACGAGTCTGTTGCCAAAAGCTGCGGCTGCTTCGGGCATCGATTTTGCCACGCTGTGCCTGAAAATATTGTCTCAGGCACGCTGTGAGCATGTCAAAGGGGTGATGGCATGATACGCAACAATCAACGCCGCACACCCGGTCGAAAAATAAGCGCAATATGGTTGCAATGGAGTCACCCGGCACAAAGGCTGGCTGTAATCATCTTGGCAGTCGGTGTAACGCTGGGCACTGGCTGGTGGTTGAATGGACTGGCATCGATCAGCAAGTGGCAGATTCAGGCCAGTCCGGAGATCAAGCGGCAGCTGCAAGCAGAGTTGCAAGCAATGGAAAGTCTGGATTTTGTACATTCGCAGCCAGATCGCCTGAAGAGCGTGTTGCTGGAGCGTATTCCGGATATTGCGACAATCACGATCCAGCGACGATTGCCTGATACTTTGCTGATTGCAGCAGAGCCCCGGCAGCGTTTGGCACTATGGCAAAATGGCGAAGGTGCTATTTATCTGGTGGATGAAAAGGGACAGCCATTTCGTTTGCGGCATGCCAACGAATCGACAAATTTGCCGATTTTGCGTGTGTCGAAAGAAAAGCTGATTGAAAGCACGGAACTGATGTTGCAGATCAAACAACAATGGCCTGAGTGGTATACCGCTACCAGCGAGATGTTTGATGAACAAACAGGGTGGAAAATCAATCTTTCACATCAGCAACAATGGCGTATTCCCTTTGGGTTACGCGCCAGGCATGACATTGAGGCGGTGACAGAACTGCTGAAATCTAAACGCTGGTCGCAGCGTTATTGGCGGATTAATACCCGTCTGGGAGATCGCTGGTTTTTCAGGCCGGCAGAAAAGGGAGGCTTGGTCTGATGGCAAAACAGGAAAATCTGCTCGTAGGACTGGATATTGGAACCAGTAAAATAGCCTGCGTTGTTGCAGAAACTTCACCTGACGGAAAAATCGATGTCATTGGCATCGGCATTCATCCTTCCCGTGGATTGCGCAAAGGTGTTGTGGTTAATATCGAGAGCACAGTGGAGTCCATTCGTCTGGCCGTAGAAGAAGCCGAGTTAATGGCTGGTGTGGAAATAAATGCTGTTTTTGTCGGTATTGCTGGCAGTCATATCCGTGGCTACAACTCGAACGGCGTGGTGGCGACAAAAAATGGTGAAGTGACCAAGGAAGATGTTGAACGCGCGATTGATGCGGCAAGTGCGATGGCGATTCCGGCCGATCAGCAGACGCTGCATATTTTGCCGCAGGAATACATTATCGATCAGCAGGATGGTATTCGCGAGCCGGTGGGTATGAGCGGGGTACGGCTGGAAGCGCGAGTGCATATGATTACCGGTGCGGTTTCTTCAGCTCAGAACATTATCAAATGCTGCAACCGATGTGATCTTGATGTGACCGACATGGTGCTTGAGCAAGTAGCATCGAGTGAAGCGGTGTTGAGTCAGGATGAAAAAGATATTGGTGTGATTCTCATTGATATTGGTGGCGGTACAACCGATATCGCCATTTTTATAGATGGCGCGATCCGTCATACGGCTGTAATTCCAATCGGTGGCGATCATTTAACCAACGATCTGGTGATTGGCTTGCGCACATCGGCACGTGAAGCTGATACGTTAAAGAAAAAATATGGCTCGTGCATGGTTGAGATGGTTTCCCCAGAAGATCAGGTTGAAGTGCCCAGTGTTGGGGGGCGACCACCAAGGCCGATGCCGAGACAAATTATGGCACAAATACTGGAGCCGAGAGTTCAGGAGTTGTTTGAGCTGGTCAAAGGCGAGTTGCAGCGTTCCGGCTATCAGGAACTGGTTGCTGCCGGCCTGGTATTGACCGGAGGCAGCTCATTGCTACATGGCATGATCGAATTGGCTGAAGAAACATTTGATGGTTTACCGGTGCGGATTGGCCGTGCAAAGGATGTTGGCGGCCTGGCCGACGTTGTATCCAGCCCGGTATACGCGACCAGTGTCGGATTGTTACTTTATGGTCAGCGATATCGACACCAGCCGAACTCACAACGAAAAAAAATGAAAAAAAACGGCTTGTGGAATCGCATGCGGCGATGGTTCGGAGATGCGCCATGAATGAAACAGTGCCGAATAACCCTTACATTAAAAACATAACACTAACTAGCAGGAGGAAGAAATGAGTTTTTTATACGAATTGGATGATACAAGTGGCCTGTCCGCGAATATCAAAGTGATTGGTGTTGGTGGAGGTGGAGGTAATGCGCTGAATAACATGATCGCGCAGAATCTTGCCGGTGTGGAATTTATCGTCGCCAATACCGATGCTCAGGCCATTGAAAAAAGTAAAGCAACAACACGCTTGCATCTTGGTGCGGAATATACACGAGGCTTGGGAGCCGGAGCTGATCCGAATATTGGTCGTGAAGCCGCTGCCTCTGAAAAAGACAGAATCCGGGAATTGTTGCAAGGTGCTGATATGGCTTTCATTACGGCCGGTATGGGCGGTGGAACCGGAACCGGTGCAGCACCGGTTATCGCCGAAGTAGCCAGGGAAATGGATATTCTTACAGTCGCGGTTGTCACCAAACCATTCGGTTTCGAAGGTAAACGACGCATGCGTCAGGCTGAGGCCGGAATTGAAGAATTACGTAAACATGTGGATACTCTGATTACGATTCCTAACCAGAAGCTGATTGCAGCTGTGGGTAAGAATACAGCGTTAATGGATGCATTCCGTAAAGCTGATGATGTGCTGTTACAAGCCGTTAAAGGTATCTCGGATTTGATTGCAAATTCCGGCTATATCAATGTGGATTTCGCCGATGTGAAATCGGTGATGAGCGAAAATCGGGGCATGGCAATGATGGGCTCCGGTAGCATGCGCGGAGAAAACCGCGCTATTGAAGCGGCAGAGCAAGCTATTTCATCGCCGCTGCTTGAGGATGTCGATATTCATGGGGCGCGCGGTATTCTGGTCAACGTGACAGGTTCTTCTGATATGACCTTGCATGAAGTCACTGAGGCTGTGTCAATTATCGAGAATATGGCAGATGAAGATGCGAATATCATTTTCGGTTGGGTGAACGACGATAGTATGGGTGATGAAATGCGGGTTACAGTTGTGGCAACCGGTTTGAATCAAACACCGGCGCCAAAGTTGGCCTCATCGAAAGATGCAGCGGCTTCTAAGTTACCGTTCCAGAAGTTCGGAGCTCCGGTGTCACCGCAGATTTTTACGACGGATTATTCCGGTTATGACACCCCGACAGTCGCTCGGACTGCGGAAAAAGCTGTGAATGCTACGGCATATGATGAAGAGCAGTTATCCATTCCAACATGGATTCGTCGTCAGGCTGATTGATGATAATTCTTTGACCGGAGGCAGAAGCAATGGTGCTTCTGTGCCGGTTCGATTTGCTACGATAAGCTGTTACCAAGTGTTATTATCATCAAAAACAATGTGCTTCGAGTCACATACATCGGATCGTTGCTAATTATCTTGCTGAGAACAGATGACGTTCTTAGTGTTTGCATGATGGTGATCATTTCAGTTAGATTGTAGCCATTGGGGATATAGGGGTAGAAATTTATGATTGCACAACGCACATTGGATCATTCAATTCGCTGCAGTGGCATTGGTTTGCACACGGGTAAAAAAATCCAGTTGGTTTTGCATCCTGCAGTTGAAGATTCCGGCATCACTTTTTGTCGCTCTGATATGAAAATTGATATCCCCGCCAGGGCCTCTTATGTTGTTGATACACGTTTGTGTACAACCATTGGACGTGAGAATGCCAGTATTTCTACCGTTGAGCATTTGCTCTCTGCCTTGTCAGGCATGGGTATCGATAATGCATACATTGAAGTAGATGGCCCAGAAGTTCCGGTGATGGATGGTTCGGCTGCACCGTTTGTCTTTTTGATTCAATGTGCAGGCATTCGTGAACAATCTGTAGCGAAAAAAGTATTGAAAGTGCTGAAAAAAGTCAGTGTTCAGGACGGTGATAAATACTGTGCCCTGTATCCGGCAAGTGGTTTTAAGGTGTCATATCATCTGGATTATGATCATCCGCTGCTGCGTGACCGGGAAGTGAGTATCGATTTTTCACGTCAGGCATATACCCGTGAAATCAGCCGGGCCCGTACCTTTGGTTTTTTGCATGAAATTGAAGCCTTACAAAAGGCAGGCTTGGCATTGGGCGGTTCGTTGGAAAATGCCATTGTGCTGGATCAATATCGTATCGTGAATGAAGGTGGCCTTCGTTATGAAGATGAATGTGTACGCCACAAGATTCTGGATACGCTGGGTGATTTATCGTTGGCCGGACTACCTATCGTTGGTGCCTTTGAAGGTGCTAAAACCGGCCACGAAATGAATCATCGCCTCGTGACAGCCTTGTTAAATGATGAAAGCGCATGGCGCATCGAGACACTGGCAGGTGAAGCGCTAACGCCAAAGCGTGTGACAGAAGGTGCGCCTCAAGCTGCCTGATCGGTTTTACTTGCGCGGTACAAATCGGTACAAATCAATCATCATCGTGAGCACAGGTAGCAAGTAACATATCATTAATAAATGTATCTTCAGTAATATCCAGCATAAATGCCAGTTCTGTGACCGGAATGTGATGATTCCGTTCACTTACCCACTGTAACATATCCAGTCGATTCAGATTTTCTCTGCTAAGCATATCTCGGTGTAGGCTCATACCAACCTCCCATTAATTTTCGATGGTGGAATGATGGGGTTGTTATGTGTCATCAACGTGACAGTGGTATGACACATCCATGACATCTATTATGCACTTGAAGTCAGCGAATTTGCTTTGCATACGGTTGGAAAATATGCGATAACTCTTGCCATGAAAAATTTAAATCAATGCTTATCATTATTGCTGCTCAGTCTGTTGGCGCTATCTTTTTCAGCGTGTGACAGCCAACAACAGCCAACCAAACAAGCAAGCGAAAAAACAGTCGTGGTACTCAATGTTCAGCCGCTTCAAATCAGTGATCGGGTGGAATCTCTGGGCACGGCGCAGGCCAATGAGTCAATAACCATCACTTCCAAGCTGGCCGGGCGAATCGAGGAAATTTTGTTCACCGATGGTCAGCAGGTGGAGCAGGGTGATGTGCTGGTCAGACTGGATCAGGATGAGGAGGAGGCACAGCTTAAGGCCGCCGAAGTGCAGCTGGCCGAACATGCGCGTGAGATCAATCGACTGCAAAAGCTGTTGGCACACAAAGCTGCCGCCACACGTGACCTGGATGAGCGCAAAACTCTGGCAGCTGTTACCGCCAGTGACATACAACAGATCAGAGCCCGCGTTGGCGAGCTTACCCTGAAAGCGCCATTTGCCGGAAAAATAGGCATCCGTCGTATCAGTCCCGGTGCACTGCTTCAGCCGGGGCAGGTCATTGCAACGCTGGATATGGTGAATCCGATCAAGCTCGATTTCAGTATTCCGTCAACCATGATGCAAGGACTGGCTGTCGGTGAGCGCATTGAGGCGCAGGCCGATGCGCTCACCGAGCGGGTATTTATCGGAACGGTCAGCGCCACGGATTCACGTATTGATCCGTTAACACGTTCTATTTTGTTGCGAGCACTGATCAATAATGACGACGGAGCCCTGATTCCGGGGATGCTGATGCGGGTTGTTTTGCTGGCCAATGAACGGCAAGCGTTAATGGTCCCTGAGGAATGTATCACGCAAAAACAGCAGCGCCATTATCTGACGCTGGCTGATGCACAAGATAAAGCGGAAATCAGGCCTGTTACGATCGGAACACGACAGTATGGCATGGTGGAAATCATCAAAGGCTTGTCGGCGGGTGAGCGTGTGGTGGTTCGTGGTATGGGATTTACCAAGCCGGGTGCGAAACTGCAGATCATAGAGGTTTGGGATCATATTCAGGGTAATCAGTTTTCACAGCAAGCCGGTCAGCAGTAGCCATGTCCACGACGAAGCATTGGTTTCAGGTATAAGATATGTGGATTTCTGATACAAGCGTACGCCGCCCCGTACTGGCACTGGTGCTGAACCTGTTGCTCGTGGTGTTTGGCATTCTTTCATTTTTTAATCTTCCCTTGCGCGAATACCCCGATATTGATCCACCGGTAGTTTCAGTGGTGACCAATTATCAGGGAGCTTCAGCCAGCGTGGTAGAATCACGTATCACCGAAGTGATTGAAGATCGGATCGCCGGCGTTGAAGGTATTCGCTCCATCACATCACAAAGCATTGACGGGCGCTCCAATATTACCATTCGTTTTAATATCGATAGAGATATCGACGCGGCAGCTAACGATATCCGTGATCGGGTTTCGCGTATTTTAAACAATCTCCCGGATGGGGCTGAACCACCGGAAACACGTAAGAGCGATGCCGATGAGCAGGTTATTATGTGGCTGAACCTGACCGGTGAAGGTATGTCGATGATGGAAATAACCGACTACGCCAAGCGCTATGTGGTGGATCGCTTTTCATCACTCGACGGGGTTGCCCGAGCACGCGTTGGCGGTGGTGAAGAACAATCTCTACGTATCTGGCTGGATCGTAACAAACTGACAGCATTTGATCTGACCATCAGCGATGTGGAAAAGGCGTTACGCAGTGAGAATGTCGAGCTGCCTGCGGGTATGCTTGAATCAAAGAATCGTGATTTTACGGTACGCATGTTGCGTAATTATCGAAACACTGACGACTTTCGTGCCCTGGTGCTGAAGCAGGGGGTGGACGATTATCTGGTGCGTTTGGGTGATGTGGCGCGCATCGAAATCGCTGCTGTTGAAAAACGTAGCACGCTACGTGGCAATGGCGCGCCGATGGTGGGTATCGGTATCGTTAAACAATCCAAAGGTAACCTGCTGGAGGTAGCCAAGCTCGCCAAGCAGGAAATGGCACGAGTCAACGATATTCTGCCGCCCAATATGCATTTGGCACAAAGCTATGACTCCAGTGTGTTTATTGATAACGCCATTGATGAAGTGTTCAAGACATTACTCATTGCTATTTTACTTGTGGTGCTGGTCATTTTTCTGTTTCTCGGTAGTTGGCGAGCCATGCTGGTGCCAGCGGTGACGGTGCCGGTTTCTCTGATTGGAACGTTTGTCGTGCTGGCGGTGTTCGGTTACACCATTAACTTACTGACCTTGCTGGCGCTGGTGCTGGCCATCGGGCTGGTGGTGGATGATGCCATTGTGGTGATTGAAAATATTCACCGACGTATCGAATTGGGTGAACCGAAAATGGTGGCGGCATATCGTGGTACAAGACAGGTCGGCTTTGCGGTGCTGGCCACAACAGCGGTACTCGTGTCGGTATTTGTACCGATTACGTTTATGCAGGGTGATACCGGTCGACTTTTTTCTGAATTTGCCGTGGCGATTGCGTCGGCTGTGATCTTTTCTTCATTTGCAGCGCTTACACTGGCGCCGATGCTGGCTTCCAAGCTGATGAAATCCCAGAGTCAAACATCCGCATTTACGCGCAGCATGGATCATGGTTTTGATCGATTGCGTCAACGATATTTATCGGTGCTTGAGCTTGTGCTGAAGCATGCGTGGATAACTTTGCTGGTGCTTGTACTGATGATGGTCGCAGCTGTGTTTTTAGTGAAGCAGATCCCGCAGGAATATTCACCTAAAGAGGATCGTGGTGTATTTTATATCATGATCAAGGGGCCGGAAGGCGTATCGTACAACTATATTCGGGACAATATGGATGAGGTGGAGCGGCGGTTGATGCCGTTTGTGGACAGTGGGGAGTTTCAGCGCCTGTTGATGCGTGCGCCGGGCAGTTTCGGTAACAGTTCAGATTTCAGTAATGCACGTGGCATTGTGGTTCTCAGTGATTGGAGCACAGGCCGTAAACCCATTGATTATTATGTTGCTCAGGTGCGCAAGCTGACGGCAGATATCCCCGGTGTACGAATTTTTCCGGTTGTACGGCAGGCTTTTGGTGGTGGTGAAGTTAAGCCTGTTCAGTTTGTGCTGGGCGGACCTTCTTATGCCGAACTTGCCAATTGGCGGGATATCATGATGGAAATGGCCGGTGAAAATAAAAAGCTGCTAGGTCTGGATCATGATTACGATGAAAGCAAACCGCAGATTGGTCTGACAGTCAAACGTGACCGTGCGGATGCCTTGGGTGTGTCGGTGACTGAGATTAATCATACGCTTGAAACCCTGATGGGCAGCCGCATCGTAACCTCGTTTATGGATCGCGGAAAAGAATATGACGTCATTCTGGAAAGTGAAAAATCATTGAAGCAGAGTCCGTCCGATATTGCCAACACCTATGTGCGTTCAGCGCGCACAGGCCAGCTGATTCCATTATCCAACCTGATCGACATGCACGAATTCGCCGATAGTAAAACGCTGAATCGTTATAATCGTCAGCGGGCTATCACGCTCGAAGCTAATCTGGAAGAGGGCTATTCGCTGGGGGCAGCGCTCAGTTATCTGGAAGGATTGGTGCGTAGTGAACTGCCACCGGGTGCTTCGATTGATTATAAAGGACCTTCACAGGATTTTATTGATAGCGGTTCCTCGATGTATCTGGTGTTTGCGTTGGCGCTGGTGGTCACTTTTCTGGTGTTAGCTGCGCAGTTCGAGAGCTTTATACATCCACTGATTATCATGCTGACGGTGCCGTTAGCTATCACAGGAGCGCTGTCAGCACTGTGGCTGGTTGGTATGAGTCTGAATATCTACAGTCAGATTGGGCTGATAATTTTGATCGGCATTGCAGCTAAGAATGGCATTCTGATTGTTGAATTTATCAACCAGTTGCGCGATGAAGGGCATGAATTCCACGAAGCAATTCTTAACGCCACCGGGAAACGCCTGCGTCCAATTGTGATGACAGCATTAACGACTGCCATCGGTTCTTTGCCTCTGATCTTTTCGTCCGGCGCCGGGGCTGAGACTCGTCTGGTGATCGGTACCGTGATTTTATCCGGCGTGTTGGTCGCAACATTTTTTACCCTGTTTATGGTGCCGGTTATGTATCGTTTATGGGCTGGGCATACGGCTTCGCCTAAAGAAACAGGGCGAAAACTTGATTCACAGTTGCAAGCGCATGAGGAGAAAGTGTGAGAGATTTTTTTAAGCAAAGCGTCCGTCTTACTGTCACGTTGCTGCTGATGGGGTTGACTGGCTGCGCGCTTGGGCCGGATTATCAGCGGCCTGAGACACACGTGAACGATCAGTGGCAAGGTGAGGCTATTGCAGATCATCATGCTCATGCCGTCGATACAGGTATCTGGTGGCATCAGTTGGATGATCCGTTGCTGACAGAGCTGGTGGATGAGGCGATGCAGCACAATTATTCTCTGGCAGTGGCACTGGCCAATATTGAGCGGGCAAAGGCATTGCGGCGCCAGGCCGGTGCAGGTTATTACCCGCAAGTCGATGCCAAAGGCAGTGGCAGCCGCAGTCGTTTCAGTCGGCAAACCGGCTTTGGTGCAAATACAGGAACACGTAATACTTTCAGTGCGTCACTTGATGCCAGTTGGGAAGCTGATTTATTTGGCCGTACCCGTCGCACAATTGAATCGGCTGATGCAGGCATTCAGGCTGGTGAAGCCGAAAGGCAAGGGGTGATGTTGTCGGTGGTTGCCGAGTTGGCAAGTAACTATTTTGAGGCGAGAGGATTGCAGCGTCAGGTGGTTATGACCCGGCGTAATATTGGATTACTACGCGAAGTCGAGGGTATTGCCCGCATCCAGTCCGATTTGGGGGTGACGACAGAGCTGGATCTGATGCAAGCCAGTGGTGAGCGTGAAACTTATGAAGCAAGATTGCCCAATCTGGAAGCGGAAATTAATGCGCGTATTTACCGGATTTCAGTACTGACGGGGAAATCCCCGGAATTCTATCTGGAATCCTTGCAGCAGATGCAGGTATTGCCGATGCCGGGCGATATGGTGCCTGTTGGTCTACGCTCGGATATTTTGAAGCGACGACCAGATGTGCAACAGGCCGAGCGTGAGCTGGCCGTAGCCACGGCTGGAATAGGCATCGCCAAGGCTGATTTGTTTCCAAGTTTTTCACTGACAGGGGCTATCGGCACCAGTGCGCGTGTATTCAGTGATCTATTCTCCCCGGCTACCCTCACCCGTACCATCGGTGGGGCGCTGGGATGGCCGGTGTTTTCCGGTGGTGCACTGACAGCAGGTGTGGATGTGGCTGAAGCAGAGGCTAAGGCAGCTCTGTCGAATTATGAACGCAGTGTGTTGCTGGCGCTGGAAGATGGAGAGGCTTCACTGATGCGTTATGCAAAAGAGTGGCAAACATTGAAGCTTTTACAGAGCGCCGAAGTAACAAGGAAGAAAGCGTTTACAATCGCTCGACTTCGTTATGAAGCTGGTGAGGAAGGTTTTATGGTGATTCTTGATGCGGAACGGGCCTTGATTACGACGCAAAATGATATAATCAGTAGTGAAACACGGATTCTCACCGGTCTTGCCCAGTTGTATAAGGCCCTTGGAGGCGGTTGGGCTACTGACGTTGTAATTAACCCGGATGACTAAAAGCCGCAAGTCTCATAGAAATCCATTACACCCTTAGGCTCACATATCAGTAAGATGTTACAGCCGGCCTGATGGGCTTTGAGTGCGGCGGAAAAAGAATTTTCACCCGTTCCTTTCATGCATAAATCATCACTCCAGATGAGTCCTCTGAAGCCCATCTCGCTACGAAGAATTTTATTAAGCCAAAGTGGGGAAAATGTTGTGATTTCATGGCTGATAGCCGGATAGCGTACATGAGCGGTCATGATGTGCGATAATTCGGGCAGTTGTCGAGGTGAAAATACGTAAGCTTCTTGCGTCAGTGTGTCGATATCGGCTTCAACGGTAGGTAGTTCCAGATGTGAGTCTGCATTGGCCCGTCCGTGCCCGGGAAAATGTTTGCCGACACCGTCAATTCCAGCTGCTTTGAGGCCGCGTAAGCAGGCTGCACCACAGGCGACGACGATTTCCGGCTCATTTGAGAAAGATCTCTCGCCGATGATGTTGTGGCCTGACGGATGAAACACATCAAGCACGGGGGCACAATTATGCGTAAAACCCATCTCAGCCAGAGCTTCGCCGGTTAGTTGAGCATCGGCATAGATAGAATCGAGAACCTTTTCTGTGAACTCGGGAAATTGAGCGCCAAAAAAAGCAGCTTGATGTCGTTGATTAAATGGTGGCCAGGGTATGCGGTTGACGCGACCACCTTCTTCATCAATGGCAGCCCAGGTGGCCTCTCCAGTGCAATGGCGGACTTCTTTTAAGAGATTCGTGACCTGTTGCTGACTGGCAATATTCCGGGCAAACAGAATGACCCCTTTAGGAGGATGCTGGGATAAACGTCGGCGTTCGGTTTCAGTGAGCTTTGTGCTTTCCAGGCCAATGAGGAGCTGCTTATACACGCTGTGCTTCCGGGTTCTTCAAAGATTCAGGCAAAAGGCTGTCGATAAAGTCATGCGGTTCAAAAGGCATCAGGTCTTCAAGGGCTTCGCCGACGCCAACATACTGCACCGGCAGGTGAAAAGTATTAAATAACTGGAGAACAATGCCGCCCTTGGCTGTGCCATCGAGTTTGGTGATGATCAGGCCGGTTGTGCCTGCGGTGTCGCGAAATTTTTCTACCTGTGCAATGGCATTCTGACCTGTTCCACCATCGAGAACCTGCCATACCTGATGTGGTGCATCAGGGAGTGCTTTGCTGATAACCCGACTGACCTTGGCCAGTTCATTCATCAGTCCGGTATCGGTTTGAACGCGCCCGGCAGTATCAATGATAATGATGTCATATTTCTTGGAAAGTCCACGTTGAACCGTATCAAAGGCAACAGCTGCAGGGTCTGCTCCTTCCTGTTGGCGCACCATATCAGCGCCAGCTCGATCAACCCAAACGGCGAGTTGCTCAACCGCAGCGGCACGAAAGGTGTCACAGGCACCGACTAAAACGGACTTCCCTTGTTTTCTGTACATGGTTGCAAGCTTACCGATGGTGGTGGTTTTACCTGTTCCATTCACGCCGATGACAAGCAATACAAAGGGAGAGTGTTTGTCAGCTGAGGGGGAAGTGTCATGACGTGCCAGTTCATGTCGCATGACCTGGCGTAAAGCCTCTAAAGGCTGCGAGCGGCTTTTCCGGCTTTGTTGAACGATGGATGCGGATAGTGCTGCGCCGCAATCCGCCATAATCAGGGCGTCTTCAACGTCTACCCATTCCTGATCGCTGAGTGTTTGACGGTCAATGGCGGGGATGAGTTGGGATAAACTCTGGCGACTGCGTGAAAGTCCGTGTTTTAGTCTTGCGAAGAGTCCGCTCAACGAGAATCTCCCATATGCATATGTTGCATGTGATCATGCATGGCAGGCAGCGTTGAGGTGACATCGCGCACTTTCAGCGTGCCGGAATCATCGACCGATGTCTGGATTCTGGGATCGCGAACTTCGAGCATCGCTTGTTGTGTTGAGCCGTCAGAAAAATGCAATTGAATGAAAATTTGCTCGTTGGCGCTGAATGTTCTGTGCAGGCCGGAAAGCATGATGTGGTGTTTTCCCGGCAGCAGATTTACGTCGCTGTTAGCCGGGATCAACATATTGCTGATTTCAACCATTGACGTCAAATGTTGATCATGTTGAGTTTGATGTAACATAACCATATCGGCATCGTCGCTGGTGATGGCCGTTAAATATACATCGGCAGATGTTTCATTATGTAGCTCAAGATATGCGGCAGCACTGTCGCTGACTGGCGGGGGCATACGAACCCAGCCATTTTTTACCGTTAGCCCTTCGGCTGCACAATCGAAACTGAAAACGGTTAATGTCAAACAACAAACAGATGAAAATATACCAATGTGTTTATGCATTATCTCTCCATGATAGGTTGGGTAGTCATATGTTCATTCATTAGTGTTGAACCATAACGCCATCGCATCCGCAATCTCTTTGGCCTGAGTGCGTTCGTCAAATAATGACACAACACGTCCCTGTTTGTTCACAAGGTAAATGAAGTTACTGTGTTCAACAGTGTAATGACTGTCAGCTGCTGCGTCAGGCACAGCATAATCAACACGCCAGCTATAAGCAATTTGACTCAAGGTGTCCGCATCGGCGGTAGTGCCAATTATGTTCGGGCCAAAAAAGTGGGCGTAATCTGAAAGAGAAACGGGCGTGTCGCGCCGGGGATCAAGTGAAATGAATATGCCATGCATATGTTTCTGTAGTGATTCGGGTAGTGAATGCATAGCATTACCAATTTGCGTCAGTGCCATTGGACAGACATCGGGACAATGTGCGTAGCCAAAATAAATAAGAACGATATCATTGGCAAAATCTGACAATGAAACATTACCGTCGGCTGAAATAACAGTGAAGTTTCCTCCGATGGTGTTCAGGTATTCAGGAACAGGCGGGTTTCGTTGTTGCTGTGAGATAATCAGGCCGATGATTGCAGAAATTAAAGCTATCAGCAGGATAAGTGTTAGCGATTTATTGGATCTCGCAAGCTGAATGAGATTAGGCATGATTGCTCACCTTGGATAAATAAGCGTTGCTCGAATTATAAAGCGGTAAAACAAGTTGCATAGATAGATAATGGTGAAAGACAAAGCTGACAGGCTTTAAAAAGTTATGTGAATGAATGAGTGCCATAGAGGCAATGATTCCGATCAGAGATGATTTCGTCTAGATGTTTTAACGGAAGACGCGGTGTAGCTTGCAAAATACCGCATGATTGGCCGGGAAAATCACTGTATAACATAACTATATAGAACTCTGTATAAGAGGTGTCAGGAAATTCATCGGGGGGTGTTGACATGGGCTTGTATCATCACTATGTTTCGCGGCCCTTCACAGGGGCTACGGCCTTAGTAGAAAGGGGAGTATTGGTGAGACGAGGTAATAATGCCAACAATTAATCAATTGATTCGCAATCCGCGTAAAGATAAGCGCAAGATTAACAAAGTTCCGGCTTTGGATGCTTGTCCTCAGCGCCGTGGGGTTTGCACGCGTGTTTATACAACTACGCCGAAGAAGCCTAACTCAGCGTTGCGTAAGGTCGCTCGTGTGCGTCTTACCAATGGCCAGGAAGTGACTGCATACATCCCGGGTGAAGGTCATAAGTTGCAAGAGCATAGTGTTGTGTTGATTCGAGGCGGTCGTGTAAAGGACTTGCCAGGTGTCCGCTACCACATCCTGCGTGGCGTGCTCGATACGACTGGAGTACAAGATCGTAAACAAGCGCGTTCTAAATATGGCGCGAAGCGTCCTAAGTAAGGCGAGGAGAGTAAGTTATGCCACGTAAAGGTCCTGCACCACGACGTCCGATTATTCCGGATGCGAAGTTTGGTGACAATCAGGTTTCAACGGTTGTAAATAAAATTATGTTGGGCGGCAAAAAAGCCACGGCTGAAGCTATTGTATATGGCGCCATGGATATCGCTGCTCAAAAGACGGGTGAACAGCCTTTGGCTGCATTGCATCGTGCTCTGGAGGCTGTAAAGCCTGCGGTTGAAGTGAAATCTCGTCGTGTGGGTGGTGCTACGTATCAGGTGCCTATGGAAGTGTCTGATCGTCGTCAGGCATCGTTGGCAGTTCGCTGGTTGGTTGAGTATTCGCGTGCTCGTTCTGAGCATACGATGGCTGAGCGTCTGGGTAATGAAATAGTTGATGCGTTGAATGATCGTGGAAACGCATTCAAGAAGCGTGAAGATACGCATCGTATGGCTGAAGCAAATAAGGCGTTTTCACACTTCCGCTGGTAAGTTTAAGTTTTTTTTAGTTTTAATTTTTGTTCTAAACAGATACGGGTATAGGAGAAGCTGATCGTGGCTAGAAAAACAGCATTGGAGCGTTATCGCAATATTGGCATTATGGCTCATATTGACGCAGGTAAAACAACGACTACTGAGCGTATTCTTTTCTATACCGGCGTATCGCATAAGATTGGTGAAGTTCATGATGGCGCTGCCACGATGGACTGGATGGTTCAGGAACAGGAGCGTGGAATTACAATCACCTCTGCTGCAACAACCTGTGAATGGAAAGATCATCAGATTAATATTATTGATACACCTGGCCACGTGGACTTCACGATTGAAGTTGAGCGTTCTCTGCGTGTTCTTGATGGTGCCGTAGGTGTGTTTTGTGCTGTGGGTGGTGTTCAGCCACAGTCAGAAACTGTTTGGCGGCAGGCAGACAAATACAAAGTACCACGTATCGCATTTGTTAACAAAATGGATCGTACAGGCGCTGATTTCTTCAATGTGGTGTCTGAAATTCGTGAGCGTTTGGGTCATAATGCAATCGCTTTGAATCTGCCAATCGGTTCTGAGGAGAACTTTCAGGGCGTAGTTGATCTCGTGTCTATGAAAGCAATCGTCTGGCATGACGAAGCAATGGGCGCAATGTACGACGTAGTCGATATTCCGGCTGATCTGCTTGATGAAGCTACTGTTTTGCGTGAGCAGCTTCTGGATGCGGTTCTTGTGCATGATGAAGAATTGATGATGGCGTATCTTGAAGGTGAAGAGATCGATGAGGCAGCGCTGAAGAAATGTATTCGTCAGGCTGTGATGAATATCGAAGTGATTCCGGTTCTGGCTGGTACTGCTTTTAAAAACAAAGGTGTACAGACGCTGCTAGATGCAGTAGTCGATTATATGCCTGCTCCGACCGATGTTCCTGCTATTAAGGGTGTTCATCCTGATACAGATGTGGAAGACTCGCGTCCATCATCTGATGATGCGCCATTTTCGGCCCTGGCATTTAAAGTGATGACCGATCCGTTTGTGGGTACATTGACGTTTTTCCGCGTTTATTCCGGTGTTATGGATGCTGGTTCTTATATGATCAACTCCACCAAAGGTAAAAAAGAACGTTTGGGCCGTATTTTGCAGATGCATGCGAATGAGCGTACTGAAATTAAAGAAGTTCACGCTGGTGATATTGCTGCTGCAGTGGGTTTGAAGTTTACAACAACGGGTGACACACTTTGTATTGATTCATCACCGATTATTCTTGAGCGGATGGAGTTTCCGGAACCTGTTATTTCTGTTGCTATTGAGCCAAAAACCAAGGCTGATCAGGAAAAAATGGGTATTGCGCTGGGTAAGCTGGCGGCAGAAGATCCATCATTCCGTGTGCGTACAGATGAAGAAACCGGCCAAACTATTATTTCAGGTATGGGTGAGCTGCATCTTGAAATTCTCGTTGATCGTATGAAACGTGAATTTAAGGTTGAAGCCAATGTTGGTAAGCCTCAGGTTGCGTATCGCGAAACAATTCGTGGTAAGGCTAAAGCAGAAGGTAAATTTGTTCGTCAGTCCGGTGGTCGTGGTCAGTATGGTCACTGCTGGCTTGAGATTGAGCCGATGGAACCGGGCTCAGGGTTTGAATTTATCGATAAAATTGCCGGAGGCTCTATTCCACGTGAGTATATTCCAGCTGTAGGTAAGGGTTGTGAAGAAGCCATGTCCAATGGTGTTCTTGCCGGTTATCCGATGGTTGATGTTCGGGTTACAGTTGTTGATGGCTCATATCATGACGTTGACTCTAATGAAATGGCATTTAAAATTGCCGGTTCGATGGGCTTCCGTGCTGGTTGTAAGCAAGCCAAGCCGGTCATACTTGAGCCGATGATGGAAGTGGAAGTAACAACACCTGAAGACTACATGGGTGATATTGTTGGTGATTTAAGTCGTCGTCGCGGCAAGGTGCTGGGAATGACTGACCGTGGTAATGCCAAGATTATCGATGCTGAAGTTCCACTGTCAGAAATGTTTGGTTACTCGACAAACTTGCGCTCAATGTCTCAAGGTCGCGCCACTTATTCGATGCAGTTTAAGCATTACGAAGAAGTACCGAATAATATTTCACAAGAAATTATCGCCAGCGTTAAAGGCTAAAGTTTTTTTTTACGAGAGGAATGAAAAATGTCAAAGGCTAAATTTGAACGTACCAAGCCACACGTTAACATTGGAACCATCGGTCACGTTGACCATGGAAAGACCACGTTAACCGCAGCAATCACAAAGGTTTTA
>PFXG01000023.1 GCA_002791545.1 Zetaproteobacteria bacterium CG_4_9_14_3_um_filter_49_83
AAATTACTGCTCATCCAATACAAGGCCCCTATTCCTGTTACGGATTAAGCGGAAGGAGCACAGTCCCCATCTTTTGACCAAAGTTTTTTGCTCTTTGCAAATAGCTAATTATTTCAATAGGTTGCAGTCTATGCTGAATTGGATGGTCTTTTGCATCATTTTTCTGTAAGTGTAGATTGCAACTTATTTTTTTAGGTTTGCACGACGGTTCACCGCCGCACAGGCGGCTTAGAAAAATACTTAAAATCATCTTTCGCGAATGCGCGAGTTCACCGCCGCACAGGCGGCTTAGAAAGCAAGCTGGGCATACTCAGCAACGTTCATAACGTTCACCGCCGCACAGGCGGCTTAGAAAATATTCAGTTGACGAAAACGTTGCAAAGCGCGGTTCACCGCCGCACAGGCGGCTTAGAAAGGCCTCTCGTTCATAGGTTCTTATAACGCGGCGTTCACCGCCGCACAGGCGGCTTAGAAACGCGAGAACTTCCAAACCTGTCATTTTTCAACGTTCACCGCCGCACAGGCGGCTTAGAAAATCATCTGTTGTGTGGTATACGCTGGATTTTCGTTCACCGCCGCACAGGCGGCTTAGAAAACAATCAACACTACCAGCACGCCAACCATCGAGTTCACCGCCGCACAGGCGGCTTAGAAAACTTGAAGACTTCGCTGACGCATGGGTTCACCGTTCACCGCCGCACAGGCGGCTTAGAAAAACCTGCTCCCAGCACCCCACATCATCGCCAAGTTCACCGCCGCACAGGCGGCTTAGAAACAGCAATCCAACATTGAACGATATCATGACCAGTTCACCGCCGCACAGGCGGCTTAGAAATTCAGCCGCTCGTTGAATTTGTTTATATGACGGTTCACCGCCGCACAGGCGGCTTAGAAACATGGCTGAATACATTTCCAAATGTGTGCGTGGTTCACCGCCGCACAGGCGGCTTAGAAACAGTTGCGATTGAGTAACCACCCCCGGCCAAGGTTCACCGCCGCACAGGCGGCTTAGAAACTCAATGCTCGATACGTTCGTCATACATGAACGTTCACCGCCGCACAGGCGGCTTAGAAAGCGTTCGCGCCACCTGATAAAATTTCACTCAAGTTCACCGCCGCACAGGCGGCTTAGAAAAGCTCGCGGGAAAATCGTTTCCCACATTATTTGTTCACCGCCGCACAGGCGGCTTAGAAACCGACACAGTCAACTTAACATTTTCAATCTGTGTTCACCGCCGCACAGGCGGCTTAGAAAGAATGGGGAAACGAAAAAAACAGGCACGTTTTGTTCACCGCCGCACAGGCGGCTTAGAAAATTATCACGCGTTTCACTCGCATCACTCATCGGTTCACCGCCGCACAGGCGGCTTAGAAAAAGTTCAAAACATCATCGAGAACTGTGACACCGTTCACCGCCGCACAGGCGGCTTAGAAATAACACATCTAAATTTATGATCACCGTTTTTAGTTCACCGCCGCACAGGCGGCTTAGAAACGCTGACGCGTTCGTCCCGGATACGATTCGAAGTTCACCGCCGCACAGGCGGCTTAGAAAGACTACATTTCCAAATGTGTGCGTGTGAAAACGTTCACCGCCGCACAGGCGGCTTAGAAACGTTTCTTATCAGATCGTCCTGGCATCATAATGTTCACCGCCGCACAGGCGGCTTAGAAATGACATAGTTTGAAACGTATTAAGCGCCTGCTGTTCACCGCCGCACAGGCGGCTTAGAAAGTGCGAATTAGTTGATGAAAAGAACTCATTATGTTCACCGCCGCACAGGCGGTTTAGAAAGTCAACGTTGCCGGTCTTTTGTTATATAATAAGTTCACCGCCGCACAGGCGGCTTAGAAAATGAACGACGCGTCATTTTCATAATGCAATTCGTTCACCGCCGCACAGGCGGCTTAGAAAAATTCGCTGTAACTTTCGTAGTCATATTTCCAGTTCACCGCCGCACAGGCGGCTTAGAAAAGCTACGACGACACCAATAACTTTCGCTGCGAGTTCACCGCCGCACAGGCGGCTTAGAAAAATATTTGAAGTCATCTTTAGCGAATTCGTAAGTTACGGTGCCTGGTCTTGAATCGTGCATGAAAGGGGGATTTGTTTGCCGGGAAGACACCTCTGGTATGAGCAGTGCGGGACAGGGTCTGTTAAGCCAACTCCGCCAGAGATCTGGTGACTTTATTGAATGGACCTGGTCATTTCATGGTTTTTGGCTTTGACTAAGTTACTGATGCGAAGTGAAAATGGCAGAAAACTGATCGGAATATTTGCGGAAGATGGCCAAAATTTCGGGGTCGAAGTGGCCGGGGGATGTTCTGCCGTCACCGTTCAGAATAATGTCCACGGATTCGGCGTGGCTTAATGCTGGCTTATAGGGTTTTTCTGTTCGTAGCGCGTCGTAGATGTCGATCAGGGAAACAATACGTGCTTCGATGGCGATGGCGTCGCCTTGTAGTCCCAGAGGGTAACCGCTGCCATCCCAGCGTTCGTGATGTTGTAGTGCGATATTGGCGGCTATTTGCATGACCGGTTGCGGTGAGTTAGAAAGAATTCGATAACCCATTTCGGGATGCTGTTTTATCATCGACCATTCTGCCGCATCCAGCTCGCCGGGTTTAAACAGGATGTTTTCAGGTGTGCCGATTTTGCCGATGTCGTGCAAGGGTGCCGCCAGCAGCAGTTTTTGTTGCCTTGCTTCAGACCAGCCCAGCTTATCGGCCATCAATGCGGCACATTCACCGATGTTGTGGATGTGTTTGCCGAGTTCCGGATCGTCATATTCTGAATCACTCAGTAAAAAGTTCATCACGCCTTCGTATGCACCATCAACCCAGTTGCACAACTGGCTGAGATCGGATGTCTTGGCAATGATATCTGGCGGCAGCAGCTCTTCGAAATATCGCCTGCTCCGATTCTGGTTGACCAGCTCCTGAGCACGATCCACGGCATGCACGAGACGCATGAAATCGAAAGGTTTTTGCATGAAATCTACCGCACCCTGTTGAATGGCATCGATATTTTCTTCGGTTGAACCGTGGCCGGTGACGACGATGTATTGCAGGTCGCGGTTGATTTGTGCATCGTCAAGGGCGGTGGCGATCATCTCCAGTCCGCTCATGCCCGGCATGCGAATATCGACGATGGCAATGCAAATACTGTGATCCTGACGCAAGGCTTGCAGTGCTTCGCTGCCACTGGCAGCAGCAAAGCATGCATAACCGTATTCTTCCAGACATTCGCTGAGCTCTTCGCGGATCAGCTCTTCATCATCAACTATGAGAACTTTATCGGCCATGTTCGACTCCGCTATCGGCTTTGTTGGCATCGGCTTTGTTGGCATCGGTTTTGTTGGCATCAGAGATGTCGGTGGAAACAGGCTCAGCCTGCACTGTCGGCAGGGTGATGGTGAAACGGGCACCGGCAGCAGTATTCTCTGCTGTGATGGTGCCATGCATATCTTTGATAATCACATAGCTGATCGACAGGCCGAGTCCTGTTCCATGTCCGGCTTCTTTGGTGGTAAAGAAGGGTTCAAAGATGCGATTGATTTTATCTTCAGGCAGGCCGCCACCATTATCTTCGAGCCGTATAATAACCTGCGTATCATCACACTCGACGCTGATGTGCAGCGTTTTTTGTTGCAGGTTTATCCGGCTGTTCATGGCATCTTTGGCATTTGAAATCAGATTGAGCAGCACCTGCTCGACCTGAATTCTGTGGCCCATTACCGGCAATGGATCAGCGCAGATATCTCTGATCACTTCAATGCCGGCCAGCCGCAGCGTTTCACTCATCAGCGAAAAAGCACCCTCGATAATTTCTCTCAGGTCCAGCGGTTCGAAAGATTCTGAAGCCTTGCGACCGAACATGCGCATGTGATCGACTATGCTTGCCATACGTGTGATCTGACTGTCTACCCGATCCACCTTGGATAAATAATATTCCAGATCCGTGTTGCCTTTTTCCAGCTTGCGACGGCAATTGCCCAGCGCCATGCGCATGACATTCAGCGGCTGGTTCAGCTCGTGGGCCATGCTGGTCGACATTTCACCCAGCGTGGCCAGTTTTGATGCCTGTATGGTCTGTGCTTTGGAGATGTTCAGCGCCGTAATATCCTGCCCGACGCTGATGACGCCGGTGACCTTGCCATGGGAATTGTGACGCGGATATGCGTTCAGCATGATGTCGATGATGTTGCCATCTTTGGCCGTCATACTTAACTCGATGTGGGTTGCTTCATGACCGGCCAGCACCGATTGGATGATCTTATCGATAGAATCCTGCCCCTCACTGCCGGTGAATAAATGACACCATGCTTGTCTGGCCAGTTCTGTTCTGTCATAGCCGCTGATGTGCGCGGCAAACTGGTTCCAGGTGATGATGTTCATGTGCTCATCGACTATAAAGACGAGCGTGCTGGCTGCATTGATCAGTTGTTTCAGTTCAGCAGAGGTCTCTTCGGCCTGATGATTTGCCTGCTTGCAATGATGTTGCGCCTGAGCAGTCAAGCGCCGTTGCCGCATCAGAGCCCACAGGGAAATGATCAGGCAAAGGCCTAATAAAAGAAGAAGTGCCTGCATATACTTTCCTCCACTTAAGAATGATCAAAAGCTTAACCTATCAGGGCACAAATGAAACCGGAAAGCTGAGCCTGAACAGCAAGCTCCCGGAAAGCTGTGCCTTTCACAGGAAGACGCATCAGATCATGCTGCTGATGTTTTATTACGTTGTTGCAGCTATGCTGGTCGTGTTACGGTTCGCCGAAATTAATTTCGTGATAATTTGCAAAAAGTGAAAAGTGAGGGGATATGGATATGTCGGATAAAGCAAAGGCACTGGATACCGCATTAAGCCAGATTGAACGGCAGTTTGGTAAAGGAACGATCATGCGGCTTGGCGATCACGCGAAGGTGAATGTGGAAGTGATTTCCTCCGGTTCGCTGGCACTGGATGCGGCGCTGGGTATTGGTGGTTATCCGCGTGGGCGGGTGGTTGAAATTTACGGTCCTGAATCTTCAGGCAAGACAACGCTGGCTTTGCATGCCGTGGCCGAGGCGCAGAAAGCCGGTGGTGCTGCTGCTTTTATTGATGCTGAACACGCTATGGATCCCGGTTATGCCGAAAAGCTGGGCGTAAATGTGGACGATCTGCTGGTTTCACAGCCGGATTCAGGTGAACAGGCTCTGGAAATTGTCGATATGCTGACCCGTTCCGGTGCGCTGGATATTATCATTGTCGATTCCGTGGCGGCGTTGACACCACGTGCGGAGCTGGAAGGCGACATGGGCGATTCGCATATGGGATTGCAGGCGCGTTTGATGTCCCAGGCACTGCGTAAACTCACCTCATCGATTTCACGCTCCAAAACCATGGTGATTTTCATCAATCAGATTCGTATGAAGATTGGCGTGATGTTCGGTAACCCTGAAACGACGACGGGCGGTAATGCACTGAAATTCTATGCTTCGGTTCGTCTGGATGTGCGTCGTACCGGCTCCATCAAGAAGGGTGAGGAAGTGTTGGGCAATGAAACCAAGGTGAAAGTGGTGAAGAACAAAATGGCCCCGCCATTCAAGCAGGCGAATTTCTCGATCATGTATGGTGAGGGTATTTCGCGTGTCGGTGAAGTGCTGGATATGGGCGTTAGCAACGATCATGTGAAAAAGAGCGGTGCCTGGTATGCCGTGGGCACCGAGCGCATCGGTCAGGGCCGTGATAACGCCATCACTTATTTGAAAGAGCATCCTGAGATGCTGGCAGATATTGAAGCGAAGGTGCGTGCTGATCTGGGGATCGGGGAAAAGCCTGAAGAGGCATAAGTAGCTTTTCTTTTTTTTCCTGTTTGTAACGATGGCAATGAATCCTGAAGTCAGAGCCGCCTATAGCGCGGCTTTAAGGCTGCTGACCATGCGCGAGTATTGCGAAGCGGAAATCAGGAAACGCCTGCAAAGTAAAGGTATCGATGATATTGCTATCGACTCCGCCATTGAGGAGCTCAAAGGCTATGGCTACCCGCTATGCTGAGCGCTTTCTAAGCTCACGTTTACAGCGCGGTGAAGCCATGTGGATGGCCGTTGCCAAAGCAAGGCAAAAGGGCGTCGATGATGTAGCCTTGCAGCAGGCTGAAGAAGCCATAACGGGTCAGTATGATGCGGCGGAAGCATGCAGACAGCTTATCCGACAGCGTGATCCTCAGGCTCTGAGGCATCATGATACGCGGGTATGGCAACGGCATGCCCGTTTTTTGCAGAATAAGGGTTTTGATACTGCTACAATTTTGCGTGTACTGAATGAACAAGACAGCAGTCTGGAAGAGGGATAAACAATGAACACATCGGAAATTCGTAAAAAGTTTCTCGATTATTTTGCCGGCAAGGGGCATGAAGTATTGCCATCAAGCTCACTGGTTCCGCATGGTGATCCGACACTGATGTTTACCAATGCCGGTATGGTGCAATTTAAAAATGTCTTCCTGGGTCTTGAGTCGCGTGCTTGTTCCATGGCTTCGACCAGTCAGAAATGTGTGCGTGCCGGTGGCAAACACAACGATCTGGAAAATGTCGGACATACGGCGCGTCATCACACTTTTTTCGAAATGCTGGGCAACTTTTCCTTCGGTGATTACTTTAAAGAAGAAGCGATTCAATATGCCTGGGAATTTCTCACTGTCGAAATGAAGCTGGATGCTTCACGCCTGTTTGTCACCGTGTTTGAAGAAGATGATGAAGCGTATGAAATCTGGACCCAAAAAATCGGCATTCCAGCCGATAAAATCGCCCGCATCGGTGCCAGGGACAACTTCTGGAGCATGGGTGATACCGGTCCGTGCGGACCTTGCTCGGAGATTTTCTACGATCATGGCGCGGATATCTGGGGCGGCCCTCCGGGTACACCGGAAGAAGATGGCGACCGCTTTGTCGAGATCTGGAATCTGGTGTTTATGCAGTATGACCGCAGTGCCGATGGCGAATTAACACCATTGCCAAAACCTTCAGTCGATACCGGTATGGGGCTGGAGCGCATGGCTGCGGTGATGCAGGGCGTGCACAATAATTATGATATCGATCTGTTCCGTCAGCTGATTGAAGCGGCATGTGATGTCACCGGCGTGACATTCGGTGCCAATGCGGAGACCGATGTGTCGCTGCGCGTGCTGGCCGATCATCTGCGCTCGGTATCCTTTTTGATGGCCGATGGTGTGTTGCCATCCAACGAAGGACGCGGCTTTGTACTGCGCCGTATTTTGCGCCGGGCCTGTCGTCATGGCCGTTTGCTGGGTATGAAAGAGGCTTTTATTTATAAGCTGGTTGATGCGCTGGTTTGCGAGATGGGGGTGCATTTCAATGAGCTGGTTCACTCTCAGGCGAATATCGAACAGGTGATTCGCATTGAAGAAGAGCGTTTTATCAATACGCTGGATAAGGGGCTGAAGCTGGTTGAGCAGGCCGTTACCGATGCCGGCGATGGCGGAACGATTCCCGGCAAAACGCTGTTTACACTTTATGATACGTTTGGTTTTCCAACCGATCTGACGGCGGATATTCTCAAGGGTCAGAATATTCAGCTGGATATGGATGGTTTTGAAGTTTGCATGCAGGAGCAGCGCGAAAGGGCGAGGGCGGCATGGGGCGGCTCCGGTGAAACATCGGTGCCCAGAGCCGTGTTCGAGCTGCGTGAAGAGCACGGACCAACAGAATTTCTCGGTTACACCACCGTTGTTGCTGAAGGCGTGGTATCCGGCTTGCTGCGCGATGGTGAAGCTGTCGCCACACTTACGGCGGGTGAAGAGGGCTGGTTAATTGCCAATCAGACACCATTTTATGCTGAATCCGGCGGGCAGGTCGGGGATACCGGCGTGATTTCTGTCGGTGATGCTGTGTTTGAGGTGCATGACAGCAAGAAAATGCTCTCCGATTTATTCGTGCATGTCGGCAAAGTGGTTCAGGGCACCGTAACACGCGGCACCACCGCGCATTTTCAGGTGGAAGGCCCGCGTCGCGACACCATCCGGCGCAATCATACGGCAACGCATTTGCTGCATGCGGTGCTGCGTCAGGTGCTCGGCGAGCATGTGAAGCAGGCCGGTTCGCTGGTTAATGCCGAACGTCTGCGTTTTGATTTCTCGCACCATCAGCCGATTTCAGCCGCTGATAAAGCCGGAATTGAAGCCAAAGTAAATGCCGCCATCTGGGCCAACGATCCGGTTGAAACCAAGCTGATGACGCAGGATGAAGCGGTTGCCTCCGGCGCGATGGCACTGTTCGGTGAAAAATACGGCGATGAAGTGCGCGTGGTATCGGCCGGTTTCTCCACCGAACTGTGCGGTGGTACACATGTCACCCGCACCGGAGATATCGGGCCATTCCGCATCATGTCCGAAACAGGTATTGCCGCAGGTGTACGCCGTATCGAAGCGGCTACCGGCCCGGCAGCGTATCAGAGCTTTGTCAGCGATATTGCAGCACTGAACCAGACAGCGAATCATCTGAAAGTCCGTCCGTTTGAAGCCGAAGAAGCCGTGACCACATTGCAGGCACGTCTGAAAGAAGCAGAAAAAGAGCTGCAATCACTCAAGGCCAAAGCTGCAACCGGCGTACTGGATGATCTGATCGGCACAGCTCAGGATGTGAATGGCATCAAACTGCTGACCGCCGAGGTCAAAGGCATCGCCGATATGCGCGATTTTATGGATAAGGCCAAGGGCAAGCTCAAGAGCGGTGTGATCGTTTTCGGTCAGGTCAATGGCGAAAAAGTGCAACTGGTTGCTGGTGTCACCCCTGATCTAATCGGCAGCTACCATGCCGGAAATATCGTGCGCGAAGTAGCAATCATCTGCGGCGGCAAAGGCGGCGGCAAGCCCGACATGGCCATGGCAGGCGGCACCGAACCCTCCAGGCTGAAAGCAGCACTGGCCGCTGTGTCCGGACTCATTCAGTAGTGACTCAATGCAGAGCAAACACAGCGGGAGTGGTCTTCAAGGCCATTCCCGATTTTGCTCTCAATATTCAATGTCATGGAATTAATTCCGTATGTATAGGGGAAATACGTGGAATTTTTTCCTTGTATCAACATTGTTAGGCGCACAAAAAATGGAAATGGGGAGTCCTGTAAATAAAGAACGGCTTGAGGGTTTGGTCGAGTCCATTTTTCAGAACAATGCGACGGTATATGAAGCGAATCAACTTAACCCCAGAAAAATGCAAGGGTGCAAAGGTTAGGTATAGTGCAGAGGGATGGGGTCTTATTCAATTCAAGCTATGGTTTAATGAAAATAGTATCACTTGTGAAATAGGCGTTAATTCAGAAAAGCGCGCCCTAAAATGGGCATCCACATATCCATATTTAAAGTCGCCTGACCTCTGGGGGTGGAAGGAAGTGCAAAGGCAATGTCAAAGATTGAAGCGTGTATTAAAGAAAAGCGCCTAACCCGGCGCCTATCGGCGCCGGTTAGCTCTACGTTAGCTGCAAAAGGGAAGTCATGATCATCGAATATAAAATCAACGCGGCGGTATCCACCGATCAATTCATTGGCTTACTCCGAGAGTCAACGCTTGGAGAGCGTAGGCCAATTGAAGATCGTGAGTGCATGGAAGGTATGGTTAAACCGACATTCCGCACCCATAACTTTTAATTTCAGGAATAAAACCTGAGATAGCAATTTCCCATTAACCGCAACAGTTTCTCATGTTGA
>PFXG01000066.1:0-8232 GCA_002791545.1 Zetaproteobacteria bacterium CG_4_9_14_3_um_filter_49_83
CCCTCTCAAAAGAGAAAAATGCAGAAAAACCATGTCAAGGATTGTTTTTGCAGTGTGGCAATATGCCTCACTACCGAAAGGGCTGAATAGTTACATTCAGCGTCAGTCTATACCCTTTACGTGCCACGAAATCGTTTTGCGGTAATGGTCGGAGTATCAATGGTTTTTACTATGCTCATGAGTGGGCCGCACCTTTTGCATAATCCCTACAAGATAGTCGTGAGTAAAATTATTCATAGCGATGTCGTAACCAATCGCGTTGGCGAGATAGATCGTCTTGAACTGATTTCCACCGGAGAATTCAATTGGCATGTTGTGTCGTATTGGCGTGTGTTTGGTTCAAAGTCAGAAGGGGAATACAGAACCGAGTTAGACTTAGATTCAAGATTCACTTTGAATGACGAAATGGATAAAAAGAGTGTTGATCATCTGTAGTAGGTTAAAGCAGGGTATTGGAACATATCAGGGATGCAAACATCATCCTGAGTTAGTAGGGATAAATCCAGTTTCAAATAAATTTTAGAATTTCCCCAATCTTGGGGATGACAGTGCTGTTTCCTTACTTCATTCTCAGCAACGGGCTTGAAGGTTTATCGGGGAGGAAGAAGTGATATGCAGGATTACAAAAAAGCTGGAAAGGTTGGAAATCAATCGAGTCCGACCCGAATGGCACTAACTTAAGCCTTTTCAACATGGTCCACCTTGGCGGAAACCGTTGAAAACAAAATACTTTATGCCTGCGTAAAATTGACTGTTGCATATCATTGATTTTATGAAATTGCGGGTGCACATGAAAGTCGAAATGATGCAGTAGTAGCGGTATACCAAAGCGGTGCTTACAGTTATAGCCAGATAGCAGATGACTTTAATGTTCACTTTACTACTGTGGGAAGAATTGTGAGGGGAAGCAAATGAATGGAACAATGGTAGACCTCTCATGCACTATTGGGATATAGGCTTTAAGGTGAATAGGATATTAATAACATTATTTCTTTTAATTATTTTCACATTTGGGATTAAGACAACAAACGAATATGAACTTAATGCAACAATGGATCGTATTCTAAATGACAATCTTTATTTGCATTACGAAAAAATTATAGCTAAAAAATACAATGATATTTTTGGAAAAGATTTTTCTGGATCTTGGTGGGTTCAGTTACAAGATTCTTCTATGAGAAAAATCTCGAAGAGTTATGAAGATGTTATTTTCGAAAACGAAGAAGCCCAAAGAGAAAAATCATATATAAAAAAAATATTTCATTACAACGATTCTTTGGATGAATATAAGCTTTATAAATTTGATATGATTATAGAGGATAATTCTGTTTGTCAAAATGATTTTCCTTGTAGTGTTTATATATTAAAAAGGGCGGTTTAAAGATAAAAACATGTTTATAACAATTATTAAATTTTGAACTCTGACTTGGTTCACATGCCCCCAAATTACGGTGATATATATGGCCCGTCCCGCGTTGCAAGGATAAAGTTTGATGTGCAAGTAAGGAAAGTAGCATGCATATATCCGGCCTTTTGTTTGAAGCTGGGTAGTCTCTGGCCTAAGTCCCCGTCAGGTTCGCAGAAATGTGGTTTGCGCCTTTGTCGCCATCATTTTACTCAATCCGCGCAATCTGTTGAAAGTCTCTCTTCATATTAAATTATTGCCGCACATGCCCGGTAGTTTTCATCTCTGGTGATTAATACCCAGGCCGTACGAACTGTTTTGTTTGCCAGTGCCACAACTGCAATATTTTGACCTCTGCGTTCTTTCAAACAGGCAGCCCACATGCTGCGTTTGTCATGCTTCTTGTCAGTCCAGCGCAATGCAGCTCTGGCACCATGAATGAGCAGCTTGCGAAGATATACATCGCCATGCTTGTTGATACCCGGAAGCCTTGGCTTTCCGCCTGTTGAATGTTGCCTTGCTACAAGCCCAAACAGACTGTCATTTCACAAGGAATGAATCGAACAAAAGAAAGAAACCACGGAGAAGATTTATTTGAGATTTATTTGAGATTTATTTGCAATAGCACTGTTCGAAGAAATCACCATTTTTCAAAGGGGGAGGTTGGGTGTGATGAATGATGTTCTGCGTAGAAACATCGCATCACCGTAGGAATAAAATCGATAGTTTTGTTCGATAGCGTGCTGATAAGCCTGCATGACTGGCTCTTTGCCTGCCAGTGCGGAGACGAGCATCAGCAGGGTGGAGCGGGGCAGGTGGAAGTTGGTCAGCAGGGCGTCGGCCATTTGAAACTGGTAACCCGGATAAATAAAGATATCGGTTCTTCCGGCTCCGGCGCGGATGTTTCCGGCCTGACTGGCGGCTTCGAGTGTACGCAGACTGGTGGTGCCGACGGCGACTATGCGCTGGCCTGCGGCTTTGGCCTGATTGATGGTGACGGCTGCTGCTTCTGAGATGATATAAGCTTCCTCATGCATTTGGTGGTCGCGTACATGATCGACCTGCACAGGCTGAAAAGTGCCCGGTCCGACATGCAGCGTGACGCGCACAAAACGGGCCCCGGCCTGTTCCATGCTTTGCATCAGCGCCGGCGTCAGGTGCAGACCGGCGGTGGGTGCAGCCACGGCACCTTTATGCTCGGCAAAGACGGTTTGATAACGCTGTTGGTCGGCTTCACTGTCCGGCCGGTCGATGTACGGTGGCAAGGGCATGTGACCGTGGCTTTCAATGGCCTGACCGACATCGTCGGCTATTAACTTCAGGCGCAGGGTTTTACCCTCGCGAGACAGCACTTCGGCAGAAAAATGTTCGCTGAAGTGAATCTGTGTGCCTGCTTTCAACGGTTTGTTGGATTTGCCCCAGGCAAACCATTGGTGATCTTCACCTGCCGGTTCAAGTAATAATATTTCTATCTGACCACCGGTAATTTTTTGTCCGAATAAACGCGCCGGAATCACTTTGGTATCGTTAATTACCCAGATGTCGCCCGGCTGTACCAGCGTCGGAAGCTCTTTGATGGTTCTGTCGTGGAATTCGGTTTTCCCCGGCTGTGTGCCCTGCTGTGTAACGACATCAAGCAGACGGGCATCCTCGCGGTGCTCTGGCGGGCGCTTGGCAATGTGGGCTTCGGGCAGATCAAAATCAAAGTCTGAAATATGTAAATCGGTGGTTTCCGTCGTCATATTTTTCGCCCGCTGCAAGGTGGCATATTTTTGGCAAGTGAATTTTCGCGCAACACGTTTATCATGGCCGCATGTTCGCGGTCTCCTACTTTAATATCAACATGGTACTTACCGGCTTATTCGCCGTTGGCCTGATTCAACTGAGTTGGCTGGCGGTGATCATGCGCCGTGCCGGTGTGCCACCGCGCACCATCTGGTTGTCATCGCAATCGCTGATGGCGATATGGGTGGTGCTATGGCCAGCTTATACACAAATCGAATGGGTGGGCGCAGGTGTATTGTTATGGTTTGGCTGGCTGCTCTGGTTGTCGCTGGCGAAAACGCCATTTTTTTTGCATTTGAAACAGGCATGGAGCGTGCCGGGGAAGGGTGACGATCTGTTTTTGTGGCCACCATTGTCGCTGGCTTTGTCATTGCTGGTGGCGGCCCTTTTTTTCTATGCGATTCCGGAATTCGGACTGGGACTGGCTCTGTGTGCGGTGTGGCTGTTTCCGCTGGCAGATTTACTGGATCGCTTCGGCTGGATGAAATTGCAGTTTCCTCTGCATCCGAATCAAACGCTTGTGGCCCATCTGGCCTTGATTGTGATGGCCTCATTGCTGTGCAGCTGGAGTATTCACCTGTATCACGGCATGAGCTGGCAACAACTGTGGATGGCGACTGGCATTGCCGGAATCGCCGCATCACTGGTGCGGGCGCTGTTGCCCGGTTGGTTGAATCAGCCGATTGCGGTGCTGGTGATCGGTGGCATTTTATGGGCACTGTAAGACGGGCTCTACTTTGAATGAGTAACAGGATGGAACGATGAATTATTTGGAACGGGTGATCGAGCTGGCATTGCTGGAAGATGCGGCGTTTGAAGATGTCACGGCGATGGCCACCATTGAGAAAAATGTGCAGGGCGTGGCGACGATTACGGCCAAGGCCGCTGGTGTGTTATCCGGTTGCTCTGTAGCAGATAAGGTGTTTAGCCGAATGGGGGTGGATATTACCTGTGATTGGCATAAACGGGATGGCGAAGCTGTGCAAGCCGGGGATTGTGTGGCGCAATTGAGCGGGCCACTGCGGAGGCTGCTGTCGGCTGAACGTACAGCACTGAATTTCATGCAACATCTTTCCGGTATTGCTTCGTTGACGCAGCAATATGTACAAGCGCTAGAGGGTTTGGACTGCAAGGTGGTCGATACTCGAAAAACCACGCCATGCCTGCGTTTGCTGGAGAAACAGGCAGTTGAACATGGCGGTGGCGGTAATCACCGTATGGATTTATCGGAAGCCTTTCTGATCAAGGAAAATCATATCGAGGGTGCTGGCTCAATCACCGATGCCGTGGGCCTGTGTTATCAGCTGGATGATTCGAAATGGGTGGAAACGGAATGTGAAACTCTGGAGCAGGTGCTTGAGGCTATAGCTGTTAGCCCCGACATTATTCTGCTGGATAATATGAGTCCTGCCATGGTGGCGCAGGCCAGAGCCATGGTGCCCACATCGATTCTGCTGGAAGCATCCGGCAATATCACGCTGGAAAATATCCATGCCTATGCCAGGGCCGGTGTTAATCGCGTTGCCATTGGTGCGATCACCCACTCGGCACCAGCTCTGGATTTGTCAATGCGGGTAAATAGCGCTAATGGCTGAATCGGTTCTCGGGCCGCTTCCTGAGCGCAGACGCGATCAAACCCGTGATGAAATTCGCGATCATATTCTATCGCGACTCAGTGATTCGGGAGGCGCGGTTTCCGGCGATGTGTTAGCCACGGAACTGGGCCTTTCGCGTGTCGCAATCTGGAAACACATCAATAAATTACGCCAGCAGGGTATCGAAATTGTTTCGCGTATCGGTGTCGGTTACGAACTGCATGCTGACCTGATGCATGCGCCGATGCTGGCCAAAGCTCTTAAAACCAATGCTCTGAAAGCCAACGCTATCATCGGGCGTCAGGTGCTGTGTTTTGCCGAAGTTGATTCCACCAACAGTGAAGCGATGCGGCTGATTGATCAGGCTTCTGATCTTACATCCGGTTTGACCCGCCACGACAATGTTATGAATGGAACGGTGATTTGCGCCGACAGGCAAACGCAGGGCCGTGGCCGTTTGGGGCGGCCATGGCTGACGATGCAGGGTTCGCTGGCGCTGAGCGTGATTCTGCAACCGCCGGTCGAGCCGGCCCGGGTGACACAAATACCGTTGCTGGTTGCGGTGGCTTTGCAGCAGGCCTTGCAGCCTTGGGTGCCTGACATCCGCATTAAATGGCCGAATGACCTGGTGGTGCACGGGGCAAAATTATCCGGCATTTTGACTGAAATGCGTTCTGAGCCGGGGCGTGTTCATGCGGTGGTGATCGGTATCGGCATCAATATGCGCGCACCCGAAAACGGCTGGCAGGCCGTGACGGATACCGTACTGAGCGATAACAGCGGCACCACGCGAAAGGCAACAGATATCGCCAGTTGCAGCAAGCGCCCAGCTAGTCGGCAGGACGTGGCAGTTGCAGTATTGAAGGCATTGGATATATGGTATCAGCGCTGGCTTAGTGAGGGATTCGGTCCCGTGAAGGAAGCCTGGTGGCAGCATCATGCCGCTTCCGGAAGCATGTTGCGTGTGGTCAATGGTCATGACGTGCTGGAGGGTGTGGCCGAAGCACTGGATGATGATGGCGCACTGATGCTGCGCAGCGGCAATGATCTTGTGCGCGTAACCAGCGGTGATGTTGATATGGAAGGGAAAGGTTAAATGAAGCAGAATTTTTTATGCGTGGATGTCGGCAATACCCATATGGTATTCGGCTTATACCGGCAGGGTAACTTGCAGATGGACTGGCGTTTGTCGAGCCAGCGTGAGATGACCAGTGATGAACTGGCCTGGCAATTATACGGTTTATTTACGCGTTTGGAGGTTTCCCCGACCGATATTGACGGCATCATGATTGCCAGCGTAGTGCCGCATCTGGATCAGGTGCTGGCCGATGCCTGTCAGCAGGTTTGCCAGCAGCAGGCGGCATTTGTCGGTTCGCCGGAAGTAAAAACCGCTATGGCGGTGGATTACAAAAACCCGCGTGAAGTGGGGGCGGATCGCATCGCCAATGCGGTGGCGGCGCGTAAGTTTTTTGGTGCCCCGGTGATTGTACTCGATTGCGGAACGGCCACGACCTTTGATGTGGTTTCGGCCCAGGGCCATTATGCCGGTGGGCTGATTGTGCCGGGTCTGGAGGTGTCGTTGCAGGCATTGAGCAAGCGGGCGGCAAGGTTGCCGGAGGTGTCGTTCGGTCCGATCGACACCATCATTGGCCGGGATACGGTAACCAGCATGCAGGCCGGGGTGTACTGGTCGAATGTCGAGGGGCTTTCGGGCATTGTGCGGCGCTTGCGGGCGTTGCCGGACTATGCCAATGCACCGGTGATTGCCACTGGCGGCTTTGCCTCCATCATCGCCGGAGGCATGGATTGTATTCATAGCGTCGAACCGCATTTAACGTTGCAGGGCCTGAATCTGCTGGCCACCATGAATATCAAATGAGCATCCGAATCACATGCGAACGTTGATGGCGGCACTATTGGTAGGAGCGATGGCGATTCTCGCCTGGCTGGCATGGAATCCCGTTTTGGTGATGCCACAGCATCTGCATGGTTCCCCAAAAATTATTATTCAGGTGCCTGAGCAGGAAGATGCTGCTGACATGCTCTGGCGGGTCATGACCCGGCGCATGGTCTGGAAAAAAGGTTTTGAAGATATGCAGGCACGGTTGGTGGGAAAAGGATTATCACCTGTCGTATTGAAGCGCGAGGAGCCGGTTGAGCTTCATGCTTACGATGATGTTCGTCTGTTCGACAGTTTTGCTGAGGCCAACAAGGTTAAGGAAAGCTGGTTGAAAAAAGGCTTTGAAGCCGATGTGCTGGAGACCGGTGATTCCTTGTATCGAGTAGGTCTGGGACGTTTTTACCTTGATGAATATGCCGGAGAAATGGAACAACGGCTGAAAGATGCGGGCGAGACTTACCGCTATGAACGACGGACGGTGGTGATTCCATCGTATCGACTGGTATTTCCGGCGCAGCCAAAGCAGAAAGCTCAACACCTGTGGGATCGTTTGCGGGATATGGGGGTTGCCAGCCCCATCCTGATGCCGGCGCGGGAATTTGATCAGCTGTATCCGCCAGAACCGGTGCCTGATGCCTGAGTTGCCGGAAGTCGAAGTGGTACGGTTGGGACTCGAACCACTGCTGAGCGGTCAGATGATTGTTGAAGTAAAGTGTTTCAGAGAGGGTTTGCGCTACCCGTTCCCGGATTTCTCCAGTTTAACAGCGCAGCATTTTACGTCGGTACAACGCCGCGCTAAATATTTGCTGTTCAGACTGGACGGGCCCGAAGTACTCATCTGGCATCTGGGTATGACAGGGCAGTTTCACGTGGTGCCGGTATCGCAGGAAAAAACAAAGCATGAGCATGCCCGTTTTGTTTTATCAAACGGTAATGCCATGATTTATCGTGATCCACGCCGTTTCGGATATGTCGGTCTGTTGCCGGCCGATACATGGGCATCACATGTGTGGTTCAGCAATCTGGGTGTGGAGCCTTTGCAGGATGCATTCACCGGAGAGTACCTTTTTCAGCTGACACGGCAACGCAAGGCTCCGATAAAACAGGTGTTGATGGATGCTTCAGTGGTGGTTGGGATAGGTAATATTTATGCTTCGGAATCGCTGTTTCGCGCTCGCATACATCCGGCAACAGCCGCTTGCCGCATTTCCGGAGCTCGTATTCAGCGACTGGTGACATCGGTGCGCACTGTGCTCGGTGAGGCGCTAGAGGCCGGAGGCAGCACGATCAGCGATTTTGTGCATGTGGATGGTAAGCCGGGCTATTTTGCGCACGATTTCAGGGTTTATGGCAGGGATGGTAAAGCGTGCAGGTTGTGTAGCACCCCCATTCGAAAGTTGGTGCAAGCGGGGCGCTCAACGTTTTACTGCCCGAGTTGCCAGCACTAACCCGGACTATGGCTGGACTATGGCTGGACTATGGCTGGACTATGGCTGGACTATGGCTGGACTATGGCTGGACTATGGCTGGACTATGGCTGGACTATG
>PFXG01000066.1:8240-40829 GCA_002791545.1 Zetaproteobacteria bacterium CG_4_9_14_3_um_filter_49_83
GCTGGACTATGGCTGGACTATGGCTTGAGTTCTTTTTGAGGGAATTGTTCCGACAAATTCGATCAGCTCTCTGACGTTAAAAGGTTTTTGCAATATGTGATCCACCGGATGTTTGTTTTTATGCTCATTGGAGTCACAGGAAGCAGCTGAACTGATGCCCTCGCGCATCAGGATGAAGGTGACGTCCGGATACTGTTGTTTAATCAGTGTGGACAAGGCACAACCCATGCCTTCAGGTAGATCAATATTGGAAAACATCATATCCGGAGGGGTGTACGTGTCATTCAGCATGTAACAAAGATAACTTCTCTCTGAGCCAAATGTCTTTGATGGACTGCCCAAAAAGGCTGCGACTGTTGATACCAGGTCGCAGATAAAAGGTTCATTATCAATGATGTGGATCATGCTGAGCCCTCCTGCCTGTATCGCGCTGGCAATTAAAACGACAACGCGCTCTGATAGCGAACTTTAGTACGATATAAAAGTCGAACATCCCCTATATGGGTGATAAGAAGTGTTTCTTGCAGCGGTGTTCAAGTGTTCGCATCAGTGTCAAAATATATTCTTATTGCAGCCATATCGGCGCAGGCTCTAGATTCAGCGGAGATTTGAGCAACTGGAGTTTATTTTGACAACTGGCCTTCAACTTAAAGGTAATCTGTTTGGTGGTATGACGGCGGCGGTGATTGCATTACCCCTGGCTCTGGCTTTTGGCGTTGCCAGTGGTCTGGGAGCAACTGCCGGCTTATACGGCGCAATTATTCTGGGGTTGGTTTCAGCACTTGTCGGTGGTACACCGACGCAAATTTCCGGGCCTACCGGGCCGATGACGGTGATGATTGCCAGTGCCGTTGTTACCCTGCATCAGGATCTCAAGCTCATCGCCGCCACCATTTTTCTTGCCGGTCTGTTTCAGCTGGTATTCGCTATGGCGCGAATCGGTCGGTTTGTCCGTTATATTCCCTATCCGGTTATCTCCGGCTTTATGAGTGGTATTGGTATTATCATTATCATTCTGCAAATTCATCCGTTTCTGGGATTGTCACCGGAAGCGTCGGTCTTGCATATTCTGACCTCGCTACCGCAGCAGCTTCTGCAAACCAATTTTAGTGCGGTTGTGCTGGCTGCTCTGGCACTGGCGATTGTTTTTTTTACCCCTCCCCATATCAGTCAATGGCTGCCTTCGCCGCTGATTGCCCTGATTGTTTTAACGCCGTTGAGCATGTTGCTGAACCTGCCCGTCGATACCATTGGTCAAATCCCGTCGACATGGCCTGATCTGGTGATTCCTTCTTTTGGTTTTGTCGATATTCGCCTGATTGTGCCGTTGGCATTTACACTGGCGGTGCTGGGGACCATCGATACGCTGTTGACCTCGATTGTTGCAGACTCCATCACCCAAACCCGTCATCAACCCAATAAGGAGCTGGTCGGTCAGGGATTGGGTAATGCCTTATGTGCTTTCGCTGGCGCGATACCTGGAGCAGGCGCAACCATGCGCACCGTGATTAACATCAAAAGTGGCGGTACCAATCGGTTATCAGGGATTTTTCATGCCCTGATTTTACTGCTGATAGTTATCTTTTTTGCGCCATTGGCAGCTGCTATTCCGATGGCGGTACTGGCCGGTATTCTGATTAAGGTCGGCATCGATATTCTCGATTACAGGTTTCTGGCGGTCTGGAAGGACAGCCCGCGTCATGATCTGGGGATTATGGTCAGTGTGTTTTTTGTAACGGTATTTATTGATCTGATTACCGCTGTATTGCTCGGTATTGTCATGGCATCGCTGTCGATTGTTTACCGGATCACTCAGGCTACCCGGATTAATTTAATCAGTGAGGATAGTCCTACGGGACCTGTGGATTTAGAAAGCAAACAAGCCCGAATCATAAAAATTGAAGGCGCATTCTTTTTTGGCTCCAGTACAGCCTTTGAAAGCCATGTTAATAAAGCTCTGAATATTAAAACGATGATTATCGATATATCGGGTGTGCCGTTTCTTGATATTACGGCCATGTTCACGCTGAAGGATTTGCATGTCACTTTACAACATTCGGGTGTGGAAGTGATTATTGTTGCCAGCCATGAACTTCAACAGGAATTATTCAAACTCGACAGAGCTAAAACGTTCCGCAAAGACAAGTTTTTCACTTCACTCGAAGATGCTGTTCGCCAGCTGTAGTCGGAAATGCCTCCTGGGAGTCTGTCCGGGAATAGAAACCGTCGCGAGGGAAAGCGGGATTGCGTCAGTTTTTCCGTTCATGTGAGGCGAATCCTGCTTGCATTTAACGAGAATGAACGGGGGAAATGGCCAATATCCGCTTTGCCGCAGCAGGTTCTTCTATTCTCGGACAGGCTCCTGGACCCGGATTATTCATAAATTCTGTTGCACCCTTGCTTGCCCCTTTGAATACAGTTTGTCCGTAGCGAATCCTTCATCAGTTGTCCGTATGCACTGCTATGCACGCCTTCTTCAGAATTCGTTGCGAACAAACGTTCGGCGCACAAAAAGGCTGAACTGCCGTTTGGACGCACATAGTGCGCCCGAAGAGTAAGGGGTTTGCCCTGCGTCAATCAGCACAACGATTCATGAATAATCCGGTCTAGTTGTTGTGAATAAACTCGGATAATTCTTTCAGGTTGAAAGGTTTGTAGAAGGTGCGATCAATCAGCGCATCATTTTTTTGACCATGACAACAATGCGGTGTGCATTGTTCCGGATTACCGGTCATCAGGGCAAATGTAGTGTCGGGATACTGTTGCTTGACCAGTGGCGCCAGAGCACAACCGGTCATTTCAGGCATGTTGATATCCGAAAGAATGATGCTCGGTTGAATATATGCTTCTTCCTGCATGTATTGCAGATAACGGGTAGCGGAGTCAAAGCTTTGCGCTTGTTTTCCCATATGGGAAACGGCTTTTGATAACAATTCACGAATTAACATTTCATCGTCAATAATATGGATCATGCCAGATTCTCCTGTTAGGACATACGGAGTATTTCAGCTTTTCAACCTGATTGGGTTCTAACCTAGCAAGAGAATCGAGGGGTCACATCCCCTATTTGGGGGGTGACAGGCCGTGCTTGATATTTTAGCTGCCGACAGGCCAGATTTCTGCCGCATCACCGGGACGCAGGCGGTAGATCGGGGCAACATCTTTGACGCTGGTTTTGGTGACGTCGAGATCGTGAATCAAACCATCATGCACCGACAGAGAAAACCCCTTTTCCCAAGTGTTCTGCACTATGCGGGTATGGCATATATTTTCTACCTGTCGCTTCACATTGAGTTCGCACAGGCGATTGAGTCGCTGATGCTTATCCAGTGAGTTCAGAAGGGTTTTGTGCTGCATATAGGTGTCGCGAATGCTGCGAATCCAGTTGTCGACTATGCCGTGATGTTGTCCTTCCAGAGCCGCACGAACGCCACCGCAATCGTAGTGTCCGGTGATGACGATATGCTCCACATTCAGAACATCCACAGCATATTGCGCCGCCGACAGACAGTTCAGATCGGTGTGCGAGACCTGATTGGCGACGTTGCGATGCACAAAGACCATGCCCGGCTCCAGTCCGATAATTTCATTGGCCGGAACCCGGCTGTCAGAGCATCCGATCCACAGGTATTTCGGATTTTTCAGCTCGGAAAGGTGTTTGAAATAATCAGGGTTGGCTGCGACTTTCTGTTCGGACCACTTGCGGTTGTTTTTAAGTAGATCATCGGGTGAACACATGACGGCAAGTTACTTGGAAGTCATTGATTCGACAAGTTTTTCTGCGCTTTCAGGTTGGAAACAACGGCAGTATTGATGTCGGCCGGATCGTATCTGTTCTGTAAAGCGTGCATTGAATTTCAACGCTATGGATATCCTCATGATTTGATTTGTCATGCCGTTGAGCATGGGTGTAAATAATCAGTTGGTAATTTTGGGTATACGCTTATGCATGATTGCTTTTGCGAATTTTGATGTTTACGCTTCATGATCTTATGATTTCAATGAACGGAATATTCAGGGTTTTGTTACCCCTTGGCCTGACGCTGTTGATCGTTGCTGTTGCACCTTTGCTGGCTGAAATGATCGTGTTTCAGGCGCAGGCACAGGAATGTCCCGTAAATCCGGCTCAGGATGATGCTGTTATTGAGCTTGTTGATGTAGAACGAGAGAAAGGGGAAGTTGATGGTGAGTACATTTGCCTTCCTGCAAGTAGCAGTGATTATTCTCAGGCATTGACACTATTCAGTTTGGCGGTAGCAACAGATGAGCCCTTATCCCATAGTCAGACCATAGCCAAAGTACCCATTTTTACTTCCCTGATTTAATAGACGCCGATTCTGAACAAGCGCTTCAGAAGACTGATTTTGCTGCTTTGTGTTCGCCATGAACACATCCGGCTCAATGGAAAAACAATTAAATCGGTGGTGCAGTGATGATGTTTGAAAATTGCTGCATTTAACACAGGAGATTGGAAAAATGAGTACAAAGTTTGCTGGTATAGTCGTAACTATGGTGTGCGCAGCGATGCTGGCACTTGGAATGCCTGTTCAGGCAGAAATTAAGGCCGGTGATGTTACCGGGGGCGCTAAAGCACCGCATGTAAATATAGCGATCTTTCATAAATTACATGGGCAAGATGCTTTTGCTTATCCGGTTAGCGTTGCTAAAGGTGATATTCTGAAGGGGTTTTCCGGTAAAGCTCAGTTTATATCGATGAATCACACAGCTGGCTTAAAAGACAATGATGTTATTACCCTTTCAAACGATGTGTTGCGTGAAAATGCAGGTGCCTTTGAGGATCTGGGCGTGGACTGTCAGGTCTCGGTTCATATAAAAAATACGGATGTATCGCTGGCAGGCATGTGTGAAATTTTCCTGATTGATCAGGATCATCGTGAAATTGAACATAAAGGTATTATCAAGACCGTGACAGTCAAAAATGGTGCGGACTGGCAGCTTATTTACCTGGGTGAGGAAGACGGAATTGCCGTGTATGCAAATCAGGAAATCGGGCTGGAGTAACAGGTCGCGGATTTAAACTCAGTCAACGGGGTCAGCAGAGCCCCGTTGACTGAGTAAATCCGGGCTGTTCATATTCCTATATTGCTGCTTTGCTATCTTCGCTTATGTGCTGAGCGATGCGCATGGCATTAGCCATAATGGTTTGTTGCGGGTTGACGCCGATATTGCTTGGTAGCACCGATGCATCAACCACATAAAGCTTTTCGTGCAGATGCACCTTTCCCTTCATGTCACATACTGAATTGTAAGCATTGGTGCCCATAATGCAGCCGCCAAACAGATGGGTGAGTGCCTGATAGTCTGAGGCGGAGGTTGAAGCGGTATTGATTTTATCAATATCAGCAACGGGAAGAACAGCCTCAAGGCCAGCTATGCCGTGCATCACATGTGTGGCTCCTGCCGCTTTATGCAATCTCGCCGCTTCGTAGATGCCTTTGCGGAAGCGTTTCATTTCAGTGTGATCGAGTTTGTAGACAACTTCGGGCTTGCTGATACTTCCCAGCACCGTCCCCCATGTTTTAGCCCGGCAAGCCTGCACAATAACCCATATAGTGCCAATTCCTGAGTTGATTCATCAGACTGCTGCCAGAAAGCGGGATGCGCCCTGAAAACAGGTCCAGTGGTGCTGCCAGCGTCTCCAGTTTGAAGCCTGTATGCATATCATCATTTCGTTCACGATAATACGTTGAAGCCCAGCCCTGCGTAACTGCATCGATGTGCCCGTCGCGTAGTTTGTAAACCTGCCGATCGTATACGCCAATGACATTGCTTCCGGGGTGCGCCTGAAAATGTTTACCCAGATCAGGCAGCTTTTTTTCAAGCGACGCTTTGAGTAGTAGCGGGGACATCACTGCCGATGCCGCAACAATGACGGCCCTTTTTGCGGTGATGGTGAAATTTGCCCCGCTGGTTTTACTTTCCGGATGCACAAAATTGCCCCGGACACCCTGCGCCACATCGTTCTGACTTCCCTGATGGTGTCGGATATCGATGTTTTGAACATGTGCATTGGACAGTATGGTGACAACAGGCTGATCCGCGATTCTGGTTTCCAGTGCTCTGGTTAGCAAAGAGAAATCGAGACTTTGTTTGGCACCGATCGGGCAACCACGGAAGCATGAATTTTTTGCCGCGCAGCCATCGGTGTAACGATCAAGGAATCGATACTCATCGGAGGCACCGTACAGACCTTCGGCGGCTGAGTTCACCTGTCGGTCGAAAGCTTCATCGCCGATCGAAGTCTCGGTCGACTGTGTAGGCATCAGCGTTTCAAGTTCATCAAGCAGGGCGATGAATCTCGATTTTTCTTCCGGCTCATTTTTAAACCATGAATCGAGAATATCATCAGGTGTGCGATGGTGAATGGCTGAGTTGATGACGGAAGTGCCGCCAACGGCATTGGCATGTACGACAGGCCATTGCGGGATAGTTTGCGCACTTGCAAATTGTGGTGAGGCTACGGTCATTCCCTGATTGTCCAGCAGTGATTGAATGACACCCAGTGCGCTATGCGCGAGTTGATCGTATTGCCGCCACTCGCCTTTTTCGATGATGGCAATGGATATCGGATCGTTGCTGTTTTTTGCTTCCCTGCATAATTCGAAAGCTGCCGCAGCACCGCCGGGGCCGCTGCCGACGATAACGTAGTCAAACAAGGTCTGACTCAGGGTTTCACCCTGAGCCTTGAACGGAATATGCTGCTGTTTAAAATCACGATGCGGTTGCAGCGATGTTTCAGGCTCATCCTCGTAGATGTCGAAGCCCAGTGATTGACGCACAGCCGGATCTGCTCCCCAGCATAGCCCGGCATTGAGGCGGATAAATCCTTCCGCTACAGGATAAAAAGGTGAAAGCAAAGACGTGGAAGGCTTGCCGATCATGGCCAGAATGGATTCCTGCTGCTCGCAATCAAGTTCTGCAAAACTGTAAATGTTGTGATCGTGCTCTTGCAGAAACGTGCGAAAAAGCCAGCTGACGGTTTTGATGTTTTTCAGGTAATCCTTGTTTCCTTTCATTTTTATTTTTGCGATATAGGCAGTGGCCGCTTCTTTGCTGACGCCTTGCATGCCATCAATACTCGGCATCATCGCCATCATACCGATTTTGAATGTTTCCAGTGTGATATCCCGTTCCTGACAAAGCGTGAAATAACCGGCATGGTGATCATTTCTGGTGGCCTTGCCGATGTAAAAGTCGTTGGAAATCTTTCTGACATGATCCTTGAGATGATGAAAGATACCATCATCGTTAGGGGTGATTTTACTCCAGCCTGCGGGTCTGGCTGCCACAGGCGGTGTGGCGCTGTAGTCGATGATGATTTCATGCAACGTATCTGTTTGACAGACAGAGAAAAATCCCATGCCGAATTTCGAGGGTTTAAGCAGCCTGGAATTGGCACCGTAAACATTTCCTTCATATCGATACATGGCCTTTTTGAACTTCTGAAATACCGGGAGCGTATTTTCACCGGCGTAGATCACAGGCTCCAGAGAAGGCGTGTCTTCAGGCACCAGATCAGTCAGGCGAATAGTCAGGAAGTTCTCCGAGAGCTCCCACAGGCGCTGCTGATCGTCATTGTGCAGATCGCCTGTCATGCTGAGTTGCTCTGCCTTATTGAGCTGATCGAGAAACATTTTGATTTGTTCGGGCGTGCAATCTGGTGTTTCGAGTAAAGCTCTGAATTGGCGGATAATGGTGTTCATAGATTCTCCTGCGGGGCGATATGATCGAAACAGTAGTTCACGTAGAGGGGAAAATGATCCGATAAATCGTTATGTTTTTTGCCGAAGATCCAGCCTTTCCAGGGATGCTCTGCTCTGGGATGCTCAATGGAAATAGTCGATTTCGAGGTGTTGGGGGCGTTGGATACATTAAACAGCACATGGTCGAACAACTTATGAAGCTTACTGACCAGATCGTTTTTAGAAGCATCAAAAGTGAACTCTCCATCACGTTTGAGATGATTTGAATGCAGCGTTTCGAGCATGAATTGATAGTTGTCGGATGTTGGGTCGATATTGAAATCCCCTGCAATTATCGCCGGTTCATGCGGCGGGATATGTTGCTGCTCAATAAAATTTACAAGCTGTCGGAGTTGTGCATTTTGTATGTCGATATTGGCACCACTGTCCGATGCATTGAGATGTATGCCGAAAATATGGTATCGCTGAGTTCGGGTAGCTTCGGTTTTTTCAATCATGGCATACACGCTGCCTTTTCTGGCTAAACCGTCGGTGAATGAGGTGTCACTGAAAACCAGTTGATCCTGCTTTTTGATGCTCCATTTGCTCAACAAAATGATACCGCCGTCCTGACGGAACAATGTGTCTTTGCCTAAGACTTTGGATGATTCTGTATAATGTTCTCCCAACTTCTTTAACAGGATCGCGCGCGCAGCATCATCAAAAGCTTCCTGGAAAATAACCACATCCGCATCACGAAGCTTGTCTGGTATAGCGTCGGCACGAAATTTATTGTTGTACCAAAACCCGGGAGCTTCAGGGCGCATGAATACGTTGTAGGTTAAAATGCTCAGTTGTTGCGCATCGCAAACGCCTGCAAGCGCTGGTCTGGAAACTGGCAAGCAAAGCAAAGTAATAGCCAATGCAAAGATGTGAATTAAACAAATGCAGCGATTCTTTATGCCCATGATCTCCCTCCCTTCTCCAGGCAGGCAACCATAATATGCGCGCGTATGCTTCGCATCACTCATTTGGGTGATTGATCAATGATGGGTTCCTTTGATTTTTCAGGTTGAGGGGAAGAGAAACAATGTTAGTCGTGAACCCAAAGCGATTTCCCCGTCGCATCCAGATAAGTGAGATAGACCCGCAGATCAAATTCAAGCTGATAATAATCCGCTTCCATATTGCAGCAGAGTTTGTAAAAGGCCTTGTTGTGATTCGACTCTTTCATGTGGGCGAGTTCGTGCACTGCGATCATGCGTAGAAACTCGGGCGGCATGTCTTTGAACATGGTCGCCACGTGAATTTCCCGTTTGGCCTTGAGTTTGCTTCCGTGAATCTGTGATTTGCTGGTGTGGATGCCCAATGCCTGGCGCGTGAGTAGCAGGGTGCTGTCAAAAGCGACCTTATTCAGTGGTGCGGATTTGCGCAGATAGGTTTCCTTGAGTTGCATGACATAATCATAAAGCGCCTTGTCGCTACGTATACCGTGTCGTTGCGGATATTTGCGCAGTAACCAGTCAGCCAGCTGATCCTGCTCAAGCATCAGTTGGATTTTCTCTGTTAGTTCGACGGGATAACCGGCAAGATAATTCGGTGGCAGTTTCGGACGCATGGACGCAGGGTAATCGCTGATGCTGGCAATCACCAAGGGAATCAGGGAAGTTCTTTCTTTTACTGTGCGGGGCGTCAACGGTAGCATGCGCAGGAATTTCAGCGCGATGGAGAGAATGTGAAGCAACAACTCGAACAGGCATTGCAACAATCGGTGGATATGTTGCTTGGTGAAAGCGGCATCAGTGAATCAGTCGAGGTGCAGTTAACCCGCACCAAACAGAAGGAACATGGTGATTATGCGGCCAATGTGGCGATGCCATTGGCGAAGACTCTGAAAATGGCCCCGCATGCGATTGCGGTAAAAATTCTTGCAACGGTGCAATGGCCCGAAGCCGTGGAAGGTGCTGATATTGCAGGCCCGGGCTTTATCAATATCCGCCTGCGCAAGGCTGCCGAAGCAAAAATTCTCAAAGCTATCGTGCAAGCCGGTTCAGCTTATGGCATGGCGGAGCCGAAACATATCAAAGTGAATGTAGAGTTTGTCTCAGCCAATCCAACCGGACCGATGCATGTTGGCCATGGTCGTGGTGCTGTGATTGGTGATGCTTTGAGCCGGGTGTTGCAGGCCAGTGGTTTCGATGTGACGCGTGAGTATTATATCAACGATGCAGGCAATCAGATTGGCGTGTTGGCTGAATCGGTGTGGTTGCGTATGCGTGAATTACAGGGGGAGAAGGTAACGATTCCCGAGCGCTGCTATCCCGGCGATTACATTATCGAGATTGCCAGAGATTTGCTGCAAGAGGGTGATGATGTTGAATTGCTGGCGATGTCGGATGAGGCACGTTTGCAGTGGGTCGGCTCACGCGCTGTGGCTGCCAATATGCAGATGATTCGCAACGATCTGGCGCAGTTGGGCATTGCTTTTGATGTATTCTTCTCCGAAAAACAATTACATGACTCCGGTCGGGTGCAAAGCCTGATCGAAAAACTTAAAACCGACGGGCTGGTCTATTTTGGTACGCTGCCACCGCCAAAGGGTAAGGAAATCGAGGATTATCAGGCGGCATCGCAATGGTTGTTCCGCACGACGCAATTTGGCGATGACGTCGATCGCCCTCTGGCCAAACAGGATGGTACAGCGACATATTTTGCTGCCGATATTGCTTATCATGAAGATAAAGCCTTGCGTAAATTTGAGCGCATGATCGATGTCTGGGGTGCCGATCACGGCGGCTATGTGACGCGCGTGCAATCAGCCGTCAAGGCATTAACCGGCAAAGATCAGCAACCGGAAGTGGTGCTGGTGCAGATGGTGAATCTGACACGTAATGGTCAGCCGGTGCGTATGTCCAAACGTGCGGGCACATTTGTAACGCTGGAAGAAGTGGTCAGTGAAGTCGGAGCCGATGCTGTGCGTTTTAACTTTCTGACGCGCCGGGCAGAGTCTCAGCTGGATTTTGACCTGGAAACGGCCAAGCAGAAGAACGACGAAAATCCGGTGTATTATGTGCAATATGCGCATGCGCGAATCAGCAATATGATCGATAAGGCGGCGGCTGAAGGGCTGACGCTGGGCGAGGTGGATGCGGTTGATCTTTCACATCTGACGTCGGATAAGGAAAGTGAATTAACCGCCAAGCTGATGGCTTACCCTGAGACCATCGAAAAAGCGGCTGAACGTTGTGAGCCATATCGGGTGGCCATCTACCTGATGGAGTTGGCGGCGGTATTTCATCGGTTTTACCACGATCACCGGGTGATCGGTGATGATGTGGCGTTAAGCAAAGCCAGACTGATGCTGGTGACGGCAACACGTCAGGTATTGGCCAATGGATTGCAATTACTCGGGGTAAGCACGCCCGAGCGCATGTAAGGAAGAGTAACGATCATGGCCGGAAAGGATTTCGCGCACATCCAACGACCCTTTGAAAAGGTGGACGATTCAGGACAGTGGAAAATCTGGCTGCTGGCGTGTTTGGTGGTGGCGGGTTTTCTCGCTAGTTTCTTTGCCGGTTTTTATGTCGGGCGGGATAATACCGGGCAGTTAGCTGATTCGTCTGACGAGATAAAAATATTGAAGGATCAGTTGATCCAACAAAAATTGTCGCTGGAGGCGGCTCAGAAAGCGCTTGTGGCAAAAGAGGATATAAAAAGTTCCGAGTCCGAAACCAGTAAGGTGGGCGCGTTGACCTTTTACACCGATTTGCCAAAGCAAAAGGTGTTGCCTGAAGCGATTGCCGAGCCGGAGCCCGTATCGGTTAAAGCCGACACACATGATCACGAGCAGCAGATTCAGCAGATTATCGAGCAGGAATTGGCTGATTCTCCGGCATCGGATCAGGCACAATATCTGTTGCAGATTGCCTCGTTTGAGAAAGACGCTGATGCCCAGAAAATGCAGCTTCGCTTGCAGAAAATGAGCCTGAAAACATCTGTGCAGAAAGTGAACGTACCATCGATAGGCTGGCGTTACCGGGTGGTGACCACACGTGCACTGGATAAGCAGGGGGCGACAGATTTGCAGCAACAACTTAAATCCGATTACAAATTATCTGCCTTGATGATTCGCCAGTGATTTATTCGGATCCGCGAGTTGCACTGGCTGATGACTGGCTGAAAGGCCAGCTCAACGAAGCGTTCCGTATTCTGCCGCTGGCTGATGATGCTTCGTTCCGCCGCTACTTTCGTGTGGTGATGGGTGAAAGAACGCTGGTGCTGATGGATGCGCCTCCAGGCAAGGAAGATATTCAGCCGTTTATGTCGGTACGCTCGTGGATGGCTGGGGCCGGTTTGCATGTGCCCGAACTGTTGTTTGCTGATTTGCAGCAGGGCTTTTTGCTGCTGGAAGATTTGGGCGACCGCACTTGGGCCAGGTTTCTGCAGGCTGGCGGTGATGTGAATCAACTTATGCCCGATGCCATGCGGCAGTTACATGCGCTACGATCGTCGCATGTCAGTTATTTGAAGCCGTTTGATATGGCACGCATGCATCTGGAGTTTGATCTGTATCTGGACTGGTATTTGCCAAAGGTGGCGGGTGTAAGGCTAAGCGAGGCGCAGAAAGCACGCTTCCATCAGGCTATTGAGCCGCTATTGCAGCAGATCAACAGCCTGCCCAAAGTGCCGGTCCATCTGGATTTCCACAGTCGTAACCTGATGGTGTTGTTCGATAACCAACGTCTGGGCGTGATTGATTTTCAGGATGCTGTGCAGGGCCCGTTGACCTACGATCTGGCCTCGTTGCTGTATGATTGCTATCAGAATTATCCGGAAGATCAGCGAAGCGTCTTGAGCCGGGCATTTTTTGCTGCTATGGATACTGGGTGGCAGGCGCACTTTGACGATGCCGGACAATGGCACCGCCTGCTTCGTCTGACCGCAATGCAACGCCACATCAAGGCGATCGGTATTTTTTCCCGTTTGGCCTATCGCGATGGTAAAACACATTTTCTCGATGAGATTCCACTGACCCGCAAACATCTGCTGGAAGCCATGCCGTTGTTTGATATTCCGACCGATCTGGCGCAGTTGTTGTCAATACCTCCGCAATGACGCCATCGTCTCGTGACGATATACCATGAAGCTGGTACAGCTGGACCATGTGAAAGTTCAGGGACTATCGCATGATGCTGATATTCTGAAACGGGTATTGCTGAACGAGTCGGAATTACCGGCTTCGGTGCGCTTGTCGCATGCGGTGTTTAAACCGGGACAACAGGCATCGGCGCATAGCCATGCCGATCTGCACGAGATTTTTTACGTGTTGGCAGGCACAGGCCAAATGCTGATTGACGGTGTTGCGTTTGCGCTGGCGCAGGGGAGTTGCATCCGCATTGATCCGGGCGAAGTGCATGAATTGAGCAATAGCGGCGAAAGCGATATGAGTGTACTTTATTTTGGTTTAATGGCCGAAAACTGAGTGTGAAAGTAGGCCGGAAGAGCGAAGCGTCATCCGGCAAGTGTGTGGATTGTTTTGCGTTTATTCACTCAGTGAGTATTGGATATGGCATCCTTAATACGCTGGCGGGCGTTTTCGGAGAGTTTAATATTTTCATTGTCGCTGCGCATCGCCGCCAGTGCCTGATGCAGCAGTTTGATGGATTGGCTGTAATTGGCACAACTGCTGCAGATCCACAGGTGCAGACGTAAGTTTATAGATTCGACCATAGTCAGGTCTCGCTCCATCGATTCGGAAGTCAGGTGGCTGGCATGTTTGCAGAAATGATTCATGCAGATGTTCTCCCTGCTGATGTTTTTTTTCCAAACCAGTGATTTTGCAGGCACTGGCGCAGCGACATGCGAGCGCGATACATGATCACATGCAGATTGGTCTGCGAAATCTCCAGATCATTACAGATTTCATCACCACTGATGCCGGCAAGTTCACGTAATTCAAATATTTTCTGCTGTTTGCCGGGTAATTTTTCGAGGCATTGTTGTAGCGTATGGTGAAACTGTTCATTGGCCAGCAGTGATTCCGGGCTTGACTGCCATGCAGCGGGAGCATCTTTCCAGCTGCCGTTGTGATTAAACCAGATCGATGTCGGATCATGCTCAGCCTGCTCGTTCAGATTACGTGTGCGGATTTCTTTACGGATATAATCGGCGATTTTGTGCTTTAAAATGCCGGTCAGCCAGGTGCGTAGTGATGAATCTCCGGCAAAGCTTTTATGACTTTTCCAAGCCGCCAGAAAGGTTTCCTGCACCATATCCTCGGCCAGTTCACGTTTTTTCAAGCGCATCAGTGCAAAGCGGAAAAGGTAATCGCCATGCTCATCGAGCCAGCTCTCAGGGTTCTGTTGCTGTGTCATGCCGTGATCATGGCATGTAATAAATAAGATGCAATTTGAGCGTTATTCAAGTGCTTCGGGCGCTGCGTGGTGAAGCTTATACCAGGCGATAGCTTCGGATTGATCATGGAAATCACCATCCAGCTGTGCCTGATAGGCAGCGTGAAGAATGTTCCCCATTTGGATGCCGGGCTTTTCTCCTAAGCTGAGCAGCAATTTCCCGGTCAGTAGCGGGGCTGACTTTTCGTGTTGAACCGACATAGTATGCGCTTGCTCCAGCCATGTTTTAGCCGGACGCGAGGCCGGTGCCGGATAGCGTCCTGATGCATCCGCCTCGACCAGCATCTCCCAGCGTTCAATCGATGCCGGTTCTAGTCTTGCCGCAAGTCGGCGCACCGCGCGGGCGCTTGGCTGGCCGGATACATGCGCAATATGTTCGCGTACCAGTGGCAGGGTGTGCTTGATCAATATGCCGGGTGCCTGAATGCGCGATAAAAATGTTTGCGTGGTTTGTATGCCGCAAATGCCGTGATTGGGTGAGCGAATGTTGCCTTGTTCATCGATGCTGGTGGTTTCGGGCTTACCGAAATCATGACACAGGCCTGCAAATATCAGGTGTTCACGTTGTTTGTCGTTCAGCAGCTCTCTGCTGGCAATGGACGCAGCCTGATCGCAAACCTGCAGTGTATGAACCCATACATCGCCTTCCGGATGCCACATGGGGCTCTGTTGACAATCGATCAGTGCTGTTAATTCCGGATACAAGGATAACCAGCCGGTTTGTTGCAATACCAGTAAGCCTTTCGACGGATGATCGGCATGCGACCATTTCTGCCACTCCTGCCAGATGCGTGACGGCGGCAGGCTATCCGCCTCGGCCAGCAAGGTGCGACATAACTGCGCTGTTTCATCGGCCAGTGTACAGTTAAAGCGGGCTGCAAACTGCATGGCCCGGAGCACACGTAACGGGTCTTCGATAAAAGCTGGAGAGACATGACGCAGGATGCGCTGCTTGAGATCCTGTAAGCCGTGATGAAAATCGAGCAGTTCGCGCGTCAAAGGATTCAGCATCATGGCGTTGATGCTGAAATCACGCCGGCTGCTGGCGATTTCCGGTGGCAGGTTCGGGTCGGTCTCAACATCAAAACCACGGTGGCCGGAAGCGGTTTTCAGTTCGCGGCGCGGTAGCGCGATGTCGATGCATAGCTGTCGAGCGAATAGCTTGAAAACGCCGAACTGCTTGCCGACTGCTTCACAGTGACCCAGCGCATGACAAAGCAGCAGAATATCATCCTGACTCAGGCCGAAAACTTCTACATCAAAGTCCTGCGGCTGCTTTTGCATGACAATATCACGCACACAACCGCCAACCAGCCAGGCCGTGCCGCCCTGCTGTCGAATGTGCTGGCATAGTGAGAGTACCAGGGGGGGCAGGTCTGTATGCCATGGTTGCGTTATCATGCACGCATTTCACGTTCGACATCGATTAAGTGCAAGCTATAATCGGCTAATATCAGCTTCTCGGGGGTGCATCATGCAATGGTCTGGAATGATTCGCGGTGATAACCGCTTTTTTCAACGCAAGAAGGTCACCGTGGTGGGCTCGGGCAATGTCGGCGCAACAGCGGCATTTCTGGCAGCACAGCGGGAGCTGGCCGACATCGTGCTGCTTGATGTGGTGGAAGGTGTACCACAGGGCAAGGCGCTGGATATGTACGAGGCATCACCGATTCAGGGTTACAATGCCAATATTTTAGGAACCAACGACTACGCCGATACTGCAGGTTCAGATCTGGTGATTATTACTGCTGGTATCGCCCGGAAGCCGGGAATGAGTCGGGATGATTTGCTGGTGACCAACGTTAATATTGTGGCCGATGTGACACGGAAAATTGTTGAGTTGTCACCGGATGCGATTTTACTGGTGGTGACTAATCCGCTCGATGCCATGGTGTACACGGCCAAACGGGTTTCCGGCTTTCCGCGTTCGCGGGTAATCGGCATGGCTGGTGTGCTGGATTCCGGACGTATGCGCTCGTTTATTGCGCAGGCGCTGGACGTGTCGATTGAGGATATTTCAGCCTTTGTGCTGGGTGGTCATGGCGATACGATGGTACCTTTGCCGCGTTATTCTACTGTGGCAGGCGTGTCGATTACCGAACTGATGTCGGAAGCCGAGGTGGCGGCAATTTGCCAGCGCACAGCACAGGGCGGTGCTGAAATTGTGCAACTGCTGAAAACGGGTTCGGCCTTTTATGCGCCCGGTGCAGCGGTGGTGGAAATGGCCGATGCGATTCTGAATGATAAAAACCGTGTGCTACCGTGTGCGGCATATCTGGAAGGCGAATATGGTGTAAATGGATATTTCATGGGCGTGCCGTGCAAGCTGGGCGGTGGCGGTATGGAAGGTGTGGTGGAGTTGGATTTGCTGCCGAGCGAAATGGAAGCGATGCATCGCTCGCTTGAATCGGTGAAGGCGCTGGTGGCACAGGTTGATGCTTTGGGAGTGTTTTAATGAATATTCATGAATATCAGGCCAAAGAGGTATTGCGCTCATTTGGCGTGAATGTACCGCGCGGGCACTTGGCACAGAGTGTGGGCGAAGCAGTTGCAGCGGCAGATGAACTTGCCGGTTCCGTGTGGGTGGTCAAAGCGCAGATTCATGCCGGTGGTCGGGGTAAGGCCGGCGGCGTGCGGCTTTGCAAGTCTGTGGATGAGGTGAAAGCGGCGGCGCAAGCTTTGCTGGGCAGCGTGCTGGTAACCAAACAGACCGGCCCGGCGGGTAAGGAAGTCGGCAAACTGTATGTCGAGGAAGGGCTGAATATTGCGCACGAGTTTTATCTGTCGCTGCTGGTGGACCGTGAAGCTGAAGCGGTGGCGTTGGTGGTGAGTCCGGCTGGCGGCATGGATATTGAGGAAGTGGCGGCTACGGAGTCTGAAAAAATCCGCACATTTCCCATTCGAAATATTGATGCTTTTGAGGCTGCTGAGATTGCTTCGTTCCTTGGGTTGCAGGGTGATGCGGCAGGGCAACTGAATGTTTTGCTGCGTCAGTTGTATCAAGCTTTCACCGAAAAAGATGCGGCGATGCTGGAATTGAACCCCCTCGTACTCACGGTAGAGGGCAATCTGGTGGCGCTGGATGCCAAGTTTGTTGCTGATGATAACGGCTTGTATCGGCAGCCGGAGATTGTCGCCATGCGGGACCTGAGCGAGGAAGACCCGCGTGAGATTGAGGCGGCGCAATATGGTCTGAATTACATTCAGCTTGATGGTAATATCGGTTGCATGGTCAACGGTGCCGGGCTGGCGATGGCGACGATGGACATGATTCAGATGAAAGGTGCAAAACCTGCAAACTTTCTCGATGTTGGTGGAGGCGTGACGGTTCCGGCTGTCACGGAAGCTTTCAAGTTGCTGTTTTCCGATGCGCAGGTGAAAGCGGTACTGGTGAATATTTTCGGCGGCATTGTACGCTGCGATATTATTGCGCAGGGGCTTCTGGAAGCGATTAAAACGCATCCGATGAATGTGCCGGTAGTGATGCGACTGGTTGGTACCAATGAAGATGCCGGACGCAAACTGGTCAAAGATGCAGGGCTTGATGTGCGCTGGGCAGAGAATCTCGATGAGGCGGCAAGTATGGCGGTGGGTGCGATATGAGTGTGTTACTGGACCAATCAACGCGGGTGATCTGTCAGGGCTTTACAGGCAAGCAGGGAAGTTTTCATTCCGAGCAAATGCTGGCTTATGGCACCAACTTTGTCGGCGGTGTGACACCGGGCAAGGGCGGGCAACAACATCTGGATAAGCCGGTATTCAATTCGGTAGGTGATGCGGTGCGCGAGGAAGGGGCCGAAGCGACGGTTATTTTTGTGCCACCACGCTTTGCGGCCGATGCGATCATCGAAGCGGCGGATGCCGGACTGCGACTGATTGTCTGTATTACTGAAGGTATTCCGGTGCTCGATATGCTCAGAGTCAAAGCGCAGTTGAAAGGCAGCGATGCTGTGCTGATCGGGCCGAACTGCCCCGGTATTATCACGCCTGGGGCAGCCAAAATCGGCATTATGCCAGCGCATATTCATCAACCGGGGCGTGTTGGTGTGATTTCACGCTCAGGCACATTGACCTATGAAGCGGTTGATCAGCTGACACGGGTCGGTTTGGGGCAAAGCACCTGCATCGGCATGGGGGGAGACCCGATTCATGGCATGGATTTTATTGATGCATTGAAACTGTTCGAAGCCGATGAACAGACCGAGGGTATCGTTATGATCGGCGAAATCGGTGGTTCGGATGAAGAAAATGCAGCCGAGTTTATTCAGGCGCATGTATCCAAACCCGTGGTTGCTTTCATTGCCGGAGCGACGGCGCCCAAAGGCAAGCGCATGGGCCATGCCGGTGCAATTATTTCCGGCGGCAAGGGCACGGCCAGGGCCAAGTTTGCCGCGCTTGAGGCTGCTGGCGTGGCAGTGGAACATAATCCGACCCTGCTTGGTCAGCGGATGGTGGCTCTACTCGGAAACTGAATACATCAGCGCTTTGCCCTCTCCGCGCGGGTCAGTAAGTCCCCATAGCTGCTGCTTGTCCGGATCCCAATAAATCGCCTGCATGTTGCCGTATTTGTGGACTTCTTTGAGTTGATGGCCGCGTTTTTTCAGTTCTGCTATGGTGTTGTCGCTGAACGTATGCGGTTCATATTGTACGGTATCCGGTAAAAATTGATGGTGAAAGCGGGGGAGCCAGCTCCAGTAGGCCGGATCACCATTTTGACTGATGAAGTCGGTTGCCGTGAGCAGTACCATCGAAATAATTCGACTGCCACCGGGCGTACCGACAATCAGTGTGCGCTTTTTGCCGCGAATAATTGTCGGTGTCATCGATGAGAGCATGCGTTTGCCCGGTGCGACGGCATTGGCTGCGCCCTGTACAAGTCCATAAGCATTGGCTTTGCCGGGTTGAGTGGCGAAATCATCCATTTCATCATTGAGCAGAATGCCGGTGGATGGTGAAACGTAGCCAGAACCAAAAGCATAATTGATAGAAAGTGTGGCGGATACGATGTTGCCATCAGCATCCATAATGGAGAAATGGGTGGTATCCACACCGTCGCCGATAGGCTCGCTGTAATGACCGAGTTGATCTGATGGTGTGGCTTTATCCATGTGAATGCTTGCGCGCAGTTTTTTCAGACGATCAGGGTCAAGTAAATCGGGGATGCTGATAAAATCTGTGTCACCCAAATATTGGTTGCGATCCCGGTAAGCCCGTTTCATGGATTCTATCAGCAGATGTGTACGATCTGTTTCATCAAGCGTTTGCAGTTGATCCGCTGTCAGCATGCCAAAAATTTCAGCCAGAACCATGCCGCCGGAGGATGGCGGCGGCGCAGTGACAAAATGATTCCCCTGATATTCAAATGAAACAGGTTTGCGTTCAATGGCCCGGTAGCTTTGCAGATCGTTCATGCGAATCAGGCCGCCGTGCTTTTTCATGTCGCTGACCAGTCGTTTTGCCGTCTCGCCGCGATAAAAATCATCGGCTCCGTGTCGGGCAAAGCGTTTCAGGGTGGCAGCGAGCTGTGCCTGTCGAATCACAGTATTTGCATCCGGTACTTTGCCGGGCAGAAAAATCTGCTGTGCAGTCGGACTCAATGCTTCTTTGCGCCATTGCAGCATGGATTGTAGTCGATGACCGGTTTTGAAACCGTCTGATGCAAGCGCTATCGCAGGTTTGGCAATGACAGGACGATCAAGCGTGCCATAATGGACGATCAAGTGGTCAATGCCAGCAAGCAGGCCCGGTACAGCGGCACTTTGTGGCCCGTCAACACTCGATTGTGAGCGATATATTTCCCCATGACCAGCCAGTTCCGGCGAAGTTTCTCTCGCATCTATCATCACATAACGGTCTTCTTTGGCAATGTAGAGCAGGAAAAATCCACCGCCACCGATGCCGGATGATCCGGGTTCGACCACGCCCAGCGCCAGCGCAGTAGCTGCCGCCGCATCAAATGCATTGCCGCCTTGCCTGAGCATGCGGATGCCTGCATCAGCAGCTTCGCTGCGAGCAGCCACGACGATGCTTTTCCCGACAGTATCAGCCAGCCCCTGTTCGGGAGCCACCCAGGCCAGCGAAATGATCAGTATCAGATAGAGATTATTTTTGTTCATCCGGAAAATATAACCATGAAAATAAGTGACGAACAACATCATAAATAGGTAAGCAAATACGCTATAATGTTTGTTGAGGTAGGAAACCATGCGAATACGTCCAGCAGCTGTTGCCGATTTATTTTATCCGGGAGACCCTCATGTCCTGCGAAACATGGTGGATAATATGCTGGAGGAGTGTGAGGGTAAATTTTTCCACATGGGTTCTGTTCCCAAAGCATTACTGGTGCCGCATGCCGGATACATTTATTCAGGGGTGACTGCGGCGTATGCGTATAATCTGCTCCGTGGTGCAGATATTCGCCGCGTAGTGATGGCGGGGCCATCGCACAGGGTTCCCTGCCGGGGTTTGGTGTTGCCCGATGTCGATTTTTTTTCCACACCGTTGGGTGATGTGCCACTTGATTTGTCGGGTGTTCGGATGGCGAGTGCTTGCGCCGGGGTTTCTATCCAGAATCCTCCGCATATTCTGGAGCATTCACTGGAAGTGCAGTTGCCGTTTTTGCAACGGGTGCTGGATGATTTTTCTATTGTCCCTCTGGTGCTGGGTAAGGTCTCCTGTGAAGCCGTATCACAATTGCTGCACCAGCTGTGGGGCGATGCCCGGACGCTGATACTGATCAGCTCGGATTTGTCTCATTTTCACGATTACAGGGAGGCTTGTGCAATAGATCGGGATAGCCTGACCCGAATTCTTAACCGGGAGGGGCATTTGTTGTCGCATCAGGCATGCGGCGCAACGGGTATCAATGGCTTACTCTCTGTTGCCAGTGAAAAAGGATTGACTGCCAATCTTCTGGATTACCGGAATTCCGGTGATACAGCAGGAGATAAAATGCGGGTGGTTGGATATGCTTCTGTGGCATTTTATGCGGCGGGTGAACAGGAGATTGCGCCTTGAACAAAGCATGTGGAACATGGCTGATTGCGCTTGCACGCAAGGCTATTTCAGAGGTATTTGCTGAGTCGTTGCATGAAACAACTGTTGAAGCAGGTGATGCTGAATGTTTACAGCAACAGGGGGCAACGTTTGTTACGCTAACGATAGAGGGGCGCTTGCGCGGTTGTATCGGTTCACTGACAGCAAGGCGGAGTTTGCGTGAAGATGTGCAGGCCAACGCTGTTGCTGCGGCATTTCATGACCCGCGCTTTGCGCCACTGACAAGCGAAGAATGGACGGATACGTCTGTTGAAGTGTCGGTGTTGGGAGAAGCCAGAGCAATACATGGTGAAACAGAAGAACAGCTTAGGCGGGCTCTCGTGCCTTTTCAGGATGGTCTTATCCTGCGATATAAACAGCATCAGGCGACCTTTTTGCCACAAGTTTGGCAACAGTTGCCGCAAGCGGCGTTGTTTTTGCAACATTTGAAATTAAAGGCGGGTTTGCCTGCGGATTTCTGGTCAGAAGATATGCAGATGTCTGTTTATACTGTGGAAAAATTTAGTGATCATGACTGATACATTTCCGGCACGATATTGGCATCGATTAAAGGATGGGCGTATTCAGTGCGACCTTTGTCCGCGCGACTGTAAATTGCAGGAAGCTCAGCGCGGGGCATGTTTTGTTCGTCAGCGTATGGGTGATGTGATGGTGTTGTGTGCTTATGGTCGCTCTTCCGGATTTTGCATTGATCCTATCGAAAAGAAGCCATTGAATCATTTTTATCCGGGCACAAGCGTACTGTCGTTTGGTACAGCCGGATGTAATCTGTCCTGTCGCTTTTGTCAGAACTGGGATATTTCAAAGTCGCGTGAATTTGATCGCCTGAGCAGTCAGGCGATGCCGGAAAACATCGCTGATGCGGCAGTTCAGCATGGATGCCAAAGCGTGGCTTTTACTTACAACGATCCGGTTGTTTTTCTTGAATATGCAGTGGATACAGCAAAAGCCTGTCGGTTGAGCGGCATCAAAACCGTTGCTGTCACGGCAGCTTACTTGCATGAGGCAGCGCGACAGGAATTTTTTTCGCATATGGATGCAACCAACGTGGATCTGAAATCATTCAGCTATGATTTTTACCACAAGCTTTGTGCAGGGCATTTGCAGCCGGTGCTGGATACATTGTTGTATATTCGTCAGCAAACATCCTGCTGGTTGGAAATCACGACTCTGCTGATTCCCGGAAAAAATGATTCGGATGATGAGGTAAAGCGATTGTGTCACTGGCTTGTACAGCATTTGGGGTGCGATGTACCTTTGCATTTCACAGCATTTCATCCGGACTGGCATCTGCGTGATGTGCCAGCGACACCTTTATCCACCTTGCAGAGGGCACGTAATATTGCCATGCAAGAAGGCTTACAATTTGTTTATGTCGGCAATGTGCATGATGTGCAAAGTGATACGACATACTGTCCGAACTGCAAAGAGGCACTGATTGTGCGTGACTGGTATGAGATTCTGAGCTATCAGCTGGATGAAAAAGGGCGCTGTTTTGCATGTCATACACCGCTTGCGGGCAGGTTTGAGCACTATGCGGGTGGCTTTGGTCGCAAGCGTGTTGCTGTCTATTTTTGAAGCGCATGCAAGCTGACGCTTGCCATGATTGACGCGGTTCCTATACTGCGCGACTTGTCCTTAAGTAGACAATGACTTGATACTGATTGGAGAGATGGCTGAGAGGCCGAAAGCGCGCCCCTGCTAAGGGTGTATAGGGTAAAACCTATCGAGGGTTCGAATCCCTCTCTCTCCGCCAGTGTCATGCCAGCTATAGTAATATGGTTGGAGAAAGTGGGTACCACGCATGCATAGTTCATGGATTGGCAGACATCTGGTTTTCTCCGCAGCTGTTTTAATGGCGGTTGCGCTGGGCGGCTGTGAGGCTGAAAATGAAAGTAATATTGCATGGCAGTTGCCGCTTCAGGCACCGAACGATCCGCATGCGGCAAAAGAGCAGGCGGTTTTACCCGAGTGGGCTGGAGCTTCGCAGGGTTCGGTGGTTTTGGTTTTTTTAAATAAAGAAACAACCAAAGTTGAATCCATCAAGGTTGAAACTGGTCAGGCAGTCAGCATGAATGGATGGGAAATTCAGCTGTTGGCAGTGGCCAAAGGGCTGCAGGTGAATGAAAACACTTTTATTGATGAAAAAAGTGTGCATAATCCCGCCGCTTTTGTTGCACTGACGTTGGATGGAACGTTGAAGTATCGCGGTTGGCTGTATCAGGAGTTTCAGGAATTATTCGGGCTTGATGATTCGGTCTGGAAAGTTTGGATAAACGACGTTATAGTGCGCGCCGCAGTAAGTGAGGGCGAAAGCGCTCAGTAGTAAAGCAGGCTCCCTTAGCTCAGCTGGATAGAGCATCTGACTACGAATCAGAAGGCCGGGCGTTCGAATCGCTCAGGGAGCACCATAAAATCAAGGGGTTACACGAAAGTGTGGCCCCTTTCTTTTTGTCATGCCGGTGGGAAGTAATTAAGCGTGAATTCAAGTTCCAAGTGCAACTTTATGAATTGTTTGAGTTGGTAAGCCGCGTTAGCAATCTTGCCTTTATCAAATGCCTCTCATCAATGGAGTAAATTCATGATCTACACGCAGCTTACGATGGACGAGTGAAGCGGATCTACCAATACATTTATGAAGATAAATCCAAAGATGGCGACCTTCATTGTTTTTTGTGCTGGCTGAGGAGTTCGGTTGCAGTCTTTTATCATTGTTGAGTCAGGCTGTCGCAAGGTTGCGCAAAAGGGTTAAGTAAAACAACTTACTGCAAAAGCGACAGGTAGGAGTGGTGGATGTAATTAGAATGTGTAAATGTCAAGGCTGACCCGGTCTCCAGGTCTGTGTCCGCATCAGCAGTATTGTTCAAATGGAGCATGCCAGCAGTTTCGAGAGAGGCGTTGGCAGCAACATAAACTGAAAACGGATGCCGCCTACCGTGAGAATCAGGTAGCGGCCAGACAGCAGTGGGAAGCCGCCCATTCAGATTATTGGCGAACGTATCGGGCATCACATCCAGAGTATGTCGAGCGCAACAGGGCGCAGCAGCGTTAACGCGATCACGCGTCGCGTCTTGCAAAGATGGACGCGTCAACCGGAGAAACCGCCATTCCTTCAGATAGATACAGGCTTATACCTGTCCAGACGTACGATCTTGTTGAAAGCCCCGTGAGTGTGAGAGTACCGATGCAGCACAGGGGCTGATCAGCTCGTAGTAGTGATGAAGTCTCTGTGGTGGAGATAAAGCGAAGGGGCTGACATGTCCAGAAATGGATTCCGGTCAACCAGCAATGGGAGGCACTGGAAAGATATGGAAACTTGGTACTACAAGTGGGTCTGAAGAGCCGTATGAGGTGAGAGTCTCACGTACGGTTCTGTGAGAGCCTGAAGGGGAAGTTCTTTCGGACGACGCGATCATTTACACATTCGTTGCCTGTTTTTAAGCAATGGCAGTAAATTTAGAGTTCACTTTCCCAGAGGTTACTATCATGTGATGATGCGTGGTGGTTTCGTGGTGACATATTTTTTCTTCAGTGGACATAACGCGTTTCTGATATTTCATCAGCAAGGTGTTGAGCGGTACGGATGGTCGACACTACTGATGTTGATGGTTATCATGTTTTCCCCTGCATAGAAGGGTAATCAGATATATCAATATGTGCGGTTGAATATAGTTACGCCATTCAGGAAATTCTGTTAGTCGGCCGAATGTTCGTTGACAACGTCTGTTGCGCTTTTATACTGCGCGACTCTTATTAAACGGGTTCTTGTTACAGAGCTAGGAGAAGTTATATGCGTACTTGGACAGTTCGTCCCGGTGATATTGATCGGAAATGGTATATTGTTGATGCGGAAGGCAAAGTCCTTGGTCGCTTGGCAACAGAAATAGCGAATGTATTGCGTGGAAAAAACAACCCGCAATATACGCCACATGCCGATTGTGGAGATCACGTAATTGTTATTAATGCCGACAAGGTTGCGGTAACCGGACGTAAAGAAGAGCAGAAAATCTATTATCGCCATAGTGGTTATGCTGGCGGTCTGAAAAGCATTACGCTGCGTAATCAGCGTGAGAAGTTTCCTGAGCGTATCATTGAGGCTGCTGTTAAAGGCATGATGCCAAAGAATCCGTTGGGACGTAAAATGCTCTCGAAATTAAAGGTTTATGCTGGCAGTGATCATCCACATGCAGCACAACAACCTGAAGCATTGAATCTGTAAGCGATTCTTAAGGAAAAGGACTTAAATAATTATGGCAGACACATATTACCAAGGAACCGGACGTCGTAAACGGAGTATTGCTCGCGTGATGATTAAACCGGGAAGCGGTCAGATTGAAATTAATGGTCGTTCATTGGACAACTATTTCCCGATTGAAATCATTCGTCAGCAGGCATTATTGCCGTTAACCAAAGTTGATTTGGCTTCTCGCTTTGATGTTCGCATCAATGTGATTGGTGGTGGTGTTTCAGGGCAGGCTGGTGCAGTTCGCCATGGCCTTGCACGAGCGCTGTTGACCTATGATGCCGGACTGCGTGCCCAGTTAAAGGCGGAAGGCTTCCTGAGTCGTGACGCTCGTAAGGTTGAGCGTAAGAAATATGGTCTTAAGAAAGCACGTCGCGCACCTCAGTTCTCAAAGCGTTAATTGCTATCAGAATTTTATTTTCAGGGAGGCCTTTTGGTCTCCCTTTTTTTTGGTTGAGGCTTTTTTGAGCTTATGCATTCCAATAAGTATTAAATAGACATAGACTGAACATATCTGAGTTTTTCACCCTGATGCGGAGTTTTGATGGATATTAGAAATTCAAGGATGTTATCCTGATGAAATTATTACGTGTGGCTATGATCTTGTTGTTCATTGCCTTTTCCGCTCTGGCTTCTTCAGAAGTATTTGCTTTGGATAAGGTGAGTTTGCAATTGAACTGGAAGTATCAATTCGAGTTTGCCGGTTTTGTTATGGCCAAGGAAAAGGGCTATTACGAGGAAGCCGGCTTACAGGTGGATATTCGTGAGTTTGTTCCCGGTGTGTCTGCAGATCAATTGGTCTCAGATGGCCATGCTGAATATGGCATATCCAATGCCGGTGCGTTGATAGCATTCAGTAAAGCCTTTGAGAAATTCAGTCAGGAAAAAAATGTTTCAACCATCCATGCTCTGGCTGCAATTATGCAGCATCAAATGTACGTCATTGCAGTGCCCGGCAATAGCCCGCTTAAAACGGCAAATGATTTGCGTGGAAAACGCATCGTTATGGATGTGAATGAGCTCAACGGGACGCTTCTGGCAGCGCTAAGTAAAATAGGCATCGGCCCCAATGATTTTATTGCTGTAACCAACGATGCTGATGTTGTGAGTATGTTTCGAGATGATGTTGATGCTTTTGCCGTTTTTTTAAGTAATGAACCGTTTTTGGCTAACTCAATGGGTTATCCTATGCGAGTCATTCTGAATCCTGTTGATGAAGGTCTCGATTTTTATGAAGATGTCCTGATTGCATCGACCCATGAAATTCGCCATCACCCTGAACGCGTTAATCGTTTTATTGCGGCAAGTGTCAAAGGTTGGGAATATGCCCTGTCACACGTAGAAGAAACGATTCAAATTTTAACGAGTAAGTATAACAGCCAAATGAAGGGGCACGAGGCTCTGCTGTTTGAAGCCAGAGCGTTGATTCCGGTTGTTCGTAGTGATGTGGCAGATATAGGCTATATGAGCCATTATCGCTGGCAGCTGATTGCAAAGGAATATCAGGAACAGGGATTAATCGATGCATCGATCCCGATTGATCAGCTCGTGGATAATTTTGTTTATTCGCCTGAAAAGAATTGGTGGGATTTTCTGAAAGAGAACCCGAAATTTCTTATTGTATTGTTGTTGATTCTAATTGTGGTCGGGGTCGTTAATAATAAATTATTACGCAAGATGGTTGAAGCGCAGCAGCTGGAATTGGATGATAAGCAAGCTGATGCTGAAAAATTGCATCAACGTTATTTATCATTGCTGGATGTGTTGCCGGATGCGGTTCTGGTACACCGTTTTGATGGAACGATTGTCTTTGCCAATGAAAATGCTGTTGAGGTTTTGTGTTATCCATCGGTAAGTTATCTTTTGGATCAACACGTGACGTCATTTATTCATCCGGATGATCATATGGAATGCGTACAGCGTATGCAGGATCTTATCGCCGGCCATCATGTTCAATTTCCGGTGGAAATGCGATTGTTGGATGTTAACCGCTGCATCATCATTACCGAAGTTCATGCATCTCTGGCAAGCTGGGATGGTGAGCCGGTAATTCAATCGTGTTTGAGAGATGTGACACAGCGAAAACAGGCTGAGGAAGCTTTAAAGTCATCCGAAGACAGATTCAGAAAACTGATCAATTTTACGCCATTCATAATGGCCGTGCGAAGGGCCGGTCGCTGGATTTATGCCAATAAATCAGCCAGAGAGATGTTCGGAGTACTCAGAGATGAGGATATGATCGGTAAACAAGTGCTGGATTTTATTCACCCTGACGAGCGGAGGGTGGTAGCCAACCGTCTGCAGAATGAACAAATCAATGCAGTATCATCCGATATAGAAGTGAAATTTCAGGCTCTGGATGGTCGCATTATCTATGCCAACGTGACCACGATTGGTATCGAATATGAGGGTGGACCCGCAACACTGGTGATCGGACGGGATATTTCTGAGGAAAAAACACTTCGCGAACAGGTGCAGCAAGCGCAAAAGATGGAAGCCATGGGAACCATGGTCGGAGGCATTGCTCACGATTTTAATAATATGCTGGCTGGTATTTCCGGCACGGCATTTCTGGCTAAAGATTTAGCTGGGGTTACGCCTGAGATTCAGGAAAGTTTCGAAACTATCGAACGGTTGACTGAGCATGGAGCCGGGATTGTGGCGCAATTGATGGCCTTTGCCAGAAAGGGACGAACGCAGGCAAAAGATGTCGACTTTTCAGATTGTATGAAAAAAGCACATGTTCTGCTTAAGTCGACAGTGCCGGAAAATATAACGCTGACATTCGATGCAGAAGCAGGCTCTATGCCCGTGAGGTGTGATGAAACTCAAATGCATCAGGTGCTTTTTAATCTGGTTAATAATGCCAAGTTTGCCGTTAATCGGATCAGGCGACCTAATATTTCAATCTATTTATCTATAGTGGCTGGAAGAGAGATTCATCGAAAGTCTGATGAGGTCGATGTTCATGCGCAATATGTTGCTTTGCAGGTCAAAGATAATGGGACGGGTATGAATGAAGAGCAACTTACCCATATGTTTGATCCATTTTATACGACCAAAGGTATTGGCGAAGGAACTGGCCTCGGTCTGTCCATGGTTTTTGGCGTGGTCAGGACGCATGACGGTATAATTCACGTGGAGAGTGAGGTGGGTAAAGGCACATCGTTCTATATTTACCTGCCATTACAGCGGGCTCCGGACGTTACAGAAGATGTGATCGAAAAGAAGCACCTGCATATGGGAAATGGCGAAACAATATTATTGGTTGAAGATGATGAGCTGATACGAGCAACAAATCAGGCGCTGGTGGAAAGGCTTGGTTACAAAGTACTGACAGCTGTTGATGGTATTGATGCAATCGGTATGTTTGAGAAGCACCAGCATGAGATTGACCTGGTACTTTCCGATCTGGTTATGCCACGCCTGGGGGCGTTGAAGCGGCCTGGCGGATACGTGAAATGCGGGAGGATGTTCCTATCCTGTTTGTGTCGGGTTATGACCGGGATGCCTCTTTAGCGGGTCAACGATCAGAATACGATGTGCTGAGTAAACCGTTTGAAATATATGAACTGGCCAGATACATTCATCAGAAATTACATAAGCATTGAATCGTGATTGGATTATTTTGCATTTAAGATGCTGCATAAAAAAAGCATCTGTTGGTAGTTGTTTGCGCTGACCGTTCGCTTAATGCGAGCGGTCAGCGCATGTGTTTTTAAAGGATATAGCGCGATAAATCTTCGCTTTCGGCGATCTCTCCCAACTGCTGATGGACGTAAGCAGCGTTAACTTCGACATGCACGCCAGGGCATTCGCTGCCATTAAAGCTGATGTCTTCCAGTACATGTTCCAGCAATGTATGGAGTCGACGGGCTCCGATGTTTTCTGTGCGGTTGTTGACCTGTACAGCAATTTTTGCCATCGCTTCAATGCCGTCATCGGTGAACGTGATGGTGACGTCTTCGGTTTCCAATAGCGCTGCATATTGACGTGTCAGGGAAGCTTCGGGTTCTACCAGTATACGTCTGAAATCGTCTTCACTCAGGGCATCAAGATTAACCCTGATGGGAAAACGCCCCTGAAGCTCAGGGATTAAATCGGAAGGTTTGGATAAATGAAATGCACCTGATGCGATAAACAGAATGTGGTCGGTATGAACCACACCATTGCGAGTGGATACTGCCGTGCCTTCAACCAGAGGTAACAAATCCCGCTGCACACCTTCGCGTGAAATATTACCGTCCTTTCCTTCGCGGTGCGTGATTTTGTCCATTTCATCTATAAATACGATGCCGGAATTTTCGGTCAGTGAAATGGCATCTTGTTTGATTTTATCCTGATCTATTAATTGCTCGGATTCCTGTTGTTGCAGCACCTTCAGCGCATCGCGGACGGACATGCGCTTACGCTTTTTGGGGCCGGATCCGAACAGATTGCTGAATACGTCTTTCAGGCCGGAGTCCATATCATTCGGGTTCTGTCCCGGAATAACTTGCATCATCGGCATCTGGAGTTGTTCATGTACATCGATTTCGACTTGCCTGTCACCAAGCTCACCCAGTTGCAGTAAGCGGCGCATTTTTTCGCGAGAGTCCTGGCGGGAAGAAGGAGCATCAGCAGAAGTAGGTGCCTGAGTAACAGGATGCGGTATGAGAATATCGAGTAATTTCTCTTCGGCTGTCTGGCGGGCTTTGGTCTGAACTTTTGATCGATGCTCTTCTTCGACCATGCTGATAGCTATATCAAGAAGGTCACGGATAATGGATTCGACGTCGCGGCCGACATATCCGATCTCGGTATATTTTGTAGCTTCAACCTTAATCAGGGGCGCTTTAGCCAGCGCTGCCAGTCGGCGGGCAATTTCAGTTTTTCCGACGCCGGTGGGGCCAATCATCAAAATATTCTTCGGGGTAATTTCCTCTCGCATCGGTGAGTTCACTTGCAGACGCCGCCAGCGATTACGCAGGGCAATCGCAACGGCGCGTTTGGCTGCTGCCTGCCCTACGATATGGCGGTCGAGTTGGGTGACGATTTGCTTTGGTGATAACGTGTCAAACATGATCAATGCTCCAGTGATTCAATGGTGAACGATGTGTTGGTGTAGATACAGGTTTCGGCAGCAATGTTCATAGCCATGTGTACGATGTCCTGAGCTTTTTGTTCGCTGTGTCGTAAAAGGGCAGTGGCAGCGGCCTTGGCATAGGCACCGCCGGATCCGATTGCAGCAACACCTTCATCGGGTTCCAGAACGTCGCCATTGCCGGAAATAATAAGCGTGCGTTCGCTATCGGCAACAATCATCATCGCTTCAAGCTTGCGAAGTACCCGGTCAGTCCGCCAATCCTTGGCCAGCGCTACAGCGGCGCGGGTCAGGTTGCCACTATGCTCATCAAGCTTGGCTTCGAATTTCTCAAACAGATTCATCGCATCAGCGGTAGAACCGGCAAAACCAATCAGAATAGATCCGTCACGAATTTTCCGAACTTTACGTGCGCCATGCTTGATGACGATGTCGCCCAGTGTGACCTGGCCGTCTCCGGCAATGCTGACGTCATTTCCCTTGCGTACGCAGCAAATGGTAGTGCCTCGCATATTGATTGAGCTGTGCATCTGAGGCGTGGAATTCGTTCCCATGATTGAATCTCCGATTTAAAATGTGAATTCAGTGATCCGCCAAGAGTAAACCCCTGCCGGTCAGACGTCACCTATCATTACATGTTAAAATCTCTAACATGGTGATTTTAAAGGGATGGTATATTGATGTGGATCATGAATATACATTTATTCACTTTTCATGCTTGACGTATGGGTCATTGCATAAGAAGATGCGGCGCCTTCCGGATTCGGAAGGAGCTTGAATGAAACGGGGCATAGCGCAGCCTGGTAGCGCATCTGGTTTGGGACCAGAGGGTCGGGTGTTCGAATCACCCTGCCCCGACCATTCATTCAGGTTTCGATCTGCGAATATGAGCGCCTGTAGCTCAGCTGGATAGAGCAACGGACTTCTAATCCGTAGGTCGCAGGTTCGAATCCTGCCAGGCGCACCAGCAGGGATATATGGTGGTCGTAGTTCAATGGTAGAGCCCCGGCTTGTGATGCCGGTTGTTGGGGGTTCGAATCCCCTCGACCACCCCATTTTTTTTCGGGCTGTTAGCTCAGTTGGTAGAGCAGCTGACTCTTAATCAGCGGGTCGCAGGTTCGAACCCTGCACAGCCCACCATTCAAATCGAGGAGTTACGAAAGTAGCTCCTTTTTCTTATTTATGGCGAGATTTACTTTAGACCTTGGTGAAAATGTCACTGCAAAGAACAGGCTTGCGGCATATATAAAGATTTTTCGGATCGTCGCTTGATGAATTGAAGGCATTTCCGACAGATGCAAATGCGTGAAGCGGGCTTCCAATTGGACAGGGTGCAGAATGATCTTGATCCGATGGACTGGAAACCGATAAAGAGTATTGGTGTTGGCGTGCGTGAAGTTCTTATTCGCTGTGTTGATGGTGCTTGCCGGGTGATATATACAGCCAAGATTGGCGATGCCGTTTATGTGCTTCATACCTTTCAGAAAAAAGACTCAGCGAATATTTGATATATGTCACTTTTGTTTATTGCTGTGCGGCGTGGAAGCTGGCTTTTTCACTACGCAAACTTTGATGCGCGATATATTCTTGCGCGGCATGTTTTTGGTGACGGCTAACGGGAGAGTATATGTATCAATGGAACCCATTTAAACGGACAGGGGTAGTGCTAACACTTGCTTGTGTACTTGTTATGTTTGCGAGCAGTTCACAGGCTTTTGATTTTATGAAACAGGCTCAGGATGCTATGGGGGCAATCGGTGGTGCGGGAGGGAATTCAACCTCGACAGCAACGACAGCTGCATCGCTGTCCAACACCGATATGGTTGCCGGTCTGAAAGATGCCTTGCGCGTGGGTAGTGAGCGTGTTGTGGCACAGTTAGGGGCGGTGGATGGATTCAATGCCGATGCGGCGATTCATATTCCTTTGCCGGAAAGTATGAAAACAGCGAAGTCTGCACTTTCTGCGATTGGTATGCAAGGGAGCATGGATGAGCTGGCACGGCAAATTTGTTCTAGGCCACCCTGCAACTATTTTTGGTCATTTTGAGTATATCGAGTAATTGTCGTGTATTCAAAAGTAATTGGCGCATT
>PFXG01000001.1 GCA_002791545.1 Zetaproteobacteria bacterium CG_4_9_14_3_um_filter_49_83
TACGGCCTGGGTATTAATCACCAGAGGTGAAAACTACCGGGCAAGTGCAGCAATAATTTAATAAGGAGTAAGACTTTCAAGAAAATCGGGGACATATATGGTCCTGAAATCAATAAATCAATCGACCCCATTGATTTGCAGACATGTATTTGCGCCTTACCTGAGCACTCTTGCCTTAATACTATCAGGATGCCGAGGCAAAACCGCCATCACGCAGCAGGCAATGAATCACATAACCAGCCAGCATGAAACCGAACAGATTTGGCATGTACGAAATTGTGCCATTCACGGCACGGGGCAAGGCGTTGTCATGGCCGGGAATAGCTTGTTGTGGCAAGGGTTTGATCGGCATTTCCGGTGAGAAAACAACCGGGTAATTGAGCGTTGTATTTTGCTTGCGCAGACGTCGGCGTAAATTCGTCGCCAGACCGCAATTGCGCGTTTGATCCAGCGTGGTGATGCATGCCTTCGTCACATCCAGACGCCCACCAGCGCCCATACTTGATGCAACAGGGATATTCAAACGCTGGCATGTTGCCACCAGTTCAGCCTTGCAACTCACCGAATCAATGCAGTCCAGCACATAATCAAACGCCCCTTCCGTGAGCAGCGTTTCGATATTCTCGTGTTGCAAAAAATCCTGCCGTGCATCCAATGCAAGCTCGGGATTAATGCTCAACAATCGATCAGCCAGAGCCTTCGCTTTCGGTTTACCGACAGTTTCCATGGTGCACACCAATTGCCGGTTCATGTTTGATAAACCGACATGATCATGATCCACAATCGTGATGCGGCCTATGCCTGCACGCGCTATCGCCTCGGCAACTGCACCACCCACACCGCCCAGCCCCACAATCAAAACATGCAGACTAGCCAGATAATCCAGCCCCTGCTCACCCACGAGAATTTTTGTCCGTTCCTGTGCCTGACTCATCATTGAAACAACTCCTTTGCATTCGCATTTACTGCAATAGCGACTTCATCGGCCGAAACACCCTGAAGACGCGCAACTTCCTCCACCACACTGACCAGCGCAGCAGGCTCGTTACGTAAGCCCCGCATGGCAAATACGGGCTGATCTGGTGCATCACTTTCCACCAGGATGGCCGAAAGCGGCAGCTGCGCTACCACGTCACGCAAACGCTGCCTGTTCGGCCAGGTTACGCCCGTCCCAATACCGCAGTAAAAATTCATTTCCATCAATCGCTCAGCCTGTTGTTGACTGCCGGAAAACCCATGAACGACGCCCCGCAGCGACGGGCGGTTCTTCAATTCAGCCAGCAGGATATCCAGTGATTTATGCGCATGCAAAATCAGTGGTAATTGATATTGCTCAGCCAGATCGAATTGCGCCCGCAACCAGCATAGTTGTGTGCGGACATCTGCTTTTCCCGCTGAAAAATCCAAACCACACTCACCGACTGCCACTGTCTGCTTACGATGCGCTTTGATGTGCAAGGATAAACGCTCAAGCGTGTCTGGCTCAAAAGAACCGGCATACCAGGGATGGATACCATAAGCGGCAAGAATACCAGCTTCGCGGCGTAGTAAATCGGCAAGCTTTTCCCATTCACACTGCTGCGCAACCGGTACTACCCATTGCGTCACCCCGGCTTGGCGTGAACGTACCAGTACAGTAGCCAGATCCTCATCAAACCGTGAGTCTGCCAGATGACAATGTGAGTCGATTAAATGCATGAAGCAACACTAGGAGGCTGTCAGAGAATAGAAAGAACTACTGCGAAACCACCATTCCGGCCACATTTACCGCCCATTTTCGTTAAAGCCTCGAATCAAAAACTGTGTAACTATTCAGCCCTTTCGGTAGTGAGGCATATTGCCACACTGCAAAAACAATCCTTGACATGGTTTTTCTGCATTTTTCTCTTTTGAGAGG
>PFXG01000083.1 GCA_002791545.1 Zetaproteobacteria bacterium CG_4_9_14_3_um_filter_49_83
TATATAACGATTGTTTTTGGCATCAAAATTGCGAAGAAATTTTCATGCCAACTTGACTAAAATAGCCTTAAAAAAACGGTGAAACTTCAGATGGTATTACCGCACAGTTGAACTCGATGCACGCAGGATTGCGGTTTACCTCAATCTTGGTGATCTGATGGTTGAGCTCAAACGCCCTGCTGAGGCTATCCCTTATTATGAGCGTTATCTTCACCTTTTACCCATCCTACAAAAATGCCAAAGATTTGAAAAAAACGATTCAAACATTAAGTGAAGAGGCTGGTTAAATTAAAGATGGGGTGCCTATATCGTAACAAAGGCCGATGTAGGTGGACTCACCCTGAAACCACTGATCAAACGGCTACGAGACGAAGACAGGGGATGGCTAGCCAACTGGCTGCCGGCAAAGCAACGCCGGATCAACTGATCCAACAGGCAAAAAGCTACCTGGGTATTAAACACTGCATAGGTGACACTATCCGTAGTTGCATGGATTGTTCCGGCATGCTGAAGCGCATTTTCAACGATCTTGGAATTGATGTTCCGCACGGCTCGGAAGCTTTATCCCACTATGGTCGGGTTATTATCGAACCTGAACAGTTCCAAATTCCGGACGGATCACTACGTCTTCGGCAGCCGAATCTTTTAACGGGAAGGAAAACGATCAGCCCCCCAATCGACACGTTTGATGGACATTGCTGAGGTGTGAAATTGTAAAGTCATCTGCAAGGGTTACTACACCCGAACGATTTTACTCATTAAGCATTTTGAAAATGAGCTGATTCAACGTTTCAAAGGCGTAGGGCTTACTCAGCAGATGCGAGCGACTGATATTCACTTCACCACCATGCAGTGCATGTTCCCTATCGTAGCCGGTAGCCAGAATTATCGGAATATCGGAGCCACCTTCGCGCAAACGTTTGGCCAGCTCGACGCCGCCCATGCCGGGCATGATCACATCGGTCAGAACCAGATTTATCTCCTGCTGATGCTGGCGGAAAATTGCCAGCGCTTCCTCGCCGTTCATGGCTGAGAGTACGCTGTAACCCATGCTGCAAAGCACCTCTCTGGCAACCTCCCGCAGGGCGATATCGTCATCAACCAGAAGGATTGTTTCATGCCGTTGCGCCACAGAAACAGAAGCAACTGCCTGCACACTCTGACTTTCGTCCGGTGCTTCACTCAACGGCAAATAGATATGGAAAGCAGAGCCAACACCCAATTCACTCTCAAGCTCAATGAAACCATCGTGACGTTCGATAGAGCCGAAAACCATCGCCAGGCCCAGACCGGTTCCCTTGGCCCCTTTGGTAGAGAAGAAAGGATCAAAAATCGCTTTACGATGGCTTTCGAGGATGCCGTGACCGTTATCGCGCACGGTGATTTTGGCATAGCTATGATGATTGGCTGTGGGATGTTCTGAACGAAACTGCTCATCGGGTTCGTATTCGGTCAGTATCCACTCGATCATCGGATGTTCAACCTCGGCTACAGCATCCCGGGCATTGTTCGATAAATTAATAAAGGCCTGCTGCAATTGGGTAATATCGGCAATTACCATCAACTCTTTACTACAGAAGTCGAGGTGATGGGTAATGTTTTCCGGAATGGTTGTTTTGGCGAGCTTGAAGCCTTCAGAGATCAATTGATTCAGATTGACCTGTTCCATTTCTACGATGTCTTTCTTGGCGAAGGTTAACAGTTGCCGCACCACCATGGCTGCCTTATCAGAGATGTTTTCAATGCTTTCTAGTCGTGATCGTATCTTCTGCTGTTGATCCAGTTCATGCATGGCCATAAAGACATTACCCTGTAGCGCAGCCAGCATATTGTTAAAATCATGTGCGATACCGCCAACCAGAGTACCAAGCGACTCCTGCTTCTGCGCCTGTTGCAGCTGATGCTCCAGTCGCTGGTATTCGGTCATATCCTTATGAATCGAAACATAATGCGCGATTTTGTCGCCCTCGAAGATCGGTGCAATAGAGACCAGCGCCGGATAAAAGCTACCATCCTTGCGTCGATCGATCAGCGTGCTTTCCCAGCGCTTACCGCTGCTGATCGTCTCCCATAGTTGTTTGTAAATCTGCGGTTTTTGCGCCTGACTTTTGAGGATGGAGGTCGGTTTTCCTACCGTCTCACCGGAGGCGTAGCCGGTGATCTTCTCAAATGCCGGATTGACATATTCGATTATCCCTGCGGGATCAGTGATAATAATACCTTCGCCAGCCTGCATCAGTGCCTGCGACAGATTTCTTAATTCAACCTCAACCCGTTTGCGTTCGGTGATATCGGTATTGAACACCATTAAAATACCGCCATTCTGCGGCCAGTAGGTAGCAAAAATCTCCACCGGCCACAACTCACCATCTTTAGTCCGATGAAAAGTTTCAAAACGATCATAGCCGGTCTCGAGAAGCCTCTCAATATGACCCCGTGTCTCCTCAGGTTGCTCAATAGCCTCAATATCCGGAATACTCATATTCAGCAGCTCTTCACGCGAGTAACCGGAACGCGCCGCATAGGCCGCGTTGGCCTCGACGATTTTGCCCTGCAAATCGCAGGCCCAGAAACCGTTGCCGGAAGATTCGACCAGCGCCCGATACATACGGTCTTTTTCGTGCAGCTTTTCGTTCAGGGCATTCCTTTCGGTAATATCACGCACGAACCCCTGCCAGCGCCCATCTTGCAGAATTCGGGCGCTGACTTCAGTGGGAATCAGGGCACCGTTCTTATGCCGCAGTAACCACTCCTGCGTGTCCGCTTCACCCGCTTGCATGTCCGCCTTGCTCGCCATCAGACGCGGAACATCTTCGGCACGAATCAGGTCGATAATCGTTTTGCCGACCAATTCATCACGACTATAGCCCAGCATCCGGCAGCCGGCCTGATTAACATCGCTATAACGACCATCGAGATCGGCAATAAAAATTCCCTCCGGGGCATATTCAAACAACGCTTGCAACTGGTTGCGGACAGCCTTCAAACTACTCTCGGCAACTTTGTGATCTGTGATGTCACGAACAATACTGAGGAACAATATTTCACTGCCCACCTGAATGGTACGGGTATTAAGTTCAACCGGCATCAGCGTGCCATCTTTGCAAAGATGGGCCGTTTCAAACACCAACTGACCCTGCGATAGAAGCTGATCAATGCGTTCATGGACAATGGCGGCAAACTCGGGGGTATCGATCTGCCTGACATTCATGCCCAGCATCTCATCCTTGTCATAGCCCAGACGGCGGTGAAAAGTCTGATTACAATCACGAATCACGCCCGAGCGGTCAATAATCAAAACACCATCAGTGATGATATCAAACAGCAACGGGTGCAATTCATTGAGTTCGCCAATATGTATCAGATGAGTACTACGACGCTGTTTATCCATAAAAACTAAAGTTGCGCATGATTTCCCTCACCTCGTCAATCTTGCATTTTCCCATATTCAAAAAAACACTAACAACTTTTCAACAAAAATGGCAAGAGCACAATAGCGTGAATAATCCGGGTTAGCCGATTTATGGCTCGATCACTTACTACTCGATCACTTACTGCTCAATCATCTTGCGCATCAATGAACTAAGCTGTTGAAATAAAAAGGGTTTACCAATGACGCTGCTCCGCGCTATTTCATCACCACTGGCGATTGTGCTATGTCTGTCGTAACCGGTGGCAAAAATAATCGGCACATCGCTGCCTGTCTGACGAACAGCCTGAGCCAGATCAACACCGCTCACCTTTGGCATCACCACATCGGTGAGAATCAGCGCAATATCCTGCTGATGTACCTCAAAAACACTCAATGCTTCTTCACCATTTATGGCGCACAGCACCGTGTAGCCCATACTACCCAGCACCTCCGCCGTTGTATCTCGCATACTCTGTTCATCATCTACCAGCAGAATCGTTTCACCACAACCGGACAATATCTCCCCTGCCGCCTGATCCGGCAACTGGATCTGATCAGACAAGGGGAAATAAATGCTAAAGCAAGTACCGTTATCCGGTTCACTTGCCACCTCGATGATACCATCGTGTGACTGCACCGTGCCGTACACCATCGCCAGCCCCAGCCCCGTACCTTCACCGACACCTTTGCTGGTGAAAAAAGGTTCGAATATCTTATTCAGATGCTCTTTGGGGATGCCATTGCCATTATCCTCAATCGTGAGTCTGGCAAAATAACGTCCCTTCGCCTCACTATGCGCCTTGAGAAACGCTTCATCTGCAACGTAGTAATCGAGCTTACATGCAATACGTGGATGCTGCACCGATGAAACAGCATCGCGAGCATTATTCAGCAGGTTCATCATCACCTGTTGCAATTGCGTCGCATCGCCATTGATTGCCAGAGATTCAGTGCATAACTCAAAGATAATTTCGATATTCTCAGGAATCGTCGCCTTGACCAGTGTATATCCCTCATCCACACAGTGATTCATCGAAATAACCGATAGTTGCAGCCTGTCCTTACGAGCAAATGCCAGCAGTTGCTTCACCATATCGGCAGCCCGACTTGAGAGAGCTTCGATACTTTCGAGCCTTTCGCTGACCACGCGCGGTTGATCAAGATTGCGCATCGACAGATAAACATTACCGAGAATAGCCGCCAGCATATTATTAAAATCATGTGCAATACCGCCAACAAGCGTGCCAATCGATTCCATTTTTTGCGCCTGAACGAATTGCTTCTCCATGGCTTTGTACTCGGTCATATCCTGTTGCAACGATACAAAATGAGTGATCTCACCATCTTCGTCGTGAATAGGAGCAATCGACATCATTACGGGATAAAAGGTTCCATCCTTCTTTTTATCCACCAACGTACCCTGCCAAACCTCGCCCCGGATGATGGTATCCCACATTTCCCTGTAAAAAAGAGAAGTCTGAGATCTGCTGTTAAGGATTGCAGGAGTATTACCGATCACCTCTTCAGCCGCATAACCGGTGATTCGACTGAAAGCAGGATTTACGTATTCAATGATGCCGATCCGGTTGGTGATCAACACCGCCTCACCGGCCTGCTCGATAGCGCGGGAGAGTTTGCGCAGAACCTCGCCGGATTTCAGCTGCTCACTGATATCCCGCAGCATCACCGTCATCACCATCGAGTCACCGGCCAGGCGGGAAACAGATATTTCTATCGGGAACTCTTCACCGTTGTTCCGCAGTCCGATCATGGTACTTTTCCTGCTGATCATGCTCGACATTTCACCAGCATTAAATTGCTCAACCCTTTGCTTATGTGATTGGTGATAGCGCGAGGGAATCAATATGTTGACGTTCTCACCGAGTACTTCATCACGCCTATATCCAAAGATATGTTCAGCCGCCGAGTTAAACAGGCTGATCCGCTGCATTTCATCAATGGAAATAATTGCATCGCCCGCCTGCTCGACAATGCCGGAGAATTTTTGTTCACTCTCTTTCAGCGCCTTTTCCGCCTGATTGCGTTCAGTGATATCGCGGCTGATACCAAGAATACCGATGGTCTTGCCGCGCTTGTCGCGTAAGGGTGTTTTAAGGGTATCCAGCAACACACGTCTGCCATCAGGATAAGTCACCCACTCATCGTTTCGCCTTGAGCAGTTATCTTTAAGCATCGTCGCATCATATTCCCGAAAAAAATCAGCCACAGCTTTGTCGAACAAATCATAATCACTAGCCCCCAGAATCTCCGCTTCACTGTCCTTACCGACAAAGTCACAAAAAGCCTGATTACAACCGATGTAGACACCGTGGATATCTTTGTAAAAAATCAAATCGGGGATTTTATCACGTAATTCAGCGATTAAGGATTTGCTAAGTTGAAGTCTTCGGGTAGAAAAGTGAGCGTAAAATGCAAATGCCATCATGAAAATCATCACGACTGAACGAAAATAAATCTCAACCATGGATGGGTGGAAAAGTTCTTCTCTAAAGCTCTCATCAAAAAAGAAGATAGCATCAACCATGGCATCGACAGGCCAGATCAACATACCCCCGAGCAGTCCGAAGATTATAAATTTATACTGCTTCATTTAAATTCCCCTGCCCCTTAAAATTCCCGGCAAAATCGGGTTCTATATTTTTGCTCCCGCATACCCTGACTGAGATTCACCTGCAAATGTGCCAAGCAACCACAGTCACGTCAAAAATAGCGAAAATCAGAATAGGCGTGAGAATGCCTGAATCACTTTCGACGATCATTCGACGATCCAGCAACTGAGACGCTGTTGCAGAAAAGCTATTCCGCATTACGCATAAAGTCGGCAATCTTGTAGAGCGCAGCACTCAATTCATCACGCAAAGCCACATCCGCCACCGTTTCAAACATCGCACGGTTCATGCAAAGCATCCACTGATCGCGTTCTGACTCACTGATCGGGAAGGGAAAATGACGCATACGCAAGCGGGGATGGCCATGCTTCTCAAGATAAAGCGGCGGGCCGCCCAGCCAGCCCGAGAGAAACATGAACAGCTTCTCCTGAGCACCATCCAGCGACGCTCCATGCAATGCACGAATGCCGCTTACCTCAGGCAGTTCATCCATCAGCTGATAGAATCGCCGAACCAGATTGTGCACCCCGACTTCACTGCCGATGCGTTCATATTGACTGGCAGTTTGATCTACGTTCGTATTCATGATTCCGGTTCCTCAAAGCAACGATTTCACAGTCGGCTTTCGCATCTTTCGACCTCTCGTTACCCCTCTTGATTTGCTGTAGAATGTTTGAAGGTATCAGCATGTGCAATGAATAATATGCCAGTCACCCATGAATCAAGAGGGTTAACTATCACGCCATGAGAATCAGACCCCGATTCACGTCACGATTCACATCACGATTCAAACCATTGTAATGGCGGCGGCAACGTCATGACCGCATACTCAATATGGATGATTCGCCTGTGCGTTGGCGATATAGCTTTTCTGGAAGAATGAAACAGCAATGGTGACATCAGCAGCAGATCGCCGGGCTCGGCATTGCATTCGAGCACATCCGATCGCGCCACAATCTGCATGATCTCCTGAGAGGGAATTCTACCTTCCCGATGCGTGGAGGGAACCACTCTCAACACACCGCTTTCACGATTCGCCGGATCAAGATGAAGGCGCAACGTCAGCATATTGGCCAGATACGCCTCCGGCGGTTCTGCATGGACTATACCCTGCTTTTCGCTCCATGGCCCAAAACCCGGAACATCGTGCCTCGCTTGCAGGACAATAGAAGTGTCCTGATGCCATGGGACATTCCAGTTGGCACCCGGAACCTTGTCGAAAAAAACCGAACGAACCGGCCTCGCAACCTCACCCAATATCTCTCTGGCAATGCTCAGCAAAGGTTCGGTAAACGCCAATTCCCGCACGACTGGAACCTGTTGCATCAGATTCCGCACGCCATAGTTATTCGCCTCATCGCCGAACTGGGCTGTCGCATCAACAAGGCTGCTCACCTCGGAAGCGCTCAACGCAGCCTTAACCAGATAACAGCCATCACGCTCGTATTCGGATTTCATCATTTGGATGCCGCTCAGGAACAGTCGCACTAAATCTCTGCCACGGTCCCGTCATGGTTGAAAATTGTATATCAAACTCCTCCAACGAACCCTCATGGCTTGGATAGAACAGCTCTGCCTGACTTGCGAGCTGATATAGGCGATTTATTGACTCCTGATCGCTTAGCATGACCGTAGATGAATGATGTTGAATCTGAATACCGACAATGGCTTTTACTGACAGTTCCCTCACCTCCGAGCGCATCAACTCCTCCACCTGCATTTGCGGAACAAGATCAAAAAAAGCACGGAGAGAAAACAGAGACCAGCCCAGAAATACAAAGATAAACAGCCCCGATGTACGGCCACGTCGATCTTTATCCTTTAGCTGCCAAAAGAGGCCAACGAGTATTCCAATAGCACCGCCTGTGACACCACTGGCCCAAAGCTTCATGAACATGAATGTGTGCGGAAAAAAGAAATGCCACACAGCGATGGTCAGCAGAGAAAAAAGTGCAGTGCAGACAACAATGCGCCAACTCTCTGCAAGTTTTATCTCAGTCAAAGGTGTTTTCCAGTCAAGTTCCTGGAATGGCTTCTTCATAAACCACCTCTTTCTCGTTTTTATTCAGTAAGCAGACCGATTGTTGTGCGCTTTTTGTACAGACTAAAATCAGCGTCGTCGCGCTATGGTTCGACAAAACGAGTTTATTTATCCATTGGCATTACCGTACATAATCTTGATCGACGAGCACGAGGTTATGCCCGAAACACACGTGTAAATATCCACACCACGATAGCTACCCCTGTGAATCACATTCAAACTAACTGATGATTCGCGAAACTAGACCCCTTGAGTCTAATTTTGCTGAACTGGCTATGCGACACTATGTGGATTATTGTTCGCTGATGCACTGTTATCATGATCCACTGCCAAGAATTGATAGAAAAGATCGAGCTGAGGCAAAAAAACTCTTCGAAGAAGCAGGATTTGCCGATGCTGAGAATATTGCCTGGATGTTGTCTCTGACGGTGGAACAGCGATTCGCGTTACTTCGCGAAGAGGCTGAGAGTGCAAAATATCTCGGCATTGCTGCATGAAGCGGGCACTGCTTGATCTGGTCGCCGAATTAGAACCCTCACTGCTGATTGGTGGTGCGGCGCTCTTTTTTTACGGTAAGCCGCAACGCAGTCTCGATTATGATTTTTGGGTTCGAATACAAAAAGACAAGCTGATTCAGTCGTTAGAAAACCACGGGTTCGAGGTGGATTCAAGCGGGCCAGCAATGGTTGTGGCCTATCTGGATGAGATCAAGGTTGATTTCTTTCTTGGTCGCCAGTTTATTAACAGAGATGGCGAGAGGATCATTTTTGATGAGATTGCGGCAAGAGGCAAACTTATTCAGCTTGCGGATGCGTCCATTCTCATTCCATGTATTGAAGATATGATAAAAATGAAAAAACTTGGTAATCAGGAACGCCCGAAGGACGTGGAAGACATTGCCTTTCTTAAAACACTCATGGAAAAGCTAACGAAATGAAAACGTTGCCTTATTTTGGGTTTGATGGATTTATCCATTCAGAAATCGGGGACATATATGGTCCGTCCCGCGTTGCAAGGAAAAGTTTGATTGGCAAGTTAAGGAAAGTTGCATACATATATCCGGCCTTTAG
>PFXG01000047.1 GCA_002791545.1 Zetaproteobacteria bacterium CG_4_9_14_3_um_filter_49_83
CGGAAACAAGTTAATATAGATGTAACCTACTGTTATATAACGATTATTTTTAGCATCAAAATTGCGAAGAAATTTTCATGCCAACTTGACTAAAATAGCTTAAAAAAACGGTGAAACTTCAGGTATAGAAATGAACAGGAATAAATAGGGGTGGTTAATCTCCATATTTAATAAGATGTGCTCTACAACAAATGGAGATATGCTTATCGGCCGAAGATATCTTTTGAATTTATAAACATATCTTGTTTTCAAGGGTGTTTTTTTATAGCAGAAAAGCCAACGCTTATGATCATGTTCGCGCGGTGTCAGGGTGTATGACTGCTTTTTCTAATCTGATGATTTGGTCTGATGGTTTTGCAGGGATGATAAATATTGTGCAGCATGTGCTCGGAAGAGGGATGGGGGGCTTGTGATGAAATGGAGCGTAGTTTTAGGGCTGGTTATTTGCTCGAACCTGCTGGCAACTTCAGCGGAAGCATTTGAAATTGCCGGCGATGTGGACAATTTCTTTGGTCAGTTGAATGGCTTGATGGACTCGGTGGTGTTTTTTGACGTGATGCCGGGTGAAGCGAAAATACCATTTATTGTCGGCTGGCTGGTGGTTGGTGCGGTGTATCTCACAATCCGTTTCGGCTTTGTGAATTTGCGCATGATGGGGCATGCATTTCAGGTGATTCGCGGTAAATATCAGTCTGCTACCGACCAGGGTGAAGTAACACCTTTTCAGGCGCTTAGTGCGGCTTTGTCGGCTACAGTCGGACTTGGAAATATTGCAGGCGTGGCAATTGCCATCAGTGTTGGCGGGCCGGGCGCTACGTTATGGATGATTGTAGCTGGATTTTTTGGCATGACCGCCAAATTTACTGAGGTGACGCTGGCTCAGATGTATCGTGAATTCCGACCCGACGGTCACGTACTCGGTGGTGCTATGGAATATCTATCGAAAGGTTTTTCCGAGTGTGGTTGGACAAAGCTGGGGTCAGTGTTGGCGACGATGTTTGCCCTGTTTTGTGTTGGGGCTTCGATGGGGGGAGGTAATGCATTTCAAGTATCCCAGGCTTTGGGAGCAGTACAAAATGTGTTGCCATTCTTTGAACAGTACCCTTGGGTGTTTGGTGTTTTTATGGGTGGAGCCGTGGCTCTGGTGATTATTGGCGGTATTCGATCTATTGCCAGAGCAGCCGAAGCTATCGTACCAACGATGGTGTTTATTTATGTCTCTGCGTGTTTATATATTATTCTGTTTCACATGAACGATGTGCCCGCTGCATTGATGACGATAGTACACGATGCATTTGCTCCGGATGCGGTGGCCGGTGGTCTGATCGGTGTGCTGGTGGTTGGTTTTCAGCGCGCGGCCTTTTCCAGCGAAGCAGGCATCGGATCAGCGGCCATTGCCCATTCTGCTGCATCAGTGCGATATCCGGTGCGTCAGGGTTTTGTTGCCTTATACGAACCGTTTATCGATACAGTGTTGATCTGTACGATGACAGCATTAGTGATTATTCTGACCGGCGTCTGGAATGCTCCTGAGCATCATGCATTGGTTGAAGCGAGCAAGGGGGCAGCTCTGACAGCGGTGGCCTTTGGTTCGGTGATTTCATGGTTTCCTGTGTTACTGTCGATCTCCGTAATCTTGTTTGCATATTCGACGATGATTTCATGGTCATATTATGGTGAGCGGTGCTGGACCTATATGTTCGGAGAAAGGTTTTCGATGTTGTATCGTATTTTGTTTGTCATGGTGATTATACTGGCGAGTTTGATCAGTGCAGGGAATATTCTCAATTTCAGCGATCTGTTGATGTTGTCGATGGCGTTTCCAAATTTTATCGGCTTATATTTATTGCAGGGGAAAGTGGCAGCTGCCTTGAAGGAATATCAGGCCAGACTCAAAAGTGGTGATTTGGATCGAGAAGTGGGACGAGGTTAATTATGGCACTAATAATCACCGATGATTGCATTAATTGTGCAGTCTGCGAAGCGGAATGTCCGAATGTGGCAATATATGAGGGTGATGAGATATTTGAAATTGATCAGGATCGCTGTACTGAATGTGTAGGGCATTTTGAAGAACCGCAATGTCAGTTGGTCTGTCCGGTGGATTGTATTCCGGTGAATCCTGCAGGTATTGAAAGCCATGCTGCATTGCTGGAAAAATATCGTGTGTTAACGGGGAGATTACAATGAGTGGTCGGTTGTTTGTTGTCTCCGGGCCTTCCGGAGCGGGAAAGTCCAGTTTGTGTACAGCATTGTTGGAGCGTTGTCCTGATTTAAAGTTGTCGATCTCCAGCACGACTCGTGCCCCTCGTCCGGGTGAGCAAAACGGACGGGAATACTTTTTTTTAACGGCTGAAGCTTTCAGTCAACAGCAACGTGAGGGGATGTTCCTCGAATGGGCTCAGGTGCATGGGAATACTTATGGTACGCGGCAGGCCGATATTGAACGTATACTTGAAGCCGGTGATGATGTGCTTCTTGAAATAGACTGGCAGGGAGCAGCTCAGGTTGCGTTGCGGATGCCTCAGGCAATACGAATTTTTATTCTTCCACCATCGATTGAAGAGCTGAGAAAACGATTGGTTGGGCGGGCTCAGGATGATGAACAGGTGGTGGAACAACGTCTGGCTGCTGCAGAAATGGAAATTTCGCATGCCGATGAAGCGCACATTAAAATTATTAATGAGGATTTTGCCGAGGCTTTGCAATTGCTGGAAAGGATTACCTGTCGGGGAAAATTAACAGGTGAATAGATTCGCTTTGGTGACAAAGCGGATTGTCTTGATATGATTTCATTTTTTTCGGAGGTGTGAAAACACATGGCTCGAGTAACAGTTGAAGATTGCGTTCGTTATTACCCTAATCGTTTTGAAATGGTAGTGCTAGCTGCCAAACGTGCTCGTCAGGTGCTCAACGGTATGCCGTTGCTACTTGAAGATGAAGGACACAAACCCACCGTTCAGGCGCTGAGAGAAATGGGCGAAGGTCTGGTTTCCTGGGAAACGCTTGCTCAGGTAGATGAGCAGATGCGTCAGCATCAAAGAGCTGTTGAAGACGGGGTTGCGTAAATCCAAATACGCTGGATTTGATGTGGGTGGCGGGCCAGTGGCAGCCACTTCGCATAAATACATCCAAACGCTTGAGCACACCCAAAATACCGTGGGTATTCTGCATTAGAGGCTATGCATGAGCCGAATTTTCGAGATTACTGAAAAAATTAAATCCTATGACCCCGATGCTAATATCAATTTGATAAATCGGGCTTACGTGTTTGCTGCTCAGGCTCATGCCGAGCAACATCGACAGTCTGGTGAGTTATACATCAATCATCCGCTTGGTGTGGCGAATATTCTGGCCAGCCTGAAGCTTGATGTTGATACGATTGCAACCGGACTTTTGCATGACACCGTTGAAGATACACACGTGACGCTGGAAGATATCCGTGCGCGTTTTGGTGATGACGTCGGCCATCTGGTTGATGGTGTGACGAAAATCGGAAAAATCCAGTTTCAGTCTTCTGAACACAAGCAGGCTGAAAACTTCAGGAAAATGCTGCTGGCCACAGCTAAAGATATTCGAGTGTTACTGGTGAAGCTGGCTGACCGTTTGCATAATATGCGCACACTCGGTTTTGTCCCTCGCCGTAAACAAGTCTCCACGTCCAATGAAACGATGCAAATTTATGCGCCGCTGGCACATCGGCTTGGTATTCACTGGATTAAGCAGGAAATGGATGATATTGCTTTTTCCTATCTGGAGCCTGAGGCCTATCAGGAGGTGCTTGGGAAACTCAGGGGAAATCTGACCTTTCTGGATAAGACAAGATCTCAGATTGAGGTTTTGCTGCAAGAGGCTTTGCAGCGTGAAAAGTTGGATGCGACGATATACGGGCGCATGAAACATCTGTTCAGTATTCACGAAAAGATCAAGCGCAAACATGTGGATTTTGACCAGTTGTATGATTTGGTTGCTTTTCGTGTGATCGTAAAAGATACGGCGGAGTGTTATCACGCGTTGGGAATTATTCATAGCCTTTATCCACCTGTTCCGGGTCGGTTTAAAGATTATATCGCCCTGCCAAAACCCAACGGCTATCAATCGTTACAAACCACGGTGATCGGGCCGGGAAGTCACCGGATTGAAGTGCAGATCCGCACCCAGGCCATGCATCAGTATGCTGAAGACGGTGTGGCTGCGCATTGGATCTATAAATCCGATGGTGTGACGGGTGAGAAGAAAAAGAATCAGCAGCTCAGAGAGTTCCGCTGGCTAAAGCAATTGACTGAAATGATTCAGGATACCAGTAACCCGACCGAGTTTATGGAAAATGTTCGTTTGGATTTGTTTGTGCAGGAGGTCTATGTCTTCAGTCGGGATGGAGATATTTTTGCGCTACCCAGAGGTTCGACGCCGCTGGATTTTGCCTATGCAGTTCATACTGATGTTGGTAATCATTGTGTGGGCGTCAGGGTAAACGGACAATTAACGGATTTTGAAACACGCTTGCATCAGGGTGATCAGGTGGAAGTTCTGACCGGGCCCGAGCAAACGCCAAGTTTGCAGTGGTTGAAATATATCAAAACACCGCGTGCCAGGCAGTCTGTGCGTCAGTATTTTCGTCGTCAGGAACGAGATATGAGTATCCGGATGGGGGCAAGTGTTCTGGATACCATTCTGGATGCCAAGCCATCCGAGAAAATGATCAAATCATTCAAGTGCAAAGATTACAAGCAACTTTGTGAAAAGGTTGGTCGAGGTGATATTCCAGTCGATGAGCTTATCAGTACGCTGGGTCAACAGCGTTCGGGGCCGTTTCAGTTGCATCATGCCAAGTCTGCCATCATGTATCCGGCAACGTGCTGTTATCCTCTTCCGGGAGATCAGGTTATGGGCGCGCTGGTGAAGGGTAAGGGCATGGTTATTCATGATCGTTATTGTAATACACTTCAACAGCAGCACGAAAACACGTGGATGGAAGTGGAATGGAAGCCTGAGGAAGGGGTGAATTTCTGCACGGCGATTGAAATAGTAACGAAAAACAGACGTGGTATGCTGGGTGATATTTCAGGAACAATTGCAAGTCAGAAGTCAGATATTGAAGATCTCCGTATCGAGCAAAAAGCAGGTCAAATGACAACATTGACCGTTTTGCTGGAAGTGGAAAGTCGAAAGCACCTGGCTGATGTTATTCGATGTGTCCGCCAATTGGAGGGTGTGGAGCGTGTTAAGCGCTTGAATCATAGTGGTTTAGTGTTGAAGCATTTCCATCAGGGTGTCGGTCACATGCTAAAGGGTGTGATGGATGCCAGCCTTCATTTATTACAGACAAACAGGAAGAAAAATAATGATTCATCAACATGATATTCAATTTATTCATAGTGAGCAGGCTCCGCAGGCTGTCGGTCCGTATAGTCAGGCTGTTACGTATGGTGATACGATTTATGCATCGGGCCAGATCGGGCTGGTTGCGGAAACGGGAAAGATGGTCGGGGAATCAGTTGAAGCGCAAGCTTTGCAGGTGATGAAAAATCTCTCGGCCGTACTTAAAGCGGCTGGCTCATCTGAACGGTATATTCTGAAAGCTTCGATATTTCTGGTGGATATGAATGATTTCCCTCTGGTAAATAAGCTTTACGCTGAATGGTTGGGTGATCATCGTCCGGCAAGAGCAACGGTGTGTGTGGCGGCTTTGCCATTGGCTGCCCGCATCGAAATTGATGTGATTGCAATGAAAATGCCATAGTTAGGACAAACACAGGATAAAAAAAATGGCATCTATCAGATGCCATTTTAAAACTATATGTGACCCAGAAAGGGTGAGAAATGAACGCTTAAGCGGCTTTCTGAACTTTTCCTGAACGAAGGCAGCTGGAGCAAACCTTGACTCTTTTCACTTGACCTTTCAGTACTGAACGTACGCTGTTCAGATTTGGCAGAAAGCGACGACGGGTTTTATTATGAGCATGGCTCACATTATTGCCGCTCATCGGCCCTTTTCCACATATTTCACAACGTTTAGCCATGACTAACCTCCGTAAATCGGGGCGCACTTTAGAACAATGTGAGACCCAATACAAGCACTATCTGCGGCGTTCAACTGCGTTAGCTTATTGAAAAGTGGAGTGGTTCTGTAAGCCGGGTTCTGTTCTCTTTTGCAAGAGTGGTAATCATTCATCTAGGCCTGAAATTGCTTGCAGGCTCAAGCAACCTACCCGGAAACGACGCGGATCACGTTTTGATGTTCCCCTATTTGGTCTTGCTGCGAATGGGGTTTACCTAGCCCTGAACTGTTACCAGCTCAGGCGGTGCGCTCTTACCGCACCTTTTCACCCTTACCGCGATACTTGATCGAGGCGGTTTGTTTCTGTGGCACTTTCCTGAAGTCACCTTCACCGGACGTTATCCGGCATTCTATCCTGCGCAGCCCGGACTTTCCTCGGTAATTTCAAAAATGAATGAAATTAACGCGATTACCCGAACCACTCCACGAGTAAACTCTAGGAAATCAGTGCGCAGAGTACAGATAATTTTCTTGCATTGATCTAAACCTGACAGTTATGCTGGGGCATGCTGAAAATATTGCTTGTTTCCTTGCTGTGGGTGGTCGGCCTTGCTGATGTGGAAGCCGCAATAAGTTATCAGGATCAAAGAATCTGGTTTCAGCAGGCGAAGACTGCTTTGAATGCCAAGGATATGGCTACATACCAACAGTTGTATCGCAAGCTTGAGGGATATCCGCTAAAACCTTATCTTGATATCTGGCAGGTACGTGAACGACTTGTAGATTTAAACGATCGTGATGTGATAGAGGCTCTTAAGGTATATTCAGACATTCCGGAATCTGAAGATTTGAGGCGAGCCTGGCTTGAAGTTTTGGCGGTAAAAGAAGACTGGGAAAAAATAAATTCTGAGATGGATATGCATCCATCCTTCAGACGTGCTCTTCCGGAGATATCGATGCTGGCTCTCTGGCATCAGAAGCGCGATGCTGAATGTAATGCTGCGGTTTCTTCGCGATGGCTGGCTGGCAAGCATATGTCTGTTAAATTACATATGATTGAAAAGTCCTGGCAAGCAGCAGGTCATCCGACAATTTCTGAAACTAAAGCGCGCATCCTTAGTCTGGCCAAACAAGGGCAATGGCAGAAAGTTCACGCCCTGGCTTTAAAATTATCTAAAAAAGAAAAAAACGATCTTCAGCTTTGGCAGACGATGCAATCGCATTCTCAGGATTATCTGGCTGACTGGTCTAAATATGGCATTGAACCATGGCTGGCAAAAGACATGTTATTTGATGGTTTCACTCGTGTTTCACGTAAGGATGCTGAACAAGCCTGGTTAATATTGCAGGAAATCCGTAAGGTTTTGTCAGTAGATGCTATAAACGAGCTGGAAAAGGAAGTGGCTTTACGGGCTGCCAGGCAGCATGTTCCACAAGCTGCTGTTTGGCTGGCAGGTTTGGATGTTAGCGTCAGGGATAACCAGACACGCGAGTGGCAAACACGCATCAGGCTTATGAATAGCCAGTGGCAGGAAGCTCTTGCTTCTATCGCTGATATGTCATCGGCGCTGCAGGAACAAAGTAACTGGCTATACTGGAAAGCTTATGCGTTAAATGCACTGGGTCAGCAAGTAGAAGCTGAATCGTTGTTCCAGTCATTAGCCAGTGAAAGGGGCTATTACAGTTTTCTGGCAGCAGAACGTTCAAGTCTTCCCTATCAGTTGCGCAACAGGTTATTTGCCGTGGATGAGCAAAGTTTATCTTTATTCAGGAGTCAGCCAGCTATTGTGCGAGCTGGTGAATGGGTGAAGCTGGGTGAAGAGGGAAAGGCTATTCGTGAGTGGTCAGTCGCCTTGTCAGCAGCAACTGCAGAGCAATGGCTGTTGGCTATGCATGTTGCATCTCAATGGCAATGGCATGATCAGGCGATTCGGGCCGCGTGGAAGGCCGAAGCCTCGGATGCTTTACTTGCCCGCTTTCCGGTGAAGTATGCAAATGAAGTAAATCAAGCCGCCAAAGCCAGTGGTTTGGATGAATCACTGATCTGGAGTGTGATTCGTCAGGAGTCTGCATTTAATGCGAAGGCAATTTCGAGTGTGGGTGCTCGAGGGTTGATGCAATTGATGCCACGAACCGCCTCTCAAGTCGCTAGAAAGTATCACGTTAAATCATCCGTGAAATTGTTGCTCGATCCGGAAAATAATATCCGCTTAGGGGCGCATTATCTCGCAGATATGAAAAGTCATTTTGATGATAGTATTGTAATGGCTTTGGCAGCTTATAATGCAGGTCCCAGGCGTGTGGAAAAATGGAATGAGCGTATGGTAATCAGAGAGGCTCCGTTGTGGGTTGAATTAATCCCGTTTGATGAAACCAGACGATACGTTCAGCAGATTATGGCTTTTATCACCGTGTACGACTGGATGCAGGACAAGTCGCCGACTTCAATGTTGGCTCGTATGCGGCCTTCGCCAGAATTATGATGAATTGTTTTACACTGGTTTTGTTGGCAGGGCAAGGTTATGGCTTTTTCTGTATCCATCCAAGTCGCTCCAGCGGCCAGAACCTAAGGCTGGCTTCGCCTTGCAGATATCGACTGTGAAGCATGCCCCAGCTGCGTGAATCAAGGGAGTTGCCCCGGTTATCACCCATGAGAAATAAATGATCCTCTGTAATGGTGACAGGGCCCCAGTCATCTTCCAGGTATGAGTGCCAGATTTTGTAATTCAGGATGTTGTTTTGTGTTCCTGCCTGCTGTGTAGGTATCATTTCAATGTTTTTGTTGCTTTGCTGAATGTTGATGCCATCCAGATAGAGAATATGTTCGCGAAACTCTAACGTGTCACCGGGTAAACCAATGACCCGTTTCATCCATAACATGCCATCATCATGTGGATTGCGAAAAGTTACAATCTCGCCACGATGTGGTAAGCGCCATTGATAAATAAGCGAATCAGAAAATGGCACGTTGATACCATAAGCCAGATGGTTGACGATAATACCGTCCGCTTTGTGAATGTTGGGTTGCATGGATTCGGATTGTACATATACAACTCCCATAACGCATATTCGTAAAGCTATAAGTAAAAGTATCAAGCCTGATGAAATCCAAATGATGAATATTACTGTGGGTTGAAAAGTTTTGCCTGGGCTCATGTCTGTGAAATGTATCTGAACAGGCTGTCTAAACAATCATCAAATATTTTTTTGGTGACGGCTGTCAGAAGTGGTTAATCCTGTTTTTTATTGTCAGGTAAATAATTTTCATGTAGAAATTCGTTTTAAGTTGGGTTAAGGAATAACTGTTATTAATTGCTGCGGTTTTTCTTTGATTCATAATTCATTGAACACTCAAGGGATGTCTAACATGAATATTCGAATATTTCTTGCTGCTTTATTTCTTTTTGTTTTGGCTGCTGCTCCAATCGGAAATAATCAGGCAGGCTTTACATACACAATGGCTCAGGCTGGAGAAGGTGGAATGGCCAAGGTGTCACTTCTGCTTAAAAAGTTGAGTTCATCTATGGCTAGTATTAAAGACTTTGATGAACTTGAACAAGCCGGTATGCCGAAAGCTGACGTTGATAGAATGCGCAGAGCAATGAATGAGAAAATAAATCAAATGACTGAAGAAGCCATTACGCTTATCCAGAGCCTATAATCTTGGATTGTGATCGATAAATGAGTTCATTAACTTAAATTGTAAAGGGGAGGGAAGTGTGTTGAATAGAGGAATGAAATATTTTGGTGCCTTTGGCTTGTGTCTGGTTGTTGGAGGTCTTTTCCTCGGTAATCCGGTGTTTTCAAGTATCAAGGCCGGGGACGTGACGGGTGGAAAGAAAGCCCCGCATGTTAATATCGCTGCTTTCCATACCTTGCATGGAAAGGAAGGATTCAAGTATCCTGATCATATTGATGCCGGTGATATCGTTGGAAAACTTCAGGGTAACGCCCAGTTTATATTTATGAACCACACATCAGGCTTAAAGGATGGGGATGTGATTACTGTTGCCAATGATGTGTTAAGAGAAGATGCAGGTCATTTTTCAGATTTTGGTGTTGATTGCCAGATGACTATACATATAAAAGGTGAAATAGTCTCATTGGGAGGCATGTGCGAAATCTTAATGCTGGATCAGGATAAAAGAGAGATTGAGCATAAGCTTTTTATTAAACCGACTGAAATGCAACCAGGAAAGGGCTGGGTTCTACTTTATTTTGATTCGGAAGATGGCATTGCTGTCTATGCTGATGAAGAAGTTGGTCTCGAATAAGTTGGTTCCGAACAAATAGTATCGAATCATTATTTTGTGCCAAGGGGCGGGATTTACCGCCCCTTGTTTTTTTGGGGAGAGGGGAATTCATTGCAGCCATGCTGACAGAAAGTCTCTGAAGTGCTGCTTGTGCTCGGCTTCATGTTCAAGATAATTAATTAACCCTAAGACGGTTCTTCCATAAGCACCTTCCGAGATCGTACCATTGAAAAGCTGCCAGCGAAGATAAATAAGTAATGTCGTACATACATCCGTTTCGCAGTAGTTGCGGATCGCAGCAATCTGACCCGTTTCAAACATGCCCCGGACATCATCTCCTGCTGTGTCGAGCTTGCCGGGTACACCAAAGGCAGTTGCTATTTCATGCATGGAGCAGCGTGCAGATGCCCCGAAATCCGATAATACTTCCAGTAAATCAAGATGATATTGTTTGGAATAACGCGTATCATAATTGTTCCACTTATCACCTTCGGAGAACCAGCGCGGGCAGGATAACTCATGAATCATGGCGCGGTATTTCAGTACGGGTATATCAAAACCACGGCCATTGAAGCTGACAATTTGAGGGCCGCGAGAGCTAATCAGGTTGAAAAACCCATGCAGTAATTCTTTTTCAGAGCTTTCTGCTTCTCCGCCTGAGCCAATACGTCGAATGATAAGCTCAGCGCCGTCTTCGCCGTTTTCAGAAATCAGGTGTGCATAACTGATCGCTACAACCTGATGCATGGGTTGTCTGGGGAAGTCGTTTTTTCCATCGGTTTTTTCCAGATAATACTTGCTGAGTGCATCACGTGCCTCAGCGTCAGTTGTGTCTGGGATATTTAGAAGGCGACGGCTTGTCTCAGCATCCGGAATGGTTTCAATGTCAAAAATGATGATATCACGACGCATGTGGCTTACCTCTTTGTTCTAAAGTTCAGGGATTTTTCGCCAAGGAGCCAGGCGCTTGTGGCGAATACCACGATGCTGCCGGGAATGGCCGTAAGCAGCCAACCACATTGTAACCATTTGTTAGCGTCCGGGAATGACCAGGTGGCAGATAATGCGAATAAGAAGCCAAGCATCGGAATGCAGGCTAGCGCAGCACGGATGATGCGGGAGAGTGTTGGTTGATCAAAGATATTTCCCTGTAACTTATGGACATAGCGCAAGAGCAAGGCTGCATTAACAAAAGCCGCCAGCGATGTGGCCAGAGCCAGTCCTACATGCGCAAACCATTGCATCAGCACAATAGCCAGAATGGTATTGGTAATGACGCCAACTATTGCAAAATTCATCGGTGCTTTGGAATCCTTGTTGGCATAGCAAGCAGTGGCTAATGCTCTGATCCAGCAAAATGCAATTAAACCGATACTGTAAGCTTGCAGAGCCTGTGCCGTCGCAATGGTGTCGTGGTGAGAAAATTCACCCTGTTCAAATAGTGTGGAGATAATCGGTTCGGCAAGCATCAGAATACCAGCCAAAGCTGGCATGGTAATCCAGGTTAACCAGGCCAGGCCATTTTGCAGATCGGCTTTGGCTTCCTCAATTCGGCCATGCGCAAGATGTTCAGAAAGTGCCGGTAAAAGTGCCGTGCCCATAGCTATGCCAAACAAAGCCAATGGCAGTTGCACGATTCTGTCGGCGTAATACAAATACGATACTGCACCTACCGGCAGTAATGTGGCCAGGATGGTTCCGATGAGAATGTTGATTTGTACGGCGGCAATGCCAAGTAAGGCAGGCCAGAAAAGCCGCATTGTCTGAAAAATGGCCGGATTTTTAAAGTTAAATGAAAGTCGTGGAATCCAGCCAATGCGTTTTAGGGCCGGAAACTGGATAACCAGTTGGAGAACTCCGCCGAGAACGACACCTACTGCTAATGCATAGGCCGGGTGTGTGAAAAAGGGGGCCAGAGCCAGTGCTGCAAAAATCATGGCAACGTTGAGCAAGCTCGGGCTGGCAGCAGCCAGAGCAAATTTCTTGTGGGTGTTCAGTACTGCCCAGGCCATTGCCGTCAAAGAAATAAGTAGTAAATAAGGAAACATCCAGCGGGCAAGTGTTAATGTGTGTTGCCACCGGGTAGGTTCGTCATGGAATCCGGGCGCGAAGGCTAGCAGCAACCACGGCATGCCGATGATGCCGAACACGGTCACAAGCAGTAAAATTAATAATAGCATTGAAGCCAGAGAATTCAGATAGCGGTGGCTCTCTTCGATATCAAGCTTACGTTGTTCTTGTAGTACTGGTACCATCGCAACAGTAAGTGTACCTTCTGCAAACATACGACGGAAAAAATTAGGCAGCTTAAAGGCTACAAAAAACGCATCGGCCAGCATGCCTGCACCCAGCACGCGAGCTAAAATAATGTCGCGAACAAAGCCCAGAATACGTGATAACATAGTCCAACTGCCGACTGTCGAAGCAGCCTGAAGCAAGCTTTGCGTGGTTGGCTGCTGCGCTTTATTTGACTTGGTGCTATTGATGCTCATAATTCGCCACCCTTTACAACCTACTTTGATGCGCGGCCAAGCGTGCAGAGGTGTAAAGCAGATTGCAATGGTGACTTCGATCAAGGTGAGTTGCTATGAGTTTATTGGTCAAACCCAAAGGGGGTGATGTTTTATATGCCAGGAATCAGAGTTGCTGCGGATGAGCCGATTGAGTTAGCCATCAAGCGCTTTCGTAAACAGGTGGAGCGTGCCGGTGTGGTCAGTGAGTGCCGTAGTCGTGAAGCTTATGAGAAGCCTTCTATTGCTAAAAAACTGAAAGAGGCTGCGGCCCGCAAACGTTTGATGAAAAGGCTGCGTCGGGTTCGTATGCGTGAGAATCGCGATTTTTAATTTATGAATCGACGTATTTTGTATTGAACAAGACCAAGCTTAAGAAAAACTAAGCAGACAGTGCCGGGCTAATGGGTCCGGCACTGTTGTTTCCGGGGCAGTCTGAAAGTTGTTTTCTCTACCGCACTGTCCGGGTTAAATCGCAGGAGATGGATGATGTTGAACCAAATTACCGATGATATGAAAAAAGCGATGAAAAGTGGCGACAAACTGGCTCTTGGTGTTATTCGTATGCTGCGTGCTGCGATTAAGGATCAGGAAATCGCTGTGGGCCACACGCTTGAAACCGATGAAGTGATTGCCATGGTTGGTCGCCTGATTAAGCAAAGAAAAGAAGCTGCAATCCAGTATCAGGAAGCAGATCGTCAGGATCTGGCTGAAAAGGAGCTGGCTGAGGCGGCGGTTCTGGAAGTTTACCTGCCGGAACAGATGTCAGAAGAAGAAGTTCGGGAGGCTATTCAACAGGCTGTAGCTTCAACTGAAGCGACGTCAATGCGGGATATGGGCAAAGTGATGGCTGTTGTGAAACCGGCGCTACAGGGGCGTACGGACATGTCGGTGGTTTCGAATCTGGTTAAACAAGCGTTACAGGGTTGATATAAACACAGTTTTTATTCATTTGCGGAAGCATGTCTAACTTCACGCCCTCCTTTCTTGATCAGGTGCTTGCACGCACCGATTTGGTTGAGTTGATTGCCAGACATGTGGAGTTGAAAAAGTCCGGCTCGAACATGATGGGCTTATGCCCGTTTCATCATGAAAAAAGCCCGTCTTTTTCGGTCTCGGCAGACAAGCAGTTGTATTACTGTTTTGGTTGCGGCAAAGGTGGCGGAGCCTTTCAGTTCCTGATGGAACATGATGGTTACAGTTTTCCTGAGGCGGTGGAGTATCTGGCTGAAAAGGCCGGGCTTGAAATCCCGCAGGAATCGGCCTCGAAACCTGATGACAACAAACGCAGAGAGCGAGCGCTGCAATGGTTATCCAAAGTTAGTGAAGTATACGTAAGACAGTTGTTTGCTGAGTCGGGTGAAATGGCGAGAACGTATTTGAAACGGCGTAAATTGCCGGAATCCATCGTGCGCAAATATATGCTGGGTTATGCTCCCGCTGGCTATGGGTTTATGCAACGTTGCTTTGGTGAAGATGTGAGAGTGCTTGCCGGGTTGGAGGCGGTTGGTGTAACTGTCAAAGGTGATCGCGGTTATATTGATCGTTTCAGAAACCGTCTGATGTTTCCGATCAGGGATCGTCGGGGAAAAGTGGTTGGTTTCGGTGGTCGTATTCTGGCAGATGAGCAAACGGCGAAATATCTGAACTCACCTGAAACAGATTACTTTCATAAGTCGGATCTGCTTTACGGCTTGTCTGAACATCGGGATGAGATTCGCAAACGAAAAATGTTGCTGGTGGTTGAAGGCTATATGGATGTGCTGGCTTTGGCGGCTCATGATCTGCCGATAGCATTGGCGCCTTTGGGTACAGCGATTGGCGAAAATCAATTGCGCGAAATTTTCAGGTTGCATGATCAGCCGGTATTTTGTTTTGATGGCGATCGGGCCGGACGACAGGCAGCATGGCGGGCGCTGGAGCGTATGTTGCCGATCCTGAAATCTGAATTTGCACCACGTTTTCTGTATTTACCCGAGGGAGAAGATCCCGATTCGCTGGTGGATAAGGAGGGTGGCGATGCGTTCTCCCATCGAATACTGAATGATGCGCAGCCTGTGTTGCAGACGTGGTTGACCGGTTTGAGGAATTTGGCGGGAAAAGGTGCCGATGGTCGGGCACGTATGGCGAAAAAAGCTGAAGCGATGCTGGTCTCGATGACGGATGATTACTTAAGGCAGGCATGGCGTCAGGAGGCTGAAAAGGCTACGCGAATAACCTTGACCCACAACGAGACAGGCGGTCGTAGATATGATCGCACCGTGTCCGTGAAAAAACGTCCTGTAAATATTGTGCAGGAATCGTTTATGGTCGGTTTGATGCAAAAACCGGAGCGTCTTTACGATTTACCGGATGACTTAAAGCGTATAAACCTTGACGAGGAAGGGCTAGATCGGTTATACAGGCGCGCGCTTGATAGCATAAGGAGCTGCGGGGCTTCCGAATTTAATTTGATTCAGCAGCTTAAGTATGAGTTTCCCGATGATATTTATCTTGCCAAGTGGATGAATCAGGCTGCTGTCAGTGATGATGAATTTGCAAGCCTGATCATGGATATGCAGGTGGCAATACTCAAACGGGATTTGACTTTCGAGAAGGATTTGTCTCGAAATTTGAAGATGCAGGCGGCGTTGGCTGAATTGCAGAAAAGACAAAAAGTATTACGTGTGAAACTAGAAGATAGTCGCTGGGGTGATGAATGACTGAGTCCAAACAGGAACCAATTAAAATCAAGGAATTGGGCGCGTTGATGTCGCGTGGCAAAAGTGCCGGCTACATTACGTATGATGACCTGAATAAACATTTGCCGGGCGGACTGGTTTCGGCAGATCGTATTGAACAGGTGATTAACGTCTTCACTGAAATGGGTATTGAGGTGGTCGATCCCGAGCGTGCACCAACCGGTGCTTACGCCATGCGTAAAGATCGTTTGCGCAAGGAAGATTCAGCGCTGCGTGCAGATACGACGACTCTCGGTACAGTAATCCGGATTGATGACCCGGTGCGTATGTATTTGCGTGAAATGGGAACTGTTGAGCTGTTAACGCGTGAAGGCGAAATTGAAATCGCTCGCCGCATTGAAGAGGGTCGCTTACAGATCCATGAGGCGATTTGCCTTTGCCCTGCAACGTTCCGCAGCATTATGGATTTGGGCGAACGCGTCATTCGCATCCGTGATGAGGCTATTGAAAACGATGAAGAGATGAACTTCCGTAATATTCTCGATATCGATGATAAGGTAGTGAACTCGGCTGCAATTGCTGAGTATGAGAAACGACTGAATAATCTTGATGATGAGGAAGATGAGCCGGAAGAGCCTGAAAAATTGGATCCGGAACAACTCTCTGCGGCAATTAAAGCACGTACTGCAACACCTGACGGGACACCGATGGAAGAAACGGTGATTACCAAGGAAGAGCAGCTGGAAGAAGCGCTGAAGCATTTCAGTGCCGCAAAAGAAGCACATGATGAGTTCATGACCATCAAGAAGAAGTTGGAAAAGAAAGCTGATGAAAAGCTTCAGGCTCGCCTTGCTGAGCTGTTGCAAATCATGTTGACTGAGTTGGTAGCGATTCCATTTTCAAACAACCAGATCGAGGCATTGATTCAGAAATTCAAACGCGCTGTTGAGCGTGTGCGTGGTTATGAAAGAGAAATTCGAGATCTGTCTTTGGCGGCCAAGATGCCGCGCAAGGCCTTCATCGATAGCTTTGTTCCAAATATCAGCAATGAAAAATGGGTGAAGCTTGTTCAGGAAGAGTTTGCCGGTAAGCCATGGATGCCGGCATTTGAAGAAGCTTCCGAAAAAATTCTTGAGCAACAGTTGCGTCTGAAACGTGTTGAGCAAGAAAGCGAAATGCATGTGACTGAGCTGAAGGAAGTTGCCCGGAAACTGACGATGGGTGAAGCCAAGATGCGTCAGGCCAAGCGTGAGATGATCGAGGCGAATCTGCGTCTGGTTATTTCTATCGCTAAAAAATATACCAACCGTGGCCTGGGTTTCCTTGATCTGATTCAGGAAGGCAATATCGGTTTGATGAAAGCCGTGGACAAGTTCGAGTGGCGTCGCGGTTACAAGTTTTCGACTTACGCCACCTGGTGGATTCGACAGGCAATTACGCGTTCTATTGCTGATCAGGCCAGAACGATCCGAATTCCGGTGCACATGATTGAAACCATCAATAAAATGATGCGTGTATCGCGTCAGATTGCACAGGAAATCGGCCGTGAGCCAACGCCGGAAGAATTGGCTCAACATCTCGAAATGCCACTGGATAAAGTGAAACAGATTCTGGAAGTGGCTAAAGAGCCGGTGTCACTGGAAACCCCTATTGGTGATGATGAAGATTCTCAACTGGGCGATTTCGTCGAAGATGAAAATGCTGAAGATCCTCTCGATGGAGCGATCAGTGCTTCTTTGCAGCTGGCAACGCTGGAGGTGCTTGAGAATTTAACTTCCAGAGAAGAAAAAGTCTTACGCATGCGTTTTGGTATCGGTATGAATACTGACCATACACTGGAAGAAGTCGGTAAACAGTTTGGCGTCACCAGAGAACGTATCAGGCAAATTGAGGCTAAAGCTCTGCGTAAACTCAGGCATCCATCCAGATCACATAAATTAAAAACATTTGCGGATTCAAACGAGGATGCACTCGGTTGATCAATGCTAATGAAGTGAGCATAATCGGTTGAATCATTGATATAAGGATTTGGGGGAATAACGATGACAAAGCAAGTATGTATCATTGGTGGAAGCGGGTTCGTTGGAAGGGCCATTGCCCGGCAGTGTGTAGACGCCGGATATCGTGTTACTGTGGCTTGTCGTCACCCTGAAAAAGCCCGGGATATGCTGGTAGACGGGATCCGCCTGATGAAGGCGGATATCGCTGATGGCAAAGGGCTTGATGATGCGATGGCTGGTGCTGATTGTGTGATTAATCTGGTTGGACTGTTGGCCCCGGCAGGGCGTTATACGTTTGAATCAGCGCATGTTCTGGGTACAGAGCATATTATTGAAACAGCGCAGCGACTTGATATTCCACAATATCTGCATATGAGTGCACTTGGAGCAGGTCTGGTGGCAGATAGTATTTACGCTTCGACCAAGGGAGAAGCCGAAAGTCGCGTGCACGAATCCAGTCTGAACTGGACGATTGTACGCCCATCTGTCATCTACGGCTATGGCGATTCGTTTTTTAATAAATTCAAAATGTTGTCTAAATTTGGCCCTGTGTTCCCGGTTATTGCTGCCGGCACTAAATTTCAGCCCGTTTGGGTTGACGATGTGGCACGTGTCTTTGTGCAAAGTATCGGCAACCGTCATGTGACACATAAGACATTCGAACTCGCAGGGCCGGATGTGTTCACCTTCGAACAATTGTTGCATCTGCTAATGGAATCACTTGGACGCCAGCGTATTTTTGTAAGGGTGCCCGATGCTATTGCTAAATTGCTGGCGGCATCACCACTGCCGATGATTACTTTAGATCAATATCGCTTGCTGCAGCATGATAATGTCGTCAAAGGTGAAGCTTTTCCTGCTCAGTTTGGTCAGGCCGCATCAGTAGAAAAAGTGCTGCCGACATATATTTGTGGTTTACAACCTTCTCGTATCCAGCACAAGCTTTCAGCACTGCGTCAGTCTTACCGGCATTAGGCATTAACTTGGAGTCGCTTGATATTCTGCTGCCAGCTGTAGCAGTTTCTTATCTTCTGGGTTCCATTCCCTTTGGTTTATTGATTGCACGGGCAATTTCCGGTGTCGATCCTCGCCTGCATGGCAGCGGTAATATAGGTGCTACCAATGCCATGCGTTCAGGTGGAAAACTGGTCGGTGTGTTAACACTTATGGCTGACATTGCAAAAGCGGCAATACCCGTAGCTGTGGCATTGTACATGCAGGCCAGTGAAAATCTGCTGGCGATGGTTGGCTTTGCTGCATTTGCCGGGCATTGCTTTCCTGTCTGGTTGAAGTTTAAAGGTGGTAAGGGTGTGGCCACCATGTTCGGGGTGATGCTGCCCTGGATGCCATGGGTTGCGGTGGCTGCATTTCTGATCTGGTTTCTAACATTTAAGGCAAGTGATTATGTATCACTGGCATCTGTACTGGCTGGTCTGGTGCTGCCGCTATTGGCATGGCTGATGCAAGGTTCTTTGTCTGCCATCGTGCTTAGCGCCTTAATCGGGCTGATTGTGATGATCCGCCATCAGGGTAATTTGTTGCGTATTTATCGTGGTGAGGAGCCCAAAGCTTCTAAAAAATAATTCTTGCAGGGACAATACACCTTGCAGTCCTTTTTCAAGCGTGACATCCTTTGATTTTGTCTGTTAAGTTCAGCAGTTATGCTGGGAGGTTCATATGAATTCCGAGTTTTTCCGTATTCTGATGGTTGCTATGCTGATGCTCGTATTTGCGCCAGTTGTTGATGCCGCGCAGAACAATACTTCAGGCCAAACCATTGAAATCGATGATGCAGGGCAATTGAAAGTGGATATTGTGCAACCTTATGTCGTTAAAAAAGGCGATACCCTGTGGGATATTGCGAACTATTTCTTTCAGGATCCTCACACCTGGATGAAAATCTGGGAAAACAATCTCTATATCAGCAATCCTGATCTTATCTATCCGGGCAATAAAATCTGGTTCAGCGTCAAGGAGCAGGAAAAAACCGGTGGTTTGACGACCATTCCAACCATTCGCCCTGAACCTACATTGCTGGTGAAAGAAGTTGAACGTTCCGAACCTCCTATTGATACCAGTTTGTATGTTACGGCACTGGAAAGACAGGACTTTATCGATAGCAATGGTGTTGAGGGCATTGGATATATCGTAGGTTCAGAAAATGAGCGGCTTAATTTCGGTGCGGATGACAAGCTTTATCTGAAACTTTCACAGCCTGCCAAATCCGGTGATATGCTCGATATTTTCAGAACATCGGGTGAGATTGTAGACCCGGAAAGTGGTGATGTGGTTGGTGTTCTGGTTGAACATCACGGGCAGTTGAAAGTGCTTTCGCGTAGCGATGATGTGTATCGCGCTACAGTGACGCGCTCATTTGCTGAAATTATGCGTGGTGATCGTTTGAAGCCTGCCAAACATATAAACCCGAGAATCGAACCGGTTTATCCTGCTTATGTGAAACAAGGGAAGGTCTTGTATATACAGGATGATGGTGTTGAAGCCGGTCAGCATCAGAACATCGGCATCAGTCTGGGAATTGTAGATGGTATGACGCCCGGAACAGTGTTGTCAGTTCATCGCAAAGGCCGTGTGATTCAAGACAAGGTTACCCATGATGACTTGCAATTGCCTGAAGAAAAAATAGGTGAAATTATGGTTCTGGTACCGCAGAAAAATGCGTCACTGGCAATGATTTCTGCTTCTCTGACATCAATCCATCTGGGCGATATTATCCGCAATCAGGCCAGTCATTAAGAGCATATTTTCTGTTATCTGTGATATCACCTTCGGCTGAAGCATATCTCAGGTTGAGTCTCGTTCGTGGCATTGGTCCGCGAACGGGAAGAAAAATTGTGCAGCGCTGTGGCGATATAAGGGCGCTATGGCAGCAGTCCAGAATCCAGTTACAAAGCCTTGAAGATATTTCGCTTAAGCTTATTGAAGCTTTGCTTGGCTCGGATGTTCAGTTGACGCAATCGGTGATTGAATTCTGCCAGCACGCCGGAATCTCAGTTGTTGGTATCGAAGATGATGCTTATCCTGAATTACTCCTGCCATTGGAGGATGCGCCGCTGGTTTTGTTTGTGCGCGGCCATGTGGAAGCTCTTTTACATCATCATATGCTGGCCGTGGTCGGTTCGAGAAAAGCCTCAGCGGAAGATAAATGGATCGCCAGAAAATGGTCGAGAGAGCTCTCTGCCAATGATGTGTGCGTGGTCAGTGGTATGGCGTATGGCATTGATTCGGCAGCGCATCGCGGCGCGCTGGATGCCAGCTCACCAACCATGGCAGTTCTGGGTTGCGGACTTTCAACCATCAATACGTTGCAGGACAGACAGGTCAGGGCGATATGTGATGCCGGTGGTGTTGTGGTAAGTGAATTTCTGCCACAGCAGGAAGCCAGAGCAGAGTTCTTTCCCAGACGCAACAGGGTGATTGCTGGTTTATCACACGCCACACTGGTGGTGGCTGCCGAGATTCGCTCAGGGTCATTGATTACCGCGAATTTGGCGGCAGGGTACGGTCGTGAGGTGATGGTTGTACCTGGCTCGGTATTGAATTCCGGGCACTCGGGTTGTCATCAGCTGATTCGTGATGGTGCGTTGCTGGTTGATTCAACTGATGCAGTGTTACAAGCCATGCAGTGGAGAACTGCGGAGTGTAACCGGAGTGTTTCAGAAATATTGTCGAGCTGCACAGATGATGAGCGCCGACTTGTCATGGCACTGGATAGCGGCGTGTTACATCTGGATGCAATATCTGATGTCTGTGGCTTGACCATTACGGAGCTTTCCCCCATCTTGCTGGCGCTTGAACTACGTGAGGCAATTGTTCGTTTGCCCGGTAGTCGTTATGCGCTTGCAAAGTAGCAATCCCAATCTGGAGGCATGCATGAGTGCAGTTGTGGTGGTGGAATCACCAGCCAAATCTAAGACCATTGAGAAGTATCTGGGCAAAGGCTATAAAGTTCTTGCTTCTTATGGGCATGTTCGTGCATTTCCGAAAAAAGATGGTTCTGTAGATCCAGATCGTGATTTTGCTATTACCTATGAGGTGATTGAAGATAAGAAGAAGCGTCTGGATGCCATTGAAAAAGCTCTGAAAAATGCCGATGAACTTATTCTAGCCAGCGATTTGGATCGTGAGGGTGAGGCTATTGCCTGGCACGTCGCTGATGAGCTGGATCGCCGTGGCGCGCTGGTAGGTAAGACCATTAAACGTATTACCTTTCATGAGATAACCAAGAAGGCAATTGATCACGCGATGCAGCATCCGACAGATGTGAATATGAAACTGGTCGATGCTCAACAGGCACGAAGTTCACTGGATTATCTGGTTGGTTTTACATTGTCACCATTGCTTTGGCGAAAAGTGCGTACCGGTTTATCTGCCGGTCGTGTGCAGTCAGTGGCTTTGCGACTGATTTGTGATCGGGAAGCCCATATTCGTGCCTTCAAGCCGCGTGAATACTGGAGCATTGAAACCAACTGCGAAGTCGGCCAATCACCATTTCAGGCTCAATTGCATGCACTGGATGGTAAAAGCCTGTCCAAATTCGCCATCGCTGATGGTGTGCAGGCGCGGGATATTGCCGCTCGTTTAAAACTGGAATCATTCAAGGTTGCTGATGTTCAGAAGAAACAGGCCAAGCAACACCCGGCGCCACCGTTTATTACCTCAACGCTGCAAATGGACGCTGCCAGAAAGCTGGGCTTTACGGCGCGTAAGACGATGCAGATCGCTCAGAAATTATATGAGGGTGTGGATATTAACGGCGAGAGAACCGGTCTGATAACGTATATGCGTACCGATTCGGTGGCACTGTCTACGGATGCCTTGAACGACATGCGGGAGCATATTCAGCAGTCATTTGGTAGCGCCTACTTGCCTGATAAAGCACGTGTTTTTAAATCAACTAGTAAAAACGCTCAGGAAGCGCATGAAGCAATTCGTCCGACGGCTGTTGACCGAACGCCGCAAGCGATGTCAAATCAGCTGCAAGGCGATGAATGGAAGCTGTATAGCCTGATCTGGAAGCGGGCCGTAGCATCTCAGATGTCGCCTGCGATATTAGACCAGGTGCGTTCGGATATTGATTCTCAAACTATGACACTCAGGGCAACGGGTTCAACGCTGACTTTTCCGGGCTTCAGAAAACTGTACATGGAAAGTACCGATGAGCCGGTCAAAGATGATGCTGACAGGCTTTTGCCAGTAATGAATGTTGGTGATGCTGTGCTGGTTAGTGATATTTCGCCCAAACAGCATTTTACTGAACCTAAACCACGTTTTACCGAAGCATCACTGGTCAAGGAGCTGGAAGCCAACGGTATTGGCAGACCTTCGACTTATGCATCTATTTTGAATGTGCTTCGTCAACGTGAATATGTGGAAATGGACAAAAAACGATTTGTGCCTACCGATATTGGTGAAATCGTTAATAAATTTCTGGTTCAATACTTTGCCAATATCGTTGAGCCGACGTTTACAGCAGAGGTGGAAGACAAGCTGGATGCTATCGCCAGAGGTGAAGCCAACTGGAAAAAACTGCTGCGTGATTTCTGGGGGCCATTTAAAGCCCAGATTGATGATACACAGGAAAACGTTAAACGATCCGATGTGACACATGAGGAGACTGACGAGGTTTGTACCGAGTGTGGTAAACCGATGGCGATTAAACTGGGACGTTATGGTAAGTTTATTGCCTGTACCGGTTATCCTGAGTGTAAAAATTCGCGCCCAATCAACGGTGATAAAGTAGCTGCGGCAGAACCGGAACTAAGCGATCAGAAGTGCGACAAATGCGGTGAGTCGATGGCTATTAAACACGGTCGTTTTGGCAAGTTTCTGGGCTGTTCTGCTTATCCCAAATGCAAAAATATCCAGCCCTTGGAGAAACCAAGGGATACCGGCATAGCCTGTCCGGATTGTGGTAAGGGAACATTTCTGGAGAAAAAATCTCGACGCGGCAAAGTGTTCTTTTCATGTTCTGCATATCCGAAGTGTAAAAAAGCACTGTGGAATGAACCGGTTAATCAAGCATGTCCGGAATGTGGTGCACCGTTTGTAACCAAAAAAACAACCAAACGTCGCGGAACAGAATTGGTATGTGCCGAAGAAACATGCAAATGGACGGAGCAAATTGAGGCTCCTGAAGCCTGATTCTTCGCGCTGATAGTCGGATGACTGAGATGCTGGTGATTCGGCCTGTTTGTCTGGATAGCGATTTTGAAGCGATTGATCGCCTGAACAAGCAAGCCTTTGTTGAATGCTGGTCAACTGAAGGGCTTTATTCGGCATTGTTGGCGGGTATGGATTGTTTTGTGCTTGAAGATCACGGCCAAATTATTGCCTATGTACTAAGTCAGGATTTGCTGGGCTGGGTGGAAGTTATGCAGCTGGCTGTAGCTGCACCGTATCGCAGGCGGGGCATGGCGGTTGCGCTGATGCAACATCTGATACATCAAAAGCATCATTTAGAAAAAATAGTGCTGGAAGTAAGAGACTCTAATCTGGCTGCCCGTCGTTTGTATCAGCAACTGGGGTTTCAGGAGACGGGCAGGCGCAAGGGTTATTATCAGCCTTTGGCGATGATGACCAAGAGCGAAGATGCAGTGATCATGGAACGGGCAGGGCTGTGAATTTATCCTGTGAGCATTGAATGAAGCCATACATTCATAAAGCAATGGGTATTAAGTGGAAAATGTGATATAAGCTCACAGAGAGGTAAATCGCGATGAATGTAGATGTGATTATCGTGTTGTTCGGTGGTATCGGACTGTTCCTGCTGGGCATGCATCTGATGACCGACGGTCTGAAAATGGCAGCCGGTAAGGCGCTGCATCACGTGCTTGAACATTCAACTAATACGCCGTTTAGAGCCATTGCATCCGGTGCCCTGATTACCTCTCTTGTTCAATCATCCAGTGCTGTGACTGTCGCAACGATCGGTTTTGTTAATGCCGGTTTACTCAAGCTCAAACAGGCCGTGCTGGTCATCTATGGCAGTAATGTTGGCACCACCATGACCGGCTGGCTGGTCGCTTTGCTGGGCTTTCATGTGGATATTCAAGCGATGGCTTTGCCAGCTATCGGGCTGGGCATGTTCATGAAGCTATTGGCCCGCAGTGAACGTCTGGCGGCTTATGGTATGGCTCTGGCGGGGTTCGGCTTACTGTTTCTGGGTATCGCATTTCTGAAATCTGCTTTTACAGGACTTGAATCGTCAGTTGATTTGCAGGCCATGGCCGGAGATGGCGTTGTGAATGTGCTGATGTTTCTGGGCGTTGGATTTGTCATGACACTGCTGATGCAGTCTTCCAGTGCTGCAATGGCGCTGACGTTAACGGCTGCCGGAAGTGGCTGGATTCCACTTGAATCAGCTGCCGCGATGGTCATTGGTTCAAATCTTGGCACGACTTCAACCGCTGTGATTGCCGCAATCGGAGCTACATCCAGCGCCAAGCGAGTTGCTGCTTCGCATGTGTTCTTCAATCTGATAACGGGTGTTGTGGCGTTGCTGACGTTACCGGTTTGGCTATGGCTGGTGAGTCAAGCCGGTTCCATGATGCAAGGCAATGATCATGTGGCTACTGTGCTGGCGCTGTTTCATACCGTCTTTAATGTGCTGGGTGTGTTTATTATGTTGCCGATTACCAATCGTCTGGTGGCGTATCTTGAAACATTGTTCCGTCAGGCCGAAGAAGACGAGTCGAGGCCGAGATATCTGGATTTAACGCTGGTTGATACCCCGGAACTGGCACATAAAGCGCTGGGGCATGAGTTGCAACGCGTTGCCATGCTGGTGCGTGCTATGGCTACGGATGCGATTAACACCGAGTCCAGCCTGAGTGCGCGGCTGAAACAGGAGTTGGCTGTCGTCATCAAGCTGGTCGAGGCGATTGGCGCTTTTATCGTTCGCTTGCGGCAAGTGGCATTGCCGGAATATCTGTCACCCTCATTTACCCATGCACTGGCCTCGGCTCGCTATATGATTGATGTGGCTGAAGCGGCTTATCAGATTGATAAAGCACAGTCCGGTGCATTGATCGAGCTGACACCGGAAATCGAGCAAGCCATCAATGAATACCGCAAGTATGCGGTTTCCGGACTGACGCTGAGTGTGGCCGAAGCAGGGGCCTGGGATGATGAGGCTCGCAAAGCTTACATCGTTAAGCTGGAAGCTTTATATATGGTTCTGAAGATGCAATTACTGCATCAGGGCACTGTCGGACATGTTCCGGTGCGCCATGTCGTTGCTATGATTGATTTACTGAAGATCACCGGTAAAATGGTGAAAGAAATGATTAAAGCAACACAAGCCTTAAGCGATTTCATCTCACTGGCTGAAATCAAACCGCTGGGAACAGAATCGATGGATGAAGTTATTGAAGATGGAGAACACGAAAATCAACATGCCTGAAGTTATAGCCAAGCCCATGGTCGTAGTGATCAATACAGGCAGTTCATCGATTAAAATGGCCTTGATTGATATGCCGACTGAAAATTGTCTGGCTGTAGGTATGCTGGAGCGTATGGGTGAGCCTGAGGCTTCGATTTCGTGGAAGTTGGGTGATCAATCACAGCAGATAAAATGTAACGCTTCTACCCATCAGGCAGCCATGCAGCAGATGTTTGATGTGCTGTTTGAGAAGGTTGATAAAAGCACCGTCAGTGCAGTAGGACATCGTGTAGTGCATGGCGGGGAGCGTTTTATTGCGCCGACTGAGCTGAATCCAACAGTGATTGCTGATATCGAGGCGATTTCACATTTGGCGCCGTTGCATAATCCTTCCAATGTAGCGGGCATTCGTGCGGCTATGCATGAGATGCCGGGTATTGCGCATATCGCCGTGTTTGATACGGCCTTTCACCATGCCATGCCGCTGCACGCCAGCTTGTATGCTGTGCCGTATCACTGGTACAGCGAATATGGTGCTCGCCGTTACGGTTTTCATGGAACAAGCCATCATTATGTGGCACTTCAGGCGGCAGCGATTTTAGGGCGCAGGTTTGAAGATTGCCGCTTACTCACAGCCCACCTCGGTAATGGATGCAGTGCGACGGCGATTGCCGGTGGTATGAGTGTTGATACCACCATGGGCATGACGCCGCTGGAGGGTTTGGTGATGGGGACGCGCAGTGGCGATGTCGATCCGGGCTTACATAATTTTATCGCTAAGCAAAGCAAGTCAACGCTGGAAGAGGTCACTTCAGCGCTGAACAGGCAATCAGGGTTGCTGGGAATATCCGGTCGCAGTAACGATATGCGGGTGTTGTTGCAAGCCTCTGAAGCGGGTGATGAACAGGCTACGCTGGCGATTGAGATGTTTTGCTATCGACTGGCAAAATCACTGGCGGCGCTGACTGTAGCACTGGGTGAAGTGGATGCTATCGTCTTTACCGGCGGTATTGGAGAGCATGCCAGCGCAATCCGAGCCAAAACACTGCGGCAGCTGAAATTTATCGGGGCAACTGTTGATGATGAGAAAAATCGTCAGCATGGTCGCTTATCGCAGCATCAGATCAGTCAGTCAGCTGCTTTGCTGCCTGTGTTTGTGATTCCAACCAACGAAGAAGTTATGATTGCCCGATATGTGTGCGAAGTGATATCGACAAAGGATCAAACACCATGAGTCACGCTTTTTTTCTTACTTCCACCGGAGCCGGTGCTGGATTGACCACCGTCAGCCTCGGCATGTTACGCGCTCTGGATCGACTCGGAATACGTACGGTTTTTTATAAGCCGGTTGCTCAGTTGCATGATGGCGACCACGGGCCGGAGCGCTCAACGCAACTGGTTGAACATATGACCAACCTTCCAACACCCAAACCGATCAGTCTCAAACGGGCGACATCTCTGCTGGGCTCCGGGCGTGAGGATTTGCTGATGGAGGAAGTGGTCGCTCTGTTTCATCAATGCGCGCGCCACGCGGATATTGTTATTGTGGAGGGATTAGTGGCCGATGGTCATGCCGGATACGCCACGCGATTGAATGCTGCTATCGCCCGCGCTCTGGATGCCGAGGTGATTCTGGTTGGCAAGCCAGAAGCGGAACTGGATGATTACATCGATATTGCATCGAATGCTTTTTTTGATGCCAATGGCACGAGTTTGATCGGCTTTATTCTTAATAAGGAAGGCGCACCTGCTGAAGGACATTCGCCTCTCCGATCTGAGGCTGTGCAGGATGAGAATGAAAAATCTGCAACATCGATCAGACATGCACTTCGTTCAAGTGAAAAGGGTAAAGCTTTCTACTTTGTCGGAGGTATTCCCTGGCAGGCATCGCTGGTTGCCCGGCGGATGTATGATATTGCTGAATACCTTGGTGCAAAAGTGATCTGTGAAGGTGAATTGCAAAAGCGCCGCGTTCAGCGTATTGAAGTATGTGCTCGTACTGTCGCCAATACATTGAGTGTTTATCTGCCACATACGTTGTTGATTTTCCCTGGTGATCGTGATGATGTTTTTATTGCTGCCTGTATGTCGGCGCTCAATGGGGTGCCTTTGGCCGGCATATTGCTAACCGGTGGCATGCAGCCGAATGAACGGGTGATGTACTTGTGTGCCAAGGCAATTCAAACGGGCATTCCTGTGCTGATGGTTGATGGGACCTCGTATCAAACAGCGGCACAAGTGGCACAAATGCCAACGGAAGTCGCGGGTGATGATTATGAATTGATGGATATGGCGATGGATCATGTGGCCAATCATCTTGATGCGGACTGGTTAAAAGCACGCTGTGCGATTGAGCGTAAGCCACGTTTGTCACCCGCAGCATTTCGCTATCAGCTTATACAACAGGCCAGTCAGACTATGCGCCGCATCGTGTTGCCCGAAGGTGAAGAGCCGCGCACGATCATGGCTGCTTATCAATGCGAACAAAGGAATATTGCCCATTGTATTTTACTGGGCAACCCGGAAAAAATTCAGCAGGTCGCATTTTCTCAGGGTATTACGCTTGGTGGTGAGATCAGTATTATTGATCCGGTTTCAATTCGTCATAACTACGTTGAACCGATGGTGATCTTGCGACAGCACAAGGGTATGACCAGAGAAATAGCCGAAGATCAATTGCAGTCGCGTATTGTGCTGGGGACGATGATGCTGGCGATGGATGATGTGGATGGGCTGGTGTCTGGTGCATTACACAGTACGGCGAATACGGTGCGACCAGCCTTTCAGTTGATCGGAGTGAGTGATTCTGCTGAACTGGTATCGTCGATCTTTTTTATGTGTCTGCCCGGTCAGGTGGTGGTGTATGGCGATTGCGCCATTAATCCGGACCCGGATGCAGGCCAACTGGCCGATATTGCTATTCAGAGTGCGGATTCAGCCAAACGCTTTGGACTGGAGCCGAGGGTGGCGATGATCAGCTACAGTACCGGGGAATCAGGTACTGGTCGAGATGTCGACAAGGTAAGGGAAGCAACAAGGATTGTTCGTCTGCGCAGGCCCGACCTGATCGTAGACGGCCCGTTGCAATACGATGCGGCTGCCATTGTTTCGGTTGGACACAGCAAAGCACCTGAAAGTCAGGTGGCGGGTAAAGCCAACGTCTTTGTGTTTCCCGATCTGAATACCGGTAACACGACCTACAAGGCCGTTCAGCGCAGTGCGCATGTCATTAGTATCGGCCCGATGTTGCAGGGCTTGCGCAAGCCGGTGAATGATTTATCACGTGGTGCTCTGGTTGAAGATATTGTTTACACCATTGCATTAACAGCCATACAGGCGGGCTAGGCGTTTGCCCTTGTCTGTTTAAGATTTTAGAAGGCCACTGATGACTCCGGTAATTTCACCAACGCGGAAGGGCTTACCGATGAGTTTGAAGTTCTCAAGACCCTGTAGCTCCTTTAACATTTCTTTGGGGCTATAACCGGTATAGAACACAACAGGTATATCCGGCCTGATTCTGCGAATGTGCTCGGCTGCGCTCGGGCCGCTTAATATTGGCATGACCATGTCAAACAAGAGCAGGTCATAAGCTTGCGTGTCGGCTTTAAATAATTCGATAGCTTCGTTTCCATTTTTCGCTTCGACGGTTTTGTAGCCGATATTCTGTAGCATTCTGGAAGTCATTTTCAGTACTTCCGGCTCATCGTCAGCGATGAGGATTAATTCACCAGAGCCAGCAATAATAGGTTGCCCATCGATGGGTAAGTTGGTTTGCTCCTGGGTAGAGGTGACTCTCGGGAAATAGATATGGAATGAGGTGCCTTTTCCCTCGAAGCTTTCTACTTCCATGCAACCATGGTGTGACTGAACCACCGCCTGAATTACGGCCAACCCTAAACCCGTACCCTTACCAACCTCCTTGGTTGTATAAAAGGGCTCAAATATCTTATCCAGCTTGTCGGCAGGAATGCCGGTGCCATTATCGGAAATAGTCAATTTCACAAATTCGTTGGCTTTGAACTCCTTATGAAGCTCCCTGAAACGAACAGAGGCATGACCACAATCAAGTATGATCCGGATACATGGCGATTGTCGATGTGCCGATGAGTCTCTGGCATTGTTGAGCAGGTTAATCACAATCTGGTGTAGTTGGGTTTTATCTGCATTGATAATCAAATCAGCCTGTGTTTTGGTATACATTAACTCGACGTTTGCAGGCAAAGCAGAGCGGGACAACTTAAGGCTATCGTCAATCCAGCTGGCAAGGTCAACATGGTGGTATTTTTGCAGGCCTTTGTCTTTATGGGCAAGTGTCAGAAGTTGATTGATCATATCCGATGCCTTAAAACATATCTCGTCTGCCGTTTGTAGAATGTTATGGATTTCACTACCCTGTTTGGTTAAATCTTTTGCCAGAAACACATTCCCATAGATACCTGTCAGCATATTATTGAATTCGTGAGCAATGCCGCTGACCAATGTACCGACAGCCTCCATTTTCTGTGAATGCCGGAGCTTGAGTTCGATCTCTTTCTTTTCGCTGATGTCTGTAAATACAGCAACATAATTGACGACTTCATTCTGCCCGTTTCTGATGGCTGTAATGGTTAGTCTTTCGGTAAATTCATGGCCATCTTTGTGCTTGTTAATGACCTCACCACTCCAGCGACCTTCATTAATCAGTGCAGCCCACATTTTTTCATAAAAATGGATGTCGTGTTTTCCTGACGATAAAATGCTTGTCTTTTTTCCTATGACATCAGCTTCGTTATAGCCGGTGACTTCGGTAAATGCCTTGTTAACACTCAGTATTTCGCCCATCGGGTTTGTGATCGTAATAGCTTCATGTGTTTCAAAAGCGGTGGCCGTTAAACGCAGATGTTCTTCCATCTGTTTGCGTTCGCTGATGTCCTGATAGGTACAGAGAAGACCTTTGACGACGCCGGATTTGTTGAGAATGGGCACTTTGTTCATTTCGATACAAAGCTCGTCGCCGGAAGCAGTATGTAATGTCTTTTCAATGCGCAGGTGTTTTTCTGCACGATTTATGACCGCCTGTTCAATATGGTGACAATCATCGGTGTACTCATCCCATTTCAGAGTACTGCTTTTCTTGCCGCTAAGCTTGGTTATGCTGGTAATGCCTGCATCTTGCAGAAAACTTTCATTCGCGCCCAGATAAGACAAATCACTATCCTTCCAATATACCCGCTCCGGAATGTTTTCCAAAAGCAAATGGAAAAGTTCTTTTTGGCGTCTGGCTTTTTTTGTTTCTGTTCTGGCTTTTTGTTTGGCAAGCGTCATCGATGTGATTGTTTTGTCCAGTAATCTGACCATGTTGAATATGAACAGCAGAAACAGCACAGCCACAATCATTTCAGTTGTTGATATCTTGGCGTTATTGATGAAAAGCAGTGTGGTGACAGGCGTTAAGGCAAGTATTACAAATGTCATGGCATATCGGATGCCATTGAGCATGGAGATGCTTCCAAAGCAGACGCCACCAAGTATGAGGGTTAAAAACAGCTGATGTTGCCATTGATCAAATGGTACAAACAATATGCCAGCCCAACCCCAGAGCAGGCCATATGCGATGACATTGATGTAGAAAAATTGCTCATAACGTTGTGCCTGTTTGTAGCTTGCATCAAAACGTTTTTTATATTGTGTGGCAAGCCAAAAGCGAATGGTTGTAACTAAAACAATGCTGCTAAACCAACTCCATATCAGGGCCGAGCTGTGAGCGTGGGGGTGGAATATCAACAGATAGGAAGCAATAGTCAGGCCGATCATTTCAGTGCGCAGTAGATTTTTATGCTGCTGGCGAGTTTTCATGATGAAGTATTTTTCGGAGATTTCCGACTTTGCAGGCATGACAGGAATTTCGTCATGGAAAAGTGATGCGATAATATTTTTATTGTGTGAAAACATTTTGATCATGGGAAAATTATACGCCTTAAAAAGTCATGCTTATGACATGGTGGTCCGCTGCTCAATAACTAACCCGGAATATTCATGAATCGTTGTGATGATTGATGCGGGGCAAGCCCCTTACCCTTCCAGCATCACCTATGACAACCTGAACCGCCTGACCAATAACGGCCAGTATAGTTAAGACCTGAAGTTTCACCGTTTTTGAGTTGCTTCACTCAAGCAACCATGCGTAGCAAGAGATCCACGGGCAAATTTTTCGCGGGTTTGCCGAGATTG
>PFXG01000054.1 GCA_002791545.1 Zetaproteobacteria bacterium CG_4_9_14_3_um_filter_49_83
GCGTGTATTTGCCTGGATCACCGAAAACTCGGTGCATGGTTTGCAGGATTTGATGCTGCGCACCTGTCTGGTCTACGCCTCCGGTGATCTGGAGCCAAGTCCGGCACGCGATATGCGGGCGCTGGAAGCCGGTATGGAACATCTGCAAGCGCGTGTCGATTTGCTGAATATGGCGCTGGCGGCCAGCAAAGGCGAAATGCGGGCCTTGGGTGAGGAAGCCCGGAGTATGCATCTTGGCCTGAAACAAATGCTTGAAGATGATCCGGTGCGTGAGTTGGCTAAAACCCATGCGAAATATGCTTTCGCGGTACGTCCGAGGTTGATAGACCGTCTGTTTCATCGTTCAGGAAAATAGAGCTTCCGCATGCGGCGCAAGCTTAATCAAAACAACGACAGCTTTTACGAAATATTTTCGGATATGGCGTTGCTGATGCTGGCGGCTTTTATCTTTCTGTTTGCCCTGATTCTGATTAATGCCCAGTTGCAGGGCAGTGGTCATGTGCGTGACAGTGCCGATGAGATTGATCAGCTGAAAGAGTCACTGGCCAAAAGCGAAAAGAAAAACGAAGCACTGCAACGTGAAGTTGAGGCGCTGGCCGGAACCGATTTGCATCAGCAGATGGAAAAGATCATGGAAAGCGCTGGCATAAAAAGCGATAAGTCCAAGCGGGATTTTGATATGTTTGTCGAAGGCCTGCGCAATTTGCCGGGAACCGATTTGCATCTGGTGGTGGATGCTACCGGCTCCATGCACGGGGTTACAACGTTCCTGATTCCGGTGCTGCGCGTCATCGCCATACGTTCCGGAAAACATCTCTCAGCCATCAGCTGGTATGCCGATCGGCATACCGGCACTTATACAGGTTCGATGGGCGAAATGTTTGATCAGCTGATGCAAAATGCCCCGTTTATCGGGGCTGATGAAACCATCGGTCATACCTTTGAGGAAATCACCAAAACCAGCCCGGCACCCAGTGCCTATATGCTGATTGGTGATGAGCCACCAACAGATACTGTGTATTATCGCTCTATACCCTCGCCGGTTTTTACCCTGCCTCTGGGTACGAGCAACAATGCCAGCACGGTATCATCTTATAAAAAGATAGCTAATGAAACCGGTGGCCAGATGCTGAAGCTAAAGTTTCAGTAAATTCTCAGGCGGTTTGATCGCAAACTGATTTATCCAAAACTGATCGATTTCAGGTCGGGATCTCAGGTCGGCCGGTCTCAGAATGACTGGTCTCAGAATGACTGGTCTCAGCCGCCCTGTTTATTTCAACAGCGCTTCAATGTCCTGATGCTTGTAACGCCGGGGTAGACGGGCACCGAGTTGAGCCACAATTTGCGCGGCAGCATGGCTACCCAGATGCCCGGCACTTTTCCAGTCCAGACCATGGGTGATGCCATGCAGCACACCTGCCGCATACATATCACCGGCACCCGTGGTATCCACCGCTTCGACTTCAATGCCTTCAATAGCGATAGCTTCATTCTGATGCATTATGATAGAGCCATTTTTGCCCAGCGTCAGTGCAACGTTGCCGCAATGGCGATGTAAGGCTTCGGCGGCTTCGATAACGTCATCGTGGCCGGTTAAGGCTTTGGCTTCAATTTCATTGCAGAACAGTAAGTCCACGCTGGTTACTATCAGTTGTTTCAATTCATCACCGGCGATATCAACAATGAACGGATCTGAAATAGTCAGCGCGACTTTCACCCCATGCAGTTTAGCCAGCTCAATGGCTTTCAGGGCGGCGGCTTTGGTTGATGCTCCGGCGAACAGATAACCCTCGATGTAAACGAAGCTTGAAGCTTTGATCTTTTCTTCATTGATATCCGCTTCGCATAAGCTCACCGAGGCACCAAGATGCGTCAGCATGGTGCGCTGGGCATCCGGCGTGATTAGTACGACGCAATTGCCGGTATCGCCATCTGTTGCCGGAGTTGTATCCAGGTCGATGCCCAGATTACGCATTTCTTCGCTATAGCGTCGGCCAAAGTTGTCGATGCCGGTTTTTCCCGCATAAGCGACATGGCCACCCAGGTCGGCAATGCCAACAATCGTATTGGCTGCGGAGCCACCGGAGCAATAGTGAATATTCTGGCCCGACAGTGCTTTGAGGATCTGTTGCTGATCTGCCGGCTCTGTCAGTGTCATCAGCCCTTTTTCAATTTTGTTGGCGCTCAGAAATGCATCGTCGCATTGCACCTGTAAATCCATAATGGCATTGCCGACACCATAGACATCAAAACTCATGGGAATCTCCTGTGATTATTCAGCCTGACCGGCTACTGTCATGCCTTGTACGCAGATCGTCGGCACGGCGGTCGAGGCGAACCATGTCAGATCTGAGCCAAGGTGTGAAATGTTTGCAAACATATTGAGCAGGTTTCCGGCAATGGTGAATTCCTGAACCGGTGATGTGATGACGCCATTTTCAATCAGAAATCCGGCTGCACCACGCGAATAGTCGCCATTGACGCCATTAACACCGAAGCCCATCAGCTCGGTGATCAGAATGCCGGACTGGATATCTTGCAAAATGGCCTCAGGGGTATCGGTTCCCGGCTGAAGAATAACATTGGATGAACCAATACCGATATCACCGGTAAGACCACGACGGGCATGACCGGAAGAGGGTTGTTGTAAACGCCCGGCAGCATATCGATCAGTCAGAAATAGTTTCAGCTCGCCCGCAGCAATGATGTCACAAGCCTTGCAGGCTGTGCCTTCGCCATCGAACAGTCGGTTGCCCAGACCCTGTGGATGATCCGGGTCATCCACCAGATGAATAAACTCAGGAAAGATTTTTTTACCCAGACTATCGGCCAGAAAAGAACGTTGCTGAAGCACTGCACGGCCGTTGATGGCCGAAAGAAGGTGACCGATCAGCGATTTGGCTACGCGTGGTTCGAAGACAATCGGGCAGGATTTAGAGCCCTGATAAGCTGATGCGCCGAGTCGTTTGGCCGTGCGTTCGGCAGCTTCACGCCCAATGGCATCGGCTGAACGTAGTGTGGCGGCGACTCTGGCCTGATCATAGGCGTAGTCGGTTTGCATATCTTCATCAGATCCGGCAATCACCGAAACAGATAGCGAAGCCGATACATTAGGGAAACTGGCGACAAAACCATCGCTGGAAGCATAGGTGATGCAGCTTTCACCAAAGCTGGCCTGCGCACCATCACTATTGCTGATAGCTTTGTCATACGAAAGAGCGGCTTGTTCACATGCCAGCGCCGCCTCTTTGGCAGTTTCGGTATCCCAGCCATGCGTTTTGTAGGGATGCTTACGACGCCAGTCGTCCAGCGCCTGCGCATCCGGATGCATCGCTCCGACAGGCGGTACAGCATCCGGGTCAGGCTCGGAAATGCGTGCCATGGCGATGGTCTGTTCGGCAAGTTTGCGCAGGCCTTCATCGGATAAATCCGAGGTGCTGGCGGATGCAAAAGCCAGCCCGCCAGTCGATTCGACAAAAGCCCGCAGGCCAGCACCTTGTGAATCTTCCCTTTCAACAGACTCAATTTTCCCCATGCGAACACTGACGGATTCGCCAATGTCGGTGACAATTAAAGCATCAGCATGGATAGCACCGGCTTGTCTGGCGTAGTCAAGCAGTCGCGTGTTTAAGGCTTCGAGTTTCGTGCTCATGGAATTTGATTGATTCATGACTGACCTCCTTCAGTGCCGCCCACAGTGAGTTCATCGACGCGGATGGTTGGCATACCAACGCCGACCGGCACCGATTGGCCATCTTTGCCACAGCTACCGACGCCGGGGTCGAGTTCGAGATCATTGCCAACCATCGAGACCTTTTTCAGCACCTCATGGCCCATACCGATGAGGGTCGCACCTTTGACCGGTGCAATGATTTTGCCTTTTTCGACGAGATAGGCTTCGGATGTGGTAAAGACAAATTTACCCGATGTGATATCCACCTGACCGCCGCCAAAGTTGACGGCATAAATACCACGATCCAGCGAGGCGAGAATGTCTTCGGGCTTATCGTTGCCCGCCAGCATGAAGGTGTTGGTCATGCGTGGCAGCACCGGGTCGGCATACGATTCGCGGCGACCATTGCCGGTGGCAGGCATGCCCATCAGGCGGGCGTTCTGTTTGTCCTGCATGTACCCTTTAAGAATACCGTTTTCGATCAGCACGGTGCGCGAGGTTGCGGTTCCCTCGTCATCCACATTCAGCGAACCGCGCCGGTTCGGAATCGTACCGTCATCGACCACAGTGACGCCCGCAGCGGCGACCTGCTTGCCGATTTTATTGCTGAACACCGATGTTCCCTTGCGGTTGAAGTCGCCTTCCAGTCCGTGGCCGATGGCTTCATGCAATAAAATGCCGGGCCAACCCGGTCCTAATACAACCGGCATTGGACCGGCGGGTGCTGCAATGGCATCCAGATTGAGCAAAGCCATGCGAACGGCTTCGCGGGTGAAATGTTCTACCATGTCGGTTTGCTGGATGTGCGACAGCGTAAAGCGCCCACCACCACCGGCAGAGCCCGTTTCGCGCTTGTCGCCGGATTCTACCACCACCGACACATTCAGGCGCACCAGGGGCCGTGCATCGCTCAGGTGTTGGCCGCTCATGGTGAAGATATCGACGATATCAAATGAATTCGACAGGCTGGCAAACACCTGTTTAACACGTGGATCGAGGCTGCGCGCCAGTTTATCGATGGATTCGAGCAGTGTTTTGCGATCCTGCATACTCAGGCCGCTGGCCGGGTTCTCCGGCAAATAAAGCTGATGCGCAGATGGCTGCGAATGAATAGCAACCGGAGCGCGTTGTTGGCCCTGCCCGGCAATGGCGCGGGCTGCTTTGGCCGCCTCCAGTAGTGCCGCCGTTTCGAAGCGATCGGTGTAAGCGTGTCCGGCTGTTTCGCCGCAGACGACGCGCGCACCGATGCCCTGATGGGTGCTGGCAGAGACGTGTTTCACCCGTCCTTCCTCCAGCGCCAGAGATTCGGAGCTCGATTGTTCCAGATAGAGATCGGCATCATCGGCAGTGGCTGGAATCATCAGATTCAGCATCGATTGCAGTGTTTCAGGTTGGATAGGCTTGTTTTTTAACATGGCGCAATCGTTACGGGATGACGTGCTGTGTCAAGCATGGTTGTATGCGCCGATGAAATGCCTGATGCAGTTGGATGACCCTGTGACGCTTGATGTGCTGCGTACACATTTGCAGCAATGTGATATTCAATGCTGGGTGATGGATGCAGGTATGGGTGAATTGCATCCGAAAACCGGCCTGTTTCCTTATCGGGTGATGGTGAGTGATGAAGATATGGCTGCGGCACTGGTCGTGGCGAAAGACCTGGAGTTGTTATGATACAAGGTGGACTGGATTTTTTGAGCGGACTGCGTCTGATGTTTTCAGCGGGTTCATTGCGCGGCGTCCTTTGGCGCATTTTAGGCTTGCTGCTGGTGATGATGCTGCTGGTGTTTGTCGGTGTCTTTAATCTGGCTGAATGGCTGGCCTCCCTGTGGTTACCCGACGGCGATGCGTGGTATTGGCAGATTCTGGCGTGGCTGGTGCATGCGCTGGCGCTGCTGTTGGCTCTGCTGATCGGTGCTGTCACGTTTACCATGCTCGGTTCTGTTGCCGTTGCGCCCTGGCTGGACACGCTGGCGGTGCGCACCGGGCGTTTATCCGGCAAAGATTTACAGGAAAACACGGCAACATGGTCGGTGCAGATTTTGCAATCGATATCCAATTCGATTCGGCCGCTACTTGGTCTGTTGCTGGGTGGATTGCTGGCCTTGATGCTGGTATGGATTCCCGTCATCGGTCAGCTCGCGGCAACCCTGATCTGGGGTATAGCCGGCATCATGTTTCTCAGCTATGAGTTAATGGATACCAACGCATCAAGGTTGGGGCTGCCGTTCAGCCAAAGAAAACAGAAGCTGAAACAGCGGCGTTTTTACTGGCTGGGCTTCGGCGGACTGGCGATGTTGCTGATGATGGTGCCGCTGGTGAATGTACTGGTGATTCCGGCCGCTGTTGTGGCTCTGTCATGCAAGGATGAATGGCAGGCGTAAGTTTGACGATGCCGGAGTAGCAGCGTTCAAGCAGGAAGCTTTTGATTCAGCGTTAGATTTTATATTCATTGACCACTTGGCGTAAGGTTTTGCCTATGAGCGTGCATTTTTGTGCTTATGAATGGCTAAAACGAATTCGCCCCGACACAAGGTTTGCAACAATATGCCTGACGTTTCTGGATTATCGACGAGCATATTACTTTTGCAGAGAAGACTATTCGGAAATCTTTTGCCGACTATTTTGAAATGACAAAGATAAAGAAGCTGAAGTTTCACCGTTTTTTACGCAATCAACGTATAAGAGAAATGCATTAAAACGGTGTTTGCCCAATAGTAGGCAAAGACCATGTTAAATACCTTCTTTGTTACCAATGCTTACTTTCTGCTTTTCAATAACGCTGAAACTTCAGCTAACGGATATGGAGAGGTAAAAATGCGCGAATCAAGGCTCGACCCTTCGCACTCATTCAAATCCATCACAACAGCTCCCAATGCCCTGACTTGTCCGAGCCAACACGCTGCAACTTCCCTTCATCTTGCAATTTTTTAATCGCCCGACTAATCGCCCGACTAATCGTGCGAATATCCTTGCCGATTTTCTCTGCCATTTGCTGCCGGGTCAGCGATGAATCAGCCGCAGAATCTGCACTACCCAATGCCTTATAGTATTCCTGCTGGTGGGCTTTAATCACACTCTCCAGCGGCACATCGATAAATAGCGACTTCCACTGAGCAAGCATCAAGATTTGCCAAAGACTGCCCATGCGCTTCAGCGCTAATTACTTCAAATACATGGCCAGCCAGCCTTGATATTTACACATTCTCTGTACCGTTAAGATTGTAAAATGTGTAAATGTGAAGGATGACCCGATTTTATTTTACAAAAAGTCGCGACCAGCTGATTGCCCGGGCCATGTTGTTGGGGCTGTTGTAAATTGCCTGTCGAATTGACAGCCATGGCTGATTCAAATATCTTACTTAGTTCTTACTTTTGCAGGAGGCGCTTATGAGCACGGCGAGGTTATCAAGTAAAGGACAGTTGATTATTCCCATGCCCATACGCAAGGCGCATGGCTGGGATGCCGGGCAGGAACTGGAGGTTATCGATAGCGAAGAGGGTTTGTTTCTCAAAACCAAAAAGCCTTTCAGGGAAACATCCATAGACGAGGTTGCCGGATCGCTTCCGTGTTCCGGCAAGGCCAGGTCGCTGGCAGACATGGAGCAGGCGATTGAAACCGGCATGAAAGAGCGGCATGCATGATCGCAGTCGATACTAATGTCATTGTTCGTTTGTTAACCGGGGATGACGTTAATCAGGCAAAAAAGGCAAGGTTGTTGATTGAAGGCAACGATGTATTCATTGCCGATACGGTGTTGTTGGAAGCCGAGTGGGTGCTGAGATATGCTTATGGTTTTTCAGTTTCGGAGATCAACCGCGCGCTGACCGGACTGCTCGGATTGCCTCGGATTCAGCTCAACCATCCCCGACAGGTTGCCAGTGCCCTGAAGTGGCATGCGCAGGGAATGGATTTCGCCGATGCATTGCATCTGGCAGTTGCCCATGCTCAGGATGCATTTTACACCTTTGACAAGGCATTCATCAAAAAAGCAGACCATCTTAACCTGTTGCCCGGTGTCGAATCACCCTGATCCGGGCTAAGGAAGCTCTGAACAACGCTGCGTGGCCGCGATAGCGACTTTGCATAACGGCTTTGCGGAGGGCATGCAAGGAGCGGGCTGCCGTTCAGCTAAAGAAAACAGAAGCTGAAACAACGGCGTTTTTACTGGCTGGGCTTCGGCGGGCTGGCGATGTTGCTGATGATGGTGCCGCTGCTGAATGTGCTGGTAATTCCGGCCGCTGTTGTGGCTCTGTCATGCAAGGATGAATAGCAGGCGTAAGCACCACGGTATTTTTATCGAAAAGGACGCTGGTTGCGTCATTTTTTTGGTTATTGTGATGTTTATCACCAGTTCTCCTGAAAAACTCTTGAATTGCATTAATAAAAATCCTTCCAATCATTCACATTGATGAAGATAGTCTTTTTCGTTTCTGCCATATTTGCCCTCGCTTTGTTTGGCGACAGCGCAGTCTGCCAAGTTTGTGAGGCTGGATCAGCGAATTTTCAGGAATAGTTTCCATCTCATGAATTGATCAGGCAAGCGCGATGTGTGGATGACACAAGGGGAGTTGTGTCCTGCATTTGTGAGGGAGGGGAGATGAAAAAGGTTTCGGCCGTGTTTGTAATCGGGCATTCGCCAGCAATTGTTACGGAAACGTTGGCAGCATTGTACTTCCAACAGAATGTGCTTGTTGAAGCTGTCACCGTTATTTCGACTTATTCGGGGGCAAGCGCTCTGTCCCGGCAGTTGTTTGAATCCGGAGCATGGGAGGCTTTCACCGATGCCTACCCTGAATACCAGTCATGCAATTTTTCTTCAGAGCGCGTGCTTGCATGTGCCGGTGAGGATATTCGCAATGAAGCGGAAAACCGGAGTATGGCCGAGTCTATCTTTTCTACTGTGCAGGAGCTGACAGCAGAAGGGATGCCGTCATTGATGGCATCCATTGCCGGTGGACGAAAAACAATGGGTTATTACATGGGCTTCGCCATGAGTCTGTTTGGCCGCAAAGATGACTGGATGACACATGTACTGGTGCCTGAGGCATGGGAGAAGGATCGAGGCTTTTTGTTTCCTCAGCCCCAGGATGCCGGGCGCATTGATCTGATCGATATCCCGTTTATTCGATTGCGCGGCCATCTGAAGCCGTCTGTTGGGAAAGCAGATATTGAAGCGCTGATACACTCAGCCCAGAGCGCTATCGATCTTTCAGTCCTTGAGCCGGTCATTTTCAGAATCCGCCGCCGTTCGGTATCGTATCTTGGCAAGGCAGTGGAATTTTCCGAGAGAGAGTTTTCAATATTACAGTTCTTTGCTGCACGGCAAATTTGCCCTTAGGTTCAACCCTTAGATTCTAAAGATGTAAACCAGCATGTCTGGACATTCTTTGGGCCCTCACTATCATTCGCTTC
>PFXG01000044.1 GCA_002791545.1 Zetaproteobacteria bacterium CG_4_9_14_3_um_filter_49_83
ATATCATATATATCAGTAGTTTAACATCATTTTAATAGTATTATTTCGACCTATTTCCATAAATAAAAAACATGCTTTTAAGGGTGCGGAATGTCGGTTCTTCGTCAGCAAAGGTTTCAATCATTGCAGACACTGATGCAGCTGGAGCCACCTACACCGCTGAAGCCGCACATATTCTCGGAGATCGATTATACGCTAAAGACTCTGATTCAACCCTGGTTTATTTCGCAAAAAAATCAGGGGCGACACGATGTCACCCTCACATTTCGCCACGACTATCAGTGTTGATGATGTTGACCAAGTCAAAGCAGCCACAGCGCCACAGGCAACGTATACAGCACTTTAATAATAGTTATTAAGCCCAGCAAACACATTAAATCAGGGTTTATATTTTCCTACAACATTTGTCAGCTAGCAACACAAATGGCTTTCCAATCGTTCTTAGAATCAAGCGTTTGTTTTTTTAGCTCCAAACCAAAATACCGGGGGCTCTTGATCGACTTGCTTTAACCAGCTTCTGAAGTTTTCTTTACTAAAAAACTCTTTCTGCAACAATTCTTTTTTTGGTTTATCTGCTCTTCTGACAATCGCTGATAAATGATCCAATGCGTCTGTTTTAAGCACCATCATGCCTCCGCCATTGGTACCGCTGTAGCCGATGTATGGTTCTCCTCTGAGTTCCATCTTTGTTTCTTTTTTATTTTCCACCAGCTGAGGGTCTATGCTATTAAGAATTAACCCATCACGGATCACTGCCTTGGCCAGCACTCGCGCGACAATTTCCTCGTCTGCTTCGAGTTCCTTCGCCCACATGCCAACGACTTCCCAAAATTTATACGTTTCAACCAATTCAGTAAGCGCCATGAATAGCCCCTGTTATAAGATAGAGTGCAGCAAAGGTGTATTTATATACTAAAGCCCTGTGTTCAGGCAACTCTCAAAACGCCCGCGCAACGTCGACAAACATATTGCTTTATATCTTAAGGAGAATTAACATGCCATTCACTCCCGGATCACCGACAGCTTATATAGTTTCAGGTGTCTGGAGCGAACATCCTCCCCTCCCTCCTTTGTTCCTCCAGATCAATGTTTCCTGTTTAACCTGTAAAAGGCCCTTGGTTTCAGGGCCTTTTATTTTTTCACTTGATTCAGGCAATTTTATGTAACCGTGACCCAAACATTCCTATTTTGTTAATACTCCATTATTGATCTACAGTAACCAATCCATGGCAGGGATAACTATTACACTGATGGGAAATAAAGATTAAATGTCGTTCCTTTCCCCTTTTCACTATCAACCTGAATAAATCCATGGTGCCCTTCAACAACGCCATAGACGCAAGAAAGCCCTAAACCAGTTCCTTTACCTACGGCTTTGGTTGTAAAGAAAGGATCAAAAATTTTGTCGATTAGTTCGCTCTCAATTCCACAACCATTATCTCCAACCGCAAGTCTGACCCATTTACTACTATTAGCGGCCTTTCTTTCATTAATCTTCCCCGCATCCTTTTGGCTCAAAATAGCCAAACTCACCAGGATTTTCGGCACGTCTGAGCCATCCACCGCATCACAAGCATTCGATAGCAGGTTGGTGATCATGCGATGCAAATGAAGATGGTTTCCCTGAATAAATAATGGTGACTCTGGAAGAAATGATTCCAATTTGACGCCCGCACATTTCAACTGCATTGCAGTCAATGACTGGTAGACAACCTCATTTATATCCGTATGTGTAAGATGAATGTTTTCTTTCCGGGCAAATAACATCAGCTCTTTAATGATACCAACTGCTATCGCACCAGCTTTCTCTGCATTATAAAGATACATTTTCATATCTTCATATGAAGCATTGTCCATCCGTGCTAATTCGATACTGCCCAGAATGGCTGTCATTGAATTATTCAAATCGTGTGCCAAGCCGCAGGAAAGTGTGCCTACTGCATCCATCTTTTTTGCCTGAATCAAATTCTTTTCTAGCGTTCTGAGCTCTGAAATATCTCTCTGCACTGCAACAAAGTGCGTAAGCTCACCTTGATCATCAAGGATCGGTGAAATCGACATCATCGCTTGATAGCACGAGCCATCTTTTCGTTTGTCAGTCACTTCACCTCGCCAAACCTCTCCCCCCAGAATTGTATCCCACATCAGCTTATAAAATCCCTTGCCTTGCAAACCACTACTCAAAATTGATGGATTTTTCCCCAACACTTCTTCCGGGGCATAGCCGGTGATATTCGTAAATGCGTCATTCACATATTCAATCACACCATCACGGTTTGATATCAACATTGATTCACCCGTATGTTCAACAGCGTGAGAAAGCTTCATCACTCTGGCATTGCTCTCATCAAATCTTTCGGCAAGTTGGCGCCACCTGAAATATGTTAAACCCATAGAAAACAACCATATCAACAGCCCGGCAGCAAACATCATCTTCTGCTGATCAACACTCTGCTTGACCAATTCGTGCACACGAGCATCCGCTGCTTCTGCTCGCATAATAGCTTGAGAAAATGAATCGTCATGAAGACGGTCCAGCTCCAAACCCTTATCCGGAAACCGTGAATCCTGCAATTGATCTAATATTTGATGTATCGACAACTGCAAAGAAAGAAGCTCGCCCTTAAGTTCCAGATCATTAGGAACCTTACCCTTGACCTGCCCTACGTACGTACGTCCATCCAACGAGTCTTTTGTCATCACATGCGATGATTCAACCTGATCACGAACATCTGCAAGCTGAATATTGCGAATCCCCCGCACCATCTCCTCGTAAAGAAGGTGACCGCTCATCAGCTTCACCTTCACCTCCATGATCTGATCAAGAATCGGAGTTGTCTCATAAACTGTTTGACGCCAGGAGAAATAACTAATCACGAGAAGTAATGTCGACAAAACACCGAGCGCCACAACCGGAGCTACGGGCAGCTTCTTCAATGACATTGTCGGACTTCTGCTAATTATCATCTTCGCATCCTCTCCCGCATAAAATAGGCTGTTATAGTCAGATATCAACTTCTGGAACATGTAACAAAGTGACGCATCTCGTCTGTGACTTGAGTCACATGGCCAAAGCAATGCAAATCACTCGCTTGTAAAATTCAATCTTTAATCAAGGTGTATTATCAGATGATTCCCAGATAAATTGCTCGCGAATCTGGAACAAGCTCCACCGTCTTGTTAAAGTTCTCGCCAATTTCATACATCAACGAGGATATCAACATGGGCAGAGCGTATCAAAACCGTAAGGAATCCATGGCTAAAACAGCCGGAGCCAAGACGAAGGTATACTCAAGGTACGGTCGGGAAATCTATGTGTGCGCCAAAAATGGTGGCATTGACCCTAATGGCAACCTTTCATTACGCAGATTGATGGATAGCGCAAAAAAAGATCAAGTGCCATCTCATGTCATAGACCGGGCTATTGAAAAAGCCAAAGGCGGTGGCGGTGAAGATTATTCTGGCGCACGCTACGAAGGCTTTGGTCCAGGTGGCTGCATGGTGATTGTTGATTGTCTGACGGATAACAACAACCGCACCTACAACGATGTGCGCCAGTGCTTTACCAAAAACAGTGGCAAACTTGGAGGGCCGGGGGCCGTGGCACACATGTTTGATCATCAGGCGGTATTCGTATTCAAAGGTGATGATGAAGAAGCGGTGCTGGAAACACTTATGCAGGCGGATGTCGATGTCAGCGATATTGAACTGGATGAAGGCATGATCACCGTACTGGCTCCTAACACCGAGTTTTTCAAAATAAAAACCGCACTAACCGAAGCTATGCCTAGCATAGAATTTGAAGTTGAAGATATTTCTTATGAACCACAAACTCTGTGCAATGTAAGCGGCGATGATGTTGCAACGCTGGATAAGTTCCTTGATGCGCTGAATGATTGTGATGATGTACAAAAAGTCTATCACAACGCCGAAACACCTGCTTAAACTGACGTAAAAATCGTCCATCAGCCGTCGTGTTTCTTGCTGCCGCCTTCGTTATTCAGGACCGGCACGGCACTCGGCGGCTGCAAGGCCGGTGTTGGTCGCTCGCGGGCAACGATAACGCCCGCAGCTACAATGCAAAGCATACCAGCCAGCCCCAGCCAGTCAGGTAATTCATGCCAGACGAAAAATCCGATCAATCCGGCGAACACCAGGCCCGTGTAACCCAACGGTGACACCTGCGTCACCGGAGCTCGCTGAAAAGCTCGGGTCAATGCCAACTGACCAAGACTGCCAAATAAACCCACGGCAAGCAGCCAGCCCCACGCCGTGCCGGTCGGCCACTGGAAATTCCACAGTAATGGCACCGCCGATATCAGCGATGAAATCAGAGCAAACCAGACCACGATACTTACAGGATCATCGGTGTCGGATAGTCGTTTAACTGTGGTAAGCGCCAACCCAGCCAAAGCTCCGGAAGCCAGCCCCAGAAAGCCGGACAAAGAAAACAGCTGTGCCGATGGCTGAAACAACAAAGTCAGCCCGACCATACTGATAGCCAAAGCCAATCGGCGCTGTCTGGTCCACGATTCCTTCAACCATATAACGGCAAACAGTGCGATAAAAACAGGTGACGTATAATTGAGCAGCAACGCATCGGCCAGATGTAATGTGTTGACCGCATAAAAATATAAATACATCGCGGCAAGACCGGAAATAGCACGCAGCAAATGCAAATGAAAACATCGGGTGGCTAATGAAATGCGCTGATGCAACAACAACGGCAGCAGAAACAGCAAAGCAATAAAGTTGCGGAAAAACACCACTTCAGTTTGTGGTAGCGCAACACTGGCAACACGCACACATGCGGCCATTGCAGCAAAACTGACTGCCGATAATAAGGCGTAAGCTATCCAGATGATTCGGATAGACATCTCTTCTCCGGACTTATCTTTTGACTGCATGGAAAGCGACAAAGCCTGCCGAAATAGCTTAATTCAGGTTAATCCTCGTCAACTGCATCTTTATTCAAACCCGTTTTTAGCCACAACAACTGAAGCTCCTCTCGCAGTAAGGCCACTTCCTGTTCGAGCTGTTCCATACGTTCAGCCATATCCATCCGCGTTGATGTACCAGCACTTCGTGCCACACACATCTCAATATCGGGTTGCCCGGATAGTAAATGGGTGTAGCGATCTTCTCGCTGGCCGGGACCTTTGGCTATCAACATCACCAGCGGTGCTTCCAATTGAATTAGTCCTTGAAGGGCTTCATGTACAGCGTCATTATCTTCAAAATTCACCATGCGTTCCGTGCGCGTGCGAATCTCATTCAACGTTTGCGCCCCACGCAGCAACATCACACATAATACCGCACGCTCTTTCGTTTTAAGCGAAAACTTTCTCGATAGTTGCTGCTCAAACCTGTCTGCCCGCGACAATGTATTTGCCGTCACCAGCCCGCGCCCGCGCAAAGCCTGTAAGGTGTGTCCGATCTCATCGCGAGTAAGGTCCATCACCGGATCACGACTGCTTTTCTGATTACATGCAGCAATCAGGGCATTCGCCGTCAAGGGATAATAATCCGGCGTTGTCATCTGTTTTTCCATCAGACTACCTATAACCCGTGCCTCCACATCAGTTAAAAACGCCTCTTCAGGATCGTAATCGTAAGATGCAAAATCAGACATGCAGTACTCCTTTATGTTCGGATTTCTCTAATTTTCCGTATCAGCAGGCGCGCGCTCAATCAGACTGCGAATTTCATCCAGAACCGCACTATTACCCGACTCAACCTGAGCGATGATGAAATTCTCTATCGTACGCGGCAACACAGTTGGCTCATCCACAGGGCCTCGTGAGTAAATAATAAACCCGTTAAGAAAACCCTCGAAATGTTCATCGGATAGCTTTTCATAATTTTTATTTTGTGAGCCAGCCATGTAAGCCTTGATCAGGCTGCTGCTGAACTCAAAACCACCGCATTTGAAAATATCCTTGATTTCGAAATGCTTCAGGTTGTTTGCAATACAAATCTTCTTAAAAATACTGTTGTTAGTCATCGCGTCATCCTACTATGAAGTGGTCTGTGTTGCCTCACAAAAAATAAGCCTGAAAAAGGCCGCGACATCAGCTCGCGACCTTTCCCTCAGTTGAATCAAGGCTCCCTTAACCGGCAGCAGCCAAGGCCTGATCAATATCTTCCAGAATATCATCGATATGCTCGATACCAACACATAGACGCAGCATGTCCGGCGTCACACCGGCTGCTTTCAGCTCAGCTTCTGTCAACTGACGATGCGTTGTGGATGCCGGATGTGCCGCCAGAGATTTGGCATCACCAATATTCACCAGCCGTTTGAACAATTTCAGCGCATCATAGAATTTCTCTGCCGCTTCGAACCCGCCCTTGATGCCAAAAGTGAGCAAGCCCGATGGCCTGCCGTTGGTATAGGTTTGCGCCAGATCATAATAGGGTGAACTTTCCAGCCCTGCATAAGATACCCAGGCAACCGAAGGATGATCCTGCAAATGTTTTGCTACTGCGATGGCATTATCGCAGTGACGCTCCATGCGCAGCGGTAGTGTTTCAATGCCCTGCAAAATCAGAAATGCATTAAACGGACTGAGCGCTGCACCGGTATTGCGCAGTGGCACTGTACGTGCGCGACCGATAAAGGCGGCAGGACCCAGCGCCTCGGTATACACCACACCGTGATACGATGGTTCAGGATTATTCAACATCGGGAAACGCTCAGCATGCTCAGCCCACGGGAACTTGCCGGAATCAACGATCATGCCACCCAGCGAGTTACCGTGCCCCCCCATATATTTGGTCAGCGAATGCACCACAATTGATGCGCCGTAATCAATCGGGCGAATCAGCGTCGGTGCTACCGTGTTATCAACAATCACCGGCACACCCTTGCGCTTGGCCATGTCACAAATAGCTTTCAGATCAACAATATTGCCCGCCGGATTGCCGATAGACTCGCAATATACCGCAGAAGTTTTGTCATCAATCAGCTTTTCCAGTGCTTCGGCACTGTCATCCTCGGCAAATCGCACTTCGATACCCTGACTGGGCAGCATATGCGCAAACAGCGTGTAAGTGCCGCCATACAGCATTGGAATCGTTACGATATTGTTGCCCTGCCGGGCAATTGTCTGAATGGCATAAGTAATCGCGGCACTGCCTGCGCTTACCGCCAGTCCTGCGATACCGCCTTCCAGTTCAGCCACACGTTTTTCCAGCACGTCGCACGTTGGATTCATGATGCGGGTATAGATATTGCCCGGCACAGCCAGATTAAACAAATCCGCTCCATGCTGAGCATTGTCAAATTCATAGGCGACGGTTTGATAAATCGGTACAGCCACCGATTTAGTCGTCGGGTCTGTGGTATAACCCGCATGGATCGCAATGGTTTCTTTCTTCATTCTCTCTCTCCTTGTTGTTTCATGTGCCTTATTTCGTAAGTTTTTGATTGCGCGGACTTTCATAATCTGTGCTTTCGTACACCAGTCCCAACCAGTTGTTGACGATCGACTTGGCCGTATCCCGCCATGTATTGTCGAGCAGCGGTTCAATATGCATTTCAGGAAAATCAGGAGCTTCTTTGCCATTCTTTAAGGCGGCGATCACTTCCTGATGGTAATACTCGACAATCACAGCTGCCTCTTCGCCAAAGTAATGTTCAGGATGTGGCGGATAATCTGGACGTTCACCAGCAATAAAACGATTCACTTCCCGCTTGTATTCCTTGAGCAAACTACTGGTGTCATATTCGGGATGCCCCTGAAAATAGACGATACTGAATTGATCAGGGCTAACAGCCAGATGCACCCCTGCCTCTTCGCTTTCGCTCAACACCGTTAATCCGGCCTGTTCCAGTTGCTCCCGGTGTACAGCATTAAAGCGCGAATGCGGCACATCAAAGCGCGTGTTGATATCACGCAATAACGGATGCTCCACATGCACCACATGATGAGAATATACTCCCCATAACTTGCGCGGCATCGGCTGACGCCGGATATGGTAAAGATGCTGAACCAGCGCATGTGTCGCCAGACAAGAACACAATACGGGAACACCCTCCTGCTGAGCCCAGCTAACAACACGCTGCAACGGCTCCCAGAATGGCTCCTGATCCAGCGATGGATTGGAAACATTAGCTCCGGTGATAATCAGCGCATCCAGACCCATCGTCTGAATTTCATCAAAGCTCTGGTAATAGTGCTCGATATAAGCGCGGCTTTCCTCACTTCGACTAAGACCTTCAACGGTGAAGGGGTGGACAAAAAACTGCGCAATCTGATTGCAGCTGCCAACCAGACGCATGAACTGCATTTCCGTCGCAATCAGCGCCGCATCCGGCATCATATTGAGTAAACCCACGTGTAACTCACGAATATCCTGATGCACAGCCTGCTTCAAACTCAGCACTTTTTCGCCGCGCTGACGCAGCTTCTCAAAAGCAGGTAACGATGTATGTGCTACCAACGGCATAAACTCAAACCCTCCCACTGGTATGTGTCATCCACAGACAGATCAAAGCTAAGATAGCCTGAAAGCTTAGGCTGTCTGACACTCAATGCAAAGCCTCAACCCCGAAAGCAACTTGAAAAGGTGATTTTAGCATTTGTTGTCGCTAGGCTTGCGCGATTACTTTCGGAGGTTTAGCGAAATGGCTTTTGTTGTCACCCAGCTTTGTAAAGATTGTGTTGATACAGCATGTGTTGCGGTATGTCCTGTAGATTGTTTCTATCAACCCAAAGAAATCACTGCAGAAACACCCAATATGCTCTTCATTTCTCCTGAAGAATGCATTGATTGTGCTGTATGCGAACCCGAATGCCCTTGGGAAGCAATTTATCCCGAAGAAGATGTGCCGGAAGTGTTTGAATCCGACATCGCTCTGAATGAATTATGCGATACCGACCGTGATGCGTTTGATTTAGCTGAAGTGACCGACCATACGCCTCCAAGCGCCGAAGAAGTCGCGCATAACAAAGCCAAATACGGTCTTTGATTCTGTCGAAGTCTTTAACGACTTGACGATTTATCAGCCCGCGTTGATTCAGCTTTTGATGAAATGCGGGCTGTTTTTATTCCCCTGCCATCGATGATCATTTCAGAGCCACCAGCAGCCGAACCTCTGACTGATACATTCCGTTATATCAACGGCATGGATGATGTTGCACTGCAACAAGTTTGCCGTGATGCCGGTGCAAAAATCAGCCATGCAGACACCCTCAAAGCTTACGTGTTTCGTCATGGTGTTACCGATTGGCAAAGCATGCACGAATTACCTCAAACACTAAAATCCCACTTACAAGCACACATATCTGTACTGACTGCCGAAGTGACGGCCCTTCAGCAATCCGATGATGGCACGCATAAACTGTTGCTTAAAATGCCGGATGGCAAAGAAGTCGAAAGCGTGTTGATTCCCGGTGCCGGACGTTTAACCCAATGCATTTCCACACAAATCGGCTGCGCCATCGGTTGTGAGTTTTGCCTGACAGCCACAGCAGGGCTCACCCGAAATTTATCGTGTGCTGAAATGATTTCCGAGGTCATGGCAGCCCGTCAATTTACCCGCTCACCGGTGCGCAACATCGTACTGATGGGCATGGGTGAACCCCTGCATAACTATGATGAAGTTGCCAAATTTATTCGTCTGGTGACTGATCCGAAAGGCATGGCATTCTCACCTCGCCGCGTCACGCTATCCACAGCCGGGTTAGTACCTCAAATTTATCGCATGATGGAGGATGGCCTTGATTGCTCACTGGCTGTTTCACTTAACGCCAGCAACGATGAAACCCGCAGCCGGATCATGCCCATCAATCGCAAGTATTCCATGCACGCACTACTCGAAGCCCTGCGCGCTTATGTTGATAAACACGGACGTAAACGCGTGCTGATTGAATATGTCATGCTGGCAGGTGTTAACGATCAAACCCACCATGCCAAGGAGTTGATACAAGCGTTGGACGGCATCGCCAGCACGGTCAATCTATTACCTTTCAATGCATTTCCCGGCAGCCCGTGGCAACGCCCTTCCGACGCTTGCGTTACTGCCTTTCGCACTGAACTCAGTAAAGCCGGCTTTGTTGCTGTGGTAAGAGAGTCACGCGGGCGCGATATTTCAGCAGCCTGTGGTCAATTAAAAACAGAAGTAATCCATCGAAGAAAAATCACTGGCTGAAACACAGCGTAAATTCGTTTCCACCCACTTACACCAGGCTGACCGGAGGCCTGCCAGACATGTTTTACGCTTCAGAAAAACTCGCCGCAACGCTTTGATACTGGCACAATGCGCCAATGACTGAGCCATCTATCTCACCTATGCAGACTTGTGACCTTTGCGGCGGCGACAAGTTTGATTTAATTTCCCGCCAGGATCGAAAAAAACAGGCGCTGAATACTGGATTGTGCCTGAATTGTGGGCTGGTGATGCACATGCCGGTCCCCGATGAATCTGATATCGAAGCTTACTATGCCAATCAGTATCGGCGTGATTATCACGGTGAGCGTCTGCCTTCACCCCGTCGGATTATGCGAGCCTGGAACAATGGCCAGCGAATCCTGAAACAGCTTCGCCCCCACATCCCTGCTGCCTCTGCGGTCTTTGAAGTCGGCGCAGGCATTGGCTGTAATATCAAATCGTTCGAAGAAGCCGGGTTTTCTGCATCGGCCATCGAACCCAATAAAGATTTCAATCAATACACGCGTCATGTGTTACATGCCGATGTTGCAAATGTAAATTTATATGACCTTGATGGCGATGCATCCAAAGATGTTGTACTACTGATTCATGTAATTGAACATTTTGTTTCACCCACGCGTGCACTTATGGCCATTCGCAATCTGATCAGGGATGACGGTTACCTTTATATCGAATGTCCCAATGTTGCCGGGCCGTTCGCCACTTTTGACCGGATGTTCCACTACGCACATATTTACAACTTCTCCCCCAACACGCTGGTCGCTCTGGCTAAAAAGTGCGGCTATGAAGTTGTGCGGTCATTTAAAGATGAGCGCCATCCGGATATCGAAATATTATTCCGCAAAATTGCAGTACCTGAATCTGCGCTAATAAACTCTGATGAAGCCGATCATGTCAGACAGGCCATCGGGCAATTTAATGCACTGAGCTATCATTTACGGCCTGCTTATTTAAACAGACGCGTGCGTAAAGTATTGGCGTACAGCAAGGAACTGCTGCAAGCGAAAAAATTCGTTGCTGCACTTGAAGCGAGACTCAATCGATCATGATTATTGTTCTTGGAGATATCATTGTTGATGAGTTTATCTGGGGTGATGTATCGCGCATCTCTCCTGAGGCTCCGGTGCCTGTCGTGAAAGTGGAAAAAATCGACCGCAGACTGGGCGGATCGGCTAACGTAATTCGTAATCTGCACGCTCTGGAGTGTCAGTCAGCCATGTTCGGCGTTGTCGGCGACGATGAACCCGGCGTTTGGGTGAAACACCGCTTGCGTGAACTCGGCTCTGACGACAGGGGTGTAATCACCAAAGTCAACGGCCGACCAACAGCTCTAAAATCGCGTGTGATTGCGCGACACCAGCAAGTTGTCCGTTTTGATCATGAATGGAATGCCGCCATTCAACCCGTCACACATCAAAAACTCTTTACGCAACTTGAAGGCATGGTCGAAATATGCGATGCACTAATTCTTTCAGATTACGACAAGGGGCTGCTTACGCCTGACTTTTTACAACGCGTCATTACTTTGATGGCTGGCAAACTTGTGGCGGTAGACCCGAAACCGAATCATACAGCAGCCTACAAAGGTGCTTCATTTATTACACCCAACCTGATCGAAGCGGCCGCCATGGCAGAGATGGAGGCACGCAATGAAGATGACCATGTTGAAGCCATGGCTAAAATTCTACGTGATAAGCTGGCGCTGCAATATGTACTGATTACCCGTTCTGAACGCGGCATGACCTTGTTTGATGGCAAGCAGTGTCACCACATCCCCACCATGGCGCGTGATGTTTATGACGTGACCGGAGCTGGTGATACGGTTATTGCCGCTTTCACAGCCTGTTTGACTCGCGGCGACACGCCATTACAGGCCGCTATTACCGCCAATCGTGCGGCCGGTGTTGTTGTTGGAAAAGTTGGCACAGCCACTGCTTCATGGAAAGAAATCGAGGCGCATCAATGAAAATCGCCATTGGCATTCCGGCACGTTTTGCCTCCACAAGATTCCCCGGAAAACCCCTTGCTGACATTGCGGGCAAGCCCATGCTCGGCCATGTTATCGAACGCGCACTAAGCACTGAGCTTGGACCTGTCATTGTTGCCACCGATGATAAGCGTATTGCCGAAGTGGCCAGATATTTTGGTGCCAGTGTCAGCATGACCTCAGCAGGTCATGGCAGCGGCACTGAACGACTGGCTGAAGCCATGCTCGATGTGGATTGCGACATCGTAATTAACGTACAGGGCGATGAGCCACTGATTGATCCGGATGCTATCCGCAGTGTTATTCTACCTTTTGAAAAAAATCCTGCTCTGCCCATGGCAACACTGGCACACCCAATTCGGCATAAGGATGATTTGACCGATCCCAATGTTGTTAAGGTGGTCTGTAATCATCAGCAACTGGCTATGTATTTTAGTCGCGCTGCCATTCCATACCCCAGACAAAGCATCGCTGCCCCCGTGCTCCAGCATGTCGGCTTGTACGCTTACAGCCAGGAATTTTTACAGACTTATCCAACCCTTACAGCTTGTGACATTGAGCAGAGCGAGCAACTGGAACAATTACGGGTGCTGTATCATGGTTATAATATTGCTGTGACGGTTGGCGATTTCCATTGCATCGGCGTGGATACGCCAGACGATCTTCAAAAAGCCGAAGCGCTACTCAGGCAGAATCTCGGAAACTGATTTCAGTGATTTCAAATTGTGCAGGCAATCGATTGCGGCCAATTTATAACACTCCGCCAATGTCGGGTAATTGAATACATTGGCGACCAGATCGTGAACGGTACCACCAAAATTCATCAGCAACTGCCCTGTGTGAATCAACTCACTGGCATGTTCGCCGACAATATGCGCTCCGATCAACTTATGACTGTGCGCATCAACAATTAATTTTACCAGACCAATCGTGTCACCAATAATCTGACCACGGGCACTCTCTTTGTAATAACCACGGCCGACGACATACTTGATTTGTTCACGTCTGGCTTCTTTTTCAGTTTTACCCACCCACGATATTTCGGGAATCGCATAAATCGCCATGGGCAAATTTTCTGGCATGGCGCGGCTTATTTCGCCAAACGCATGCAAAATAGCAGTTCGCCCCTGCTCCATGCCGGTCGAAGCCAGAGCCGGACGTCCAACCAAATCGCCCACCGCATAAATATGCGGCACACTGGACTGGAAGAACGAATTAACCTTAATCCAGCCCTGATCCAGCTCCAGTCCAACCTTGCCAGTATTCAAGCTCTGTGAATTCGGCTCTCGCCCAAGCGCATATAGCACCGCATCGCTGTACAGTTTTTTGCCGGAATCCAGCAGCGTCAGCGTCCGCCCTTCTTCTTTGCTGATCGCCACCACCTGCTCTTTCATATGCAGCTGTACGCCCATATTCTCGAAGGACTCCGCCAGCACACCGACCACATCCTCACTCAGATAGGCGAGCAATTGCTCGTGCGAATCAACTACGCTGACCTCAACGCCCAGCGCTGCAAAAATCGAGACAAACTCACAGGCAATAACACCACCGCCAACCACCACAAGACTTCGCGGCAAGCGTTTCAGCTTCAAAATCGAGGTGGAATCGAGCACAGTTTTTTTATCAAAGGGAATAGCCGACGGTCGCCTCGGTCTGGAGCCGGAGGCCAGCACAATCACATGCGCAGATAAATTCCGTGAACCGCCATTGGTGTCGACCACTTCCAGCGTATGTTCATCAATAAATGATGCTTCGCCAGGAATCAATGCTACACCGGATTTAAGCAAACGTTTGACGATGACCGATTCCTGCTGGCTGACGACCATGTCCTTGCGCCGAATCGCTGCAGCAAGTACACCGTAGCGGGCACTGGTATGCCCTTCACGCATACCCTGATCACCCGTGCGTGAGGCCAGATAAGCAGCCTCACGCAGGGCTTTGCTGGGAATGGTACCGGTTTGCAGACCGGCGCCGCCAATACTGGACTTACGCTCAATCATGGCCGCTTTTTTCCCCATGCTGGCTGCCTGCCAGGCCGCATGTTGCCCGGCAGGCCCGGAGCCAACGATCAGAACATCATAATCCATCCCGTTATTTCATCGGCTGAAATGCTGATGGGTCCTGCTGAGCCATATGCTCGTAGGTTGCCCAGCGCAAATCCGCCGACTCTTGCGCCAACCGCATCAGACGCTCGGCCTCTTCAGGGTGACTGCGCTGTAACAGCTTATAGCGCATTTCCGTATAGGCATAATCCCTGACCTGCATTGTTGGCGTCGGGGAATCCAATACAAATGGCTTTTTACCAGCCTTGCGCAGCATCGGATTGTAGCGAATCAATGGCCAGTAACCGGATGCCACCGCCATATCCTGCTGATGTAAGCCCTGCGTCATATCGATGCCATGAGCGATACAATGGCTATAGGCCAGAATAATTGACGGGCCGGGATAATCCTCTGCTTCACGCATGGCCAGCAGTGTTTGTTGCGGATTGGCGCCCATGGCGACGCGCGCCACATACACATTACCATAAGAAATTGCCTGTAATGCCAAATCCTTTTTACCCACAGGTTTACCGGCTGAAGCGAATTTCGCTGTCGCGCCGATTGGTGTCGATTTGGAAGCCTGACCACCCGTGTTGGAGTACACTTCTGTATCCAGCACCAATACATTGATGTTACGCCCCGATGCCAGTGCATGGTCCAGACCAGCTGAGCCGATATCGTATGCCCAACCGTCACCGCCAATCAGCCAGACACTGCGTCGAACCAGATGATTGACGACAGTCATTAAATTTTTAGCGCGTGGATCATCGAGCCCCTGCAATACAAGCTTCAGTTTTTCGACGCGCTCACGCTGACGGGTAATTTCAGAGCCAATGGACTGATCAGCATGAATCAGATCTTCAACAAATTGTGCATCGAGATACTGACTCAGCTCTCGCACTTCCTGTTGGGCCATGTGCATATGGTGGTCAGCGGCGATTCGCATCCCCAAACCGAATTCGGCATTATCCTCGAACAAAGAATTGGACCATGCCGGGCCTCGACCGTCTTTATTCTTGGTCCATGGTGTGGCTGGTAAATTACCACCATAGATGGATGAACAACCCGTGGCATTAGCCACCAGCAAACGCGGACCAAACAATTGAGTTAACAAGCGCACATAGGGCGTTTCACCACATCCGGCACAGGCACCGGAGAATTCAAACAGGGGCTCGAGAAACTGCGCACCACGAATCGACGAATAGTCGATGGTAGCACGATCATTCACCGGCAACGTCTCAAAGAAAGTGACATTCTCCCGACCATGCTCCATCTGCGGTGCTTTCGGCAACATATTGATGGCTTTCTTTTTCTTGTCCGGATCATTCAGATCGTAGGCCGGACAGGCATGCACGCACATTTCGCAGCCGGTACAATCTTCAAGGTAGATCTGTAAAGTATAACGCGTCTCCGGGAAGCCGCGTGCTGATACCGGTGCCGAAGGAAAATGTTCCGGCGCCTCATCAAGATGATCCTCGTGATAAAACTTGGCACGAATCACACTGTGTGGACAAACAAACGAGCAGTTACCGCACTGAATACAAACATCGGACTCCCACTGGGGAACAAAGTCCGCGATATTGCGTTTTTCCCATTGGGAAGAACCGGACGGGAAAGTTCCATCCACCGGAATCATTGATACCGGCAAGTCATCGCCTTTACCCGCCAGCATCGGTGCAATCACGTCCTGAATAAACGCTGGCGCACGTACCGGCACCATCAAATCCATATCGCGATGGCTGGTTACCGTTGTGGTCACATTAACCTTATGCAGATGATCAAGGGCTGCATCGACGGCCTTAAAGTTCTGCTGCACTACTTCCATACCTTTCTTGGCGTAGGTTTTCTCAATCGCTTTTTTAATCTGGGCAATTGCTTCATCTCTTGGCAAAACGCCGGAAAGAGCGAAAAAGCAGGTCTGCATGATGGTATTGATCCGACGCCCCATACCAGCTTCTCGGGCAACAGTGGATGCATCTATGACATAGAAATCAACTTGCCGATCGATGATGATCTGCTGTACCGGCTTGGGCAGCTCATCCCACACTTCAGCCGCCGATGTCGGGCTATTCAATAAAAACACACTATTTAGAGCCGCTTTACTCAGCATGTCGACCTGTGAAATAAACGAAGCCTTATGGCAGGCGATAAAATTAGCTGAATCGACCAGATAAGGCGCCCGAATCGGGTCAGGTCCAAAGCGCAAGTGTGACACCGTCTGTGACCCGGCCTTTTTGGAGTCATAAACAAAATAGCCCTGGCAATTCAGGTCGGTATTTTCACCGATAATCTTAATGCTGTTCTTATTGGCCGAAACGGTTCCGTCTGAACCAAGACCATAAAACAAAGCGCGTGTCACATTGCCCGGTTCAATATTAAAGCTGTTGTCGACATCGATACTCAGATGACTGACGTCATCATGAATACCCACGGTAAAGCTGTGTTTGGGCTTCTCTTTTGCCAGCTCATCGAATACGGCTTTGGCCATAGCCGGGGTGAATTCCTTGGATGAAAGGCCATAGCGACCGCCGATGGCATACGGAAGGCTTGCCATTTCGCCACATATAACGGCTTCTGACAGCGATGCGATAACATCCTGATAGAGCGGTTCACCTCGTGCGCCCGGCTCCTTGGTGCGATCCAGCACGGCAATCTTTTTCACTGTCGCAGGCAAAGCAGCCAGCAGGTGTTGCTGTGAAAATGGCCGGAATAAGTGAACCATGATCACGCCTAACTTGGCTCCGGAAGCATTAAGCACTTTGACTGTTTCGACCACAGTTTCAGCACCCGAACCCATGATAATCAATACATGCTCGGCATCCTCAGCTCCGAAATAGTCAAACAAACGATATGCCCGCCCGGTCAGTTCAGCAAAATGATCCATCGTCTCCTGAACAATTCCAGGAACCGCATCATAAAAAGGATTAGCACTTTCGCGCGCCTGAAAATAAACATCCGGATTCATCGCTGTACCGCGAATAAACGGATTGTCCGGATTAAGGGCTCGATTGCGATGGGCATAAACCAATTCATCGTCAATCATGGCCCGTATATGTTCATCCGAAATCAAGCTGACTTTATTGATTTCATGCGACGTACGAAAGCCATCGAAGAAATTCATGAATGGCATGCGTGCTTTCAGCGTCGCCGCATGTGAGATCATGGCAAAATCGTGTGCCTGCTGCACCGATGCCGATGCAAGCATAGCAAACCCGGTAGAGCGAGCGGCCATCACGTCCTGATGATCACCAAAAATAGAAAGTGCCTGCGTCGCCAGTGAACGGGCGGCAACATGGAATACTGTCGCGGTCAACTCACCGGCTATTTTATACATGTTCGGAATCATCAGCAGCAGGCCCTGCGATGAAGTAAAGGTTGTGGTCAGCGCGCCGGTTTGCAGAGCCCCATGCGCAGTACCAGCGGCACCACCTTCGGACTGCATCTCGATCACGTCAGGTATCTGTCCCCAGATGTTTGGCACGCCCTGAGCTGACCATTCATCACACAACTCGGCCATCGTTGACGATGGTGTAATCGGATAAATCGAACAAAGTTCACTGACCCGGTAGGCGATATATGCGACGCCTGTGCCGCCATCAAAGGTAACCTGTTTAGCTTTGTTTTTATCTGTCATGTTATTTGCCTGCCTTATCGTTGAGCTGACTTATTGTTGTGCCGCGTTGGCAGCATCTTCCTTGACCATTTCAATGGCATGACAAGGGCATTGCTCGAAGCAGGATGCACAGCCTGTACATTTGTCGTAGTCATAAATGTAACGCTTGCCTTTGCCTAGCTTGATAATGGCATCTTCAGGACATGAGCCATAGCAACCATCGCATTCGAAACAGTTGCCGCATGAAAGGCAGCGTTTGGCTTCAAACAGCGCTTCCTTTTCACTGTAACCCTGCAAAATCTCCTGAAAACCACCCAGACGATCTTCCGGTGACAGCTCACCCTGTTTACGTTTAGGCGCTTCCGTGCTGTACCAGAGCTGTAATTTGTCGTGTTCGACAATGGGATGTTTAGCCGCAGGCTCGTAAGTTTCCCCGCGCAACCATGCATCGATATAACGTGCCGCCTTTTTGCCATGTCCTGTGGCAATGGTCACAGAACGCTCAGATGGCACCATATCACCGCCAGCGAATACACCATCAGCACCGGTCATCATATTCGGCCCAACAACAACCGTGCCGTCCCGGTTGAACTCGATACCTGCCACCTTCTTCAAAAAGCCGGTATCGGTATCCTGCCCCACAGCCATGATCAGCGCATCGGTTTCCAGTGTTTCGGTTCGGCCGGTCGGTTGCGGACGACCATGCTCATCCAGCTCCATCACTTCAACCGTCATAGTGGTACAATCGATCTCTTTAATCGTGCGCAACCAGTTGATTTTGACGCCTTCTTCAATGGCTTCATCGGCTTCAAAATCATGTGCTGGCATGCTGGCACGATCACGCCGGTAAATAATCACAGCTTCTTCAGCACCCAGTCGCTTAGCCGTGCGCGCCGCGTCCATCGCGGTGTTACCGCCACCATAGATAGCAACCCGTCGACCCAGTTGTAAATCCTCGCCATTCTCGACACTTTTCAGAAAACTCACAGCATCAAGCATCTTACGGGCATCACGGCTCGGAATCTCAATATTTTTACTCAGGTGAGCACCAACCGCGACAAACACCGCATCAAAGCCACCTTCGGCTTTTTCTTTTTCAACATCATCAACACGGTGATCCAGCGTAAGTTTAGCGCCCATATCGATAACGCGCTGAATTTCCTGATTCAACTCATTGCGAGGCATCCGATAAGCAGGAATGCCGAAGTGGATCATACCACCGGCCACCGGCCCGGCCTCACGGATTTCCACTTCGTGGCCCAGTCGGATCAGATGATAGGCCGCCGAAAGACCACTCGGTCCGGCACCGATAATTAATACACGCTTGCCGCCTGAACGAGGCTCATACTGCGGCTTCCAGCCTTTCTCCATGGCCAGATCACCCAGAAAGCGTTCCACCGCATGGATGCTGACTTCCTGATCGGTATAGGCGCGATTACATGACGTTTCACACGGGTGATAACAAACGCGCCCATGAATGGCCGGAAACGGATTGTTCTCCAGCAGCTTCTGCCAGGCGGCCTCATATTCTCCAGCCTGCGCCAGGGCCAGCCATGCCTGAATATCTTCACCCGCCGGACATGCATGGTTACACGGTGGTAAAAAGTCCATGTATACCGGCTTGCGTGAACGATGTGCTCCGGTACCGGTATCATGCTGCGTCAAGTCCAGCAAGCGAGTCATATATTTTTTCGAAGTCATAAGACCATTCCTTCAGTCAACATATTCGTATTTCAACAATGCGGCAAAGCTAATCCAAAATGAACCGAATGTGTAATCAGCAATAGTTATTCACATGCTCCATCCGGTATTAGAACGGTGCGTTTACACCAGCGGTTTCAGTTATAAATCAAGCAATACCAAGCCCGGATTTTCGAGATAAGACTTCACGTCCACCAAAAACTGCACGGCTTCGCGACCATCAATCAAGCGATGATCGTAAGTCAGCGCCAGATACATCATCGGCCGAATCACCACCTGTTCTCCTTCGGCAACCGGCCGCCGCTGAATTGCATGCATACCAAGAATGGCCGATTGCGGCGGATTCAAAATAGGCGTGGATAACAACGAGCCAAACACACCACCGTTAGTGATCGAAAAGGTTGCTCCTTTCAGGTCATCGGGCATCAAACCACCCTCTCTGGCCTTGCGGGCCAACTCAGCGATGCCGGATTCTATTTGCGCAAAACCCATCATGCCAGCATCACGCAGCACCGGCACCACCAGACCTTTTTCGGTCGATACCGCCACGCCAACGTCCATATAATTGTGGTAAATGACATCCTGCCCATCAATGCAGGCATTAATCACCGGATGCTTTAACGATGCATAGCTGCAGGCATTAATAAAAAAGGACATAAATCCCAGGCCAACCCGATGCTTGCTCTGGAAGGCTTCTTTATATTTTGACCGCAAATCCATCACCGGCTGCATATTCACCTCATTAAAGGTTGTCAGCATCGCGGCCGTGTTTTGCGCTTCTTTCAGGCGTGTGGCGATTCGTTTGCGTAAGCCGCTCATCGGCAGACGCTCTTCGAGCCGCTCATGCCCGCCAGTCACCACCGGCGTAGCAGGCAGACGCTTTTCAACTTCAGGCGTAACAGAAACAGCAGCAGAACTGCGCTGTTGCGCTTCATGCTCTAGCGTTGTTTTTTCAGCCTTGTCGACAGGCGTTTTCCCGGACAATTCTTCACTTTCTGTTGTCACCTTGGCTTTGGCAGCCTGAGAGTTTTCACCAGACGCGGATTGGACCGCAACCGATGTATCAATCAGACCAATGATTTCACCCGGTGTCACCTTACTATCTGCTTCCTTATATGCTGCTTTGAGCACACCGGCCTCAGCCGCAGTAATTTCCATGGTGATTTTATCGCTTTCGATCTCAGCAATCACATCATCAACTGCCACCGGCTCACCCACTTGCTTCAACCAGGACACCAAAGTTGCTTCAGTTTCTGATTCACCCAGACTCGGGACTTTAATTTCAATGTCCATGCTTCTCCCCTGCAACTTTCATACCCTCTGAAAATGCCAATTCAACAATTTCCTGCTGTTCCCGCGCATGCCGTTCATGTGAACCCACAGCGGGTGCCGCCAATGCCTGACGACTGACATGTGACAATCTTTGCTGAGGCAATAATACACGTTTCAGATAATGCTTAATCTGAAACCATGCCCCCTGATTTTCCGGCTCTTCCTGAACCCAAACCACCTGACTGGCCGCCTCATATTTCGACAACTCCGCGAGCATGACATCGTTGGGGAACGGATACAGGCGCTCCAGACGAATGATGGCAACCTGCGAATTCTCTCTATCTTGCCGACCAGCCAGCAAGTCGTAATACACCTTACCCGAACAGATCAGGACCTTGCTGCACAGCGCCGGCTCAATAGTTGCATCCACCTCACCCAGCACCGGATAAAATTGACCTTCAGAAAAATCCGTCAACTGCGAATAAGAAGCTTTTAGCCGCAACAGACTTTTCGGCCCCATCAGAATCAGTGGTTTCCGGCTATTGATCAGCCACTGCCGGCGCAACAAATGAAACAATTGTGCCGGCGTCGTCGGATAAGCCACCTGGATATTATCTTCGGCACACAACTGCAGGAAACGCTCCAGCCTTGCCGAAGAATGTTCCGCGCCCTGCCCCTCATAACCATGCGGCATCCACAGCACCAGACCCGACATACGTTTCCACTTGGATTCACCGGCAGCGACAAACTGATCGATCACCACCTGTGCACCATTGGCAAAATCGCCATATTGCGCTTCCCATATCACCATCGCCCGTGGCTCAGCCACAGAATAGCCATATTCAAATCCCATCACCGCCAGTTCAGAGAGCATGCTGTCAACAACGATGAAATGACTGGTCTCGCCATTCTCCACCTGCTTGAGTGGTACAAAGCTTTTGCCGGTGAGTTCATCGTAGACGACAGCGTGGCGATGAAAGAAAGTACTACGACCGGAATCCTGGCCCGACAATCGAACCCATCCGCCCTGATTAACCAGCGTCGCATAAGCCATCGCCTCAGCACAACCCCAGTCAATCGCTTCCTCACCACGCATCATCTGCAAGCGTGAGTTATATATTTTCCCGACTCGCTTATGCAGATGAAAACCTTCAGGAATGGCATGCGCCCGCACCGCAAGTAAAGCCAGCGTTACAGCATCCACTGCCGTCTTCGGCTCTGTGTCAGCATATCGCTGATATCCCAGCCATCGGCCCTGCAAACTGTTCCATTGGGGTGGTTTGTGATGCTTCTGGCGACGCAGCCGGTCGAGACATACCTGATAATCACTGGACAGTGCTTCAGCTTCAGCTTCAGTCATCACACCATCCTGAATCAGCTGCTGGCGGTAAATCGTTTTCAGTGTCGGATGTTGTTGAATCCTGTGATACATCAGCGGTTGCGTCACTTCCGGCGCATCTGCCTCGTTATGCCCCCGGCGACGATAACACACCAGATCTATGACGATATCACTGCGGAATCTGTTACGATATTCCATCGCCAGCTCCATCACCATACAGCATGCATCGGGATCATCACCGTTGACGTGTAAAATCGGTGCCTGAACCATTTTAGCAATATCGGTACAATACAATGTCGAGCGGGAATCAAACGGGTTGGTTGTAAAGCCAATCTGATTGTTCACGACGATATGAATACTACCGCCGGTCCTGAAGCCTGAAAGACCACTTAAATTCAGTGATTCCGCCACAACCCCCTGCCCGGCAAAAGCCGCATCGCCATGCACCAGCACCGGCAACACCTGACGTTTGGCGGTATCACGCCTGCGACATTGTCGTGCCCGGACACTCCCCAACAAAACCGGCGTAATAATCTCCAGATGAGAAGGATTAAAGGCCAGTGACAGATGCACCCGTGCGTCGCTGCGTGTATCGATATCCGATGAAAAGCCCATGTGATATTTCACATCACCCGCACCAATTTCGGTATCAACGACATCATCACCTTCAAAATCGGCGAAAATTTCACTTAGTGATTTACCCATCACATTGGCCAGCACATTCAGCCGTCCCCGATGTGCCATACCAAGGATAACCTCTTTAACACCGGTTTCACCCGCCTTCTGAATAAGCACATTCAGCATCGGGATCAAACTTTCCCCACCTTCCAGAGAGAAACGTTTCTGGCCCACGTAACGTTTATGCAGGAAATGTTCAAACTCTTCCGCATATAGAATATCTTTGTAGATTCTCAACCGCGCCTGAGCATCAAATGAAGCCGTACTTTGTGACTTTTCAAGGATATTGCGCAACCAGTGCTGTCGGGCTGTATCGGAGATATGCATCAGCTCAGGACCCACGTGTTTGGCGTAGGTGCATTTTAAACGCGAAAGAATTTCTGCCAGCGTCATCGGTGCGGAACCGTTAAAGTCGCCGGTTGGAAATACTGCATGCAGATCATTCTCGGAAAGCCCGAAATATCCCAGCTCCAGATCAGGACTGGATGGCGGTGTATGAAGATGAAGCGGATCAAGTTGTGCCTGCAAATGACCACGGGCTCGCCATGCATGAATCAGATAAATGGCCCGAGACGGGTATTCGACATTAAAAGAAAATTCGTCACATGAAGGTACGCTACCGCAATTTAGTGTCAGGTGTCGGGCCTGAACACGCATATCTTCGAGAACCTGACGATGCGTCATCGCGTCGTCATCTTCATCCGATATCGCTTCAAATACAGCCTTCCATGCATCAGCAAGCGAGTCGGGCCGCTCAAGCCACTGCTCATAGAGCGATTCTGCCCATGCGCCACCGGCAGCGAACAATTCCTGTGCGCGTATTACATCGTTATTCGGCATACCGTCACTAAGGCTCCTCGTTCCCGTAAAAATTCAATGATAAAAGCAGCCCGATGAAAAACAACTCGAATCTTACGAGTCGGAATATTTCACCTCGTACCACAACAAACCCAGATACTCATGCAAAGCAATGGATGAATCATTGAGCACAGCAGCCTGAGGAAGCCAGGAACGCACATCATAGCCCCCCGTATTACCGGCATAATCAACTGGTACAGGCACAACCTGCAAATCCTGTTTTTCAAAACACCGGACAGAACGTGGCATATGCCATGCATTGGTTACCAACAGCACGCGATGAACACCTCGCTGCTGTAGCATGGCCTTGACCAGCAGCGCATTATCCCAGGTAGTATTAGCAAAGTTCTCTGCCTCAATCTTGTCATCCGGCACCCCCAGACGCATCAGCCATTGCCGCATCACCTCACCTTCCGGCGTCTCTCCTTCATTCAATGGTGTGCCACCGCTGGCATATACGACAAGTCCGGAGCTCTGCTGAAGTTGTGCTGCAAAGATCAGGCGCTGGAGCGCAGCATCGCGGGAGACATCCATGCCATCGAATTCGGGCGCATTTTCATAGATGCCACCACCAAGCAGGACAATCGCCGTGCCCGGAGCCTGCTGCCACTGACTCATATGACTAACAGTCAGTGGCGGATAGGCTTGCTGCAAGGGTTGCATCAGTACATCCCGAACAGGTTCGGTAGAAATAAGCCAAAGGCCGGAGAATGATAAGATCACCAACCACTTTCCGAGCTTCTTAGCCCATAGCAAAACGCCAAGAAAACCCGTCACCATAAAAATGCCGGGCGGCAACAATAGTTGCGAACACACTTTAACCAACAGTAAACTCACAGCACTCTCCAGCGGCAGCTTTAACCCGGATTATTCATAAATTCTGTTGCACCCTTACTTGCCTGTTTGGACGCACGCAGTGCGCCCGAAGGGTAAGCCCGCCGCATCAATCATCACAACGATTCATGAATAATCCGGGTTAATGCAGCGACATGTTATCAGCCAATGTAAACATCGGAATCTCAGCTGAAAATTCGCCACCATGATCATCAACGAATGTATAAAAGCCATGCATACAGCCAACCGGTGTTGCCAGCACACAGAAACTACTGTACGCATAAGAATCACCGGGATCTAACACAGGTTGATCGCCAACCACACCATCACCCGCCACTTCCTCAAGAAGCTCATTACCATCAATAATAAACCAGCGTCTGCGCAGCAATTGAACCGATGCAGCACCCTGATTTTTTATCGTAACGTGGTAGACAAAGACATATCGGCCCTCTTCGGAGCTTTCAGCCCTGAATTCAGATCTGACGTGAACATTTACAAGGTGTTGATTCGACATTACGGCTTTATGCTCTCTCCCAGTTCAAAAATATGGCGAGTGTTACACGAACATTTTATTCAAGCCAACAAAAAAAGGCCTGCATCAGCAGGCCTTTTTTATTCACAGCTCAGCATCTGCTGAGCTATTATTTTACTCGCAATTCCACGCGACGGTTTTGCGCACGTCCCGCAGCTGTTGCATTATCTGCTTTCGGCTGTGCTTCACCGTAACCTTTGGACGTCAATCGGGCCGCATCAACACCATGAGAAACCAGATAATCCATCACACTGGCTGCGCGACGGTTAGATAAATCCAGATTATAAGTGTCTTTGCCGCGATCATCGGTATGCGCTGCTACTTCAGCTTCGATTTGCTTATTCACATTCAACGTAGCGGCAGCTTTATCAAGAATCGCAGCAGAAGCTGCAGTTAAAGTCGCACTATTGGTTTCAAAGAAAACACCCTCAAGCGCTATCACCGCAGGCTTATTACATCCTTTTTTAGCTACTTCGTAGGCTTCTTTTGCCGAAGCAACAGCGGTTTTCACCAAATAAGCATTCTCATCGGGATGCATGCCGGTTTCGGTGTATTCATGTGCTGCATGATGCAAATATGCAACCGCCTTGGCCTGCTGAGCCGGTGCGCATTTTTCAGCCCCGGCAGATTTTGCTTTTTCGATCCAGCTACGAGCTTCGTCCAGTTCACTGATCTGAGTTGAGGGTGCATGTGCACACGCTGAGAGTGAAGCTACGGCTGCAACAATCAATAATCTTTTCATTATTTCCCTCCCGCTTTACTGGCATGTGTTTCAGCCAAACCCATAAAATAACGTGCCACATCAATATCGTGCTGGTCCTTTTCTTCCAGCGCAATTCTGGCAAATTCTTTTGCCAGATAAGCATCATAACTTTGATTGCCAGCCAACTGCTCTTTCATGAGCGCCGTGCGCTGCTCAACACTGGCAAACAAACTATTTGCATGTGCCGGCATTGCTGCCATACATAGTAGAACCGCGATAAAACCGAGCTTTTTCATATACTCCCCTTCTCCTTTGTTAAATTTCATTTCGCTACCACCAAAATGCGACGGCGCGGATTAAATGATATATACGACCGCACAAAAAGGAAATAAATCACATCCCCCAGAGCTTATCCCCATGTTGTTCAATCGTTTCCTTGCCAAAATAAGCATCGCTTTTATTATCCATGCATGCAAGTCATTCTCGCCTCCCAGTCCCCTAGACGTTTGTTTTTATTACGTTCAGCCGGCATCGACCCACAGGTCATGCCCGCCCATATTGATGAAACCGTGCTGGCGGAAGAATCAGCCCGTGAGGCCGCATCCAGACTGTGCCGTGAGAAGTCTCTGGCATGCCCGGTCATGCATCGCCCTGTTATCACGGCCGATACGCTGGTGACGCTTGATGATCATGCTTTTGGACAACCCGAATCACGTGAACATGCAGCGCATATGATTCAGCAGCTTTCAGGCAGAACGCATCAGGTTTTCACGGCTGTCTGTGTACGCCTGGGCGAGATTATTCTGAGTGACCTGGTTACAACATCGGTGAGTTTCAGAAAAATCCATCGATCCGAAATTGAAATCTATCTGAATTGTAATGATATCATGGATAAAGCGGGGGCTTATGCAGTACAATCCGGCGCATCAAGTTTTATTCAGCGTATTGATGGCCCTTTGGATAATGTCATCGGTTTACCCGTCCAGCATACGCTTAGTATGCTCAATACACTGATCAACACCCCTGGAGATACGCGCCATGAAAGCTGAACTGCTGGTCAATGTAGCACCTTTTGAAACGCGCATTGCGCGCATCGAAAACGGCAAAGCCGAAGAAGTCTACATTGAACGCGAACGTGAGCGTGGCCTGAAAGGCAACATCTACAAAGGGCGTGTGCAACGGGTTTTACCCGGCATTCAGGCTGCCTTTGTAGATATCGGCATGATAAAGTCTGGTTTTCTGTACGCTGGCGATGTCGCTTACCCTGAACATAACACGCTTGATGAAGTACCGGGCAGTGAAGAGGAAAGCACTGATATCCTTACCGATTCACTTTCGGATGAACCTCGTCAGCGTGATATTCCACCCATCAATACACTGCTGCGTGAAGGTCAGGAGATTCTGGTGCAGGTCTCCAAAGATCCCATTGCCTCTAAAGGTCCGCGATTAACCAGCCATCTGAGTCTGGCCGGACGCTTCCTTGTTTATTTGCCGGATGTGGATCACATCGGTATTGCAAGGCGACTTGAAGACCCTGATGAGCGTGATCGCCTGAGGAAAATTTCTGAAGCCATCAAGCCCGAAGGCAGTGGTCTTATTGTACGTACTGTGGCTGAAGGGCATTCTAAAGAAGAGTTAAAAGAGGATCTGGATTTCCTGTTGCGCTTATGGGCCGATATTGAGAAAACCGCTAAAAATTCTCGTGCCAGTTCGATGATTCATACAGAGCTGAACCTGTATCTCCGAGTGATGCGCGATTATGTGGATGATGATGTATCGAAGATTCACATCGATTCACGCGAAGCGTACCAGAGCATGAAAAAGTTCGCCAAGCGCTTTATGCCCGAAGTGAACAAACGTCTTTTTTACTATCCCGGTGAGCGCCCCATTTTCGATGTGTATGGCGTCGAAGAATCCATCAACTCAGCTCTGGACAGACGAGTTCCCCTGAAATCCGGTGGCCATCTCGTCATCGACCAGACTGAAGCATTGATTGCTATTGATGTAAACTCCGGCTCCTTCGTCAGTTCCAGAAACATGGAGGAAACCAGCTTCAAGACCAACCTTGAAGCTATTAATGAAATAGTTCACCAGCTCAGACTGCGTAACCTTGGTGGCATTATCGTTATTGACTTCATCGATATGCAGGATTATGAAAACAAAACACGTTTGATGGAAACTCTGGATGAAGCCCTGAAACGTGACAAAACCAAGACCAATGTAGCTCAGCTTTCTCCGCTGGGGCTGGTGGAGATGACTCGCAAACGTACGCGCGAATCACTGGGCCGGATGTTGCTACAGCCATGTATGGCTTGCGAAGGCACCGGCATGGCAAAAAGTCCGACCACGATTTGCTATCAGATTTTCCGTGATGTCGTGGCTGAAGCCCGAGCTTACCCGTGTGAAAAAATGGTCGTTATCGCCAACCCCAGCATCATTGACCTGATGCTGGGTGAAGAAAGTGAGCAAGTTTCTCAACTCGAAGCATTTTTGGGTAAGCAAATTTCCCTGCGCAGTGATGACAAACTCTCCCGCGATCAATACGAAGTCGCACTTTCGTAAACCTCACTGCATCAGCAACATTTAAATTGAAGCCCTTCATGCTTTACGTGCACATTCCGTTTTGTGCACACAAATGCCATTACTGTGATTTCAATTCACATGTTCGCACTGAACCGCTCTGGCAATCCTATGCTGATGCGCTTGCGCAAGAGCTGATACACTGGTCTGGGCAGCATAACTTTAAGGGCAGGCCTGTTTCATCTGTTTTTATCGGTGGCGGAACGCCATCACTGATGCCTCCGCCACTGCTGGCGTCGTTAATCGCAACGATTCAGTCCTGCTTTTCATTAGACCCACAAGCTGAAATCACCATTGAGGCCAACCCCGGCTCTTCTGATCAGCATCATTTTTCCGACTACCGCAACGCTGGCATCAACCGCATTTCCATCGGCGTGCAATCGCTGGATGCTGAGGAACTTCGCTGGCTGGAACGTATTCATTCACCCGATGAAGCGCTGGCAGCATTTCAAGCTGCACGTGCGGCAGGCTTCACCAACGTCAATCTTGACGCGATGTATGGCCTGCCAGGCCAAACACTCGATCACTGGCAGCAAACCCTGCATCGGCTGATCCAGTTAAATCCCGAGCATCTCTCCTGTTATCAGCTCACTGTTGAACCACACACCAGACTGGCGGCTCAGCACGCCCAATCACCCTATGCTTTGCCGCAAGAAGAGGCTTCACTGGCTTTTTTTCAGTACACCCGTCATACACTTAGGGCGTTCGGCTATCAGCCCTACGAAATTTCCAATTTTTCCCGCAGCGGCTACCACTGCCGTCATAATGATGGTTACTGGTTGTATCGTGATTACCTGGGCATCGGCGCTGGCGCATCAGGAAAATGGGATGAATGGGAGCATGATAAGGCACCGGCCGGTTGCCATCGTTACACCAATATCAAAACGCCGGAAAAATATATCCGCAGCGTGCAAAAAAACGGTTTTGCTATCCGGCAAAGCGAAACACTGGATTTAAATCAGGCCGCAGCCGAAGCGATCTGGCTGGGATTACGCCGAAAAGATGGCATCGACAAGCAGTGGTTTGAAGATCGCTTTCAACAGCCATTGGCACAATTCATCCAGCCAGCCCTGACGCCATGGCTGATCTCTGGCGATGTTCGCCTCAATAACGCTGGCATTCAGTTGAGTGAACAAGGCATCGTACTGGCTGACAGCATTTCCGCCGCCATTCTCTGATACCACGGAGTTGTTTATTGCGCCATCCGCACATCGAGCTTATCGCGTAATGCGTCCCCCATCAGATTCACCGCAATCACCAGAGAGAACAGCACCAGACCCGGCCAGATCACCAGCGCCGGAGACACCAGCATCATACGTGTTCCCTCCCGAATCATCGTACCCAATGAAGTATCCGGCGGTTGCACACCCACTCCAAGAAACGATAAGCCGGCTTCCCCGATAATAACCGCAGCCAAGCCAAAGCTGGCTTCCACCAGCAAAGGCGCGGCAATGTTCGGCAGCATATGGCGTACAACGATATACGATGCGCTCATACTATTGGCTCTGGCCGCTTCGATATACGGTAAGGTTTTCACCGACAATACCTGCACCCGCGTCAGTCTAGCAAAACCCACCCAACCAACAGCAACCAGAGCAAGCACAAGATTTTCTATGGCAGGACCCAGCATCGCCGCCAGCGCAATCGCCAGTAGTATCCCCGGAAATGACAACACAATATCCGCCAAACGCATCAGCAGAATATCAACAAGACCTCCATGCCAGGCGGCAATTACACCGATGCTGATACCAATCGCGCCACCGGAGATGATAACGATGATCCCCACCATCAACGACAGCTCAATACCTCCGGCAAGGCGCATCAGCACATCCCGGCCCAGAGCATCACAGCCAAGAGGATGAATCCAACTGGACGTAGCCAATACCGCATCGAGATTCACCGCATACGCATCCACGCCATACATAAACTGCCAGAGCATGCTCCATAGCATAAACAGCAGCGGTACCGCCAAAAACACGCTGATAAGAATTTTACTTGAGCGAGACATCGGGGTCTCAGGCCGGCTGTTGACGCTGGCGCGGGTCGAGCCAGATAGTGATAATGTCAGCCAGTAAATTCGCCAGAATGTAAAACAGTGCAATGATTAACACGCAACCCTGGACCAGCGGATAATCCCGTCGCTGAATCGCTTCAATCGTTAAAAGCCCAAGACCCGGCCAGTCAAATACGGTTTCAGTAATCACCGCACCACCAAGCACCGCACCAAGCTGCAAGGCAAACATCGTAGTCACTGGCACCAGTGCGATTCGACCGGCATGTCGCCACCAGATGGTGCTTTCAGACACGCCAAATGCCCGCGCCGTCCGCATCGCATCCATACTCATCGCTTCCAGCCAACTGGATCGGGCCATACGCGACAGCACCGCCACCAACGCCGTGCCCAACGTGATGGCTGGCAACACCATACTGCCAGGCTGATGCATACCAGAAACCGGCAGCCACCCCAGTCCGACCGCAAATACCAGCATCAACACCGGCCCAAGCCAGAAGTTGGGTACAGATACGCCCAGCAAGGCACCACCCATCGCCACCGTATCCTGATATTTCCCGGCATGACGAGCAGCCCAATAACCCAGCGGCAGGGCCAGAATCACTGCGAGCAACAAACTGACAGCTGCCAGACTGGCAGTTGCCGGAATGCGTTCCAGCATGCGCTCCAGCACATCCCGATGATCAATCAGGCTCGTCCCCCAGTTTCCGGTAAAAAGGCCCATCAGGTAATGCACATATTGCTGCAACAAGGGTTCATCCAAATGCAAGGCATGGCGTAATGCTTCACGGTCTGCCGCCATGGCTGTTTCGCCGAGCAAGGCATCAACCGGATCACCCGGCACCAGATGCAGCAGAAAAAACACCATTGTCGCAACACCAAGCATCGTCGGTATCGCCTGCAAAAGGCGTGACAGTATGATTCGGGAAAGATTCATTCGCTGATAATAACCATCATATTTTTGACTTGAAAGCATTGAGATATTCACTGCTAAAACAACCCTTTTTGAGCTCTTCATAAATGGGCTTTGTTTCAACGTTCAGGCATTCATCTTCTTTGTACGATATCGAACAGACAAGCATTGAGCTGAGCGGATAACATCAAGTCGTCCAGAGTTGAGTCGCAAATCATATGTCCGACATTCCGCACCCATAACTTTTAATTTCAGGAATAAAACCTGAGATAGCAATTTCCCATTAACCGCAACAGTTTCTCATGTTGATTATTGAT
>PFXG01000031.1 GCA_002791545.1 Zetaproteobacteria bacterium CG_4_9_14_3_um_filter_49_83
AAAGATATTTTCAAGGGAACTTTCTCACCCATCGGGGCTGTCCAACAAACGGTTCAGATCGCGGCTCGCTTCGCTCCCGCGATCTAACCTTATCCGTTCGAGAAAACACCTGTCAGCTGCAGTTGAAACCCTAACTAAGGAACAGTTTGACGCCCTAGTATATGAAGTATTTAAACTTTTACTGAGGGATTCAGCTCGTAAATCTAATTTATCGAGTGATGACATTGGATGGTACGAAGAGGTTTTGGCACTTCTAGAAGAATTTGAATCTTCACAAGCACGTGAAAGAGCGCAAAAGCTATTTGCTCATGTTGAGAAGATTCAACATGACAGAGCCGCTCAAGAACAGCTGAAACTCCAACAAGAGATTGAGAGGAAGAAGAAGCTTGAAGAGGAAGAAAGGCTAGCGAGAATTCGAGTTGAGACAGAAAAGAGAAAGCGTGGTTGGCTAGAGAAAATTCAATTAGAGCTTAAAAACGACTTTCAGAATGTCGATGCGTATTACAGAGATAATTGTGTAAATGAATTGTCTATCGATGAATTCAATGGTGCTAAAATCGAGTTTGTTTCCAACTGGGTTGCGAAGCATTTGCCTGCAGATGACCTAGGACATCCCTTCACACTAGATAGCGAGCAGGCACTAGCTATTGCTGCGGTAGATGGAAATGTACTGGTAGGGGCGCGAGCAGGTAGTGGCAAGACCAGAACTATTACGTGTCGAACGGTCTTCCTGATTAAGCACTGTAGAATCTCCCCGAATGAAATTCTTCTCCTTGCCTTTAATCGAAAAGCTGCAGCGGAAATAAGGAAGCGTCTGCTTATCTATTTATGCCCTGAAGCATCGAAGCAGCTTGAGTTGGAGAAAAAGAAGGGGCGGAAGCACAAGGATAAGATCGCATCGGAATCCCAGGCAGTTGCAGATGTAGCTGAAAGGCTCGGGGTTGATCTGCCACATGTCATGACTTTTCATGCGCTGGCTTACGCTATCGTCCATCCAGGAAAGATTTTGTTCGATGATCCTTTGGAAGAAAGCCAAGAGTTGAGCAGGGAAATTCAGACGGTTATTGATGAGCATACGCGCAATCCGAAATATAAACCGCTGATCCGCGATGTGATGATGGCTCATTTCAGAGAGGCCTGGGATCGAATCATTAATAACTGTTATGACAAAAGCAAAGCGGAGCTTCTTTACTATAGAAGGGCAATTCCAAACGAAAGTATTGCTGGTGAATATGTCAAATCATACGGCGAAAAACTAATTGCCGATTTCCTTTTTGAGCACAATATCTCGTATCACTACGAAAAAAATCATTGGTGGAACAATCTCAATTATCGACCTGACTTTACCATCCCAGTTCCGGCAGGCGGTGGGGTAATAATCGAATACTTTGGGATGAAGGGTGACCCTGATTATGACGAGATGTCAGACCAAAAGCGTATCTACTGGAGGAATAAACCAGGGTGGAAGCTGATTGAGCTTTTTCCCCATGATATTAAAGGAAATTCGCCAGAAGAATTTACGGATCTGCTGAAGCAGAGTCTGCAAAAAAAATGGCATAAATTATACAAAACTTTCAGATGATGAGATTTGGGAGAAAATAAAGGATCGAGCCATTGATCGTTTTACGGCATGTGTTCGTGGCTTTATTGGGCGCTGCAGAAAATTACTCATGGGGCCAAGAGAGTTAGAACGCCTTATCGCATCTTATGATCCTCTATCACAAGCCGAAGGCGCCTTTCTGAAAATTGTTCTAATTATCTACACCGCTTATTTAGATCGTATGCATACAACCGACCAGGATGATTTTGATGGACTTATGCAACAGGCGGCCCTTCTGGTTCAAGGTGGACAAAATGTATTTGAAAGAAAAAGTGGTAGAGGTGACTTATCAGTTTTGAAGCACATCGCCATTGATGAGTTTCAGGATTTCTCTGAGCTGTTTCACCAACTCATTTCCTCTATTCGAAAGCACAATACTAACGCTCACTTTTTTTGTGTTGGAGATGATTGGCAAGCCATAAATGGCTTTGCCGGTTCTAATTTAAAGTTCTTTCAGCAGTTTGAAGACTACTTTGAGAGCGCTATAAAACTTCAGATATCTACTAATTACCGATCTAAGAAAAGAATTGTGGAGGCGGGAAATGCGCTGATGTACGATAAAGGGAAGCCAGCGAGATCATCGAAAAGCGATAGTGGAAATGTCCTGTTAGGGGACTTGGGCAAGTTTCAGCCAAAATCTTTTGAAGACGCAAGGTTTTCTGGGGATGCTATCTCTCCATCCGTTAGACGGATTATTAATTCAGTATTGAAAAATGGATGTAATGTTGTCCTTCTATCTCGAAGGAACACTATCCCATGGTACGTTAGTTTTCAGAATGACAGGAAAAGAACAGACAAGGGATTGGATCAGTTTAAAGAGTCTATATGCGTTGATCTTCCTGAAGAAATGGCAAAGAAAGTCTCTATTTCGACAGTGCATAAGTATAAGGGTTTGGAAAAAGATGTTGTAATCATTCTTGATGCAATTCAACGCAGTTATCCGCTCATTCACCCTGACTGGGTGTTTACAAGGGCGTTAGGAGACCATCCAGAAACAATTGTTGCTGAGGAGCGTCGCCTTTTCTATGTGGCGCTGACTAGGGCTGTTGACACGCTGTTTGTGATAACAGAAAAACAGAGCGAATCATCATTTTTGAATGACATGCAGGGTTTCAAGTTCCAGTCAGTCCAATGGGTAAATTATTCGCCACCAGCAACTGTTGAAAGCCATAAGGTCGTGAAAGTGGGAAATCAAGAACACAAAAAACCCGCGACCGTTCATATAAAGGATCAATTGAAGGGTACAGGCTATAGATGGTCTGCGACTGATTGGCCTTCATGGAATAAAGTGGTTTCTTGGGATTCCCTTAGTCTAGAAAAAATTATGGGTGAATCATGGGCTAATACAGCAGATGGTGTAGAGGTAAGGATTTGTTCATCAAACGATAATGAAATCACTCGGTATCATATTAACTCAGGAAATTGGACGGAAATAAAACTAGCCTAATTGGCGATATGAGTTGATTCGTTTGCCTGTCCGTTATGAAAAGAGGGTCTGTTGATTGACTACAATATAGGTGTTTCGCATTGAAGAGCTGCTAAAAGATGTTTGGCCCTGCTGGCTCCCACATAGAGCTTCTTCGGATCCATTGCCCAATCTGTTCGGTCAAGGTCATAAATAATAATGTGTAGTAGTCGCGACCTGATCTGACAGTTATCCGAAATCCGGAAGGGTTTTTGTCAGGTCATATTCAGTTCACGAACTTTTCCAACCAGACCTTTTTGCCGTTTTGCAGCGTTTCGATAGGCGTCCGTCCGCAGCACATTTACCCTGATGGGTACAGCTCATTGTTGTAATAATCGATCCACTCGTCCAGATCGGCCTGTAGCGTCTCCAGATCAGAGTAGATTATCTTACAGAATGCCACCTGACCTGATAAACGCAACCTACCTACCGGGAGATAATGTTTGGTGCAATTTTGGTGCAATGCGAGTGAAACTTGGTGCAACTTTATGCAACGTGAGGAAACAAAAAAGGGAGCCGAAAGGCTCCCTAAGTTGTTGCTATATAAGCATTTTGTGTGGTGGCGCTTCAGGGACTCGAACCCCGGACACATGGATTATGATTCCACCGCTCTAACCAACTGAGCTAAAGCGCCGTGATGACTTGCGTCAACAGAGCGCGCATTTTAGGGCTGAAGCGCGCTTCGTCAATGACAATTTTCAAGAAAGTTGTGTGTCGGAGGTGAGATGTCGTTATCTTCGCTATATCAGCGCTTACATACCGGGCAGCAGAGGCCTTAAAACATATACGATGCCGACGATGACGAAGGCCAGGATAAGATTAAGTCTGATGCCGGTTTTGATCATGGTTTTCATCGGAATATGGCCTGATCCGAAGACAATTGCATTGGGCGGTGTGGCGACAGGCAGCATGAATGCGCATGAAGCAGCAAGTGTGGCTGGAATAAGGATAAGTAAGGGGTCAATGGCATTGGAAAGGGCAGCAGCAGCCAGAATTGGCAGCATCACCTGCGTGGTTGCGGTATTGCTGGTGATTTCGGTGAGAAAGGTGATCACCAGCGCAATACCCAGCATCATGACGGGAACAGGAACATGCTGTAAAAATTCCAGTTGAGCGCCGATCCAGTGAGATAAACCGGAATGTTGCATGCCATGAGCCAGCGCGAAACCGCCACCCAGCAGGATGATGATATCCCATGGCAGACGGCTGATTGAGGGTGTGTCGAGAATCGGTGTGCCATCGACCTTTTTGAACAGAAATAGCCAGAGCGACATAAACATGGCGACGGTGCCGTCATCCACACCCGGATAGGGAAGCAGAGAGGCCCAGCCGGGAATGTTGAAGCTCTCCGCATGAATGCCCGTTCGGCTCATCCACAGCAGAGCAGTGGTGGCAAGAATGTAGCCGACAATCTTTTCTTCCCGGCGTATTGGTCCGAGTTCGGTGACTGCGTGTTGCAGACTGGACGTATCGGCATGTTTCCACGGTAGCCGGGCAATGGACGGGCCGAGTACAAGAAACAATACTGTAATTCCGGCCAATACCATGGGAATGCCGATCATCATCCATTGCAGAAAAGAAGGCGTTAGCTCCGGCGCTGCTGCCCGCATATTTTCCAGAAATACCAGATTGGGGGCTGTACCGACAGGTGTGCCCATGCCGCCAATATTGGCTGAATAGGCAATAATAAGCAGAAAACTTGCTGATACCGGGGCAATGACTTCATGTCCGTGATCTTCCATCAGCTTGTGTAGCAGCGGCAGGGCTATGGTCACCATCAGCATGGTGGTGGCGGTATTGGAAATCCACATCGACAGAAAGGCGGTAGAGAGTGAGAAACCCAACGCCAGTTGCAAAGGGCTGGCATGCAGACGAGCCAGCATGTTCAGGGCGAGACGCTTATGAAGCTTTGTGCTTTCCATGGCCTGAGCAATAAGAAAACCGCCGAGAAACAGAAAAATAATTGAGTTGAAGTATTTCGGCGCAATATCGTTGCCAGTAGTGATGCCGAATAACGGGAATGCGAACAGTGGAATGGTGGCTGTAATGGCCAGTGGAATACATTCGGAAATCCACCAGATTGCCATCCAGATGGCGATGCCCAACATCGGCCCGGCCTGGGGATATGTTGCGATATCAAGCCCCAGAGCAATGGCGATGCCCACGATGGGGCCGAGAAATTGGCACATCATTCGATTCATTATTCGCCTACCCTCGCAATGAAGAGGCGCTTCGTCTATTTTTGGGGGCATGCAGATATCTGATTCGAAACGCGCGATATGGTCATGGGCTTGTTATGACTGGGCCAACTCCGCTTATACCACGACGGTGATGGCTGGTTTTTTTCCGGTGTTTTTCAAGCAATTCTGGGCATCAGGATTATCCGCCAATGAAAGTACCTTCTGGTTGGGTATGGCCAATGCCGTGTCGGGTCTGCTGATTGCTTTGCTGGCTCCGATTCTGGGCGCGGTGGCCGATCAGGGTGGCCTGAAAAAGCGCATGATGCTGAGTTTTACCACGCTGGCCGTGCTGATGACTGCGGCCTTATTTTTTGTAACACAGGGTAGTTGGGTGGTGGCGATTGCCATTTTTACGTTCGGCTCTATCGCATTTTCAGGGGCGAATGTTTTTTACGATGCGCTGATTGTGGACGTGGCTGAATACGAAGAACTGGATCGGGTATCGGCGCTGGGTTATGGCGTGGGATATATCGGCGGTGGTTTGCTGTTTGCGCTGAATGTGCTGATGACATTGCATCCTGACTGGTTTGGACTGAGTGATGCCAGCGAGGCGGTGCGTGTATCATTTTTATCCGTTGCGATCTGGTGGGCGGTGTTTTCATTACCGCTGGCGTATGGGGTGCATGAATCACATGTGAGCGAACAGCCCCAATGGCTGAGCGCAACGCGAGCCGGTTTTTCGCAATTATCGGAGACATTTCATCAGATACGGCAATTGCGCCAGGTATGGTTGTTTTTGCTGGCCTACTTTTTGTATATCGATGGCGTCAATACGGTGGCACGCATGGCGGTGGATTATGGCCTGTCGCTCGGCTTTGATTCCAGCGTCTTGATCACGGCTCTGCTGGTGACGCAGTTTGTGGCTTTTCCATCGGCTTTGGCTTTGGGCTGGTTGGGTGAAAAATGGCATGCCAAGGGCGTGATTCTGATCTGTATCGGCGTCTATGCGCTGGTCTGTGTGTGGAGCTCGATGATGACCGCTGCGGTTGATTTTTACACTTTGGCGATAGCTGTCGGTCTGGTGATTGGCGGTATTCAGGCCTTGTCGCGCTCAATGTATGCGAAGATGATCCCGCGCCATCAGGCGGCAGAGTTTTTCGGCTTTTTCAATATGATGGGGAAATTTGCTGCTGTACTTGGCCCGGTGCTGATGGGCACGGTCAGCATGATGACCGGTAGCAGCCGCGCCTCTATTCTGGCCATTGTGGTGCTGTTTGCTGTTGGCGCATGGCTGTTGTATCGCGTTGATGTGCAAGGAGAGACTGCATGACGGTGCGGTGTTTGTATCCGGCAGAAAAAGCCGGGGAATACCCGTTGAGCGGTTTATATCTTGAGCGTGAATCCATCCGCAAGGTAGATGCCGAACAGGACAGTGGTCTGCTTATCTATTCAAACTTTATTACCTCGCTGGACGGACGTATTTCGCTCCAGAATGCAGTGTCCGGCGAATTTTCTGTGCCCGGGCATATCGCCAACCGTCGCGACTGGCGTTTGTATCAGGAGCTGGCGGCGCAGGCTGATGTGCTGATTACATCAGCGCGCTATTTCAGACAGCTGGACAAAGGTTGTGCACAGGATTTGTTGCCGGTAGGCAGGGAAGATGCTTACCAGGACCTGGTAGCATGGCGTTTGCAACAGGGCATGCAGGCCCAGCCGGATGTGTTAATTGTTTCGGCCAGTCTGGATATTCCGCTTGCTGCGCTGCGTTATCTGGAGCATCGCAGGATTGTTGTGATGACGCCTGAAGGCTGTGATTGTAAACGCCGCGAGGCACTTGTTGCGGCTGGCGTTCAGGTTTGTGAAAGTGGCAAGGGTCAGGTGTCGGGCACGGACATTAAACGCCTGCTGGTGAAGCTGGGCTACCGCAGCGCCTACATGATTGCCGGACCTGCGGTGCATCGGACGCTGCTGGTCGACGGGGTATTGGACCGCTTGTTTTTAACGACGCATTTTTCCCTGTTAGGACAGGATGCATTCCATAGCATCCTGCAAGGTGATATGCAGCCCGTTGCGGCCCGCTTATGTTCGCTGTATCTGGATGAAGCGGGGCAGCAGATATTTGCGCAGTACAATATGGAAAAACTGGAGAAAGCATGATTGATATGTATGGCATAGCTCATTGCGACACGATCAAAAAAGCGCGTAAATGGCTGGATGAACATCAGGTGGAGTATTGCTTTCACGATTACAAAAAAGAGGGTGTAGATGCAGTCCGCTTGCAGGGCTGGTGTGCACAGGTGGGCTGGGAAGCTCTGCTTAACAAGCGGGGCACGACATGGCGGAAATTGCCGGAAGAAGCTAAGGACGATGTGGATGAGGCCAAAGCGATAGGCCTTCTTTGCGAATACACCAGTATGATCAAGCGGCCGGTGCTGGATGTGAACGGGCAGCTTGAAGTCGGTTTTTCGGCAGCGCGCTACGCCGAATTATTCGCATGAGCGGGCATCACCATGAACGGCTGCTGATAGCCGGACCTGCCGGAGACTTGCAGGCGCTGTATCAGCCGGGACAAGCCGGTAAACCGGCGGTGGTGGTTTGTCATCCGCATCCGCTGTATGGCGGCACCATGCGCAACAAGGTGGTCTACTGGATTGCGCGCGTGTTTGAGGATTTGGGGTTTGCCGTGGTTCGTTTTAATTTCCGGGGTGTGGAACAGTCGCAGGGGCAGTGGGCTAATGGTGTGGGTGAGGCGGATGATGTGGTGGCTGTTGTCGACTGGTTAAAGGCTCAGCATCCGACAGCCGAAGTGTGGCTGGCCGGTTTTTCATTCGGCACCTATGCAGGTTTGCTGGCTGCGGCAAAGGATCCGCGTATTGCTCGTATGTTTGCCGTGGCTCCGGCTGTCAATTTCTGGTCATTTGATTTTGTGCAGCAAGAGAAGCGTCCACTGCTGGTGATTTCAGGCACGGAAGATGAACTGGTAGAATTTGAGCAGGTTCAGGCGTGGATCAACACATTGCCCGAACATGCTGAGTTTTACCCCATCGAAGGGGCCGGGCACTTTTTCCCTGACCACATGCCGGAGATGATGGATGTGATCAGGGTCAGTGCTGCTATTTGACCAGTTTAATCAGGTTACCTGTTTCCGGCGATTGATTCAGCTCCATACCATTAAGCGCGGCAAAACGTTCAGCTGTAAATTTACCGAGAATATTGCCGGATCGCTCAGCCAGTTTCTGCCAGGAATCCTGCTGGTGCCATGTATGGATTGTGATACGCGGAATATCGCCATCGATTTTCGGGTCATACGATTTCAGTGACTTGAAAATAGCATCGAAATCGCTTTGGTAGCTGTCAATTTCATCGCGGGGTGCCCACATGTTGACAATCAGAGCCTTGTCACCATCGAGCTGAACGATGATATCGATGGCTGCTTTGCTGACTTTAGGCGCACTGGCTATCACACGTGCCCGTGCATAAGGCTTGCCCATGAGTGTGCCTGTAGTGACTTCGCCAACATGACGCTTGGGAAACAGGCTTTCCAATACCTCTTTGGCTGAAACACGACGGGAAAGTGGTTTTTGCGCCATCATGAAATAGACGCTTTGATTGCGAATGCGGGCCGTTACAGCTTGCGGTGTATTTTGAATCACCCAGCGCTCGGGGAATGTCAACTGCAGGCCAAGATCGCGATGCAGGAACTTTTGTCCGACCACCGCACCTTCTTCAGGGCTGTCACCATAGGGGTAGCCATTCAGAGCTGCCAGCATACGTTCATGGTTAACGAAGCCATTGCTATGCATTGACTGTGCTTTTTCGGTGGCTTGCTGAATACGTTTGCGGGTTTCCGGATGTGTGGCAAAAGCACCGTGATAGACAGGAGGTTTTTCGCCGGTATCGGTGATTTCCAGATTGTTGACATGCTCAACGCGTTGCAGGGTCGATAGCAGCTGAATCGTGGCATAAGGGTCGTAGCCTGCATCCGGCGCATATTTGAGCGCCAGCTCATCGGCTTGAAGCTCCATGTCGCGCCCGAAGCCGCTGATGAAGGAGGCGGCGAGTAAATTGGCGAGGTTACCGGTCACCTGATTGAACGGCACAAAAATAGAAGTCACCATCATGCCAAGCTGGTAACCCTGAATCTGGGTGTAACGCTGGGCTGCATGGCGGGCGGTGACGTGGCCGATCTCATGGGCAAGCACCGAGGCCAGTTCAGCTTCAGAGTTTAAATACATCATCAGGCCGCGATGGATATAGATGTGGCCACCGGGTAGCGCAAAGGCATTGATGGTGGCATCATCAACCACATGGAAGTGGTAGAATAATTCTTTCCGGTCCGATACGAAAGCCAGCCGCTGGCCAACTTCATTTACATATACGGATAAGGGGTCATCGTCAGGTAAAAGTGGCAGGTTTTTATTGTATTCGGCGGCCAGTTGCTGACCCAGTGCCAATTCTTCCTTTTCACTCATCAGTGAAAATTCTTTGGATTTGCTGACCGGATTGGTGGCGCATCCGGCCAAAACGAACAGGGCACAATATGTGATGATGATCAGCTTAAGCTTGTTCAAGGGTTAACCTCCAGATCTTCGGGAGTATATACAGCCATGAAGACATTTCCTTTACTCGAGATGCGAAGTTTACCACGAACAGTGAGCGATTGCTCAATACGAAAAGTAGGTTCATTTTTGAAACGCTTGCGAATGTTTTTGGGAATGCTGACGTGAATCTTATCCAGATAAAATCCCCAGCCATCTTTGTCGATACTGTGAATGTTTCCTTCAATAAGGCGAAACTGACCAACCTGTTCATTGGATGTTTTTTTAGCCGGAAGCACTTTGAAGCGGGGATTTTGCCAGATGCCAAGGTTCTGGCTGCGGGCGAGCTTCTCCAGTTGAAGCAGCTCATCAGTCCAATGGATGTTCGGGTAAAAGGTGTAGACGTGCGCCATACCCTGCTCAACCAGTTGGCCGTTAACCCAGGTGTTATCGGCTAACCAGACCTGTGCCAGAACCCGGCCATAGGTGTCCTGCTTTTCAACATCGAAAGACAGTCGGACTTTTTGCCCTGAAATCAACTTTTGCAGCGCCCTCGTGGCAGTATCACCCAGGGGTTGAGCCGGTTTATCACTGTGCGCAATTTCAGGTGTGTTGATACCCAGCAGGCGAATGTGTTCACCATCGACGGTTGCAAAGGTATCACCATCAATCACCCTGCTGACCTCGACCCAGTGGTCAGCACGCACCACCGAAAGTGAACCGGCATTTGCCATGCTTGCGTAGCCAAGCGATAAAGCCGTGACAAAAAAGAGGGCACGGCAAAGCTGGGTCATATTCAGTGTTGCAGCGAACCCACCAGCGATGAAAAAGTCTCCAGCTGGTGACGGTTCAGATATTCCGAGATGCCGCTAAGCATCTTTTTACAAGTCAGGGGATCATAAAAAAGACCGGTTCCGATACCGATGGCTGAACTGCCGACAATAGCGAATTCCAGGGCATCCTGGGCACAACAAATGCCACCCTGTCCCAGGATCGGGATGTGGTGCTGTTTGGCCACGGCATAGGTCTGATGCACTTTCCACAGGGCTACGGGTTTAATCGCCGGGCCGGATAAACCGCCTGAAACATTGGCAATGACAGGTTTGCGTTTCTCAGTATCAACAGCCATGCCGACCAGTGTATTGATCACCGACAGTCCGTCTGTGCCTGCTTCGATAACACGGCGGGCGGTATCGGCAATGTCGGCATTGTTGGGGGAAAGTTTGGTGATCAGGGGTTTGCTGGTCATCGGGCGCATGGCTTCGACCACCCTGGCCGCCATCACCGGATCGTTACCGAAGTGCACACCACCCTCCTTAACATTGGGGCAGGAAATATTGATTTCGATGGCCGTGACCGGTGAATCGTCAAAGATGCGGGCGACTTCGGCATAATCCTGTAACGAAGAGCCATTGGCATTGGCCCAGAATTGGGTCTCGTGATGCGGTAAGCGGGGTAATACGTGCTCTACCACATAGCGTGCTCCCGGATTTTGCAAGCCGATGGCATTGAGCATGCCCGATGGTGTTTCATACACCCGATGTGGTGCATTGCCCATGCGCGGTTCAAGCGTTGCACCTTTGAGAATAACAGCTCCGACATCGCGGTTCGAATAACCTTCAATGCGGGTGAATTCTTCGCCAAAGCCGACGCAGCCGGAGAGCAGTACCAGCGGCGTTTGCAGTTTCAGGCCTGCAAAATCGATGCTCAGCTCGGCGGCGATGTTTGATGGGTGAACGGATTCAGATGTCACAGGAAAGTCCTAACCATGCGCGGGCATCCAGATGCTGGCCGCGCATATCTTTGCTATCATCGCTGAGCAGATGTAAATAGGCCGGTACGACCTCGGCAGGCAAGGGGATTTTTGTTGCCAGTAAGCCGGCGAAAGCCCGGCGGAATAGCTCGGTGCGAACGCGGCCCGGATTGATGGTGTTGAAACGATAGGGTTTATCGGGATGCTCTCCCTGCCACATGCTGGCGACATAGTTCATGGCGCGTTTGGCAAAACCATAAGCGTGCCAGTTGTTCTGATCTTCATTAATCATGTCGCAGGTGGTGAAAATCACCGATGCTGATTCAGCCCGGCGCAACAGTGGCAGCATCGATTGTGTCAGCATATTCGGAGCTGTCAGATGGATGTCGAGCATTTTACGGAAATCATTAACCTTGATGTATTGCATCGGCACGCAGCGATCCAGCGATCCGGCGCAATGCACCAGCCCGTCGAGGTGGGGGATCTGATCTTTCAGTGCTAAAAACAGCTTTCCGTAGTCTTCGAACTTGAGCAGATCAAAGGGAACGTAAAGGCAACGGCCTCCGGATGCTTCGATACGCTCTCTGGTATGCTCAAGGCCATCTTCGCTTCGCCCCAGCGCGATGATGCTTGCGCCCTGAGCGCCTGCCTGAATGGCAACCTGTTGTCCCAGGCCACTTGAGGCGCCTGTAACCATGATGATGCGCTGGTCCAGATTGCTTTGAGCTTTGTCTTGCGTTGTGTCCATGTGCTGTTCACCTTTATTTATAAGGAATCAAATATGCTTTCCAGAATCATGATTTCTGACAGGGCGTGAAGTAAACAGGATGCGCCGTTGAAATGCAAAAATACTGTTTGGATGAAAAGGGTAAAAGGCCAGTTTTATAAAGAGCGGCTGGCGCTGTTGGATATTTCCCTTGGTGAATCTGGCTCGGTATATGCTAATGATTTTTCATCTTCATCAACGTGAATGATGACATGCAACTGAATTGCCGCCAGATTGTTGCTATGAAACGAGATAAAGAAGCGACTAACTACAAATTTCAATCGAGTCTGCTGCGGATAAGTATCTTCTCACTACTTTGCCTTAGCACTATTATGGGTGCCATTGTTGGTGCAAATATCAGTGCCAATGCCGCAGAACCGCGCTTACGCCCTGATAGCTGGGCAAAACCGATGATCTCAGAGCGATTACAAAACTGGTATCAGGTGGATAAGGATGTTTATCGTAGTGAACAGCCCGATGATGAGGCTATGGCCGAAATCGAAAGTTTTGGTATCAAATCCATACTCAATTTACGTGAGTTCCATGATGACCGGGAAGAAATCAAAAACACCCATTTAATCTCTCTGCATGTGCCTGTTCGAACAGATAAGATCAGGGACGCTCAAGTCATCGAAGCATTGCGCCTGATCAGTCGTGCAGAAAAACCCGTTCTGGTGCATTGCTGGCATGGCGCGGACCGGACAGGCACGGTCATAGCCATGTATCGCATAGTGGAGCAGGGCTGGACGAAACAGGCTGCCATCGATGAGCTGGTCAATGGTGGATATAACTACCACAGTATATTCGGTAATATCGTTCCCTATTTGCTACATGTTGATATTCAAAGCATCAAAGCGCAACTGGGCCGAAAGTAATTAATGATACAAGCTGTTTTGCGCATCATGCTGATCAGCGTGTTTATGCTCATGCTAAGCGCTTGCCCGTACGCTGGTGAGTTAGCAGCGTTTACATCCGATGGGTGTAGTGTGTTTCCCGATGGTACCATCAGTGATTCAAAAAAATGGTTAAAATGCTGTGTGGCGCATGATAAAGCGTATTGGTTAGGCGGAACCTATGCTGAACGTTTAGCAGCTGATAATGCACTGGAACAATGTATCACCAGTGTTGAAAATAAACAGCTTGTCGCCGCGATGTGGGCCGGGGTCCGGGTTGGTGGCTCGCCATATTGGTTTTCGCCATTTCGCTGGTCATACGGCTGGCCTTATACCCGGGGTTATCGTGCTGTCAGCGATGAGGAAAAGGCCATGGCAGAATCGTTACTGAATGAGTTTGATGCCGAAGAATAAGCGAGTCCAAAATTGCCGCAGTTCAAATATGCCACACCATGAATGATATCTCTTTCTTTTTTTTGTATGGGCGCTAAAATGCGCGACCTTTGTACGATTGTCATCATATCCTGAAATTTCTGAAAATTACATGGCACTGCCATGGAGGTATTAATTAATGCTCAAACTGTATTCTGATCCAAGAGCACCTGAATCACATCGCACGCGTATCGTTTTGGCCGAAAAAGAACTGCCAGTCACAACAGTTGATATTGATTCTGAAAATATGCCTGAAAGTTTTCTGGAGCTTAATCCTTACGGTAAACTTCCAACCGTGATTGATCGTGATACCGTATTCTTTGAATCATCAGTGGTGAATGAATATCTGGATGAGCGTTATCCGCACCCGCCTTTGAAACCGGGTTCTCCAGCCGGCAGAGCGCAAATGCGTTTGGCTGTGATGCGCATTGAGCAGGAAATTTATCCGATTTTCGATAATCTTGTTCGCGTGAAGAAAAAAACTGAACCGGCGAAAAAGCTGCGTGCTTATCTTGAAACACTGAATGCTTATCTGGCTAATCAGGAATATTTTATTGCCGAGCAATATTCGCTTGCTGATATCACGCTTGCACCTTTGCTTTGGCGTCTGACACCTAATGGAATCGACGTCTCTGAACTGCGTCATTTGCAGGCCTACATGGATCGCTTGTTCGAGCGTCCGGCATTTCAGCGCTCACTGACCGAAGATGAGGAAATGTTCCACGCAATTTTCTAAATAGATCTTCTTTTCTCGTGTAAGATAACTACGGCCTTATCATTTTTTGATGAGGCCGTTTTTTTTTGCGGCGTTTTGTTTTCCGGCCTGGAAAGAAGGGCTGGAATTCGATGGCTTGCGCTTTATTTATGGACGTAATAATGTCCACGGACTTGAGATGTAGCGATGAGTCGGGGATAAGCGTATGAATAAAAGACTAATAACCCACGATGTTACCAATACAGTGAATGTTTCTGATTGGCAGGCAGTACGGGATGAGGTTTTGCGAATTTTTTCTGAAACGTATCCGGGTTATGATTCGCGTTTTATTTGTCGGGCATATGAAGATGCCCATCGTTTTTTTATAGGGGAGTCGAAACTTTTTTGTGCTCTGGAAACGCCATACCATGATGTGCAGCACTCTCTGGATATGACACTGGCGCTGGCCCGGCTGATCAGCGGCTTTGAAAAAACGGTCGAGACGCATTATCGAATGGGTTCAGAGCTGGCAACCATCGGCTTGATTGCAGGCCTTTATCATGATTCCGGTTATTTGCGACGAATTAAGGACAGGCGTCATTTTCATGGGGCTGAATATACCAAAACCCATATCTCCAGAGGTATTCAGTTCATGGCTGAGTATTTTCCCGGTATCGGATTGCATGGCTGTCAGCATGTGATTGAAAAGATTCTGCATTTTACCGGCTACGAGTTGGCGATTCACCATATACGTGTGGGTGACTCAAAACATTTCAATCTCGGCGCAATGCTGGGAACCGCTGATCTTCTGGCGCAAATGTCAGATCGTTGTTATCTGGAGAAATGCCGCGACCGGTTGTTTGAAGAGTTTGTTATTGCCGGCATGGCGACACGTGGTGATACACTCGATTGCGCACAAGATGCGATTTATGGGTCTGCTGAAGATTTACTTCGGAAAACGCCGGGTTTTGTTCGTATGATGATGGATCATCGAATGGGTGTGGAATTCAGAAATATCCATAAATATATGAATTGCTATTTCCCGCATAAACAGAACCCTTATATGGAGATCATCAAAAAGAATATCTGGTATATTGAAAAGTTGATTGAGGCGCAGGATTTTTCCGGCTTGCGCCGAAAGCCGGGCTGGACTTTGAGTGTAACGGAACAACAGGCAATTCCCGGCTCCAGCTGATTTTTTCATCTGCACAACCTCCTGATTTCGCCGCATGGCTTGAGAAATAAAAGTGATGCTGCATAGTGCGCCCGTCATAAAATCATATGAGTATGCTCTGTTTGTTGTTTTACATGCGTCATGCTTGTTGCCTGAAAGCAAATTGAAAAGCTGTCGATGTTGAATCGCTCTGAGTATTTAAAAGGAATTAGAAATGAAAATTGAAGCAAACAAAGTGGCAAGTTTTGATTATGTCCTGAAAAACGATGCTGGCGAAGTGTTGGACTCTTCGGATGATGGCCAGCCCATGATCTATTTACATGGCGCAGAAAACATCATTCCGGGCCTGGAAGTTGAGCTTGAAGGTAAATCTGTCGGAGATACATTCAAAGTGACTGTGTTGCCGGAAGATGGTTATGGTGTTTATGACGAGAGTCTTGTTGAGGATGTGCAGCGTGAGATGTTTGATGGCGTTGAGAGTATTGAAGTGGGTATGAGTTTTCAGGCGGAAACCCCGGAAGGTATTCAGGAAGTCACGGTCAGCGCAATTGATGGCGACACCATTACCGTGAATGCCAATCATCCTCTGGCTGGTGAGACGCTGCATTTTGATGTTGAGGTCACCGATGTTCGTGATGCAACAGATGAAGAGCTTGAGCATGGTCATGTCCATCTCGAAGGGCACTGCCACTAAGTTTTACGATATTACTGTAGCGCGTACACTTGATGCAGACATTCAGTGAGCAGGTTTATCAGACACTAGCGTCTGCTTCTGGATTGGCGCAGACCTTGCCCGGCTATCAGTTTCGTCATGAGCAGGCTTTACTGGCCCGGGAAATTGCTGAAAGCTTTGAGCAAGGACAATTTCTGTTGGCGGAAGCGGAAACAGGTATTGGCAAAACACTTGCATACCTTATCCCTGCATTGCTTTGCGGGGATAAGGTATTGATTTCAACGCATACCAAATCACTACAAGACCAGTTGATGTTCCGTGATATTCCTGCCGTTCAACAGGCTCTCGGGGCAAGGCGGCGTGTGGCCTTGCTGAAGGGGCGAAGCAATTATCTCTGTCCATTTCGGCTGGAGGGTTCTTTAACCAGCGCTCAACTTGAAATGTGGGCACGTAAACCCTTGCTTGATGTTCTTGAATGGTCGGAAACATCAAAAGATGGTGATTTATCCTCTTTGCCTTTTGATGTGTTCGCCAAAGGTATCGGGTCGATGGTGACCGCCAGTGCCGATCAGTGTGCGGGATCCAAATGTCCTGAATTTGAGAAATGCCCTTTAATGAAAGCCCGGCAACGAGCCCAGTCAGCCGATATTGTGGTGACCAACCATAGTTTGCTGATGGCGGATGCATCGCTGAAATCGGGAGATTTCGGTGAGGTGTTGCCTGATTTCGACGCCTATATACTGGATGAAGCGCATGCCTTGCCGGATGTGGCATCGCAGCATTTCGGCGTTCAGCTGGGAAGAAATCGGCTGATCTTCTGGCTTAATGATATGCAGGCAGAACTTGAATCGCTTGCCGATGATATGGCGATGCAGAAGCAGATTCAGCAATTGTCTTCAACTTTACTCGATAAATATTCAGCTTCTGATTTAGAGGCTGTGGCTCAATGCTGGCATGAGATTGCCGGGCTGGCAGAAAGTCGTGCAGAGCGCAGTGAAGCGATGGCGAAATTGCATGAGCGGGCCGCTGCCCTTGAGGCGGATATTGCTATGGTGATGAAACCTGCTGCAGGCTTTGTCGGTTGGACAGAAGGTGAGCATGAACACAAGCGGCATATTGTGGCCCCTGTAGAAACAGGTCCGTTACTGGGTGAGAACCTGTGGCAGCGCACTGCTGCATTTGTGCTGCTATCGGCGACCTTGAGTGTGTCAGGTCAGTTTACCTACAGTAAGTTGCGGCTGGGTGTGCCCGAAGAAGCCAGGGAGGCAAGGCATCCTTCACCTTTTGATTATGAAAATCAGGCGATTTGTTATTTGCCGCGTACATTACCTGACCCGCGATCCGAGCAAAGTGTCTATGCCATCACGGCTGAGATGGAAACATTATTGAGAGCTTCGCAGGGACGTGCTTTTGTACTTTTCACATCGTGGACGATGCTCAATAAAATTGCGCCGGAACTGGCGGATCGATTGCCCTGGCCGGTGTTGATTCAGGGTCAGAGCGGCAGCAGGGATGCCATTCTGGAATCTTTCAGAAATGATACGCATTCGATTTTGTGTGGAACGCGCAGTTTCTGGGAAGGGGTGGATGTCCCCGGTGATAGTTTGTCTCTTGTGGTGATCGATAAAATTCCCTTTGCGCCACCCTCGGATGTGTTGTTGCAAGCGAGAATTAAACATTGTGAAGAAAACGGTGGCAATGGATTCATGGATATTCAGTTGCCAGAAGCGATTGCCACGTTGAGGCAAGGTGTTGGCCGACTGATCAGGACATCCACGGATAAGGGGGTGATTGCTGTGCTGGACTCTCGCTTGCACACCAAACGATATGGCGTTGATATTATGAGGAATTTGCCGCCGGCCCGGATGACAGGAGATCTGGCAGAAGTTCGCTGGTTTTTTGAGGCTTGTCACGAGCAAAGCTGATGTTTTTTTTGTCGTGTTGTATGACAGGTTATTTGACATTGGGGTGAGCAGAGGGAATATCCGCGCCACTAAAATTGATGAAGGAAGTAGATATGGAATCCGAATTGCAAGCACGTAGTCAGGGTAATTGTGAGCTGTGTGGCTCATCAGCGCAGGTCACTGTACATCAGGTTCAGCCTGAACAACATGGCGGGGCTGATGAAGCGTTAATGATTTGTCAGACTTGTCTGAGTCAATATGAGCAGCCCGAAACGGTGGATGTAAATCACTGGCGTTGTCTTAATGACAGTATGTGGTCACAGGTTCCTGCCGTGCAGGTGATGGCATGGCGGATGTTGAATCGTTTGCGTGGCGAGGGCTGGCCGCAGGATTTGCTGGATATATTGTATCTGGATGATGCAATGCTGGCCTGGGCAAAAGCCACTGAATCACAGGAAGAAGCGACCTCAACCGTGGAACACAGGGATAGCAATGGCGTGGTTCTGGAGAATGGCGATACTGTGACTCTGGTCAAAGATTTAAACGTGAAAGGTGGCGGATTCACCGCCAAGCGTGGTACGGCCGTGCGTGGAATTCGTTTGGTTGCTGATAATCCGGAACATATTGAAGGCCGCGTCAACGGACAGCTGATTGTCATTTTAACACAATTCGTTAAAAAGTAAGCTTTCCCTTCAGGGTAGCCGTGGCTTGCGCAGGTAAACATCTGCCGGGTTAGGCCATAGGCTTGTTTGATGGAACTGAATGATTTTTCCGGCGAATCAAAACTCAGCGTCTTTTAGCTTTATGCAGAATATCAAAAAGCGCACCTGTTCTTTGATCGTGCTCATCATCAGAGCGATGATGATGAGCACGGGTGCATAGCGGGCGAGTGGTTCATCATGGGTATGATGGCAAGAGGTTAAACTTGCACTTTTGCTCATTGATAATATGCTTGGCCGCGAATAAGTGAGCTGCGGCTCGCTTTTTTTGTTTTTTAAGGATGCGTTTTGTGTGATTGATGCATTGAATGACGGGCAGATGGTAAGCAATGATAGAAGATAAGATTTTGACTTTAGTGACTCCGATTGCACAGGACTACGGTGTAGAAGTGTTGAAGGTCTCGCTACAGAGTGGTTCCGGAACTGGCAAGGTGCGCGTTTTTGTTGATGCCAAAGGCGGGATCGACTCGGATGTTCTGGCCAGAATTAGTCGTGGTTTGGCTTTGCAACTGGATGTGGAAGATGTCATTGCCGGAAAATATATGCTGGAAGTTACATCACCCGGTTTGGACTGGCCGTTAACTATGCAGCAGGACTTTGATCGTTATGAAGGTGATTGGGTGCGTGTGCTGCTGGAAGATGGTCAGGCCCTTGAAGGGGAAAACAAAGGTTTACGCAATGGTATCATGTCATTACGTACCGCTGACGGAAAAGTCAGTGATATTGATTTACAGGATACCGCAAAAATCGTTCGGGCTATTAACTGGAAACGGGTATCAGCCAAAAAATATTGATGTCAAAGATAGATTAGAGAAAGAAGGGTGACAAATATGAATATCGACATGTTGCAAGTTGCAGAAGCTGTCGCACGTGAAAAGTCTGTAGAGCGCGAGCTGGTTATTGAAGCGATGGAACAGGCGATTAAAACAGCTGCCAGACGCACGTATGGTGCAAAAGCAGTTGATGCGAAGATTGATCGTTCAACTGGTGAAATCGGTCTCTGGCATGTTCGCACAGTGGTAGATGAAGTCGAAGATTATGAAAATGAATTGTCACTTGAGCAGGCTCAGGGGATTGATGCGTCGGCGCAGATTGGAACTGAGTTTCGCGATGTGTTACCACCTATTGAACTCGGTCGTATTGCAGCACAGACAGCTAAACAGGTCATCAATCAGAAAATCAGGGAAGCGGAACGAAACCGTGTTATTGAAGAGTATGAGCCTCGTGTTGGTGAGTTGATTACGGGTATTGTGAAACGCGTTGAGCGTGGAAATGTATATATTGACCTTGGTCGTGGTGAAGGTGTGATGTACCGTGAAGATTTGTTGCCACGTGAATCATTCAGGCAGGGGGACCGTGTGCGTGCCTTATTGCGCGAGGTTCGCCATCAGTCCAAGGGTCCGGCAGTATTATTGTCGCGTTCGGATGCAGGTATGGTGCTGCGTCTTTTTGAGCAGGAAGTGCCCGAAATTCAGGATGGTCTGGTTTCCATTCAGGCTGTTGCCCGTGATCCCGGTTCAAGAAGTAAAATTGCAGTGGTTTCTCTGGATGCGGGCGTAGATCCGGTTGGTGCTTGTGTTGGTATGCGCGGTTCGCGTGTGCAGGCTGTGGTAAACGAATTACACGGTGAGCGTGTTGATATTATCGAGTGGACCGAAGATCCGGCTGCCTTTGTTATTAATGCACTGGCGCCGGCGGAGATCGAGCGCGTGCTTGTGGATGAAGAAAACAAGCTGATCGAAGTTGCCGTATCCGATGATAATCTGGCCATTGCCATTGGCCGTCGTGGTCAGAATGTTCGACTGGCATCTGAATTAACCGACTGGAAGATTGAAATCATTACCACCGGTGAAGAGCAGAAGAAGCGGACTGAAGAAGTTGAAGTGGCTAGAGAAGTATTCCGTCAGGGTCTGGATGTTGATGATGCTTTTGCCAATTTGCTGATTGCTGAAGGTTTTATGACGCTGGAAGAGCTGGCTTATAGTGATATCGATGATATTGCCACTGTACCGGGTCTGAATGAAGAGCTTGCTCAGGAAATTCAGAACAGATCAAGAAATGAATTGTTGAACAAAGCATTGAAAGATCAGGGTGATGCTGGCGTCACGCTGTCTGATTTGCCGGGTATGAATCAGGATATCGCGATTCAACTGGCTGCTTTGGATATGTTGTCTGTAGAGTCTCTGGCAGATGCTGCTATGGACGATCTTGAAAGTGTTGATGGTCTGAACAGGGAACAAACCGAGGCGTTAATTCTTGCTGCCCGGGAAGCCAGTGGTTGGTTTGACTGACGCGAACTGATTGATTGATTGTATTATGCCGGAACGGACATGTTTTGGATGCAGAGTTAAACATGAGCGCTCGCTCATGTTGCGTCTGGTGGCAGATGAAGAGGGCATCATCTGGCCTGACTTTATGCAACAAGCGCCGGGTAGAGGCGCTTATTTATGCATGCAGGATGACTGTCTGAAGGTGCTTAATGACAAAAAGCTGGCTGCATTAAAAAGAAAATGGCATGTCGTTTTGCCGCAGTGGCAGTTGCTTAAGTCTAAGATTTTACAGCAATTATTGGCCACGATGAGTCAACAGTTGCAGCAGAGTAAGGTGATCACAAAAATCGGCAGAGATGCAGTGATGCAAGATTTATGGAAGAATGGGCCGCGAGTGATTTTTTTGGTGCATGAGGCTGGTCAGGCTTTGGTCCGTCAGGTAACTGATGCGGTGCACAAACGAAGTGAAGCAGGACAAATGACGACAATCCTGACAGGTTTGCCGGAAAATTTGTTGGCAGAAGTTTATCAGCGAGAAAAAGTATCGGTTGTTTGTATGCCCGATTCCGCACGCGCAGAAAAACTAAAATTATTTTTCGCTTGGTATGAGCGATTGAAGGAAGCGAAGTAAACACAAATGGCGAAAAAACGGATGCTTGATTTAGCGAAAGAACTGGGTGTTGATGTCTCTGATATTCAGGATGCAGCAGTTAAAAGTAATGTGGCGGTCAGTGGCCCAACGACTGCATTGACTGAGGAAGATGTCGGAAAGATTAAGCTGGCTTTGCGCAATAAAAGTGATTCAGGTAATCGTCGTTCTACCCTGACATTGAGTCAGACTTCTCTTGGCGGCAGTGGTCGGTCCTCGAGTATGGATAGCAAAGGACATTCTGTTCAGGTTGCTGTTCGTCGGCGTCGTGTTGTTAAGCCAGCGGCGGTGGTTAAGCCGCAAGTTGAGATGCCTCTGGCAAGCCATCCGGTTGCAGAGCCCGTCATCGAAAATAAGCCTGAAGTAATCAAAGCGGCAGCACCAGAGCCGCTTGTTCAGGTTAAACCTGCTGAAAAGGTAAGAGCTCTTTCACCAGCCCAGAGTGCTGCACTGGCCATGGAAAAGAAAAAAATGGCACTGATCGAAGCTGAGGAAAGACGCAAGGCTGAAGCAAGTAAACCAGTGACTGTGCAATCGGCTGCTGTACAGTCTGTGGTTGCACAACCAACTGCTGCACAACCAACTGCTGTACAAGGTGCTGTTGTACAAGGTGCTGTTGTACAAAAAGAAACAGCGCCGGAAGTCAAGGCGCCACCGGTTGTATCGCAACCAGCTAAGCCAGCCGCACCGGTGCAAGCACAGCAGGCAACTCGTCAGGGGCAGGTGGCTACACGCGCTCAGGCTCCGGGCCAGCGTCCACAGACTGCTCAGCGCCCTCAAACGCCGGGTCAGCGTCCACAGGCTGGACAACAGCGCCCTCAGACTCCGGGTCAGCGTCCAATGGCTGGACAGCGCCCTCAGACTCCGGGTCAACGTCCTATGGCAGGTCAGCGCCCTCAGACTCCGGGCCAGCGTCCTATGGCAGGCCAGCGCCCAATGACTCCGGGCCAACGTCCTCAGGAGAGAACTGCTGAAGGTGAGCGCGCCAATCAGGGTCCGCGTACAACCATCCGCAGGGGGCTTACGCCGGCACAAATTGCTGCTTCAAAAGCTCCCCGTTCTTCGCTGAAGCAAATTGAAGATAAAATCTCCAAAGATAAGGCCGACCGTCGCCGCGCACAGCAAAAGAGGCCTGCTACTTCAACGCAGCAACGTCCGACAGATGCGCCGAACAGAGCACCTGTTACCAGTCAGCGCCCGCCATCAGTTGCAGTAGCGCCAGATCCATCAGCAACACAGGCTGCGCCAAAACGCAAGCAGGGTGCAGCTGCGCGTCCACAACGTCGCTTAACGCCGGCTGAAAAGGCCGCTCGGCGTACGTATTCTGAAAAACGTCATCAGGTGTTAACACCTCAGCAAGAAGAGCGTATGGCCAGACTTGCCAAGGGTGGCCGCAAACGTGGTGCGCTGTATATCACTAAAGATGATGCTGAATTTGTTGTTCGCGAAGTAGAAATTACCGATCCTATTATTGTGTCAGAGTTAGCCAGCAGAATGGCAATTAAATCACCCGCTGTGATCAAAAAGTTGTTTGAAATGGGTAATCCGACAACGACCAATGAAACAATCGATGCTGATACGGCGGTTCTGATTGTAGAAGAGTTTGGTCATAAGCCAAAACTGATTAATGAAGCTGCGATTGAAGATGAACTTGTCTTCAAGCATGATGATGTAGATGATGAAAATCTGAAACCTCGTCCTCCGGTAGTGGTTGTGATGGGTCACGTGGATCATGGTAAAACATCGATTCTTGATGCCCTGCGTCGTGCCAACGTGGCGGATGGCGAAGCTGGCGGCATCACTCAGCATATCGGTGCGTATATGGTGAAGCTGGAATCTGGCGAGCGTGTGGTGTTTGTCGACACGCCAGGCCATGAAGCCTTTACCAGTTTGCGTGCTCGTGGCGCTAATATGACCGATGTGGCTGTACTGGTTGTAGCTGCTGATGATGGTGTGATGCCACAAACAGTTGAAGCATTGAATCATGCCAAAGCGGCCGGTGTGCCAATTATCGTGGCAGTGAATAAAATGGATAAGGAAGGTGCTGATCCTGAGAAAGTAATGCGCCAATTGTCTGAATATGGAATTCTGCCTGAAGCCTGGGGTGGTGAAACAATTTTCGTGAATGTGTCAGCACATACCGGGCAAGGTCTTGACGAATTGCTTGAAATGCTGGCGTTGCAGACAGAAATTCTTGAATTACGTGCCAATCCGGAACGTACCGGCCGTGGTGTTGTGATTGAATCACGCCTGGATAAAGGACGTGGCCCGGTGGCAACGGTTCTGGTTCAGAACGGAACTTTCCGTAAAGGTGATATCGTTGTTGTTGGTACTGTTATGGGACGTATTCGTGCCATTGTTGACGAAAACAACGTTCAGCATCGTACAGCCGGCCCATCTATTCCGTTTGAATTGCTTGGTCTTGAGACTGTCTGTGAAGCGGGTCAGGAAATTATTGTGGTTGAAAGCGAACGCAAAGCCCGTGATGTGATGAGTTATCGTAAGGAAAAAGAACGTCAAATGGGTGTAGCACAACATAAATGTGCCTCCATGGATGAATTGTTTGCAGCCGTTCAGAGTGGCATTGTTGAAGTGCCTGTGCTGATCAAGGGCGATGTAACCGGTTCAGTTGAAGCTCTGGCAGATTCGCTGGTGAAAGCGGGTACCGATGACGTGAAAGTCCGCATTATCCATAAAGGACTGGGCGCGATTACAGAGACAGACATTATGCTGGCTTCCGCAGGAAACGCGATTGTCATCGGATTTAATGTTCGCCCTGAATCCAAAGCCAAGAAAATGGCAGAAGCTGAAGGCGTTGATGTGCGTTTCTACAAGATTATTTATGATGCCATTGATGAAATGAAACTGGCGATGGCCGGACAGCTGTCTCCGGATAAAGTTGAACATGTCACGGGTGCTGCAGAAGTACGTGAAGTATTTACTGTGCCGAAGATTGGAGCTATTGCCGGTTCTTACATGACAGAAGGCTTTGTGACGCGTAAGTCCAAGGTGCGTGTATTGCGCGATAGTGTGCTGGTATATGACGGACAACTGGAATCGCTGAAGCGCTTTAAAGATGACGTCAAAGAAGTTAAAGCCGGTTATGAATGTGGTATCGGTGTTGAGAAATTCAATGATGTCAAGGTAGGAGATACTTTTGAGTTTTATGAAATTAAGGAAGTTGCGGCTACGCTTTAACTGATGCAACAATCTTCCCGTTTACCGGTGCGGCATCGTTTGCAGACAGATATTCATCGTCTTCTGACCACCTTGATGCAGCGCGATATTGATGATCCAAGATTGGCCGGAATTACCATTACTGAGGTAGCCATCACAAAAAATAGTGAATCTGCTGTGATTAAAATACATCACATGCAGCAGGTTGATCAAAAGCTTTGTGTTGAAAAACTCAATCATCTGGCTAAACACTTTGAGTATGCATTGCGACAATCTCTTAAGAAAAGACGAATTCCTGCTTTGGAATTTGTCTGGGACGTGGCGCTGGATAAGGGTAATGCCGTACTGGATATTTTACATGGCCTGAAGACGAATGGATAACACCCGCCGTCAGTTGCTATTTGACAATGTGGACTGGACCCCGGTTGTGTCCGCTATTCAGGCGTCTTCATCTGTTCATCTGGTAACGCATTGTATGCCCGATGCTGATGGCATTGGCTCTCAAATTGCGCTGTATGTTGCCTTGAAACAATTGGGTAAGCGGGTTGTTATGCATAACCGCGACGCTATCCCGTACATTTGCGGCTATCTTGAGCATGCTCAGGAGATCAAAAGCGGAGTTGTCGACCTGCCGCAGGATGCGGATATGGTCATCGCTCTTGATGCAGGCTCTCAGGCCCGTTTGGGTATGGATTCGTCGCACTTTGAAGGTAAGCTTTTTCTGAATATCGACCATCACATCAGCAATGAAATGTATGGTGATATTCAGCTCATTGATGATCGCTATTGTTCAACCGGTGCGATGATTTTTGATTTATTGATTAAGCTGGATATCCCGCTGGATGCAGCGATTGCCAGCGCTATTTATGCGACGGTTATCACCGACACTTCCAGCTTTCGTCAATCCACTGTCAACGGCGATGTTCACCGTATGGTGGCAAACTTAATTGATGCAGGTGCTAACCCTTACGAGTCTGCCAGGGCATTATATTTCAGTCATCGTCATGAGCGTTTTTTGTTGCTTCCGCTGGCACTTTCAACGCTCACCATAGATGATGAAGGCCGCTCAGCATGGATGTATGTGGATGCTTCGATGTATGAAACCAGTGGTGGTTCAGCCAAAGATACAGAGGGCTTTATCGACTATGCGCGGAGTATTGGCGGTGTTTGTGTCGCGGTGTTTATCCGTAGAGAAGAAGATAGCTGGAAAGTGAGTATGCGCGGCGATGGCGTCAACGTCGGCTTAATTTCTGAGCAATTCGGTGGTGGTGGCCATCGATATGCTGCCGGTTTTTCTACCGACATGGGTCTTGATGTTCTCATGGCATCACTCAAACAAAGCGTGACACGTATCTTAAACTCCAGTCATTGATTCGATCTTTTCAATGAATTCAGGCATTATTTTTCTCGATAAACCGTTGGGTTGGACCTCACGGCGTGCGGTAAATGAAATCGTGCGGCTATTTTCCTCTTCTCTATCTGGTTCACGCTCTGGCTCCCGATCTGCTCGCGTCAAGGCCGGACATGCCGGAACCCTTGACCCTCTGGCCACCGGTATGTTGCCCATTCTTATAGGTGAAGCCACGCGCTTTGCCGACTTTGGATTAGGCGCTTCAAAAACATATCAGTTTACATTCGACCTGAGCTACCAAACCGACACCCTGGACTGCGAAGGTGAAGTGCTATGCCGCTTTGAAGGGATGGATTTTCTTGATCAGCAACAGGTGAGAGACGTAATCCATGCTTTCGCAGGACCAATGGAGCAAATCCCACCCGCTTATTCTGCCATTCGTCTGGATGGAAAACGTTCGCATGAACTGGCACGAAAAGGTCAGTCACCACAATTGGCGGCAAGGCCGGTGAATATAGAAACCATCCGTATTGATGCCGTGCAATTGCCAAGTGTTACCCTGACGGTGACATGTTCCAAGGGAACTTATATCCGGTCACTGGCACGTGATATTGCAGATCAGTTACACGGTGGCGGATGCGTTACCATGCTGCGCAGATTGTCTATGGGTGACTGGCCGGAGTCACTGATGGTTGATTTTGAAACATTGTCGGATCAACCACACAATTTCACGATGCCGATGACCCAATGGTTAAGGGGTTTTGCTCAGTGCGAACTGGATGATTCAGGTGCAAGGCGCTTTGTGCAGGGCCAAAGGATTCCGCTTAGGCTGTCGCTCTCCGGTGACGGATATGCCGAGGGTGACCTGGTTCAGGTTATATTCCGCCAAACGCTGTTGGGTCTGGCGCTGGTCAGAGCCGGCACTAAAGCGCTGGTGTTACAGCCGGAGAAGGTTTTGCCTTCAGCACAGCAAGCACTTAAAAATGTAACAGGGGAGAAATAACAGGCATGACCGAGACAATGAAAAAATTCTGGATGTTCGTAACTTTGTTATGCCTGTTACCGGGCATGGCTTCCTGCGATGCGTCATTCACACAAGCATTACAAACCAAGGAGAAAAGCATGGGTATTTTCACAAAAGCACCACTGGCAGGGGATAAGGATATCCCTGAAGGAAATCATATTCTGATTGAAACCGATCATGGCAATATCAATGTTGAGCTTTATCCGGATGTTGCACCGAATACTGTTGCTAACTTTAAAGCTCTGGCAGGCAAGGGGTTTTATGACGGGCTGAAATTTCACCGCGTAATCGCCGGATTTATGGCGCAGGGTGGCGATCCTGAGGGAACCGGCATGGGTGGTCCCGGCTACAAGGTAAAGGCTGAGTTCAGTAAGCGTAAGCATGTACGTGGTACTGTGGCGATGGCCCGTTCGAGTAGCCCTGATTCCGCCGGTAGCCAGTTTTACATCTGCTATGGTCCGCAGCCACATCTGGATGGGCAATATACTATATTTGGTCAGGTGACTGAGGGTATGGAAGCTGTCGACAAGATCAAACAGGGCGACAAAATGCTGACTGTTCGTGTTATGCCTTAATGTTACAGTGTGATAGTGCCCGGGTGATCTATGCACGGTTCTAAAAAAACAGTTGTTACTGCTATTATTGGCAACGGGATTGTCACTGTCGCAAAATTTTTCGGCTTCATTTTATCCGGCTCCAGTGCGTTGCTGGCTGAGGCTGTGCATTCGCTGGCTGATACCATGAACCAGTGCCTGCTTTATCTTGGCTTACGGCGCTCAGAACGTCTGGCTGATACCAGACATCATTTTGGTTACGGGCAGGAACGATATTTCTGGAATCTCGTTTCTGCCGTAACCATCTTTTTTCTCGGCTGTGTATACACGGTTCTCCATGCCATCAGTCAGTTGAGTGAAAATCATGCGCCTGAACTGTCATGGATTTCATTTGGTATTATCGGGCTGGCATTTGTTGTCGAAGGTTATTCATTTCTGGTTGCACTGATGGAATTCAGGGCTCAGGCGGCGCAGGAAGGAAAATCTTTGCGTCTGTATTTTGTTCAGACGCGTGATCCCACTACACTGGCTGTATTGATTGAGGATGCAGTGGCTGTAATGGGGTTGGTTCTGGCGCTGATCGGTATGTCGTTATCATCCTGGTTGAATATGCCGGTCTTTGATGGCATTGCTGCTATTTGCATTGGTTTGTTGATGGGGTTTCTGGCATTTTTTCTTGCCTCAACCAATCGCAAATATCTGATTAATCGTTCGGATGATGCGGTGAACGAGGTTGCCACACAGGTATGGCAGGCATCGGATCACGTGCAGAAGGTGCATCGTGTTAACAGTATCGTCTTATCGCCGGATGATACCTTGCTGATGGCTGAGGTTGAACTCAGGGAAGAAGAGATATTCGCCGATATGAGTGAGGAAGAAATTGCTCATGCAATCCGTTTTATGCATAAGCTCGGTTTTATCAGAAAAGCGCTTGAAGATGAAGTCAGTCGCATCAAGCCTGAGGTCAAGCATATTTTTATAGAAATCACCTCGCCCGAAGATAAAACCTGAATTTATTTAGGGTGGCCGATTTTGAAAAATGTTCTATAATGGCAACTCAATAAAGAACATGCTTTTTGTCTGTTCGTTACATCATCAATAATTGTTATACAAAAGAGAGGATATTCGCATGAGTGTACTGGTTTCAAAACAAGCCCCGGAATTTACAGCTGTTGCTGTTATGCCTGATGGCTCAATCAATGAAGGTTTTTCATTGTCTGATTACGAAGGAAAATACGTCGTATTATTCTTTTACCCGCTTGATTTCACTTTCGTATGTCCTTCCGAGTTGATCGCATTTGATCATCGTATAAAGGAATTCGAAGCGCGTGGCGTGCAGGTGATCGGTTGTTCAGTCGATTCACAGTTCTCGCATGTGGCATGGCGCAATACCCCTGTAAATCAGGGTGGTATCGGTCCGGTGGCTTATCCGCTGGTTGCTGACCTGACCAAGAAAATCGCTGCTGATTATGATGTGCTGTTGAACAACACGACGATCGAAGATGAAGAAGGCGATCAGTACCACTTATTGGGTGGCGATGTGGCTTTGCGCGGTTCTTTCCTGATTGATAAGGATGGCGTGGTTCAGCATCAGGTCGTGAACAACCTGCCACTGGGTCGTAATATCGATGAAATGCTGCGCATGATTGATGCACTGCAATTCACCGAAGAGCACGGTGAAGTGTGCCCGGCAGGCTGGAACAAAGGCGACAAAGGCATGGCTCCAAGTGCTGACGGCGTTGCCAGCTATCTGGCTTCTGAAGCAGACAAACTGTAATTTCAGAATGACAAAGATACGAAAAGGGGCTTATTATAAGCCCCTTTTTTTATGCCTTTTTGAGAAAGCCTCTTCTTGGTCGGATAAATCTTCTATTTTGTACTTGTTCAACCCTGTTTCGGATCACGCAACCCACACATGATCATCGGCCATGTCGATTGTGCCCCAATCACGATACTTCAGCGCTCATGAGAATTGACCCGGCTGTGTGCTAAAAAATCTAACCCACCCGTTTCCACGATTTATTTTCTGCTCACGATATTGACTCTCCGATAGTCTATCAGATTTTCTAATTGCAATTTTTCTCTCACGCTCTGCCTATTTGGGGAACTCAAGGGGTCTTGTTTCGCGGATCATCAGTTAATTTGAATGTGATTCACAGGGGGAGTTGTTCCACGAAATAATTGCCAATTCTGTTAAATTCAATCACCTTATGCAGAGAAATTAAATTAAGGGAGAGGGGTAAAATGCGCGAAACAAGACCCCTATCACTCTTAAAAAGCTACAAAGACCAGATATCTATTATGTGTTACGTCCCAGACTCTTCCCGGAGTTCCATGCCGACCTGTTTGAGGTGAGATAAACAGATATATCCCGCACTGAATCAGGATATTTCTGTTTCTGACTCAGCATGGGATAGGTTTGTGTTGCGAGCGGTGATGCGTGTGGCTTTAACGCCACGGGTTTTCGGGGTTGGTTTTCCTGTTTTCGCGTACTGTTTCGAGATGGCGGCGGATCTGTGCGTAGTAAGCGCTCTCGCATGCTGTTGAGAGCCGGTTCAACGCATCGGCCAGCGCATACGCAGCCTCGTCGGAAAGTGGCTCTGTAAACAGTGGTTGTGATTTTCTCTTCATTGCAGCGACTCGATGGCCTGCTGTAACAGGCGTCAGGCAGGTGATTCAGCTCCATGGGCACAGCCATGCGCATGGCCGTTGTCAGAATGCGGCCGGCATGACGCGGCAGACCGCGCGAGCTCTGACGTAGCAACTCCATGCCGGAATCGCTCAGCAGCTTGTGCTGGCAGCCGACCTGCTTCAGGGCAAAGTCGATCATACCTGCAAAGCGCTCACGTTCGATGGCTGGTTGCAACTGAATGCGCGCCTGAATGCGGCTGTTCATGGCCGCATAGGGCGCACGATCCAGGGTATGGGTCAGTATGGCATGACCGGCCAGCCAGACGGTCATCAGGTTTCTGGAATCGAAGGCAAAGTTGAGAAAGGCAGGGAAATCGCGAAAGAACTCCGGCGGCAGGTTCTGTGCTTCATCGATGATCCAGACCGGCAGCAGCTGTTTGCCGTCGGCCAACTGCTGGATATGCGCCTTGATATCACGCCACAGCGTGGCTCGCCGGTAGGCCGGTTCCAGACCAAGGGCCAGCGCCAGACTGCGGTAGATGTCCAGTCGTCCGAAATCGGTTTCTGCCGTATAGATCACCAGATAGCGATGTGGATTCAGCGTCCGCGTGATCTGGCGCGGTGCTGCGGTTTTGCCGACGCCGGGCTCACCAGTCAACAGGCCGATGCCGGGGCTCTCCAGCAGCCATAGAAATTGTTCCTGCAGGCGGGCCATGGCACCGTCGTCCCACAGTTCTTTACTCTTCTTGCCCAGTGGATGGTCGGTTAACCCAAAGTGTTGGCGGTACATCCGACATTCCGCACCCATAATTTTTAATTTCAGGAATAACACCTGAGATAGCGAGTTCCCATTAGGCGCAACAGTTTCTCATGTTGAT
>PFXG01000002.1 GCA_002791545.1 Zetaproteobacteria bacterium CG_4_9_14_3_um_filter_49_83
CCGCCTCGGATGCGCTTACCGCCATCTTTACTGGCGATGCAAACGCTGCAATCTCTTTGATTGCTCAGAGGGCTGAATAGTTACCGTATTCATGTCTATTTCAATATTCCACCAATAACCACTCGATTTCGAGAAGCGGAAAACTATCGTCTGCAAGCCACAGCCGTGTTAACTCTGAATATCGTGCTTGCCATATTTATGAACTGGCCGGTGATAATGCTTATTTGCTCAGTGAGCTTGCCACCGAGCTCTCCAAACAGAGCAGACAAGACATCAGCTACCACAGTCGGAAAGCGACTACCGCGCCGCACGGCTGGAAATCGACTTACCTGAAGGCCTTGCCGCAGCTTTAACCGATGCTGAGACCGGCATTGTCAGCCAGTTGATGACCTTTAAGCCGGTCGATTCCTGCATAATCCGTCTTATAATCCGTCTTATAATCCATTGAGCATTAAAGTGAAATTACTATAGCCGCTATGACACATGACCTCGTGCAGTGCTCAACATGCGTGTCATGCGTTGGTTTTTCACGCACTGATGTGTAGAATATGAAGACTGAGAAGTCAGTAATTTCGATGTCCGACAGGCCCCCAGGAGGCTCTGCTTGTTATGTCGAACCTCCGGGGGCTTAAAATGAATTGTATGCGCGTAGCTCTGTGCCTGCTGCTGATATCGACTTTCGCCGTCGTCGCATGCGACTCTTCCTCTCCTCCTGCCACTGGCCCGCGCTACGACAGCGAACCGCAGGCCAGCGATAAACCACACTACCACCTTGCCATTCATCCACTGCACAATCCGAAAAAACTGGCCGAGGCCTATCAGCCGCTGATTGATTATCTCAATACCAACATCGCAGAAGTCACCTTTGAGCTGGAAGCCTCACGTAATTATCAGGCCTACGAAGTCAAATTCCGTGCCCGTACACCTGAGTTCCTGTTACCCAACCCCTGGCATACGCTTGAAGCGATCAAGGTTGGTTATCGGGTGATTGCCATGGCGGGCGATGCGGAAGACTTCAAGGGTATCTTTATCGTGCGCAACGATAGTGGCATCCGGAGCCCCGCTGACCTCAAAGGCAAGATCGTCAGCTACCCCTCTTATACCGCTCTGGCCGCCTGCATTATGCCGCAGTATTTCCTCCACCGGCACGGGCTGGATATCAACAAGGATATCGAAAACGTCTATGTAGGCTCACAGGAGTCCTCGATCATGAACGCCTATCTGGGCAAATCCGCCGCCGGTGTCACCTGGCCGCCGCCATGGCGACTGTTCCGGAAAGATCATCCTGAACAAGCCGCCGAGCTGAAACTGATCTGGGAGACCCCGCCGCTGATGAATAACTCGGTCATGGTTCGCGACGATGTGCCGGTAGCACTACGGGAGAGAGTGCAGGCCTTGCTGCTTGGCCTTGATCAGAGCCCCGCCGGCAAAAGCATTCTTCTCGGTATGGCGACGGCCCGCTTCCACATCGCCGACAATGCCAGCTACGACAAGGTACGCGAATACATTGCCACTTTTGAACAGACGGTTCGACCGGTGGAGCAACCATGAAACAACCCCTGCTGCAACGCTGGCTGGCACCGATCTTCGGCACCCTGCGCGGCCAGCTCATTGTTGGCGTGGCACTGCTTATAGCGGTAACGATGGCTCTGTTCATCTGGTATCTCACGGACCGGCAACAGCAGATGCTATTGGAGCGTCAGACCGAGCACGCCGTCGCGCTGGGCAACAGTATTGCCACCTCCTCGGCAGGCTGGTTGCAGGCGAGAGATTATTCCGGCCTGCAGGAGATTATCGATGCCCAGAGTCGATATCCCGATCTGATGTTCGCCATGATTCTGGATCAGCAGGGGCTGGTGCTCGCTCACACTGACCACGCCTTGCTGGGTAAATATCTTCAGGATATTCCCGATTCAAAGAGACAGAAGGCGATGGTGATCAACCGTTCCACCGCCTTGGTGGATGTGCTCAGCCCCGTCGTGCTGGCCGGCACCGACATTGGCTGGGTTCGTGTCGGCCTCGGCCTGGGAACCACGACACAGCGGCTGGAGACCATCACCCGCAGCGGCATCTTCAGAGCCATCGCCGCTATTATTATCGGTTCACTGCTGGTTGCGATCATGGGCTGGCGGCTGACTCGCCGTTTATACGCCATCCAAAACGTAGCGGATGCCATCCAGACCGGTAAGCGGGAGGTGCGGGTAGAACTCAAAGGCAGTGATGAAGCCAGCAAGCTCGGCCATGCCTTCAATGCCATGCTCAATACCCTCACTCAACGCGAAAAGGAGCTGCAACAACATCGGGATCATCTCTCCGAGCTGGTAGAGGAGCGCACCTCTGAACTACTCCGCCAGCAGATCTTCACTGAGGCGGTGCTCAACAACATCAGCGAAGGCATCGTTGCCTGTGACAAGCAGGGTAACCTCTCCTACTTCAACCGGGCCACCCGCCTGATGCATGGCATCGAGCAGGAGGAGCTGCCAGCGGAACGCTGGGCCGAGCATTATCGACTGTTGCAGGAGGATAGCATCACCCCGATGCCGACCGATCAGATCCCGCTGTACCGCGTCTTCAACGAGGAGCAGGTGCGGGATCAGCCGATGATCATCCGGCATAGCGATGGCAGTGAACATTTTATGCTCTGTGCCGGAAAAGCGATGTACGGCGAGTCGGGAGAAAAGCTGGGGGCAGTAGTCTCGATGCATGACATCACTGCACAAAAACAGAGCGAAATAGAGCTGATCAAAGCGCGTGATAACGCTGAAGCAGCCAACCGCGCCAAGAGTGTCTTTCTGGCCAACATGAACCATGAACTGCGCACTCCTCTGAACGCCGTACTTGGTTTTTCTCAGTTGATGAAGCGCTCTCCTGAGGTCACGGTCGAACAGATGCAGAATCTCAACATCATTACCCGCAGCGGCGAACATCTGCTCAACCTGATCAATAATATACTGGATATATCCAAGATCGAATCCGGACGGGTAGAGCTGGAAACATCGCATCTTGACCTGTTTCATCTGTTGCAGGATGTGGCATTGATGATGGATATGCAGGCGCATGAGAAAGAGCTGGTATTCACGCTCCAGCAAGCCCCTGATCTGCCCCGGTATATAACAGCCGATACGGGCAAGCTTCGGCAAGTGCTGCTCAACCTGATCAGCAACGCCATCAAGTACACAACAAGCGGCTCAGTCACGTTACGCGTTGCAAAAAAAGAGGGGGCCGAGCCGATGCGGCTGCGATTCGAGGTTGAGGACACTGGTTCCGGAATCCCCCCTGAAGACAGAGAACGTATCTTTTCTCCCTTTGTGCAGCTGGGTGGGCGCTCACCTACAGAAGCAGGGAGCGGTTTGGGACTGGCTATCTGCAAACAGTATATCACGCTGATGGGCGGAGAGATTGATGTTGCTGAGGCGCCTGGCAACGGCTCACTCTTTTACTTCGAAGTCCCGGTTACAGCGGCTACGGAGAAAGCAGAACCTGTTGCATCGCAGCCCGGCCGTGTTATTGGTGTGGCGGATGGGCAGCCGCGTTATCGCCTGCTCATTGCCGAAGACCAGCCGGAGAACCGCCTGCTGCTTCACAGACTGTTAGAGCCGATAGGTTTTGACATTCGGGAAGCTGTAGATGGCCAGGAAACCGTAGCAATATTTGCCTCCTGGCACCCCCACCTGATCTTTATGGACATGCGTATGCCGCTCATGGATGGGCTTGAGGCAACCCGCCGGATTAAGGCTGACGACAATGGCACGCAAACCAGAATCATTGCTGTCACCGCCCATGCGCTGGAAGACGAGCGACGTGAAATTCTGGCGGCGGGTTGTCATGATTTCATCCGTAAACCCTATAAAGAGAAAGAAATTTTCACTGCCCTGACGAAACATCTGGGTGTACGCTTTATCTATGAAGAGGAGAGCGAGCCTGCTACTCCTACTACTCCTATTATTATAGTAGGAGACGAAGTGAATATAGAGAATCTGACCAGCCTTCCCGACGATTTGCTCGCTTCGCTGGAGCATGCCCTTGGCCGGATCGATATCGAAGCGGTCCGCCTTCTCATCGAGGAAATTCGACAGCGTGATCCATCTGTGGCGAATGCTCTGGCCGTTCTGGCGAGAGATCTTCAATATGGCCGGATGCTGACTCTGGTCGAGACAGCTCGCAGCAATAGTGCATCGGAGGAATCGACATGAGTAAAAAGATGACTGGAGAAAGCAGAATCCTGATTGTGGATGATAACAGCGCCAATCTTCAATTGCTGATGCACATCCTGACAGAACATGGCTACACCGTTCATCCCGCCTCGGACGGGGGGCTGGCACTGCGCTTTTTAGAATCCACCCTGCCAGATCTCATTCTGCTGGATGTCAAGATGCCCCGGATGGATGGTTACGAGGTGTGCCGCAGGCTCAAGGCAGACACACGAACCAGCTCCATCCCCATCATCTTTATCAGTGCCCTTGATACGGCAAGCGATAAGGTCAAAGCCTTCCAGGCTGGAGGTGTGGACTATATAGCCAAACCTTTCTCTCCGGATGAGGTGTTGGCCCGGGTGGATATCCAGCTACGCCTGCGAGAACTGACTGAGCAGCTGGAGGAGAAAATCAGCGCGCGCACCGAAGAGCTGATGCAAACGAATCAGCAGCTTCATCAGGAGATTGACGAGCGCAAAACAGCCCAGGAATCACTGCTCCGCGAACAGATGCTGCTCAACCGCATCATGGTGACCAGCCCTGTCGGTATAACGTTGGTTAACAGGGAGGGACAGATTACCTTCGCCAATCCGCAGGCCGAAAGGATTCTGGGCTTGAGCAAACAAGAGTTGACCCAGCTTAGCTACAACGCGCCTGAGTGGCATGCCACCGCCATCGACGGCGGCCCTTTCTCCGATGAGGAGCACCCATTCAGCCGGGTGATGACGGCCCGACAGCCCGTCTTCGATGTCCAACACGCCATAGCCTGGCCGGACGGTCGCCGCGTGCTGCTGTCAATCAATGGCGCGCCCATTTTCGATCATCAAGGGGAGATTGAGGCCGTAGTCTTTGCAATCGAAGATATCACCGAACGCAAGCAGACTGAGGAGAGGATACTCAAGTCTGAGCAACGACTGCGGCTACACATGGAGCTCTCTCCCCTCTGTTTTTTGGAGTGGGATGAAAATTTCTGTGCAACTGAATGGAACAGCACCTGTGAAAAGATTTTTGGCTACAGCCGGGAAGAGGCCCTTGGCCGACACGCTACAGAATTGATACTGCCCGTTGAGAGTCACAAGTTGGCGGATGGAATTTACCACGACTTGATGGGCCAGGCTGGCGGCCAGCACAGTATCAACGAGAATATAACCAGGGATGGTTGTGTCATCACCGTCGAGTGGTTCAACACGACGTTAATAGATAAAGATGGCAAAGCCATTGGCGTCGCCTCAATCGGTCGAAATATCACCGATATTAAACAGGCCGAAGCAGAACTGCATCGGCTTAATCGTGAACTGCAAGCCATCAGCAACTGCAATCAGTCCTTACTTAAAGCCACCGACGAACAGGAGCTCCTTAATGATATCTGCGGTATCATATGTAAACAGGCAGGATACCTGCTGGCCTGGGTGGGTTATGCTGAAAATGACGCAACCAAAACAATCAGGCCGATCGCCTGGGCAGGTGAAGGCAGCGACTATATTGCTAATGCCAAACTGAGCTGGTCGGAGAATATAGAACACGGACGTGGCCCGGCAGGCGTGGTGATCCGTAGCGGCGAAGCGCTCTATATTGAGGATTTTGAAGAAAGTGCACTGATGACGCCGTGGCGACAGAGCGCATTGCAAAAGGGGTACCACTCCGGCATCGCCCTGCCCCTCAAAAATGGAGGCGGCCAGCCGTTTGGCGCGCTGATGATTTACTCCGCTGAAAAAAATGCCATCAATGCGGATGAAATCCGCCTGCTGGAGGAACTGGCCGGGGATATGGCTTACGGCATCTCCAATCTGCGTGCCCGCGCTGAGAGCAAACGGGCAGAAGAGGCTTTACGCGACAATGAAGCGTTCCTCGAAACCGTTCTGGATAACATCCCTACAATGATATTCGTCAAGGATGCCGAAAAATTACAATTCATACGCTTTAATAAATTCGGACAAGAACTGATCGGATTTTCGCAGCAGGAGCTGATCGGAAAATCGGACTATGACTTTTCCCCCAAAGAGGAGGCGGACTTTTTTATCGCCAAGGACAAAGAGGTGATCTTAAGCGGGGAGCTCAAAGATATCCCTGAAGAGCCGATAAACACCAAACATCATGGCCAGCGTTATCTGCATACCAGAAAAGTCCCTATTATTGGCGAAGATGGAACCACTCTCTATCTGCTTGGTATTTCCGAAGATATTACTGAGCGTAAGCTCGCAGATGAGGCGCTTAAGCGTAGTGCAGATGCACTGGCCGAAGCACAGCGCATCGCCAAACTGGGCAATTGGGAGCTGAACCTTGTAAGCAATGAACTGGTTTGGTCCGATGAGATATTCGAGATTTTTGAAATCGACAGGAAGTCGTTCGGTGCATCTTACGAAGCATTCCTGAATGCCATCCACCCGGATGACCGCGACAAAGTGAATAAAGCTTTTACCGATTCCGTATCAAATCATCATGACTATGAAGTCAGCCACCGGCTGCTGATGAAAGATGGTCGCGTTAAAATTGTGCAAGAGCAGGGACGAAATTACCTGGATGCCGATGGCAATCCGTTGCGTTCGGTTGGCACCGTTCAGGATATCACCCATCAGCAGGAGACCGAGATGCAGTTGCAGCAGGCACAAAAAATGGAGGCACTCGGCACACTGGTCGGTGGCATTGCGCACGACTTCAACAACAAGCTCGCCGCCATGATTGGTAATCTCTTTCTGGCACAGAGCGAAATCGATGCCAGCTCCAACGCCGCCAAAAGGCTAAAGGCCGTTGAAAAACTGAGTTTTGAAGCCAGTAATATGATAAAACAACTGCTGACCTTTGCGCGTAAGGGTAATGTGCAACAGGAGCCGCTGATACTGCAAAGTTTCATAAAGGAAACAACCAAACTGAACCGCGTGGCTATTCCTGAAAACATCCGTTTATCTATATCCTGCTGCAATAACCCGTTACAAATTCAGGGGGATATCACGCAGTTACAGCAAATCTTCCTGAACCTGTTGACCAATGCCCGTGATGCACTGGAAGGCGTTAACAATGCCCACATTGAAATTACGCTGGATCTGTACGAGCCGGATGCCGATTTCTATGGCCGTCATCCGCAACTGGAGAAAAAGAATAATACCTGCGCCAGAATTCAGTTTCGCGACAATGGTCCCGGTATCTCGGCGGAAATTCAAAAACTGATTTTCGATCCATTTTTCACCACCAAGGACGTTGGCAAAGGAACCGGCCTGGGATTGGCGACCGTTTACGGCGCTATTCAGGCGCATCACGGAGTTATCGAGGTGGTGAGCGCTCCGGGTGAAGGAACCTGCTTTCGCATCTACCTGCCGATCTACGAGAACTCCTCCCCCAGAGCTGAGGCAAAGCTTGAGACTGACCTTGTGGCCGGAAATCGCGAAACCATTTTGTTTGCCGATGATGATATCAACGTTTTGCAGACATCCGTCGAAATGCTGGAATTAATCGGATACCGTATATTGCCTGCACACGATGGCACTGAGGCACTCAAGATTTATCAGGAGCATTGGCAGACGATTGATCTGGTTATCCTCGATATTGTCATGCCCGGAATGAGCGGCGGAGAACTTGCCAAACATATCCGAAAAATTAATGCCCATGCAAAAATACTGTTCGCGACCGGCTATGACCCCTCTCAGAGTAGCAACTCTGTTGAAGACACCTCCAAAATTCTCTTGAAACCGTTTACGATAAAACAAGTGAGCCAAACCATCAGGAAGATGCTGGAAGCATGAACAAGTCATGGCGAAACGTACTGACACCACGTTGTCAGCAGCCCCCGCTTAGCTTTCCCCTGTCGGATCAGCCGACCAGACATAAAAAGGGAGAATCAACATGAGTGATACTATTGAATTGATTCGTTTTCGTCTGCAGGAAGGCAAAACAACAGAGGATTGGCTTAAGGCCAACGAGACCATCAGCGCGTGGGTACAGCGTCAGCAGGGATTCCGGTTTCGCAGCCTCTCCGAGAGCACCGATGGTGAGTGGATCGATATGATCTACTGGGAGAGTAAACAGGCTGCTGAAGCGGCAGGTAAAAGTTTTAGTGAAGAGATGATGCCCGTATGTATGCCATTCATCGCCCCCGAAAGCATTGTCATGAGCCACAGCACGGCACATGTAATGCAGCGCGGTTAAGGCATATCATGGTCAGAATCAATATCCTTTACCCCATCGGCGGCCGCTTCGACATGGATTATTATCTTCATACTCACATGCCGCGTTCCATCGAACTATTGAGTCAGGGCCAAGGTTATTGTGGCGTATCAGTGGAGCGGGGGGTGGGCGGTGGTGAGCCGGGCTCTGCTCCCACTTTTGTCGCCCTCTGTCAGTATGCCTTCGATACCATTGACGACTTTATGGCTGCATTTCTACCGCATGCCGATGAGCTCAAGGACGACATGGTCAACTACACCGACATCGAGCCGGTGATCCAGCTCAGTCAGGTGGAGATCCTTCAATAAGTGGCCGAACAACTGAAAGATCAATTCGGCCCGGAAATCATTACAGCTATCGCCGGTGAAATAGCTGCCGCCTATCCTTCATTTGCCACCGATGCCTTTATTCGTGATGCAACGGCGGGATTCGAAGGGCTGGCGCTAAAGCAACGTGCCGGGAAGGTTGCAACGGCTATGCATCGACACCTGCCTGCCATGTATGAAGAGGCCGTCGAAGTTCTTATCGCATCCCTCTCCGAACCGCTTGCCGAGACCGAAGGCAATGGCACGGCTCCCTTCCGCTATTGGCCGCACACCATCTTTGTGGCCGAGCAGGGGCTGGAACATTTCGCAGTTTCCATGCGGGCGCAGTATGAGCTCACCCAACGCTTCACCGCCGAGTTCAGCATCCGCCCGTTTCTCCAACGTCATCCTGAGGCGACACTGGCTCAATTGCGCGCATGGGCTTGTGATGCCAATCCGCATGTGCGTCGACTGGTTTCAGAGGGGACACGTCCGCGCCTGCCCAATTTTCAACGCGATCCTGCGCCGGTGCTGGAACTTCTCGAACTGTTGAAAGATGACCAATCACTCTACGTCCGCCGTTCGGTGGCCAACAATCTCAACGATATCGGCAAGGATCATCCGAAGCTGCTGGCCAAAACGGCAAAACGCTGGCTGGAAGATGCAACTTTGGAGCGGGAGTGGATCGTTCGCCATGCTCTGCGCTCGGCGATTAAACGGGGAGAGCCGGATGCGCTTGCCGTGCTGGGTTACGGTGTTGCAGCGCAGGTGCAGATCGAAAATATTTCGATTCTTCCCCGACAGGCCAACATCGGCAAATCGCTAACTATTACGTTTGATCTGCTGAACACCGAAACGAGGCAACAACGATTGCTGGTCGATTTCCGCATCCATTTCGTTAAGGCAAACGGCAAAACCAGCCCCAAGGTGTTTAAGCTCAAAACATTGAACCTCGCACCGGGAGCATCAGCGAAGCTGCAAAAGCGGGTCTCACTGGCAGAAATGAGTACCAGAAAGCATTATGCAGGCAGACATGAGATTGAGGTGTTAATCAATGGCACCCCGCAACCGCTGGGTGAGTTTCAACTACGGGAGGCCTGACATATGGCAACAACACAAAGCAGCATCGTTTTTTGCTCGATCAATTAATCAGGCTAAATAGCGCCTCGGCCAGGAAGATGTTCGGCGAATATTGCCTCTACTATGATGGCAAACCGGTCGGGCTGGTTTGTAATGATCTGCTCTTTCTCAAACCTACGGCTGCGGGTAGAGCACTATTAACAGAGATAGTTGAAGCTTCTCCCTATCCCAGGGCACGTCTGCATTTTCAGATTGATCCCGATACATGGGAGGATGCCAACCGGCTCTGTGAGCTGGTGGTGGCAACTGCTCGTGAGCTTCCGCTCCCGAAACCGAAGAAGCCCCGGATAAAAAAATAACCGATGCGCAAAGCTGAACGACTGTTTCAACTGGTGACCCTGCTGCAGGGGCGGCGCACCGCCATCACTGCGCAGGTACTCGCTGAAAAGCTGGAGGTGACCGTTCGCACGGTCTACCGCGATATGCAGGCACTGATGCAAGCCGGTGTACCCATTGAGGGTGAAGCAGGTGTCGGCTACTGGCTGCACAAGGGTTTTACCCTGCCGCCCTTGATGTTTCAGCAGGACGAGATCACTGCTCTGCTCGCGGGAAGTCGCATGGTGCAGGCCTGGACTGATCCGGCATTGGCTGAAGCCGCCAGACGCGCTGAAAGCAGAATTCTCGCCGTTCTGCCGCCGCAGGTATTGGAAGAGGTGGCACGCCTGCCTTATCGCATCCCTAACTTCTCCAATCCGGAGGCGGATATTCACGGCCTGATCCGCAAAGCCTGTGAGGCCCGATCCAAGATCACTATCCACTATCGCGACATGAAAAATGAGCAAACCACGCGCACCCTCTGGCCACTCGGTATGGTCGGATGGGGCGATCACTGGACGCTGTTGGCATGGTGCGAACTGCGCGATGAATACCGCAACTTTCGATTTGACCGTATCATGAACATCGAACGGCTGGATGCCCGATATCCGCTTCACCGCGAACGCAATCTGGAGCACTACCTGACTGAGGTGATTGGTGTCGATGATGAACAGAAACCGGCCTGAAAGCCAGGTGAGCTTAAACTCTATTTGAGCTGAAGCGGATACTATTTCTTTGATCGATTAGCAGCCCCCCACGCCTTGGTGGCCCACCGGATCAGAGTATCCGCGTCTTCAATCACCTCGGCAGGGGCCTCATAGAAATTGAGCTTACGGCTGTTGTCTTTGCCGTAGCTGTACTGAACCATCCCCTTTTCAATAAAGTCATTGATGTTGCCTTCATCCACCTTCAGCCAGAGTGAACCGTGTTTGATCTTGGCAAAAGCAATTCCGTTTCTGAGCACCGCCGTGCCGCCGAACATGTTCTTTGTTTCAAATGCACCATGCCGCTGAGCTGATCAAGAATATAATCCCTGAACTCTATATCTACCGCCATATTTCCCTCCTGTTATTAACATGAACCATGTGCGTTAGCTTACATGGATTCACAAATCATCATATCCAGCTGGTTGAACGCCTCACTTCTGAGCGTTCCCAATGCTTTGAATGCTTCGCTATCGACCAGCTCCCTGATGGCTTTGGTATCGGGAAACTGAAGGATAGCATCCATCTTGATACCCCCCTTGCCGACCAGTTGCTCAATCGTTTTAAACCTGCCAACTGGCGCTCCGCCATACTGTTTGAATACCGGCATGATGCTTTGCAGATACTGCTGAGTTGCAGCCATCTTTTCCGGATTGGGGATGGCATTAATTAATAAATATACGTTGCTGTCAGACATGATTATCTCCCTGAATAATATGAAACATTTCATCATTCTGTTTGGATATGGGCTGCCAAAGTTGCACACGCCATATCCGAACTCTTTTCGCGTAGTCAGCAGCCCAAAGGCGGCCGGGGTAAACGGTTATCCCCCATTCAGACGGCCGGACTACCGATAAAAGCGCCACTCTCTGCAAGTTCATGTTGTGATGGCCATTGATCTCCGATCAATTGGCCTGTGCAGGCGTGACAGGCCAGCCCCTGGAGAACCTTGTGGGTGAGTGAGCGCATTTTTGCAGCTATCACCGTAGCACCCAGCAGGCGACCGACGAGGCCATATTTTCGACATAATCCAACGCTATGAATATTTCGCTGTGACCATCGCCGAGGTCAACCACACCCATCTCAGCCTCCAGGCTGACCATGGGCATGGAAAACACCGCCTGCTCACGGAAGAGTCACGCTATCGCACAGAAAAGAGCATGGCCAACCGCTTGAAACAGGCCAAAATACCGTGGGACTGGACGCTGGAATCATTCCCCTTCGAGCGGCAACTCGCCGTCAGCAAGGGACGAATACAGGAGCTCTCCGGTCTGGACTTCATCAGACGGGCAGAGAATATCGTTCTGATCGGCTCATCCGGAACGGGTAAGTCCGGGCTCGCCATCGGTCTGTTGCGTCAGGCTCTGCTGAATGATTATCGCGGACGCTTCTATAATGCACAGAATCTGATGGATGAGCTCTACGCATCACTAGCCGATGCCAGCTCAACCCTGTTGCTCAAACGCCTCGCCGCTTACGATCTGCTGGTCATTGATGAACTGGGATACCTCACCATCAAACCCGAACAAGCCAACGCCTTCTTCAAGCTCATGGATCAACGCTATAATCGCAAGGCCACCATCATTACCACCAATCTGGATTATCCCGAATGGTATAAACTCTTTCAGCGTAAACCGCTCGTCGACGCACTGCTCGACCGACTACAGCACCATTGCATCACATTACGTATCAATGGCAAATCGCTCCGAACCCCTGAAGCAGAGAATACGCCAACCTAAAATCTGCCTCCAACCGGAGCAGCCCAATCATCCATTGCATTACCGAACGAACACTGTTGTCCACTGCAATCTCACATTCAATTCCCTGGAACGATTACAAATTACTGCGCATTCGAAGGGTTAGTTCCTATGAGCATAAACGGGTCACATTCTGTGAGCGCCCAAGGAAAGTCCATCTATTTATTCAAATAATCATTTCATCGGGCGTTTTTGTGCCCCTCTTCTGAGTTCTCCTTCCGAAACATTCACATTAGTTGCAACATGCAACTTGTTTGGTTATGGTGCAGCCAGCAGGAGATAACAATGACTGAATCAACACTTGATTTTCAACTGGAGCAAGCCATTGGGCTCAATGTAAACCGTGCAGCATTTTTAATGACTGAAGAAATTGCCAGACGCTTTGCCGGGCATGGTTATGCTTTATCAGCGCAGGATTTCGGCATTCTTTTTCGGCTGTCCAAACAGGGAGCGATGACGCAGGTTGAGATTGTAGCACTGATGTTGCGTGATAAAACCACCATCACACGCCGTATTGATGGGCTGGTGAAAAAGAATCTCGTTACGCGTACCCCTGCCCCGGATGATCGACGTTACTTTCAGGTGAGTCTGACCCCAGATGGATATCAGGCGCTGGAGATCATGGTGCCGTTGGTGCGGAATTTTCAGCAAGAGGTGCTAAGCGATATCCCGGATGACGATAAAGCGATCACCATCAAAACACTTAAGCATATTTCGAACAAACTGATCGATATAAAAATTTCCTGACAGGAGTCATACCCATGAATAAATTCACCTTAGTTGTACTGAGTGCCGCGATGCTGTTTGCTTATCCGGCTTATAGTGCCGAACCGAGCGGTCTGGAGATCATGCAGCGCGTCGATGCGCGTGATGACGGTGATGATCTGATGCAGCAAATGAAGCAGCGCCTTATCGACCGTCGCGGCGATGTGCGTGAACGCGAGATGGCTTCGTTCCGCAAGGATTACGGCAAAGATAGCAAATCGATCACCTACTTCCTTGAGCCTTCGAATGTGCGTGATACGGCCTTGCTGACCTGGGATTATGATGGCGTTGAAAAGGATGATGATCAGTGGCTCTATCTTCCCGCCCTGAAAAAGGTGCGTCGTATCTCGGCATCGGATCGTGGCGATTATTTTATGGGTACCGATTTCACCTTTGAAGACATCAAGCAGGTGCCTGAACTGGAAGATTACAACTGGAGCCTGATCGGTTCGGACATGCTCGACGGTCACGACGTGTGGATTGTCGAAGGCAAACCGAAAACCGATGAGTTGAAAAAGAATCTGGGATATTCAAACACCCGCTATTTCATCCGCAAAGATATCAACATGTATGTTCGCGTCGATTTCTGGGATCATAAGGGGCAGGAACTGAAGCACCTGGTGTCTGAAGAGATCACACAGATTGATGGTATCTGGACAGCCATGCGTGCTGTGATGACCAATGTTCAGTCCAATCACCGCACCGAACTGGAATTCTCCGGACATCGTTACAACACGGGCCTGAGCGACAGTAAATTTTCCGAACGCATGCTTAAACGCGGTTACCGTGGCGAATAAACCGCCACCACAACTACATTCGTAATCTCAAACAAGAGGAAACAAACCATCATGAAACGAATTTTTAACTGGGTACTGACCCACCCGAAGAGCATTCTGCTGATATTGCTGCTAATGACGGGACTTGCTGTCAGTCAGATGCGTCATCTGTATATCGAAACCGATATGGATGCGATGTTACCCAAACACAGTGACGCCTATATCAACAAACAGGTGCTGGAAGAGCGATTCGGCAGCACCGACATGGTCATTATCGGCGTCATCAATGATGACAAGGATGGTGTCTACAACACACACAGCCTGGCTCTGGTGCAGGAGCTGACGGACTGGCTGGCAGCACAACCGATGTTTCGCACGCTGGCATTGAACGATCTGCTGTCGCTGGCAACGATCAAGGATATCCGTGGCTCCGAAGACGGGCTGGAAGTTGAAAAGTTTATGGATGGAGTACCGCAAACAAGCGCTGAAATCAGTCAACTGAAACAGCGCATGCATGAATTCGGTGTTTACGACGATGTGATTGTTTCAGCCGATGGCAGCGGCACTATTTTTGCTGTGCGCCCCATGCCCGATTCACGCCATCAGTATGCCGAGATCTATGAGCTGGTGAAAGCCAAGGTGGCAGAACTTGAAGCGCGTGGTGGCTCAGAGCGCTTCTTCATCTCCGGCCGTCCGATCATTGAAGGTGTATTCGGTGCGTATATGCCGGCTGAGATGAAACGCATGCAGCCAATGGTCATGGCGCTGTTGCTGGTGCTGCTGTTTCTCTCCTTCCGCACACCACGTGGCGTACTGCTGCCGATGGCGGTTGTGTTGATGGCCGAGATCTGGACGCTCGGCACCATGGCAGCCCTTGGAGCTCCGATTTATACCATTACCACCATGCTGCCGATTCTGATTCTGGCCATTGGTATTGCCGATGCCGTACATTTTCTCAGTCGCGAACGTTTGCTGGCCCATTATCAGGCTTATGCCCATCGCAAAGAACGTATCGTTGAGGTGATGCATGAGCTGTGGAAGCCGATGCTGATGACTTCTGTCACAACCGGCGTCGGTTTCCTCTCCATGCAGGCATCCGATCTGCCACCTATCCGTGATTTCGGTATGTTTGCCGCCATCGGTATTGCTTACGCCCTGTTGATCACGATGCTGCTATTGCCAGCGGCATTAATGCTGCTACCGGAAAAAGCGAAGCACGCCGAGCGCAAACCGCTGTTTACGGCGTATGTGGAATGGCTGGGCGGCGCCGTGTTAAAACATCCGAAACGGATTATGGCCATGTTTGCCATGCTGCTGCTGGTTGCCTTGGTCGGTGTGATGCGGCTGGATGTCAATGCCTCGCTGGTCGACCAGTTCAAACCGGGTGATCCCTTGCGTCAGGCAGATAAATTACTGAACAAACATTTCTCCGGCACCACCAGTCTGGATGTGATGATTGATACCGGCCATGAAAACGGACTGTTGGAACCGGCATTTCTGCAACATCTGGTTGATCTGCAACAAGCGCTGGAAAAGGACCCGATGGTCGGTGATACCTCTTCCATTGCTGAATTCCTGCAAACGATGAATCAGGCTCTGCATGCCGATGATCCGGCCTGGAAACGGGTGCCGGAAACAGCCGACATGGCGGCGCAATATCTGCTGCTCTACTCCTTCTCCGGCGCGCCGGATGACTTTGAAACCTTTATCACCGGCGATTACCGGCAGGCGCATATCCGCATCAACATGAAAACGGATGAGACCAAGGTCGTCGCTAACCTGCTGACGCAGATGCAGGCCAAAACCGATGCATGGTTCCCGGCCGAGCAGGGTTACAAGGTGGAGTGGGCCGGTACCGCCTTTACCGTATACCGCCTGTCGCAGATGATTATCGAGGGGCAGATTGCCTCGCTGCTGACCTCTGTTCTGGCTATTTTTCTGCTCTGCTGGTGGATGTTCGGACGTCTGCTGATTGCCGCGATTGCCATGATTCCGGTGTCGCTGGCGGTGACTGTCAACTACGGCATGATGGGTAATTTCGGTATTCCGCTGGATATTGCTACAGCCCTGACCGGTGCCATGGCACTGGGTATCGGTGTCGATTTTGCCATTCACTATCTGCATCGATATCACGAAGAGAGCGTCGCCGGAAACAGTTACAAAGACAGCGTCATCAACACCAATCGCAGTGTTGGCCATGCTATTTTATTCAATACCTTTGTTGTGGTTGGCGGCTTTCTGGTGCTGCTCTCAGCCGCCCTGTATCCGCAGATGAAACTCGGTGCCCTGATCGCAGCCACCATGGTGATCTGTTATCTGGCAACCTGTTATCTGTTTCCGGTACTGCTGGGACTGGGCAAGGAAAAGATCAGAGTATGAGACTGTTTTTTACTCTGATGCCGGCGCTGCTCTTCTGTGCCTTACCGGCATCAGCCATGGAATGGACGCTGCACGGTTCAGTGAAGAATGAAACGGCCTACTTTATCGCTGGCGAAAAGCGGCTGGACAAAGTGCAGAACCGACTTGATCTGAAGCCGGAAGCCATTTTCGCTGATGGCTGGGAATTTCGCGGCCGCATGCTGGGCTGGTATGACGCCGCCATGGATCTCGAACCGACCAACAATCGGGATTTGACGCCGGGCATCAAGCAGCACTACCGCACCTATTTACAGAGCAAAGAGGCTTACCTGCTCTACGGCGGTGATACCTTCGATTTTCGCCTCGGGCAGCAGCAAATTGTCTGGGGCAAGACCGATGGGCTGCGTATGCTGGACATTATCAATCCACTGGATATGCGCGAGTTCATGCTCGATGACTTCCTGGACTCGCGTATCGGCCTGTGGTCAGCACGCTTGAACTGGTATACTGACCTCGCTGGCTCTGAACACGAATTCGAATTTATCGTCGTGCCGGATGCACGACCCGGAAAACCTGCTCCGGCAGGTTCCCGCTGGGCCTTTGCGCTGCCACCAGCCCCGACTGGTACTACACTGGTGGTTAAGCCAGGAAATGAGCCGCGCTGGAGAGCTTCGGATGTCGAAGCCGGGGCAGCCTGGCGCTCCAACCTTTCAGGCTGGGATGTGTCACTGAACTGGTTCTATGGCTGGAAAGATTCCCCCAACATGCAGAAAAGCCTGAGTCCGGGCCTGCTGACCCTGACCCCGCTTTACCAGCGCATGAATACTGTGGGAGGCTCCTTCTCCAATGCCTTCGGCGCTATCGTGTTACGCGGTGAAGCGGCGGTGAATATCAGTGAAGGCATCAATAAAACCGGCTTCACCGCTGCAACATCCACCGGCCGGGCCACAACAGTCAATGCCGCTTTCGGCATGGATTACAGCAAAAGCAACTGGCGCATCAGTCCGCAGTTCTTTATCCGCTATCTCCCCGGATGGGATAACAGCATCGCTGAAGATCAAGCTTCCGGCTTTGCCAGCCTGATGGTCTCGACCGACTATTTAAATGAAAAACTGAAGCCTGAAGTGATTGGCTTGTACGACTGGGCCGATGGCAGCTGGATGTTGCGGCCTAAAGCTTCGTATGAATTCAGTGATCAGGTCACTGCAAAACTCGGTGCTGACATGTTCGGAGGGTCAAACGGATTCTTCGGTCAGTTCGATAAAAATGACCGCATCTATACGGAAGTGGAATATACGTTTTGAAATTTCGAACTCTCAGCAGGCAGCGTTACAGATTATGTGATATCCACTTTGCCGCCGATAGCTGAGAACGGGAGGTTTACCATGCAAGAGAACAACTACGAAATCAGAACCATGAACCGGCAGGAAGTTGACCTTGCCATTGAATGGGCCGCCACCGAAGGCTGGAATCCCGGCATCAACGACGCCGAGTGTTTTTACGCAGCTGATCCGCATGGCTTTATGATTGGGGTTTTGAACGGTGAACCCATCGCTGTAATTTCAGCCATCAAATATGGTGAATCTTTTGGCTTTCTTGGCTTCTACATGGTTAAACCGGAATACCGTGGAAAAGGCTTCGGCATACAGATCTGGCATGCCGCTTTAGCATATCTTGCAGACCGCAACATCGGCCTTGATGGTGTCATTGCCCAACAAAACAACTATATGAAATCAGGTTTTAAACTGGCCTATCGAAATATACGCTATGAGGGCTTCGGCGGATTAAACATCACGAAGCATCCTGACGTGATCGAGCTTTCTTCCCTGCCTTTAGAAACGGTTGCATCCTATGACCGGGCATTTTTCCCCGATCACCGAACACCATTCATCGCAGCATGGATTAATCAGCCGGGCAGTCATGCCCTTGGCATTCTGGAACATGACAAACTCGCAGGCTACGGCGTCATTCGCCAATGTCATACGGGCTACAAGATAGGCCCTCTTTTTGCCGACAGCCCGGCATGGGCGGAAGTGCTTTTTCTATCGCTGATAGCGGGACTCAATTCAACTGAAGTATTTTACCTCGATACGCCGGAAGTCAATCGGGCAGCCGTCGAACTGGCCGAACGCAACCACATGAAAGTGGTTTTTGAAACTGCTCGCATGTATAGCGGAAATCAGCCAGATCTGCCGTTAAACAGAATCTTTGGCGTGACTTCTTTTGAGCTTGGATAATTAACCCGCTCGACCGCTAATAATACACCACCCCCGCCGCAACCGACCTGGTCACAACCGCATTTGCACCGATCACGGCACCATCACCAATGCTAACCCCCGGCAAAATCTTCGCACCCCCGCCAATCCACACATCGTGACCAATAGTCACGGGCCTGGCAAAACAAATGCCCTTGCCTCGGGCGCTGGCATCTCTGGGATGATCTGACGTATAAATATGAGAACCCGGCCCCAGGAAAACATTATCTCCAATGCAAATAGTAGCGGCATCAAGCAGCACACAATGGAAGTTGGCATAAAAATTATGTCCTACTTCGATATTAATGCCGTAATCGCACTGAAAGCCAGGCTCCAGCACAGCGCTGCCCATGTTTCTGAACAAGCGTTTGATATGCTTCATATTCCCGACACTGGGGTGAGCAGAAAATCTGGCACAGGCAAGCCTTGCCTGCTCACGTAAAGTCCTCAGTTCTGGGTCGAGACAGTTATATATCTGGCCAGAAACCATCTTTTCACGTTCAGTCATCATTGATCCCCTGACCATAACAATACACGTACCAGCCCTGAAACTAGCAGAACTATCAGCGCTTTCACTGCTGAATCAGCAACAGTCAATGCTTCATGATATCGGGAATGTGTTTTTATTTGATTCCATGCATAGAGTTGCCGCCAATACACGCATGAAGGAAGTTCTGCATGATAATCCCCGGAAACACCCACCTTTGATGCAACATTCTGATCTGCTCAGCTATTTCCCCGTAGCGCCTTTCGATGACATGCTGCCAGCCTCCATACCCAGTCCATTTGCAAATTCGCCGCATCCGCTGGCAGAGCAGGCAGCTCACATATTACAGCAACGGCTTTCCAGTCAGCCGCAATGGCCGCGTGATTTTTTCGCCCCCGGCAAGGGCAAAATGTTTGGCGTGCTGGTGGTTCAGGACAATGAATCCCGCGTCGGATTTCTCTCCGCTTTTTCAGGGCAAATGAATGGCTCTTGGCATATTTCCGGCTTCGTACCACCTATCTTCAATCCGCATGAACATGCCCTTTTATTATCTCGCGGAAAAACGGAACTCGAACGATTAGGCGCGCAATTACTGGCGCTGGAATCCGCGCATGAACGCGCCGAATTACTCACGAAAATTCTGCACATGCAACAGCAACGTGATGATGCGTTAAGTGAATTAAAACTCCGCCATAAAGCTGCAAAAATAGCGCGCCATCAGCATCGATTAGCGTTGACAGAAGACAGCAGCCTGACAGATGAAGAGCACCGCACCAACATGGCTGCTCTGGCGCTGGCCAGTCAGCACCACAAACGTGAAGCCATCAATGCCACGCAGCACTGGCAGGAAAAATTGCATGCGCTTCAGCTGCAACTGGACAGCTTCGATCAACAAATAAGCCGACTCAAGCAAGTGCATGCGCAACGATTACGCCACCTGCATCAACAAGTGTATTCCACCTACAGACTGCGTAACCATTTGGGTGAACAACAGGATATTTGTGATTTTTTTGATGATGCCATGCCACCCGCCGGTGCCGGTGATTGTGCCGGGCCCAAGCTGATTCACTATGCCTGCCATCACCAGCTTCAGCCGCTGGCGATGGCTGAGTTCTGGTGGGGCGCTTCCCCCACTGCCGGTATCCGCCATCATGGCCACTTCTATCCCGCCTGCCGGGGTAAATGCCGCCCTATTTTACCGTTTATGCTACGCGGTTTGGCACTTGCGCCGGAACCGGAACACGGTCTGGGTATCGACGAAGCCGAACCGCCAATCGTTTACGAAGATGACTGCCTGCTGATCGTCAACAAACCATCCGGCTTACTCTCGACACCGGGTAAGCATGTGAAAGATTCGGTACTTAGCCGTCTTCAGCAACGGTATCCCGATGTACCGCAACTCAAACTTGTGCATCGGCTGGACATGGAAACATCCGGGCTTCTGCTTGTCGCCAAAAACCTCAGCAGCAACAAGTTTCTGCAAAAACAATTTATTCAGCGCCGGGTAGATAAGCGATATGAAGCTGTCCTCTCGGCTTGCTTGCCTGCACAGCCTGCTGAAGGTGAAATAAATCTGCCGCTGTGTCTGGATTTAGAAGATCGCCCCAGACAAATGGTGAATGAGGAGCATGGAAAACTGGCTTGTACCGGCTGGCGTATCATTGCCCGCGACGCTGAAACAACACGCGTCTATTTTTATCCGCAAACCGGTCGTACCCATCAATTACGCGTACATGCATCGCATCATGACGGGCTCAACGCCCCCATTGTCGGTGACTCACTCTACGGTGAAATCGGAGAACGATTGATGCTGCATGCGCAGCGCTTGTGTTTTACTCACCCAATCAGTCGTGAAAGGCTGGAATTTGAGATTGCCGCACCCTTTTAACGCAGGCGTACGTCGAACAACGATGCACAAACGCTATTATTTCATTTCCCGGGCCAGCAGGAAAAATTCACTGGATGTTTTGCGGCTGGCTTCTGGCTTGATATTTTTCACCCGGGTAAAGGTCATACCCAGATCACGCCGGAACATGTCGTAACCCTCGCCCATGAATGTTTTCATCAGCAAATCACCACCCGGCTTAAGATTCTGACGGGCAAACTGCAGGGTCATTTCATTCAGGGCAATCATACGCATCTGATCCACCAGTTTGTTGCCGCTCATTTCCGGCGCCATGTCGGAGACGATCAAATCAATAACGCGACCCTTTAACGCTTCAGCCAGAGCCTGCTGACCATCCGGCGAATCAAAATCCGCCTGAATCAGCGTGACCCCCTCAATCGGATTCAGCGGCAACAAATCAATACCAATCAGCAAACCTTGCGAGTCAAGACGGGATGCGATCTCTTCACACCATGAACCCGGTGCACAGCCAAGATCGACTATCACACTATCCTTACGGATGTTCAGCATATGCGAATCAAGAATTTCCATCAGCTTGAACACGGCCCGTGAACGTCGCCCCTCTTTCTGAGCGCGTTTCACATGCGGATCATTCACATGCCGTTGATACCATGCCGATGTTTTTCGATCTTTCTTACTTTTTGACTGGTGTGCCATATTAATCCTTCATCCGCCAACCGATTCGCCACAAATACCAGCAACTCGCAAATACCAGTGCCACCGTTAGCAATACAATCCCGACTGAAGCAAACGGGTCAGTATCACCGACGCCGAGAAACCCATAACGAAAGCCGTCAATCAGATAAAAAAACGGATTGGCATAATTCACCCTCTGCCAGAGCTCAGGTAATTGGGATACGGAATAAAAAACTCCTGACAAAAATGTCAGCGGTAAAATAATAAAGTTGGTGACCATGGCGATATTATCAAAATCCTTCGCCCACATACCGGCCAGCAAGCCAAGCCCGCCCATAATCAAGCTGCCGCAAACGCCATACAGGATAATCAGCCAGGGATGTATGATCGTCAAATCGACAAAGGGTACGAGCACCAGCAGAAACACCACCGCAACCACTACCGCACGCACCACCGCCGCCAGCAAAAAGGCGGCGACCACTTCCATGGCAGAGAGCGGTGCCATCAGCAGGTAAATTTGCATACCCATCACCTTACCCATAATCATCGAGCTCGATGTATTGGCAAAAGCATTTTGCAACATGGCCATCATCGCCAGACCGGGCACCAGAAAGGTGAAATAATCGATACCGATACCTGGCACCTGACGATCACCCAGGGCATAGCGGAACACCAGCAGATATAAAATTGCAGTCAGCGCCGGCGTCACAATAGTTTGCATATTCACTTTCAGAAAGCGTCTAACTTCCCGTTTAAACAGGGTTTGTGCGCCCAGAAGGTTACTGGTTTTCACTTGGCTTCCCCCACCTGACGCGCTGTCAGTCGAAGAAATACATCTTCGAGGTCTTCCTTGCGAACCCCGGCATCCAGTGGTGGTCCGAAACGATCAACAGCAGCCTGATAAGCCTGATGAAATGTCGATTGACCATCATCCTGCAAGCCCAACTGAAGATATAATCCCTGTGCATCAGTGCGCGGCGCATATTGAGCCAGTATCTCATGATCTGCCGGACTGAGCTCAATCGTCTGCTGGTAACGCAGCCACAAACACGAAGATGCCACCTGCCGCATCAAATCGGCCATTGGCTGGGCAGTCAGCAACTTTCCGTGATTAATAATGGCCACCTGATCACACAACTCTTCAGCTTCATCCAGATAATGCGTCGTCAGCAAAATGGTTGTCCCTTTGGCATTGAGCTCACGCATAAAAGACCATAAGCGGCGCCGCAGTTCCACATCCACACCAGCCGTCGGCTCATCAAGAATCACCAGCTCAGGACGGTGCACCAAAGCTTGTGCCACCAGTAAACGTCGCCGCATACCACCGGAAAGCTGGCGGGTGTTTTTGCTTGTATGCTGAGATAACTCAAGCCGATCAAACAATTCATCTATCCAGGCATCATCGGCTTTTTTTCCGAACAGGCCGGAGGTGAAATGCAGCACTTCACGCGGTGTAAAAAAAGGATCAAAGGCAATTTCCTGCGGCACCACGCCCATGCGTCGCTTACACCAGGATCGATCAGTAAATAAATCATGACCAAACAGGCGCACGCTACCACCGCCGGAGCGTACAGTATCAGCAAGGATGTTGATCAGCGTTGATTTACCTGCGCCATTTGGACCCAGCAAGGCATAAAACGAGCCTTTTGCAACGCTCAGACTGACATCCTGCAAGGCGATTTTACCATTGCCATAGGTCTTGCTCAGACCGTGAATTTCAAGCGCTGTCATCGACTGCTCCTGCCTCTGGAAAATATCGGATGTGCTTAATCAGTAAGCAGCAGAAGCGTGACCGCAACCTTGCTGCCCTTGCTCAGCAGGCGTAAATGACTTACCACAACCACAGGTTGAGCCTGCATTGGGATTACGAATCACAAAAGACTCACCCTGCAGGGACGTCTGGTAATCCACTTCCGAGCCTTTCAATAGATCCAGACTCATTTGATCGACCAGCAGCTTGACACCCAGGCTTTCGATAACGGTATCATTATCTTTAATCTCATCGTCGAATGTGAATCCATATTGAAAACCGGAGCATCCGCCACCGGAGACAAAAATACGCAAGTGCATATTCGAGTTGTCATCCTGTGCCAGCAAACCGTTGATTTTTTTTGCAGCACTCTCTGTTAATCGAACTGTATCACTCATAGTCACACCTCATAGTTATAACTTTCCAAAATTCAATAGCGGCAACACTAACCAAAAAAAAGATAACATACAAAAATAGTCAGCCTTAAATTTTTATTGTTGCATTTACAGACCATGTTTTAAATACTCCGGCCATGCGCAAGACTCTTGTATATTTGATAACATTGACGCTGCTGATGATCAGCGGTACGCCCATGGTGTCGTATGCCAAAGTCTGCGACATGGATTCTACAACGATGCAATATTCTGGAAAGAGCATGCATATGAATACTGATGCGCATCGTCAAAAATCCGGGCTAGCTCTGGATGATTGCAAAATCGAATGTGCTTGTGGCTGTCACAGCAGCATTGATTCTTTACCACAGTTACTGGCACCGCATTTACCTGTTCAAACCAGCATCGCTGAAATCAGGACAATCAAACAAAGTGTCATGTTTCAAGCAGCCAAACTTCAGCCCGTGCTTTTCACGGTTGAATCACCACCGCCTCGAAGTATTTAATTTTCCACTTATTCATCTACGTATCATCAGATGATTCGTCTGACGGCGATTCACTGATCTGATCTGGCACATGCAACTCTTAAGCAAAGAAATGCATGCAGGAAAATTACAATTTCGAGGAGAGTTTTACCCATGAAAACCTTTCATATTTCTATGTGGGTGGCTGTATTGCTGCTCATCAGCGCCTGTGGCGCTTCCACAACCGGCGGTGTAGCCACGACCACATCAACCACGATCAGCGGCAATGCCGTTGCCGGAGCTGTCAACGGCACCGTCAGCGTGCTTAATACAGCAGGAAAAGTCCTGACTACGGCCACTGTCAGCAATGGTGCGTTTTCTGTAACCATACCGAATAGCGCATTATCCGGTGAACTCATCTTTGAAGTCACCGGCACCTACACCGATGAAGTCTCCGGTAATACGGTAACACTGACTGCGCCAAATCCATTGGCGTTACGCACTGCGGCAGCATATTTTGTTGCTGGTGCAGCGGGCAATGCCCCTATCACGCCAGATACAACCATCATTAATCAATTGGTTGTGGGCGGTCAAACGCTCACTCAAGCTACGACGACATTCCAGAGTGTATTCGGCTACGCGCCTGATTTAAGCGCCAGACCCTTTGATCCATACACCACAACAATCACCGCGCAAACACAGGCAGACAAGGATGCGGCGTTCCGTGTGGGGCTGATGAGTCAATTGGGCAGCAACTTAGGCCTCAGCGCAGCTGATCTGGCTGAAATGCCTGCTAAACTGGCTGCGGACCTGGCCGATGGCACATTCGATGGCATTGCAGGTGGAAATCCTGTGACTTTCATCAGTGGTGTTAATCTGCAAGTGCTGAATCAGAGCAAACCATTAGCCAATCAATTAAGCATGTCGGTTGCTCAATTTTCCAGCAGTTCAAAAAACGCAGCTGGAGTTGTAGCACCATCCATGGGCTTGCCACCAATCAAAGGTGATAGGCCGGGGTTTACTAAAACAGTTGCTTTAACGGATGGAACTCAGCTCAATGTCATGCTTGATGTCGTCTATGCAGCACCTTTCCAGACGGGTTTCAGAAGCACCAAAACGACCCACAAAATCACCCTCACCAATACTGCAACCAACGCACCGTTTGATATTACTGCCGGTGGCAAGGTAAATCGCATGATGGTGATGCCGCTGATGTATATGAATTCCGGCATGAACCACACCACACCGCACAGCATGGTCGACACCACACAGGCTGCTGCTGGTGTTTATCTGGTCGATATGTATTACCTCATGCCATCAGGCATGAACAATATGCCGATGGGACAATGGGAACTCACCGTGCAACTGGGCGACACCACATCGACCAACACGATGGACCCGTATGCCCGTCAGTATTTTTATCCCAATGTAATGATGAATATGGGTACTGATCTCCTGATATCCAAGGGTAGCAACATCTTGGATACGTGGACGGATATGAAAGGCCTGACCACCCCGCGTGAATACCGGGTGTGGCTACACGATATCTACGCCAATGCTGGTGGCAGCCACGATCTTACAGTATTCATCTCCACCCGTGATATGGCCGATATGACTATGACCATGCCCATGGGCGGACACGGCGGCATGAGCTTTCCGCCCGTGTATGCAGGCCAGACTCTTCATCAGGCACTCACCGGCATGACCCGACCGGCAAAAACAGTGGCGACGGTTATCGTTGAAGCGTCAGTGGATGGTGGAACGACCTGGAATACAATGACCTCAGTCAAAAACATGATGATGGATACCGGCAAGTATCAGGTTATCGGTTTGGCAGGCTTAACTACGGGTCAGGCCGCAACAGTTTCCATTCGCGTTACCGTTGATGGAAATGTGATGCTTGATGCCGGTGGTAACAATCCGCAATTAAGCTTCACAGCACTATGATGATGAACAAGCAAATCTTGGCGGCCCTCCTTGTGGGGGCTGCTTTCTTGTTGCCGCTGCATGCTCGGGCTGCCTCCTGTTGTGGAGGTGGCTCAGCATCCTCGCTGGTACTGCCCAAGTTCGGTAAAGCTGAACTCAGCACAAACTTTTCCAGTGAAAAATACGATGGCTTCTGGGACGGCGCTGGTAAATGGGTTGCTGATCCGCCGGGCTCCAACCTCTATCAGTATCGCCTTAGTGTCGGTGGAGCTTATCGCCTGGCCGAGCGCTGGCAAATTGCCGGTTCCCTGCCCTTTGTCTGGAATGATAACCATTACACCGGAATTCAGAGCAAAACCAGCGGTGTCGGTGATGCCGCTATCACGTTGCGCTATGAAACGTTTGATGGCATTAAATGTGTTTGGAATGTTGAAACACTGGAAGATCTGATGCCGGCAATTTATCTGGGCGCAACGCTGAATGTGCCTACAGGTATTTCGCCATATGATGATGTAAACAACAATTTCGACATCACCGGGCGCGGCTTTTACCGGCTCGATGGCAATATTCTAATCGATAAAACCATCTACCCATGGAACATGACGCTGAATCTGACCTATGGCACACATCTTGAACGGCCCATCAATCGCGAATACGGCACATTCGTCAAACCCTACCGCAAACGCATGGGTGACCGTGCAACGGTATCTGTCAGTGGTGGTTACACTTATTTTGCTAATGATATGCAATCATGGACTGGCACACTGGCCTATGCGGATTTATGGGAAGATAAAGCAAGCATCGATGGACAATCCGATCCAACCAGTGGTATTCGTAAACGCTCAACAACCACGACGATTGCCTGGTCACCCGGCGACAGGGACTGGATCATCAATGCCAGCTGGAATCATGCGATTCAACGCACCAGTTGGGGAAGAAATTTCCCGACAACCGACATTATCACCATGGGGGTCAGCTATGTTTTCCGTTAAATCCTTACACCTGACTTTACTTTGCCTGAGCCTGACCCTGTCGGCTTGTGGCAGTGACCTGAACCCCTCGGGCACCGATCTGCGTCCACCGGTTACCGCTGGCAGCATTGGCAATCAGGTTAGCCAGCAAGTTGCGCCGTTTTCATTGCTGGACAGTCGGGGAAACCCATGGCGTCTGACTGATCACCTGCCGGGTGGCACAGCTCCCGCCGATGCGATCGTATTGTATTTTACCATGTGGTGTCCAATCTGCCTGTCGCATAGCGACCATATGCTCAGTTCAATCATTCCGGCATTCGCCGCTCGCGGCAATGTTCAATATGTACTGATTGACTATATTTCCGGCTCTGTTGTTGGCGGTCGCGCCTCTGAGCTTGCCAATGGTTACGGTGGCTCGCCCTTCACTGTGCTGGTCGATAGTGGTCAATCGCTGATGACTCAGCTCAATGCCGCTATGGGCTCAACAATTGTGATCAACAATTCCGGCGTTATCCTGATGAATGAGGATTATCGCAATGGCGTGAACCTGACGAATGTATTAAACGGAGTGATACCATGAGAATATTGATTTACAGCTTCATCCTCACGCTACTACCGGCTACTGCGCTGGCAGCTGACGATAGTGCAAACGGTCAATCCATTTATGAAAACCGCTGCAAGATTTGTCATCAACCGCCCAAGCCTGAATCTTTGAGTATGCAGCAATGGAAAGCCGTATTAAGCACCATGCAGGTACGTATGAAACAAAAAAATATGGATCCGTTGAGCGAACAGGAAACAGCGGATGTGCTGAGTTTTCTGGAGGATTCGCAATGAAACGCTTTGGCAGCCTGATGCTGACATGCTTCATTGCCGTTTCGTCGATGCCTGTACTGAGTTTTGCTGAAAGCGCTTCGTTTGTACGCTGGGAAGATACCAGTGAAAAGCTACACCGTCTTTCAGAGATGCAGGGAAAACCTGTTCTCCTCCACTATTGGGCCGCCTGGTGCGGCCCATGCCGGCAAGAACTTCCTCAACTGGTAAGCTGGTCAGCAGCTCACCCGGAGTATCAGGTTTTGATGCTGTCCTTAGATCAGCGAATCGGACAGGCTGATTACTTTCTGCAACAAATGAATATGCAAATCTCCCCGTTACTGGCCAATCAAAGCGATGCCCGTCAGCTGGGTGTACGTGGTTTACCGATGACTTTTCTGGTTGATCCGTACGGACAAATCCTTAGTCGTTTTATCGGTGAGATGGAATGGACCCCGACCACCGCAGAACAATTCTCAGTGCACTTAACTCAGGTGGCTAATAACCCTCAGTAAAAAAAACGCTCACCCGCTTGCAGTCACGTCGCACGCCCTATCAGAAAGCACAAAAAAAGGCCCCCACTTACGTGGAGGCCTTTTTACTTTATTGACTTGAAACGCTGGACTTACTTGTGTACGCCCAGTTTTTCGCGCCAGTCCGGGAAGATACGATCTGCATCTTTCGGGAAAGATTCGAACGCACGAGCAAACTCAGGGTGAGTCTTGGCGTATTCGATCGGGTCAGCGCCGGTTTTCCAGCAATCGTAAGCCTGATCCAGTGACTTACCGCCAGCTGCAGGACTGTCGATGTGACCGAAAGCACCGCCACCACAGGTGTTGATGACGTTGGCATGGCCGAGGTTTTCGAAGAAACCTGGCAGACGCAGCGCGTTCATGCCGCCTGAGATGATTGGTGTTGTTGCTTTCATGCCGTACCACTTCTGGTAGAAGTAAGGGCCCTGGCACTCATCGCGCTCCAGCATATATGCCAGCACGGTTTCGCCTGAATGGCCTTCCATCTTGCCGTAGCCCATGGTGCCGGTATGGATACCGGAAGCGCCTGACAGACGAGCAAGCTTCATGTAGCACAGTGGATCCATACCCATAGGCGATTTGTAAGATGTTACAGCGCCATGACCTGCGCGGTGGAAGTGCAGGAATGTTTCAGGGAATGCACGACGGCAAGTTGTTACACCAGCAGGACCGGTTACAAAACCGTCTACCAGGAATGCAACGTGCTTTTCGTTACCGTATTTGGCGAATTCGCCCAGAATGAATTCACCGCGTTTGATCATTTCACCGTGGAAATCAGCTGTAACATTGGCAGAGAAAATCTTAACCTCGCCAGTCTCCTGCTGAGCGCGATCCATGGTTTGGGCGACCAAAGGAATCACAGTCTCCATTGGACAGAACGGTTGATTCGCCTGTGGCTCATCATTCTTGATAAAAGTACCGCCAAGCCAGAATTCATAGCAAGCACGAGCAAATGGCTCAGGACGCAAACCCAGCTTAGGTTTGATGATAGTACCGGCAATATAACCACCGTCTACTTCAGGACGGCCCATAGTTTTCCACATATCGGAAATATTGGTAGCAGGGCCGTCGAATTTCTTGACCATGCATTCAGGAACCAGGAAGTCGAGCATACGTAAGCCTTCATGATCGCCCATACCCTGGTTATTACCCAGAATCAGTGACCACATGTGAGAAACGTTGAAAACACCATCGGAAAGGTTCGGATCGAACAATTCAACAGGATAAGCAATCTTCATCAAACCACCACCCTTAACAGGGTCGTTACCGAATGCGGTTTCATCCACTTCATAAACCAGTGCGTCTACACCACGGGTAAAGTCGTCAGTTGTGGATACTTCCACATTGGTACCGGTAGAAGATTCAGCTGCAACGTGAGCTGCAACTTCCAAAAAACCGAAGCCTTTAGCTGGTATCAGTTTATATGCGACAAGAAAATGCTTACCGCCTGCAATCAGGTCCTCTTCTTTCAGATCCAGATTGGCGTAACGATTCGATTGATCCATTTGTGAATCCCTCCAAGTTTATTGTAAGATCGGCCGAGAGACGTCAAGGAATACCCCTCAGACTCGCGGAAAAGAAGACTATACATCTTCGCCGATATTGGGAAGACTAAGATTCCCCTTTCATAATGTAAAATAAGAGTATATGATGAATTACATAAATTTTCCTTATGTGAGGTAGTCCGTTTGAATATTACCCTGAAACAGATGAAAATTCTCCAGTCCATCATTGAACATCAAAGCTATACCGATGCAGCCAAATCATTATTCATGACACAACCGGCTGTATCGATGCAAATCAAACAACTGGAACAACAGATCGGCCTGCCATTATTTGAACGCTCCGGTAAAAATATTTTCCCTACCGAAGCGGGAAACGAACTCTACAATTATGCAAAAAACATTCAGCAAACGCTTCAGGAAGCATCCGAAATCATTGAAGAACTTAAAGGCATGAAACGTGGAAAACTTCATCTGACCATGGCATCAACCGCCAACTATTTTGCTCCGCAACTGATTGCCGCATTTCACCATCAATACCCCGGCGCTCTTGTCACATTAGATGTTACCAACCGTCCAGGCCTTCTTCAGGCCCTTGATAACAATGATACGGATATGGCTATCATGGGCAAACCACCCAAAGGCCATGACTTACTGGGCACACCGTTCATCGATAACCCACTGGTGGTTATCGCTTATCCAGATCATCCATTGGCCAAGCAGCAGAACATTCAAATGTCTCAAATTGCCAACGAATCATTCATCGTAAGGGAATCCGATTCCGGCACCCGCATGGCGGCAGACCGTTTTTTTGCCGAACATCAGCTTGAACTGATCCCCGGCATGGTTATGAACCGCTCCGAAGCCATTAAACAAGCTGTCATGGCCGAATTAGGCCTGGGCATAGTTTCGCTGCACACCATAGAAATGGAGCTGGCTTTGAAACGACTTGTAGTCCTGGATGTTGAAGATTTCCCGATCATGCGCCAATGGCATATCGTACACCGAAAAAACAAGCGTTTTGCTGCCATCCCGGAAGCTTTTAAATCTTTCGTACTCAGACATGCTGAATCCATTTTGAATCAAACACATATTATCGAATCACGGCAAATTTGTTCTAGGCCACCCTGCAACTATTTTTGGTCATTTTGAGTATATCGAGTAATTGTCGTGTATTCAAAAGTAATTGGCGCATT
>PFXG01000046.1:0-802 GCA_002791545.1 Zetaproteobacteria bacterium CG_4_9_14_3_um_filter_49_83
ACGCCTGATGCATTTGTCGTGATACTGATCGGACTTGGAATCATCGTTGATGAACTACTGCTCACCGAGAATGTCTGGTTCGGTACAAGGTTACCATTCTGATCTTTCACCGTGATTCTTACTGAATTGCTGTTGCCATCTGCCAGGAACGGTGTCTGCGCACTGGCTACCAGAGACAATGTCGTCAGAGCAAAATTAATCGTACCTGTAGCAGTATATGTGTCCGCAGTTGCATTAATTGATACAGCCTCTGCTACCGGATCCTTAACCGTGATACTTGCCGTACCGCTGGCATCTGTAATTGCACTGGCTGCACTCAACTGTGCGGCTGAACCTCCAGTCGTACCATCTGCAAAGGTAATCAGCTGACCGGTAATCGGGGCATTATTCACATCCTTGACGTTCACAATGATGGTTCCTGTGCTCACGCCATCGGCTGCTACTGCGCCATTTGTTGGCTGCACTGATACATTCAGCCTGTTCACTACTGGTGTAAACGTGATTGCCTGTGACTTCGTCAACACTCCAATTTTAGCTACTACACTCACAACTTCAGCTGTCGTATCACTCAATGTGACCGTTGCAACACCGGATGCATTCGTCAATCCCGTAGTTCCACTGAGGACGCCATTGCCTGTCCTGGTAAAGTTAACCGTACGTCCACTTAGTGGAGAGCCATTTCCATCAAGAACCGTAGCACTCAGTGTCGCAACACTCACACCATTCGCGCTCAGGTTTGTAATATCACTGCTCAATGCCAGTGAGCCTACTGACTGCTCAAATGTGATCGCTGTGCTTGTCG
>PFXG01000046.1:816-2411 GCA_002791545.1 Zetaproteobacteria bacterium CG_4_9_14_3_um_filter_49_83
TCACAGTCGCAACACCGGTTGCATCTGTCAGCAATCGTGATCCCGACAACAGTGCCGTCGTGGTGCCTGCCGACAAGGTATAGAAGTCCACCACCGCATTGCTTACAGCTACGCCGTTTGCATCGCGAACCAAAGCACTTACCGTCGCGAAGCTTACACCATCTGGTGCAACACTTGTCGGGGTCGCCGTCAGCGCAATTGAATCAGCTGTTGATGCCACAAACTGGACAGGAACACCAAATGACAATGTTCCTGTAGCATCAGTAAACGTCAGTGTTGCCGTCTCTGGCAATCCATCCTGGACATAAACATCGGCCACACCTGATGCGTTGGTTGTGATGCTGATCGGACTTGGAATCATTGTTGAAGAACTGCTGCTCACTGAGAATGTCTGGTTCGACATAAGAATGCCAGTCTGATTTTTTACAGTAATTCTCACCGGGTTCTGATTGCCATCTGCCAGGAACGGTGTCTGCGCACTGGCTACCAGAGACAATGTCGTCAGCGCAAAGTTGATCGTACCTGTAGCGGTATATGTATCCGCAGTTGCAATAATTGATACAGCCTCTGCTACCGGATCCTTAACCGTGATACTTGCCGTACCACTGGCATCCGTTATCGCACTGGCTGTACTCAACTGCGCTGATGAGCCTCCAGTCGTACCATCTGCAAAGGTAATCAGCTGACCGGTAATCGGTGCATTATTTACATCCTTGACGTTCACAATGATCGTTCCGGTACTTACGCCATCGGCTGCTACTGCCCCATTTGTCGGCTGCACTGATACATTAAGCCTGTTCACTACAGGTGTAAACGTAATTGCCTGCGACTTCGTGAGGGCATTAATCTTCGCAACCACACTCACTGTTTCTGCCGTATTGCTGTATAAGTCTACCGACACAATACCTGAAGCGTTTGTCGTCCCAGTTATTGCTGTCAACAATGCACTACCTGTTGTCGTAAACGTCACTGTACGACTCGTCAATGGCGAACCATTCACATCCAGAACTGTCGCTGTCAATCTCGCCTTGCTAGATCCGTTCGCGCTCAAATTAGTAATATCACTGCTTAATGCTAGCGATGCTACTGACTGCTCAAATGTGATCGCTGTGCTTGTCGAAGGTTTGCTGTTCAGTGTCAACGATGCATAAACATTTACAATCTCAGCATACGTGTCCTTCACTGTTACACTCGCAACACCGGATGCATCCGTCAGCACCCGTGAACCTGACAGCAGTGCCGTCGTGGTGCCGGATGACAGGGTATAGAAATCAACCACCGCATTGCTTACAGCAACACCGTTCACATCACGAACCAGTGCATTTACCGTCGCTGTACTTACACCATCTGGTGCAACGCTTGTCGGGGTCGCCGTCAGCGCAATTGAATCAGCTGTTGATGCCACAAACTGGACAGGAACACCAAATGACAGTGTTCCTGTAGCATCAGTAAACGTCAGTGTTGCCGTCTCAGGCAATCCATCCTGGACATAAACATCGGTCACGCCTGATGCATTTGTCGTGATACTGATCGGACTTGGAATCATCGTTGATGAACTACTGCTCACCGAGAATGTCTGGTTCGGTACAAGGTTA
>PFXG01000041.1 GCA_002791545.1 Zetaproteobacteria bacterium CG_4_9_14_3_um_filter_49_83
AGTAAATCCGAACAACGCTTGCACCTTTCGTATTACCGCGGCTGCTGGCACGAAATTAGCCGGTGCTTCTTCTAAAGGTACCGTCAAGTCAGAGCAATATTAGTACTCATCCCTTCTTCCCAATTGAAAGCGGTTTACAACCCTAAGGCCTTCTTCCCGCACGCGGCGTCGCTGCATCAGGCTTTCGCCCATTGTGCAATATTCCCCACTGCTGCCTCCCGTAGGAGTCTGGACCGTGTCTCAGTTCCAGTGTGACTGATCATCCTCTCAAACCAGTTACAGATCATCGCCTTGGTGAGCCATTACCTCACCAACTAGCTAATCTGACGCGGGCTCATCTATCTGCGCGAGGTCCGAAGATCCCCCGCTTTCCTCCGTAGAGCGTATGCGGTATTAGCTTGGATTTCTCCAAGTTGTCCCCCACAGATAGGCAGATACCCACGCGTTACTCACCCGTGCGCCACTAACTTTACCCGAAGGTAAAATCCGTTCGACTTGCATGTGTTAGGCACGCCGCCAGCGTTCGTTCTGAGCCAGGATCAAACTCTCCGTAGAAAGTTGATACTATGTATTTCTTGATCCCGACATTGATCGCTAGATCAAACTCATAAAAATAAACGTTTGCGTTCATTGCTGAACTGTTTACTCATCAGAGTCGATCCTCAATCAATGAAGGAAGACCCGATGCGCTCACAGCTCAAATAAAAATCACGAATTGTAAAGAACAAACTTACTTTCCCCAGCCACCAGACTTGCGTCATCTTGCTGCGGGTGGCGAACTATATGCACGCCTTCGAAGCTGTCAAGCTTCTATTTCAACCCGGCTCGATCAGAACTTCCTGATCTACCCTTGCTGAGGGCGGCGAACATTAGCGCCAGCTTCCAGTGCGTCAATACCTTTCTTGAAACTACCTTGCAGTTGCGATTCGATGCCTTTCAACATCAACCTCTCACTGCGAGGCGGCGAACATTAGCGCCAGTTTCCAGTGCGTCAACACCTTTCTTGAAATTACCTTGCAGCTACATTTCGATGCCTTTCAACACCAACCCGTCACTGCGAGGGCGGCGAACATTAGCGGCGAAAAGACCGACGTCAACACCTTTCCCAACCTTTTTATCAAACTATTTTGCGCACCTTAAATATCAAACTGTTACGCGACCATCACAACACTCAAACGACTAACATCCGCCTTTCACCCTTACAAATACACCTGATTCAAACCCTGCAGATAATGTCCCTGCCTGGAAACACCATCCGGCAACAGCACATCAGGATCCTCTCCCAGCGCTTTAATCGATGCCCGTGCATAATTCTCTCTCTCTTTGGCGCTCATTTTTAGCCAATCCGCCGCATCAACGATGTGATCGCCTGTCTTGTCAAAGCGAGAATCAACAGCCATTGCTTCTTCTGCCATTACTTCCGACCCATAAGCAAAAAGGAGCAACAGCATTACTGCTGTTGCTCCTTTTCTGCAAATACACATACTGCGACTTACAACTGTCACTGCCATCAGATTAATAACGGTAGTGATTCGGCTTGTATGGGCCCTCTACGGGAACACCAATATAGTCAGCCTGTTCCTGCGACAATGACGTCAGCTTAACACCAACTTTGGCCAGATGCAGGCGAGCCACCTCTTCGTCCAGCTTCTTAGGCAGTGTGTAGACTTCGTTTTTGTACTGACCTGTCTGCGTGAACAGCTCGATCTGCGCCAGCGTCTGATTGGTGAAGGAGTTGGACATAACGAAACTCGGATGGCCGGTTCCACAACCCAGATTCACCAGACGTCCCTCTGCCAACAACGTGATACGCTTGCCATCCGGGAAAATAACCTGATCTACCTGTGGTTTCACATTGTCCCACTCATATTTTTTCAGACTGGCGACATCGATCTCATTATCGAAATGGCCGATGTTACAGACAATGGACTGATCCTTCATCGCCGCCATGTGGTCATGGGTGATGACGTGGTAGTTACCGGTAGTGGTGACGAAGATGTCACCCAGGGCACATGCCTCATCCATGTTAACTACGCGGTAGCCTTCCATCGCTGCCTGCAATGCGCAGATCGGATCGATTTCGGTCACCCAGGTGGTCGCACCCATACCACGGAATGCCTGCGCACAGCCTTTACCCACATCGCCGTAACCAAGCACAACACAAATTTTACCGGCAATCATGACGTCGGTGGCACGCTTGATACCATCGAGCAGTGACTCGCGGCAGCCGTAGAGGTTATCGAACTTGGACTTGGTGACTGAATCGTTCACGTTGATGGCAGGGAATGGAAGCTCGCCGCGCTCAAACATCTGATAGAGACGATGCACACCTGTGGTTGTCTCTTCAGTCACACCGCGAATCGCGTCGCGACGACTGGTGTAGTAACCAGGCTGTGAAGCAAGACGTTTCTTGATGGATGCGAAGAGAGCCACCTCCTCTTCGGAGCCCGGATTATCCAGTACGGATGCATCCTGCTCAGCCTTGGCACCGAGAACCAGCAGCGTGGTCGCATCGCCACCATCATCAAGGATCATGTTCGGCGTACCGCCGTCATGCCACTCCATGATGTTGTGGCAGAACTCCCAATACTCATCCAATGTCTCACCCTTGTGAGCAAAAACCGGGATGCCTTCCGCAGCAATCGCTGCAGCGGCGTGATCCTGTGTTGAGTAGATGTTGCATGATGCCCAACGCACTTCTGCGCCGAGTGCAGTCAGGGTTTCAATCAACACACCTGTCTGGATAGTCATGTGCAGAGAACCCGCAATACGCGCGCCCTTCAATGGCTGTGAAGCCGCATATTTTGCGCGCGTCACCATCAGGCCCGGCATTTCGGTTTCAGCAATTTTCAGCTCTTTGCGACCCCAGGCGATTGTTTTGGCGGACATATCCGCCACCTTATAATCTGTAAATTCAGACATTCTCATACTCCTATATACATCATAAAAATATGAGCACCGTTAATCTTTTTTTTTGCGACTGAGCCTAGCGGTTGATCCATCAACCGTTGCAGTGCCCCTCAGTCCAATCGATAAAATTTATAAACCGGCAGCTTTACGCAGCGTATCCGCTTTATCTGTTCTTTCCCATGTGAACTCAGGGAGCTCACGGCCAAAATGCCCATACGCAGCTGTCTTCGCATAAATAGGACGCAACAGATCCAGTGCCTGTACAATGCCTTTCGGACGCAGATCAAAATGCTGCTGCACCAGCTCAGCAATCTGTGACTCGGCAATTTTCCCGGTTCCGAATGTATTCACCATCAAAGAAGTTGGCTTGGCAACGCCAATCGCATAAGAGATTTGCACCTCACAACGATCTGCCAAACCTGCCGCGACAATATTTTTAGCTACGTAACGGCCGGCATAAGCAGCAGAACGATCTACTTTTGATGGGTCCTTACCAGAAAAAGCACCGCCACCGTGACGGCCAAAGCCACCATAGGTATCTACAATAATTTTACGCCCGGTCAGGCCGCAGTCACCAACCGGGCCACCAATAACAAAACGACCGGTAGGATTAATATGAAACTGTGTACCCGGATGCAACAATCCAGTCGGCTCAAGAACCGGCTTGATAATATGCTCCATCACCTCACGCACCAGATCCTGATGCTCCACATCCGCACTATGCTGGGTAGACAAAACCACCGCATCGATTGCAACTGGCCTGGCTCCTTCATAACGAACTGAAACTTGCGACTTCGCATCGGGACGCAGGAAACCCAGGACACCGTTTTTTCGCACTTCAGCCTGCTTGGCAACAATTTTATGTGAAAGCAGAATTGGCATTGGCATCAATTCATCTGTCTCATTACTGGCATAACCGAACATAAGGCCCTGATCACCTGCACCCTGATCCAGATCGATACCTTCACCTTCATTCACGCCTTGCGCAATATCAACGGATTGTTTGTCCATGGCCACCAGCACGGCACAACTCTTATAATCAAACCCCATCTCCGATGAGTTGTAGCCAATTTCACGCACTGCCTCACGGGCAATCTCCTGATAATCAATTACAGCAGAAGTGGTAATCTCACCAGCCAACACGATCATGCCGGTAGTAATCATTGTTTCGCAAGCTACACGGGCATAAGGATCCTGCGCTAAAATAGCATCCAGCACGCCATCGGAAATCCGATCGGCAACTTTGTCAGGATGTCCTTCAGATACCGATTCAGATGTAAAAACAAATGACTGATTCATGATTCAAACCACCTCTTAGTGTTAAAAAGTATTAAAAACCACGCGCACGCTAATCATGATCGGTGAATTATCCAAGCTTTCAACTCAACACACACTTAACAAAGCGAAAACAACAGATTTTCAATGCATGCAAACTCGCTCCTTAGCGCGGCTTTAGTTTTGAGAAGCTCATGCTCTGCATAGGCAAGAGCCGGGAGCCTTCCCCATACCGGAGCTGGCCAACACCTATCGTTAACGAAACGGGCAACATGATGAACATGCAACTGTGCAACGACATTCCCAAGCGCCGCAACGTTCATAGAATCCGGCTTATATAATAATTCCATGACTTTTGACACAGCACACGACTCACGCATCAACTGCTGTTGATCAGCCTCAGGCAGATGATGAATTTCCCTTACATCCAAACGCTGGGGCACCAGTATGACCCAGGGGTACTGCGCATCATTCATCAGCAATACCAGCGAAAGCGGAAATGCGCCTAACACACAACAATCCTTTGCCAGTTGCGGATGCAGCATCATAAGCGACTCAACATACTTTGCGCCTGCAACAAATCTCTTGGGCGACCAATGTCATACCAGAAGCCTCTGTGCAAATACCCCCGGCATTGATCCTCGGCCATTAATTCATTTAACAGCGCAAGCATGGAGAAAGATTGCTTTGCAGAAAACCGCATCCATATAGATTCATCCCAAACAGATACACCCGAAAAGGTAAACCGCGAACCACCATCTCGCCGCACCACACCTTGATTGAATGTAAAATCACCGTTCGCATGGTGCAAAGGGTTGGCAACCAGACCCACGCAACATGCATGCGAACCTTTACGTGCCGCCAGAGCCCTCAAATCAAGGTTTGTCATAATATCAGCATTGTGTACAAAGAAAGACCCTTCCCCGGGAAGAAACTCCAGCGCAGTCCGCACACCACCACCGGAATCAAGCAAGTCGGCTTCAAAGCTATAGCTTAATGAAACACCCCATGCCGAACCATCACCCAAATATGCCATCAATTGCTCAGCATGGTGATGTACATTCAGTGTAATAAAGCGAACACCAGAAGCGGCCAAACGCCGGATAACCCGCACAACTGCAACCTCTCCGGCCATCGGCATTAATGCCTTCGGGCGATGGTCGGTCAACCATTTCAAACGGGTACCTTTGCCTGCGGCCAAAATAACGGCTCGTTGTGGCATCATTGTGCGACAGCCTCCTGAGCAAGATGAAGCATCGTTGTCAGCATGCTGTTTACAGGCGTGTCCACGCCATATTTCTCAGCCAATCTCACCACCTCTCCATTCATAGCATCAATTTCCGTCAAGCGACCATTTTCGAGATCCTGCCACATACTCGTTTTTACTTCGCCGCCTTTCATAGTTAAAGCCAGATGCTGCTCTATCGCAGAGACCTTAATATTCACGCCATCCGCCTGCGCCACAGAAAGCGCCTCCTGCATCGCCATCAGAATAATCTCCCGCGCCCCCGCATCTGCCACAATATCTCTGGCATATCGGCGCGTTAATGCCGTCAGCGCGTTAAAGCCACAGTTCCAAAGCATTTTATTCCACAACATAGCACGAACATCACCAATAAGCTGAGCATCCACATGCGCATTTTGCCAGAGCGCCAGCAGCTGCCTGCTCTGCTTCTGCGCTTCTCCCTGCCAGAACCCCATTCGCAAGTGCCCGGCCGCCGAATGAATCAACCAACCCGGCTGCTCCAGCCTGGCACCGATAAAAGCAGATGCGGCCAGCACAGGGTTCTGAGGAAAGGCTTGCGCCACAAGCTGTGGCGCTGTAACGCCGTTCTGCATCGACACCAACACACACCGCTGATCAAGCGAAGCCTTCAATGCACTGAGCATTTCAGTTAACTGGGTCGTCTTACAGCAAACAAGGATGACATCAGATTCCGCCAGCGCTTTTGCATCTTCAACCACACAAACCGGATAATATTGCTCTACACCTTCACTGGCATAACGAAGCCCGGAGCGTTTCATCACACGCCCATGCTCACCTCGAGCCAACAAGATGACGTCGGCTCCCGCCTGCTGTAGGCGCAAACCATAATGCGCACCAACCGCCCCGGCTCCTGCCACCCCAACTCTCATCGCGTTTTCACCCTCATTTTCACATCACCACTTCCTGAAAGCAAATGATCAGCTTAGTCTATCGCCTCCAACTCAAGGAGTTCACCAATGGCCAAGCATGACACGTCAAATAAGCAAAACGAAGCTCAAAAAAAGGCTTTGCTCGAAAAAGACGCGCTTGATTATCATCGTTTTCCAAAACCGGGAAAAATCAGCGTTCAGCCATCCAAGCCATGCATCACCCAATACGATTTATCGCTCGCTTATACCCCCGGTGTAGCCGCTCCCTGCCTTGAGATTGAAAAGAACCCTGAACTGGTTGACGAATATACTTCACGTGCCAATCTGGTGGGGGTTATCACCAACGGCACGGCCGTACTCGGACTTGGCAACATAGGCCCACTGGCAGGTAAACCTGTCATGGAAGGCAAAGGTGTGTTGTTTAAACGTTTTGCTGATATCGATGTGTTCGACATCGAACTGGATGAATCTGACCCCATGGCCATCGTTGACACCATCGCCCGTATGGAGCCCACCTTCGGAGGCATTAACCTGGAAGATATCAAGGCCCCTGAGTGCTTTATCATTGAAGAAGAGCTCAAAAAACGGATGAATATTCCGGTACTGCATGATGATCAGCATGGTACGGCTGTTATCATGGCGGCCGCCTTCATCAATGCCCTGTATTTACAAGAGAAAAACATTGAAAACGTGAAAATTGTATGTCTGGGCGCTGGTGCCGCTGGCTTTGCCTGCATGAAACTTATCGAAGAACTGGGTGCCCAACACAGCAATATCTTCCTGCTTGACCGTCGCGGTGTCATTCACGCCAATCGCGGCGATGATCTTCCACCGCACAAAGCCTTTTATGCCAATGGCGACAAGGATCAAAGCTTAGCTGAAGCCATGGTTGGCGCGGATGCTTTTATCGGCTTGTCTCAAGGCAATATGGTCACACCGGAAATGTTGCTCTGCATGGCTGATCGCCCTATTGTTTTTGCCATGGCCAACCCCGATCCTGAAATCGCTTATGATCTGGCCATGAAAACCAGAAGCGACCTCATTATGGCGACAGGTCGTTCAGACCACCCTAATCAGGTCAATAACGTACTCGGCTTTCCGTTCCTGTTCCGTGGCGCGCTGGATGCACGTGCTACGACCTTTAATGAAGAAATGAAACTCGCTGCCGTGCATGCATTAGCTGAACTGGCTCGTAAGGAAGTACCGGACTCCGTTCTCAAAGCATATGGTGAAGAAAAGCTCGAATTCGGGCCGAAGTACATTTTACCCAAACCCTTTGACCCGCGCCTGATCGAAACTGTCCCGACAGCTGTAGCCAAAGCGGCAACGGAAACCGGCGTTGCCAGAAAGCCTATTCATAACCTTAAAGAGTATGCGCAAACCTTAGCCGGCCGCATTGACCAGTCTCGCATGTTCATGCGTATGATTATGGAGAAAGCCATACATCAACCATTACATCTGGTGCTTCCTGAAGGCGAAGATCCCACCATCATTCGTGCTGCCATCCGCATGCAAAGCGAAGGCATTGCCAAACCGACGCTGATTGGTTCAAAAAAAGAAATTCGCCGTCAGGCAGCAAGCTTGAATTTAACCGTTGATGATATTGACATCTTTGACCCTTCAAAGAATTCCGCCTTATTTTCCAGCCTTGCTGATGCCTGGTATTTTGACCGCAAGCGACAAGGTGTATTGAGACAAAATGCAGCGGAAACACTACGTCACAATAACAACACTCTTGGTGCCATGATGGTCCGCCAGGGCTTTGCTGATGGCATGTTATCAGGACGGACAGCGCATTATCCGGACGTCCTTCGCCCGGTCTTGCAAGTACTTGGTCACAGCCCCTCTGGTCAACGCTATCACGTTTATGGTGTATATATCATGCTGATGGAAAACAAGGCTTATTTCCTCGGCGACTGCACCGTCAATGTGGATATGAATGCTGAGCAATTGGCTGAACTTGCTTATCTGTCAGCCCAGACGGCCGAAGCTTTAGGTTGTGATCCTCGAATTGCCATGTTGTCGTTTTCCAACTTTGGCAGCGCCGCACACCCTGAAGCCCGCAAAGTTGCGGCTGCTGCCCGCCTGCTTCATGACGAGTACCCAGGACTATGCGTAGATGGAGAAATGCAGGCAGATACTGCTGTTAACTCAAGCATCTTATCGCATTATCCATTCGCGAAATTCCATGATTCTGCCAATGTGTTAATTTTCCCGAGCATGCAAGCCGGCAACATCGCATATAAACTATTGAAAGAGTTGGGTGGCGGAACTGCCATTGGCCCAATCCTGATTGGTCTACCACATCAGGTTCACGTCCTGCAAACAGGCGCTTCAGTCGATGACATTGTTAACATGGCTGCCATTGCATCAGCAAGCAACAGAAACATCAAATAATCAAGACCTGAGAATTATAATCAGAGAAAAACCTGATGGGGCATCTGCCCCATTTTGGGCTCAGGTTTTAGGCAGATAACGCTCAGGATCGATCTGAACGCCATAATGAAGAACTTCATAGTGCAAATGCGGCCCGGTTGATCGCCCCGTGGAACCGACTTCGCCAAGCTTCTGCCCCTGTTCCAGAACATCACCGACTGAAACATTAGCTTTGGCAAGGTGAGCATAACGTGTCTGATAGCCAAAACCATGATCCAATTCCACAAGATAACCAAAACCTTCCATCTTACTGGCAAAACTAACAGCTCCGCGACTGGCTGCTAAGACCGGTGCATTCTTGCGGTTAGCAATATCAATTCCCATATGCCTGGCCGGCTCACCCGTAAAAGGATCAGCACGCACACCAAAATGGGAGCTTAACCAACCACCTTCACTGGGCCAGGCTTTCGGCAGCGCCTCTTTGTTTTCACGATCATCTTCGAGAATCAGATCCAGCGCACCCAATTGCATGTTCAGTTCAGACAATTGATCAGTAACGCTATCCATTCGCTGATTAACCCGCTTATCATCAGCCTGCATAGAAACCAACGGACCTCCGATGGCTGGCATTGAATCGAAATCGAATTCATCCTTATCCAGCGATGACACTTCAACCAGATGTTTTCCCAACGAATCCAAACGCATCAGTCGTGCTTCCAGTTGACCAATCGCCTTGGCATAAACTGACATTTTATCTTTCTCAAGATCAACATCGGACTGAAGTCTGGCAACTTCAATTTCTTTTGCCTGACGGGTCGCAATCAATGCTTGCTGAGCTTGCTGTAAATCCTGACTCAGCCTATGGACAGTCTGGATTGAAGACATTCCCCACACACCAAAGCCCGCTACAGCGACAAACAAAAAAGCCACCGCATAGAGCCAGGCATGATAAAGCTTGAAGCTCTTTACAGCCCCTTGTTCCGGCAACAGCATTAAAGAAAAATATTTCAAGCGTCAAACTCCCCTTTGCCCAAGTGAACATCGCTTACTACTCGCCCGGAAATAAAAGTCAATAAATGTGTAAACTTAGACACATTCTTCCGTTTGCCACAAATTCTCTCTAGATTCTCGCCATGCACGCTCATCCAATGCCTCCAATCAACATCAACCGACACACTATTCAGACCATTTTACATCATATTCTGCAATCAGAATCAAACGCTTTTGGCATTCGGGCTGCAGTTGTACAGAGATGCATCATGTCGATCGAGTGTTACTTCTGTCGCCAACGATAACAGGCCGGATATTGTCGCACGCCAAAGAGCTCATCTGTGATAATGCGCACATGAATGAAACCACACAACTTATCCGGACTGCCGTTGATCCATGGCTGCTCGGCCCTGTTCAACCGAGAGGTTTTTTTTCATGGAGCTTGCTTGCACGACAAGCAAGCACGTCAGCTTGATAGCTTATTCAAACACACTTTCAGTGACTTTTTCACAGACAAGTCATCTTTTCCGCTCCACCTGTTTATCCAGTCAGATACCAAAGGTCGCCTGGACTGTCAGGCATGGTCTAATCAAAACGATGTTAAAACTGATATCTATTTGAAGCTGTCTGAAGATGGACAGCCTCGCCAAATTAGCTAGTTTCCGCCCATGCGTATTTGTCACGTTGGTCTAAATCATAAAACCGCGCCTGTAGAGTTGCGCGAGCGTCTGGCTGTTGCGGCCGACCAGATCCCGGGAATTTTGAACGGGCTAACTGCTCAATCGCCGGTGCGTGAAGCCGCTATCCTTTCAACCTGCAACCGGGTGGAGGTGACTGTCGTCACCCATGATCCGGATGCAGCTATAGCGGCTGTGCATCAATGGTTTGCCAGTAAAGCCGTGATGGATATTGAAGAAGTTACCCCTTACCTGTATTCACACACAACGCAAAAAGCCATCCGGCATATCTATGCCGTGGCATCCGGTCTGGACTCACTGGTTCTTGGCGAGCCGCAGATTCTTGGTCAGGTTAAAGCATCCTACGAGCAAGCTTTATCGGCCGGGACTGCCGGACATATTTTACACAGGCTTTATCAGTCAACATTTGCTGCGGCCAAGCGTGCCCGCAGTGAAACATCAATCGGTCATCAATCGGTCAACATTTCTTCATGCGCTGTTGAGCTGGCCAAACGGATTTTCGGCAACCTGGCAGGCAAAACTGTGATGTTGATCGGAGCAGGCGAAATGGCTGAACTGGCGGCCCGTCATCTGCGTGGTAATGGCTGCACAGATATTCTTGTAGCTAATCGCACACTTGAGCGTGCACAGAAACTGGCTGTCGAGTTTGAGGGTCATGCTTTAACGCTGGAGCAATTGCCGGACTACCTCGATGCTGCCGACATTATTATTTCCAGCACGGGTGCCAACACCTACGTATTACTTCCATCGATGATGGAAAAAGCCATGAAAAAGAGAAATGGCAAGCCTGTCTTTCTCGTCGACATTGCCGTTCCGCGTGATATCGACCCACGCCTTTCGGATATCTCCAGTGTATATTTATACGACATTGATGATCTGCAACAAGTCGTACAGGGCAATATGCAAAACCGTGAAGCGGCTTCCCGTCAGGCCTCTGAAATTCTTGCCGAAGAAGAATCTTCTTTCCTCAATTGGCTGAAATCACTGGAGTCCGTTCCGCTGATTCGCTGCATTCAGCAACAAACCGATGCCATGCGCACTGAAGAGCTTGAAAAGGCCGCTCGTTACCTGAAAGACTTTGATCAGAATCAAATGGAAGCTGTTGAACGATTAAGCAAAGCGCTTATGAAGCGTTTTCTGCATTCAACCTTACGTACATTGAAAAAGTTACCCGATGACATGGAAGGTGATTTACTTATGGGGGCTGCACGAAAACTGTTTGATGCAGAAACCCGCATCGTTTCTTCAACGCATAAGGACGCCAATGAACGAACGTCTGGATAATATCCTGCGTCGCCGCGACGACTTAACCATTCAACTTTCCGACCCTGCAATCACTTCCGACCCCAAACGTTATACCGCGCTATCCAGAGAATTTTCCGAAATTGAACCTGTCGCGCAGGTTGCCGCCGAATTGCAGGCACTACACACGCAACTCAAAGAAACGCGGGATATGTTACTGGAACCGGATTGTGATCCCGACATGAAAAAAATGGCCGAGGAAGAAATCATTGCGCTGCGCACAGCAACAACAGCCTGCGATGAAAAACTGACTCAGATGCTGTTGCCCAAGGATCCGAACGACAATCGTAATGTCATTCTTGAAATCCGGGCCGGTACTGGCGGCGATGAAGCGGCCTTATTTGCGGCTGATTTATATCGCATGTATTGTCGTTTTGCTGAAATCAAAGGTTTTAAAACAGCTGTATTATCGGCCAATGAAATCGGCATTGGTGGTTACAAGGAAATCATTGCTCAAGTTACCGGCACCGATGTGTTTTCCGTATTTAAATTCGAATCCGGCGTGCATCGCGTGCAACGCGTTCCTGAAACCGAATCAGGGGGTCGCATTCACACCTCTGCCTGCACGGTTGCCATTCTGCCTGAGGCCGAGGATGTTGAAGTAAACATCCGCACGGAAGACCTGCGCATTGATGTTTATCGCGCATCCGGTGCCGGCGGACAACATGTTAACAAAACCGAATCAGCCGTTCGCATCACACATATTCCAACAGGCCTGGTTGTTACCTGTCAGGATCAGGCCAGTCAGCATAAAAATAAAGCGCAGGCCATGAAAGTTTTGCAAGCTCGTTTGCTGGCCAAAGAGCAGAATGAAGCTCATGCTACCCGCGCCGAAGCACGCAAGGACATGGTGGGTTCAGGCGATCGTTCTGAGCGCATTCGCACATATAATTTTCCACAAGGGCGAATCACGGACCACCGCATCAATCTGACCTTATATAAACTCGAAACCATTCTCAATGGTGAAATGGATGAACTTATTCAGCCGCTAATCGTTGAACATCAGGCTGCCCTGCTCGCCAGTCAAAGGACATGACAACACGCCAACTGTTGCAGCTGGCCAGAGCACACTTGCAAGGTGCTGGCGTTGATTCAGCCAGAGTTGATGCCGATGTTCTGCTCATGCACTGCTGGAACAAAAGCCGAACTGAGCTGATTCTACTATCAGCATCAACTGTTCCTGAAGCGGTTCAGCAGTCATTCCATGAACTCATCCTACGCCGCTGCCAGCACGAACCCGTTGCTTATTTAACGGGACATAAAGAATTCTGGTCGCTGGATTTTCTGGTAAATTCCAGTGTATTAATCCCCAGACCTGAAACAGAGCACCTGATAGAAACTGTTTTGCGCATGTGTCCGGATAAGCTGTTTCCCTGGAGATTTTGTGAAATCGGCACCGGCTCAGGTTGCATTGCCATCACGCTGGCCAGTGAATTCCCCCGTGCTCAGATTGTAGCCACCGACATTTCAGCAGATGCGCTTGTTACAGCTCGTATTAATGCAGAAATTCATCAGCTTGCAGAGCGCATTAGCTTTCAACAGGGACATCTCCTTGATGCACTGCCAGCCAACGAACAACCTTTTCACCTTATCGTTTCGAACCCGCCTTATGTTTCAGCTGTCGAAATGGACAGCCTTGAAATTGATCTTTCATTTGAGCCTCGCTCTGCTCTTACCGATGAAGCTGATGGTATGTCACTGATACGGGAGATGTTGGAAAGTTCACCGCGCTGGTTGTATAGCAAAGGCTCCTTAATAGTTGAAACCGGGCCTTGTGGTCTTCCACCATCCCCTTTAGCATTTGCTAATCCGGTAACTTATGCCGATCTTGCAGAAAAATTGCGCGGCGGTATTTACACACTTAAAAGCTGACGGTAAGGTAGCTTCTGTCATAGCGGTTTACTTACGTTTGTATTGGGGAATTAATCATGCCTTTAGCCTGGAAAGAAGAATATAGCAGTGGCGAAGAACAGGTCGACAAACAACATAAGGTTTTGTTTGGTTATCTTGAAAAGCTTGAAAAAAACATGGAGTCCGGTGTAACTGAACGCCAGTTAAACTCTCTGTTGGGTAACCTTGGCCTTTATACAAGAAGTCATTTCTGTTACGAAGAAATATGCATGCGCAAGCTGCAATGCCCTGTTTCTGAAAAGAACAAAGAACAACATGCCAAGCTGCTTGATGCCTATGTCCACTACCTGCACCGCTTTGAAGTTGAAGGCATCAGTGATGATCTGGTTCAAAAGCTGCACGATTTTCTACAAAGCTGGCTGGTTAACCACATCCTGAAAATTGATACACATCTCAAGGCATGCATTAAATAAAAGTTTTATCGCCTGATAAATCATACTTATGCAGGCGCATTGCAACAAATAGCTACAACAGCACCCCACCTCAGCTTATTTCACATCCAGATAAATCAGACAATATGCCAGTCGGGACTAGTGTTCAGACTGGCTGGTTGTGATGGTCGGTCATTTACGATCGCCCTAATCGGCGCAGCAGGGTGGGAAGCATCTGACGAGCGGCTTGACGACCCTTCTCAATTTCATCTTCCGGCTTCGAGAAATCATGCCATTGAGTAAATCCAACCAACGGTTCTATCAGTATGTCGGCATAATTTTTACTATGCGCCCGCAGATATAATGACTTCGTGTTGATACTCCAGTCCATCATCTCAAGAATGTTTTTTGCTTCGAAGTTTTCTGATGGGCGAGCGCCAACATTTACAGCCACCACACATTGACGCGGATGGGCAATGGATTTTGCCTCGACCACCGGAATCTCAGAAACCACACCCCCATCGACATAGCGTTCACCTTGAATCAGCACAGGGTCAAATACCGAAGGTATCGCCATGCTCGCCGCTACCGCCTTGGTCAACGACACCTTATCGGCTTGAGAAAACAAACGACATTCACCAGTGGGATAATGCACAGCGGTAACATACACAGGAATTTTCAGATCTGCAAAATCATGACCATCGCAAAAGAAAGCCACTATTTTAGATAACAGTGCCACATCAGCCACCGATATTCCGTTAACAACTTTGGCAAACAACAAAGATTGATGCGCGAATGCCACCAGCCTGTCATACCACGCTTCATCGATCGACTGACTCATCACCGGAAGTTTTACTTTCACAAACATATCAGATTTGAGAAAGCTCAGCGTTTGTTCAATACATTGCTCAGCATCCGGCTGTAAACCATACATGGCCCCAACCAAAGCCCCCATACTTGTTCCAACGATGGCATCCGGTTTCAAATGTCTTTCTTGCAACACTTCAAGCACGCCCAGATGTGCCAGACCACGGCCACCGCCACCGCCAAGAACCAGAATAAATCCCTCGTCATGTCGCCTGCGCCTAAAGTGGGAAAAAATATTCATCTGCTCTAATTTTCCGACAACGTTGCAACTTCGAGCAAATGACTTCGCAGCTGCTCCACATCTTCGCCTGTTAGCGCCTGCATATCCTTCCCCCGAACAAAAAATACATCCACAGCCCGCTCTCCAAATGTTGAAATAGTCGCCCCGCGCAAGTCATAGCCTAAATCGCTGATCACCCATAACAAACGTGAAAGTAGTCCTGGTCGGTCTGCCGCAGAAACCTCAATGACCGTTTGTTCATCCGAGCCCATCAACAACTCGCGCACACGAACCGGCACTTTACGCATCAGGATATGCTGACTGACCACATCTTTGGGTGGCGCAATAACTTTCCCTGACAAGGCATCGGAAATTTTCAGGTACAGCTTCTTAATATCCGCATCGAGCGGCAAAACGCCCTCCTGTAAATTCTGAATATAAAAGATATCCAACACCCGGTGATCATCCAGATAATAAGCCTGAGCACTCAATATCTGGATATGGCTGGCCGATATACTTGTAGCAAGCATGGCAAAAAGACTACGCCTGTCCTGGGCTACAACCATCACCATCATTTCACAGCGCACTTCATCGGTGAAAACATCCACCAATTGGCCACCCGCTGATTTTTCCAGCATCAGCACCACGGGCAACAAATGCCTTGGCGGTAAGCTTAACAAACATCGCCAGGGCAATGCGGTCAGAATCGACTCAATTTGCTTCTGTTTTTTCTCATCAGTACGAATCAGAACGCTCTCAATGCGATTGGCAATACGCTCCTTCAAAGCTTCACCATGATGTCCATCGTGCATCAGGTGGTGAACCGTACTTTGATACAGTTCGGTTAACAGCGCACCTTTCCAGTCATTCCAGACATTCGGCCCTACTGCGGAAATATCGGCCACCGTCAGCAAAAACAAATAATTCAGACGTTCGACATCAACAACATCTTCAGCAAACTGCTCAATAACAGTGACATCACTTAAATCTGAACGCTGTGATACCACCGCCATATGCAAATGCCAGCGCACCAGCCATGCCACCAGTTCGCTGGCATCTTTACTCAATCCGATACTCACACAAAATTCTCTGGCCAGAATCTCACCCTCTTGGGAGTGATCACCGGGCAAGCCTTTAGCAATATCATGAAATATAAGCGCCAGATAGAGCAATTCAGGTCGATTAATTTTATGCCAGACTTCATGCGCCAGTGGTAAGCGGACTTCGTGATCGCCATGGAAAAAATTCCGTGCTTCACCAACCGCGCGGATGGTATGTTCATCCACCGTATACGCGTGATAGCGATTAAACTGCCCCAACCCGACAACATCGCGGAAAGCCGGGATAAATCTGCCTAACACACCCGTATTATTCATTTCACGCAAAGCCCATGCGACATTACGCTGATCCCGCAAAATCATAATGAACGTCCGATGAGCTTCCGGGTTTGCCCTGAATGCATCATCGATGAACAGTACATCCTGTCGAATCTGTCGTAAGGCCTGACTGGATAAAAATCTCTCCCCCATCTGGGTCGCATGGAAAATTCTCAGTAAGCGCAACGGATCTTCTTTAAACACCTGATGGTCACGAATACCAAGTTGCTTACCACGCAGAACAAATCCATCTCCGACCTGCTTGGTCAGGGCAAAGTATTTGGGATTCAGGCGCTCATGGAAATCCATAAACAACATGCCGGTAACGCGACCAATTCTGCCAGCATAGCGAAAATACTGTTTCATGAATATTTCAACAGCCGGCCGGTGCGATGTAGTATTTGACTCTGTTTTTTCAGCCAGCAGAGCCTGCAATTCAAAGTTCAGCCGATCAGAAACCCGCCGCCGCTCCAGATGAATCCCCACCCTACAACGCCACAAAAAATCCTGTGCTTCCAGCAGATCATGACACTCAAGCTTTGAAATCGCCCCTTTTTTCACCAGCTCGGCCGTGGATGATGCGTCGTACCATACTTTCATCATCCAGAAAACAGCCTGCACATCGCGTAAACCTCCACGGTTTTCCTTGATGTCAGGCTCCATTAAAAACGCCGTATTACCGGATTTATTGTGGCGTTGCTCAACTTCCAGAAGTTTTGCAGTGACAAATGCTTTTCGCTTGCGTTTGAAAAAGCTTTTCAAGGCGTGCTTAAGTTTGCCAACGTGTTCGCCTTTGCCTTGCAACAAGCGCATTTCAAGCGCCGCTGTTGCCGATTCCCAGTCTTCCTGAATATGCAATATGGACTCTTTGACGCTGCGCACGGCGTAGCCGACTTTGCCGCCCATATCCCATAACTCATTGAGAAATGCGTGTAACTGCTGACTGCAAAGTTCATCCAGTTCATCCGGCACAAGAAACCAGATATCCCAATCTGACAACGGCGCCAACTCTTCCCGGCCATAACCACCGACAGCCACCAAGTCTATAACATTCTGTGCATCTGGTGCTTTTTCCAGCCAGCACTGGCTCAACAATTGATCGATACCGGCACTCATCTGACGAACCAATACTTCACCACTGTCGCCTTGCTCGAAGCGAATGGATACTTCTGCCAATAATGCTTTTAACTTTTCTTTATAAGTCATGTGCTTTTTCATCACCCCTTAGCTGATCGAAGCAATGTTTCCTGCATAGCATCCAGCATATTCAGTGCTTCAATCGGCTTCAGCGATGCAATATCAACATCCAGAAGTTGCGCCTCAATTTTTTTCAGACGCAGCAAATCGGCTTCCTTTTTTTGCCGTTCTGATTCAGCGAACAGGCCAAGTTGCGGGTGCCCCTGCTCTGCCTGAATTTCAGAATCATGCTCCAATCTGTACAAATGCTCCCTGGCTCGGCGAATCACCGACGGCGGCAAACCGGCAAGTTGCGCCACGGCAATACCGTAGGACTGATCGGCTGCATCCTCAATGATCCGGTGCATGAAAATCACCTGACCATTCCACTCCCGTACGGTGACCGATGCATTAAAGGCTGCGTCATCATGATCCGGCAATTCAGTCATCTCATGATAATGGGTCGCAAACAGGCATAATACATCGTCTGATTCCAGCAGCCGTTCAGCAACTGCCCAGGCTATTGCCAGGCCATCCCATGTACTGGTTCCGCGCCCGATTTCATCGACAATAACCAGCGAACGTGGCTCAAGATGATGTAAAATGGTCGCCGTTTCCATCATTTCCACCATGAATGTTGAACGGCCGCTGGCCAGTTCATCACCTGCTCCCACGCGTGTAAACAAGCGTCTGGTGAGCGGGATGTTGGCCACATCAGCAGGCACAAAACAGCCCGTATGCGCCAGCCAAACGGCCCACGCCACCTGCCGCATATAGGTGGATTTACCCCCCATATTCGGCCCGGTCAGCAGCATGAACTTGCGTTTACGCATGTGCATGTGCGTGTCATTGGCAACAAATGGCTGATCTTTTAAATGTCGCTCCACCGCAGGGTGGCGCGCACCTTCGAGTTTCATACTTCGTCCCTGATGAACATCCGGTCTGGTGTAATGATACGCTTTGGCAATATGGGCAAAGCAACACAATACATCCAGTTCGGACACCGCTTTGGATGCCGCCTGGATACGCTCCGCCTGCGCGGCTATCTGCTGAATCAACTGCTCGATCAGGGCGCTTTCACGCGACAGTGCAGCATCTTTGGCCCCGAGAATTTCTGACTCGAACTGGTGCAGCTCATCCGTGATGAATCGCTCTGCATTCACCAGCGTTTGCTTACGCACATAATGGGGTGGTGCTTCCAGAGCCTGTGCTTTGGAAATTTCGATGAAATAACCAAACACCCTGTTGTATTTCACCTTCAGATTATTAAGCCCGGTTTGCGCCCGTTCACGCGCTTCAAATGCTTTAAGCCACTCATCCGCATCCCCGGCCAGACTGCGCAAGCGATCCAGTTCCTGATCGAAACCGGCACAAATCACCCCGGCTTCGCGCAGGGTTGCCGGCATCGTATCACTCAAAGCCCGCCGCATCAGTGCTGCCAGATCATCGAGACCGGCCATCGCCGAAAAGAACCCGGCAAAGCAACCGCTACGCTCTGCAATAGATTGCCGCAACAACGGTAGCACTGTGATACTTTCACTGAGCCCCTTGAAATCTCTGGGCGACGATCGCAGTAATACGATGCGTGTCAGCATGCGCTCCATATCACGCACATCGGCCAATACATCGCGCACAGCTCGTAATGTGTCGAAGTCATCAACAAGACTTTGTACTGCATCAAGGCGCGCCCGAATGGCTTCGATATCGGTCAGGGGATGATCCAGCCACTGACGTATCTTCCTGGCTCCCATGGGGGTTAACGTTTTGTCCAGTATACGTATTAATCCAAGTGCCGGATCACCGTTCAATCCGGCATGTAATTCAAGGTTACGCCGTGAGCGGGCATCAATGTGCATCCATGGACTCGCCTGGTGGAATACCGGCAGCTCCAGATGCGCCAGATCACATTTCTGAGTCTGTTGTAAATATGCCAGCAAAGCACCCACTGCCGAGGCCACAGCATCGTGGCCCTGCAATTGAATAGGTTCCCAGTCACGCAGGCCAAAGCATCTCTCCAATTGCTCTTTAGCCACTTGCGGCGAAAAACTCCAGTCACCGGGTCGCCAGATATTCAGCTTAAGAGAGATATTCTCTTCCGTTTCCAGCAGCAATTCTGCAGGTGCCAGTACGCTTAAGCGTTCTTCAAGCACATCCTCATGATGACCTTCCAGCAATTGCCATTGCCCGGAAGCCAGATCAACCAGCGCCAGCCCCCAACCGCCATCTCGCGTGCGCTTCAGGGCAGCCAGAGGACGACTGTGATGCTGATCCAGTAAATTCGACTCGGTGATGGTGCCCGGCGTAACCACACGCACCACATCGCGGCGAACCGGACCTTTGGCCAGACCCGGTGGCTCCATTTGCTCACAGATAGCGACGCGTTTACCGGCTGCCACCAAACGTGCCAGATAATTTTCAGCCTGATGCCATGGCACTCCGGCCATGGGAATATCATCACCGTCTTTTTTGCCGCGCCGGGTTAGTGCGATATCAAGAATTCTCGATGCCTCAACCGCATCATCAAAAAACATCTCATAAAAGTCGCCCATACGATAAAACAGCAAGCAATCTGCGTATTCTGATTTAATCGCAAGATATTGCTGCATCATGGGGGTAACAGGCGCTTCAGGTTTCGTAGTACTCATGGCGGCAAGATAGCATGGTAGAGGGTGGTCGTCGCGAGCAAAAAAACAGCCCGACGGCACATGATAAGGAGGGGAAGGGGGGAGTAACCATGTGCGCGCCGGGCCTTTAGAAGTATGAAAATCAGACTTCACATCCGCGATGTGGGGCAAAACTAGCTTCGCCGTCACATCGATTATGTGACCAGAGTCACTGTTTTAGATTTATTTGCCGACAGCTCTGGCAACTGGCGCAAATGAAGCACGATGGGCCGGGCAAATCCCCAGTGCTGATAACGCATCCATATGCACCTTTGTACCGTAACCCTTATGTCTGGAAAATTGATAACCGGGATGTCGCATATCGAGAATTTGCATCAAACGATCACGCACCACTTTGGCCACTATCGAGGCAGCAGCAATTTCCTGAATCTTATCATCACCGCCAATCACAGCCGTAACCGGATACGCTATCTCGGGGCAGCGATTACCATCCACGACAACGCGCGAAGGTTGCACCGGCAGCGCATCAACAGCCCTGCGCATGGCCAGCATGGTTGCATGCAGAATATTGATCCGATCAATCTCTTCGACGCTGGCCTGTGCAACTGCATAGGCCAGCGAATACTTACGAATGTGGTGATAAATCTTAAGGCGTTTATGTTCTGATACTTTTTTCGAATCCCGATATTGCCCCAGATATGGATCATCCGGCGATAAAATTACCGCCGCCGTCACCACCGGCCCGGCTAACGGCCCTCGCCCGACTTCATCGACCCCCGCCAGCAAACTCAATCAGCCCCTGAACGTGGCTGCGAAGCGCTTTCCTACTGCTTCGATGATTGCATGCATAGCTGCATCGGAATCTTCCTGGGTTAATGTTCGGTCCGCTGCCTGTAAGCTGAAACGAATACCCAGACTCACTTTGTCTTCCGGCACCCCTTTACCCTGATACAAATCAAAAATTCGAGCATCGTTAAGCAGCTTGCCACCAGCACTGCGTACCGTATTCAGAATGGCCTCGGAAGTCGTATGCTTATCAAACAAGAACACCAGATCACGCTCGACGCCGGGAAATTCGGGCAGGCTCTGGAACTTGGCCTTTTTGCCTTCAGGCAAAGCGTCGAGGTTAATATCGGCCACAAATACCGGTGTATCAATATCAAAAGCAGCGGCAATATCACCATCGACTTTGCCGATACGACCGGCTTCTACACGCCCCACCAGAATTCTGGCACTCTGACCAGCCTGCAAACCAACGATGCTATCATCAGCGATAAAGCGCCCGGTCAGGCCGCGCACTGCCAGCCATGACTCAAGCGCCGCTTTCAGATCGAAAAAATCGGCATTGCGGGCACTGCCGCACCATTCATCACGCGCCACTTCACCCGTCATCAACCAGGCCAGCACATTATCCTCAGCATGCCCATTCGCTGTTTTAACGTACAAACGCCCCTGCTCAGCCAGTGCGACGCCTGCCTGCTGCCGATTCAGATTGTGTTTTGCCACATTCATCAGCCCGGGCCAGGCCGAGCGACGCATGACGCTCATCGCATCGGATATAGGGTTTTCCAGGCTGATATCGTTGCCATCGGCCGGCACAAACAAGCGCTGCTCTTTTTCAGCGATAAACGCATAGCTCACCACCTGCAGAAAACCTGAAGCCACTGCATCATGGATCGAACGATCCAGCCTGGCCGGCGCTATCGTCGCCAGTGATGGCAACACCTCCGGAATGGCATCAAAGCCGATGACGCGTGCGTACTCTTCCGATAAATCTTCAGCAATTGAAATATCATGCCTGAACGACGGCACTGTTACATCTATGGTGTTACCGCTGCGTTCAATACCAAAACCCATGCGACGCAGTACAGCATCGACCGACTCGGGAATTTCGATACCTAAACGCGATTCAATGCGTGAAACGGCACAGCGAACGCGCACGCCCGCATGGATCGCTGCAGCATCACCACAGGTGGTGATAGCACCGATTTGACCACCGAACAACTGTTGTATCAGTAGGCTTGCCTGTTGCATGGCCGTTGCGACCATCAGCGGATCAACACCACGTTCAAAGCGCATCGACGCCTCGCTCACCATAGCATAAGTACGACGAGTCTCACTGACCCGAGCCGGGCGGAAAAAAGCTGACTCAAGCACAATATTCGTTGTACTATTTGAAACCCCGGATGCTTCAGAGCCCATAATACCGGCCAGCGCAATCACGCTGGACGCATCAGAAACAAGCAGATCACCCGCCGTCAGTTTCAGCTTGCGGCCATCCAACGCAGCAAAATCTTCCCCCGCCACGGCGGAGCGAACCGTAATATCACCATCGATGTTATCCGCATCAAAAGCATGCATCGGCTGACCGTAATAGAGCATCACGTAGTTGAGCACATCGACGATACCGTTGACCGGACGCATACCAGCCATGATCAGACCAGCCTGCATCCATGCCGGAGAATCAGCCAGTTTTACCCCTTCAATACGGCGCGCCAGATACACCGGGCAATCTGAGTCGGCACTGACGCTGACAGCGACGGCCTGAACCGTGCTTTCCACTTCAGCCGTTTGACTGTTGATATCCGCCAGAGGCAAATTTGCATCAGCAGCCAGATCGCGAGCCAGACCACGCACATTCATGCAGTCGCCACGATTCGGCGTGATCGACAGATCAATCACCGCCTCTTCCAACTGCAAAAACTCGCCAACTTCCATACCAATCGGTGCATCAGCAGGCAAAATCAGCAGGCCCGCCGATTCATCGGCTAACCCCAGTTCTGTTTCCGAGCAGCACATGCCGCAGCTGGTTTCGCCGCGAATCTTACCTTTTTTGATGGTCAGCCCATTGGGTAATGACGTACCAACCGTAGCCACCGGAATTTTATCGCCAACATCCATATTCGATGCACCGCAGACGATATCCAGCAGTTCTGCCTCACCAATATTCACTTTCAACAGACTTAATTTATCGGCATCCGGATGGGGTACTTTAGCTTCAATCAGACCAACCCGTACGCCCTGCACGGCTGCACGAGGCAACTCAATACCTTCAACTTCGTGACCCAATCGAATCAGATCATCAGCAATCTCTGCCGGACTCTTGCTCAGGGCGACCTGTTCTTTTAACCAGGAAAAAGGTATTTTCATGATCCCATCCTCCGCAAAAAGCGCACATCGTTTTCAAAAAATAACCTCAAATCTGGTATCCCCTGTTTGAGCATCACCAGACGCTCGACGCCCAGACCAAAGGCAAAGCCGGAGAATATGCTTGAATCAATACCAACCGATCTCAGTACGTTGGGATGGATCATGCCGCTGCCCAGCACCTCGATCCAGCCACTGCCCTTACAGATTCGGCAGCCCTTGCGCGCACAGAAAACACAACCGATATCAACTTCTGCCGAAGGCTCGGTAAAAGGGAAGTAATGAGGACGCAGACGGATATCCACTTCCCTCTCGAAATAAGTGGAGAGAAAATGTTTCAGCACGCCTTTCAGGTGTGCCATCGACACATCGTGATCCACCTTGAACACCTCGACCTGATGAAACATCGGTGAATGGGTTACATCGTAATCACAGCGATAGACACGACCGGGGGCAACCACGGCCAGCGGCGGCTCATGCCCCTCTTCAAGGAAACGGCGCATAGCCCGAATCTGTACCGGCGAAGTGTGGGTTCTCAACAGCATCGGCTCGGCGTTTTCGCCACTGCTCAGACCTTTGACAAAAAAGGTGTCGTGCATGGCGCGTGCCGGATGCTCCGGGGGAATATTCAATGCATCGAAGTTGTGAAACTCATTCTCAATTTCCGGACCTTCGGCCACCGCAAAACCCATCTGTGAAAAGATGGCGGTGATTTCATCCAGGCCTTGCTGCACCGGATGTAATGCGCCAACTGGGCCACTTCGGCCGGGCAGGGTGACATCGAGACGCTCAGCTTCAATACGCTCGGCTTTAGCTTTTACCGCCAACTCGGATTCCATCGCATCCAGCGCCGTTGCAAGCGCCTGTTTCACTGCATTAACCTGCTGTCCGATCACCGGCCGCTGCTCCGGTGGCAATTTCCCGACCCCTTTAAGCACTTCTGTCAAAGCACCCTTCTTGCCAAGATAAGCGACGCGCAATTGTTCCAGTACAGCAAGATCAGTGGCCCCGGAAAAAGCTTTGAGTGCTTCCTCCTGTAAACCTGCCAACTGTTCATTCAGTGCTTCAATATCACTCATGAAAACTCCTTCTCGTGATGCTCAACGCCCGAAATCCAGACGCAAAACGGCAGAGCCATGCAGCCCTGCCGTTCGATCAATCTATCAACACGTCTGCCGCGCAGACGCTATTGTTGCTGTTTACTGGATCTGCGTGCGGGCTGTTTCTGCCAGCTTGCTAAATGCATCCGCATCACGAACCGCGATGTCTGCAAGTACTTTACGATCCAGTTCAATGCCAGCCTGCATCAGACCATGCATGAAACGTGAGTAGCTCAAGCCGTTTGCACGAGCTGCCGCATTAATACGGATAATCCACAGCGTGCGGAAATCACGTTTTTTAACTTTACGGTCGCGGTATGCATATTGACCGGCTTTATCAACAGCCTGGGTCGCTACACGGAAGCAGCTCTTACGACGGCCACGATACCCTTTCGCAGCTTTGATTACTTTCTTATGGCGGGCATGTGCCTGAACACCTGATTTAACGCGAGGCATAGTCCTCTCCTGTTCCTATCTAATTCTAATCAAAGACCTGGGATCAAACGACCCAGAGCCTTGGTATCGGAAGCTGCAACCAACTCCGTTCCACGGAATCCGCGGATACGCTTAGGAGACTTCTTCGTCAAAATATGTTGGGCGTTAGCTTTGTTTCTTTTCCATTTACCGCTTCCGGTCTTGGAAAAGCGCTTGGCAGCGCCGCTGTTTGATTTCATCTTTGGCATAATTAACCTCTGCACACCTTTTTCATTTCCCTTTGAGCGGAGCAATCACCATGATCATCTGTCGACCTTCCATGTTTGGCATCGACTCAGGTTTACCTATATCCTGAACGCTTTCAGCAATGTGCTTCAACTGTTCCGCACCCTTGCTAACATAAGCCATTTCACGACCACGAAAACGTAATGATACCTTGACCTTATTACCTTCACCCAAAAACTTTCGAATACTTTTCAGCTTCACTTCCAGATCATGGGTATCCGTACTGGCTCTTACCTTGACCTCTTTGACCTGAATAACATGCTGTTTCTTTCTGGCCTCATTGGCCTTCTTGCTCTGTTCGTACTTATACTTTCCGTAATCAATAATCTTACACACTGGTGGTTTGGCATTGGGCGACATCAACACTAAATCCAAGCCTGCTTTCTCGGCCTCTGCGATAGCCATATCACGCCTCATAACGCCGACCTGCTCGCCATTTGGCCCAATAACCCGTACTTCCTGTGCCTCAATTTCGTAATTGACGGCTAATTCTTTCTTAGCGATATAAGCCCCCCAGTGACTTTTCCAATCTTATCTTTATTCATACGCCTGCACTTTATTTTTCATCATCTCGACGCAGGCATCCACCGTAAAAGTCCCAATATTTTCCCCGCTCATGCTGCGAACCGATACGGTATTTTCATCCCGTTCCTTATCACCCACAACCAGAATTAATGGCACCCTTTGCAAAGTGTGGGCGCGCACTTTATAGCCGACCTTCTCATTGCGCAAGTCCGATTCGACACGAAAGCCACATTTTTGTAACTTTTTAGCCACAGAATCAGCATATTCACGCTGCGAATCCGAAATATTACACACCACCGCCTGCACTGGCGACAGCCAAAGCGGGAACTTTCCTTCGTATTCTTCAATCAAAATTCCGATAAAACGCTCCATCGAACCGAGCACTGCACGATGCAACATCACCGGTGTCTGCTTATTACTTTCTTCATCGACATATTCCGCGCCCAGACGACCCGGCATGGAAAAATCGACCTGAATCGTACCGCACTGCCAGACACGCCCCAGACAATCCTTCAAAGAAAATTCGATTTTCGGGCCATAAAACGCGCCCTCGCCCGGATTCAAACCATATTCCAATCCCTTGGCTTTTAAAGCTTCATGCAGCGAAGATTCTGCCTTGTCCCATTGTTCATCGGTGCCGACACGTTGTTCAGGACGATCCGACAAAAAGATAATCACATCTTCAAAGCCGAATTTCTTATAGGTCTCGAATACCAGATCGATAAAGGCCAGCACTTCGCTTTCAATTTGCGACTCAGCACAAAAGATATGCGCATCGTCCTGTACAAAGTTCCGCAGACGCATCAAGCCGTGCAAGGTGCCGGATGGTTCATTGCGATGGCACGAACCGAACTCCGCCAGACGCAGCGGTAAATCGCGATAAGAATGCAACCCCTGATTGTACACCTGCACATGGCAAGGGCAGTTCATCGGCTTGATCGCATACTCACGGTTTTCCGTGCTCGTGGTAAACATATCATCACGAAACTTTTCCCAGTGCCCGGATTTTTCCCACAACTTACGATCCACCACCTGCGGTGTTTTAATTTCCTTGTAACCATGCTGGTTCATGACGCTGCGGATTTCGTTTTCCACCACCTGCCAGACTGACCAGCCCTTTGGATGCCAAAAAATCATGCCCGGCGCTTCTTCCTGCAAATGGAACAGATCAAGGCTCTTCGCCAGCTTGCGATGGTCGCGCTTCTCGGCTTCTTCCAGACGATGCAGGTAATCATTCAAATCCTGTTTACTGGCCCATGCCGTGCCATAAATACGGCGTAACTGTTCATTATCAGAATTACCTTCCCAATAGGCACCGGAAACCTTCATCAGCTTAAAATGCTTGAGCACGCCGGTATTGGGCACATGCGGGCCACGGCAAAGGTCAGACCACTCGCCCTGCCTATACAGGCTGACCGTTTCACCGGCCGGGATACGTCCAATCAACTTGGCCTTATAGATTTCACCCATGCCTTCGAAATGCGCAATCGCCGCATCACGATCCCACTCTTCACGCGTGATCGGCAATTTCTGATTGCACAGCTGGCGCATCTTCTCTTCGATCTTGCTCAAATCTTCCGGCGTAAATGCGCGCTCATAAGCAAAGTCGTAGTAAAAACCGCCTTCAATCACCGGCCCGATGGTCACCTGCGCGCCGGGAAACACTTCCTGCACCGCCATTGCCATCAGATGCGACATTGAATGGCGAATAACTTCAACGCCCTCGGCGGATTTTTCCGTAATCAGAGAAACCGTATCGCCATCGCTCAGCACATGCGAAACATCAACCTGTTTGCCGTTCACCGTGGCCGCAATCGTGGCCCGCGCCAGTCCGGCACCAATATCAGCAGCCAGATCATAGGCTGTCGCGCCATCAGCAAGGGTACGGCTTGAGCCGTCAGGCAATTGAATGTTCATAGCGATGGTATTCCTCCGGCAATCTAAAGGTGCGCATCCTAGGGGTCTGTCGGAGTTATGCAATTCGAAGCAGCCCCATAGAAAAAAGGCCGGACTGAAGCAGTCCGGCCTTGGTTTATTCAACATACTACCAAAATGGTAGGCTCGGGCGGTTTCGAACCGCCGACCCCCACCATGTCAAGGTGGTGCTCTACCCCTGAGCTACGAGCCTGTACTGGGTATCCCTCTCACGAGGGCTGCGAAGAGTATTGTCACACCCCGCTTCGGTCAAGACAGCAAAACCCAATACGGGAAATCATGACTCAAATCACATATTCAATACTTGATCCCAAAACCCATAGAGATAAAGGACAGCCTCTGATTTACCTTATATTTAGTGCATTTAGTAAACTGTCGACGTAATACCAACCATCTGCTTCAGACTCTGCTGCATCGCGGCCTTGAAGGCAGCATCACCGGCCAGAAGCTTGTATAGCTCAAGCTCGTTGCGGCGGTTCTTGAGCATCACATCCTCGAAAATCTTCTGGAAAGCCAGTTCGCGGTTGTGGGTATCCTGATTATTCTGGTACTTCTCCTCGAAGTCAGGGTGCGCCTTGATGCTGTCTGCGATATTCACAAACTTCACCCGCTGCTCTTCAGGGGTAGCACTCCACCCCTGAAACCACCGCTCATTGAAGTTGCGGATAATCTCATCGAGCGGGTCTCGCTCACTATCGCCACCATGGCTACCACGCGGATTCGGGTTCTGCGGGTCGAGTTCGGACTCACTGGCATCCATACCAATAGCATGGTTTAGCCGTACCCGCTCCAGACCATAAGTTGATAGATCCACTGAGTTGAGTAACTCATCCAGCAAATCCACATTCGGGTCTTTCACTTTGAGCTTGGGAATGAGGAACTTCAGGAGCCAGAACAGCTTCTCCCAGACTGCTACCTCGTAGGGCAAGATCGCCGCCATCTGCCCGTAGATTTTCACAAACTGCTTTGCCTTGATTTTGAAGTCAGCCTTATCGTCTTCCGAAAGCTCCAGCTCACTATCAAAACGCTGCACTGCCGTGTCGATCATCGGGGAGAGCTGCTGGGCATCTGCATTGCTGAAGTAGAGCTCGATGAAGCGCTCCACCTCGTTCCATTCATACACGCCGACATCATCCATAGTATCCTTCAGTTCATGTAGCACGTTGACGTCAGTTGCCTCACTCAGGCTGGTGGAAGTATAGAACGGGTCAAAAGCTGTCTTGATGTCATCCACCGAATTGAAGAAATCGAGAACGAAGAGGTCTTCGGTTTTTTTGCCCCATTTCGGTGCCGCACGGTTCAGGCGTGAAAGCGCCTGCACAGCCAGCACACCCTGCAATTTCTTGTCCACATACATAGCCGTCAGCTTGGGCTGGTCGAAGCCGGTCAGATACTTGTTCGCCACCACCAGCAATCGATATTCGTCCTGATTCACATGCTTTGGAATCACATCAGATTGATCTTTTCGCTTGAAGTTCACGTCGAAATAATCGCGGGTGTCGCTCTCCGGAAATCCGTTCATTCCCGCTTCGCTGTACTCGATACCATCAACCACCTTGGCTCCGGAGAATGCAATCGCCACCTTGAACGGGTTGCCCTTCGCCTCCAGCACTCGGCATATCGCCTTATAGTAGCGGATAGCCGTCTCGATATTCTGGGTGATGACCATACCCTTGGCCTTTCCTTTAAGCTTCTTGGCATTGACCACCTGTGGAATGAAGTGGTCGAGGATAATCTCAGTCTTCACGTCGATGGTTTGCTGACTCCGCTCCACATAGGCCCTGAGCTTCTTCTGTGCCTTCACACTGTCGAACAGCGGGTTCTCGGCAATCGACTTCTGGATTTCGTAGTAACTCTTGTAGGTCGTGTAGTTGGCCAGCACATCGAGGATGAAGCCCTCCTCAATAGCCTGCTTCATCGAATAGAGATGGAAGGGATGGTAACTGCCATCGTCTTGCTTCACCCCAAATTTCTCCAGCGTCGTGTTCTTCGGTGTAGCCGTAAAGGCGAAGTATGAGGCATTGCCCCGCATCTTGCGGGCCTGCATTGCCAGAATAATTTTATCCTGCACATCGTCCACATCGGCATCCCCGTTGCCGTCACCTGTGGCCTGCTTGCCCATCGCCTCATTCATCTTGCCATGGGCCAAACCACTCTGGGAGCTGTGTGCCTCGTCGATAATCACGGCAAACCGTTTGTCGCTCAGATCGGCAATGCCGTCGATGATGAAGGGAAATTTCTGGATCGTGGTGATAATGATTTTCTTGCCCTGCTCCAGGCTACTTTTCAGGTCGCTTGAGGTGAATGCAGGGGCTGTGATGTTTTTGACCTCGGAGAACTCCCTGATGTTCTCCCTGAGCTGTTTGTCGAGCAGACGACGGTCGGTCACCACAATCACGGAGTCGAACAGTGGCTGCTCGATGCCTCTGGTCCCCGGTGTCATCGCAGAAGCCGGATAGGTCTCAATCAACTGATAGGCAGCCCAGGTCACGGCAAATTTGCCCTTAGGTTCAACCCTTAGATTCTAAAGATGTAAACCAGCATGTCTGGACATTCTTTGGGCCCTCACTATCATTCGC